>CBFIAJ010000004.1:81364-92712 GCA_965660515.1 Flavobacteriales bacterium | reverse complement strand
TCCACCGTTACTCCAGTTATAAGTATAACCTCCCGTGTTTCCACTAGCTGTAACCGATATTGCTCCGGTCGCATCCCCCGCACACAACACATTCGTTTGTGATAATTGAGTAATCGCTAAAGGAGTCGGTGAACCAACTGTTAAAGGACCGAAATTAATAGGACATCCGTTCGCATCCGTAACAACTACAGAATAGTCATCGGCTGTTAATCCAGAAATATCTTGAGTCGTCGCTCCGTTGGACCAAGCAAAGGTATACCCTGCTGTACCTCCACCAACGGTAATGGTAATTGAACCGTCATCAACACATGATTCCGTTTGATCGGTAACCACCTCGCCGCCAACAGAAATTGCTGTTGGTGCTGTTAAGGTTACAGAAGCTGTAGTAGCTGTACATCCATTCACATCTGTTACTGTTACGCCATATACGCCAGCTCCCAATCCAGTTGGATTCGCTCCGGCCGCGCCACCGCTCCATGCATATGTATATGACGTGGTACCTCCCGATACTGTAGTAGCAATCGATCCATTTGTACCTCCAGCACATAATGGATCCGAACCTACTGCCGTGATCGTTAAAACCATTGGCTGAGTAACCGTTACTGATAATGCCGTTGCAGTTCCTGCCGCATTATCCGTTACAGTGACTCCGTATACACCAGCAACTACTCCTGTTCGAGTAGATCCAAATAGTGAAAATACAGAGCCGTCTGCAGCTGTTGTTCCGTCAACCGTACTCTGACTGGAAGTCGCACCATCACTCCACTCGTAGGAATAAGGTATGGGTCCACCAGAGGCAGTTACACGAATGATACCATCGTTTCCGCCATTACAACTAACGTGTTGGTCAACAAACAACGTCGCACCTAGTTGTACTTGTGCACTCGCTGCATTGCCCATCAACAGAAAGGCTGCCATGGCTAACAGGCTTAAAAAGCCCGTTTTAATTCCAGCCCCACTGCTTTTACTCGATACGGTTTCGGCTACACTTCCTGTGGAAGATTTTGATTCACCTGAAACCAGATAGTAGAGGTTACTCATGATGTTTTAGATATTAATTAAACGGTGTTTCCTACTATATACACTTATACTCGTGAAGGTCTGTCCTCCTCGAGAATTTGGGACAAAGATAATCTTATTTAGTAAACTACAAAAACAATAAATGACCAATTTAATCTTCTGAAACCCTTTATACACAAAGGAAAGAAACAAGTTTAACCTTGAATTAACCCAGATATAAAGAACAGAATTCACCAAAAATCAGTCGGTTTGTCTCTTTTACTGTGAAATAAAAAATCTTCCCACTAAATCAAATATAAGACTAAAGAAACAGGCTAAAAATGACAAATGAGGAACTTATTAAAAAAGAATTGTTAAAAACACCCGTATTTCAACACTCGAAACCATTAAAAGGACAAAATCAAACCCAAAACAGAGCGCTATAGCGATAACCTTCTGAATATTAAGTAGTTACAGCCGGATTTGAGACGAGTCATTTTCGATTGATTTAAGGGCTTTTTGAAAATTTTTAATCATGTTTTATTAGAGAGGGTCTTTAGGGCTTTATATCGCTTTTAAATCAATATTTCTTATTTTAACCCAATTCCTCATCTTTAATGCTCCATGCGGTCCAATCTTCCTCTAGCTTTTCTCGATTTGCAATGAGCTCTTCATGTTTGGAGTAAAATTCTTGCTGTTGAGCAAATTCTAATATCAAGAAATCTTCTGATCCCAGTTTTGTCTCTAACTCCGATATTTCAGTATTCAATTTCTTTAATCGATTCTCCACCCTATTCAAATTTCTTTGAATTTGCTTTCGCTCTTTATAATTAGCATTCGAACCCTTTTCTATAACCGGTGCATTTTCGACTTCCACCTTTCGCTTTTCAATTTCTCGCATGTCCGAAGCCTTCCGCTCTTTTAAGAAATAATCGATATCGCCCAAATAGGGCTTTACCGCCCCATCCCGGAATTCCAAAACTCGATCCGTAAGCCCTTGCAAAAAATAACGATCGTGACTAACAACTAAAAGAGTTCCCTCATAAGTCATCAATGCTGACTTCAACGCATCCTTCGACATCATGTCTAAGTGGTTCGTTGGCTCATCGAGCACCAGGAAATTCACCGGCTTCGTCAACAATCGACACATGGCCAAACGAGCGCGCTCTCCACCACTCAGCACACTCACCTTTTTTTCTACGGTATCGCCACTAAACAAAAAAGCACCCAGCATTTTTCTAACCTGTGGTCGAACCTCTGGAGGCGCCACGCTCTCCACCGCATGCAAAACGGTCTGATTCGGATCTAGGCTCTCGGCCTGATCCTGAGCATAATAGGCCAAATGCACATTGGATCCGAGTTCCACAGTCCCTTCATCGGCCCGAAGGGCCCGAACAATAACCTTGGCTAAAGTAGTTTTACCCTGACCATTTTGACCTACAAAGGCCCATCGATCTCCACGTAACAAATTAAAGTCGACCTTTCTCAATACCCATCGATCGCCGTATTTTTTTCCGACATCTTCAACCTTCAGTACGTCCTTTCCAGAACGAGGTACTTCGGGAAATCCAAAGCGAACCGATTTTTGATGGTAATCATCCACTTCAATCCGCTCTAATTTATCGAGCTTCTTTATCAAGGATTGAGCAAAAGAAGCCTTTGAATCTTTCGCGCGGAATTTTTCGATCAATTGCTTTTGACGCTCGATGTCTTTATCCTGATTTTTTTTCGCTTGGATTAACTTTTCACGTCGCTCTTCACGGAGCACGAGGTACTTTGAATAGCTCGCCGTATAATCTTCGACACTCCCGTTAATGATTTCAACCGTACGCTTTGTAACCGCATCCAAGAATTGACGGTCATGCGAGATCATTACGATGGCGCCTTCGTATTCCTTAAAGAAATCTTCGAGCCATAATATCGCTTCGATATCCAAATGATTGGTGGGCTCATCAAGCAGTAGCAAGTCGTGCTGGGACAAAAGTAGCTTTGCTAATTCTACGCGCATCCGCCAACCACCGGAAAAAGTAGAAAGCGATCGATCCAATTCGTTCGACTTAAAACCCAAACCGAAGAGCACTTTTTCTAATTTCTCCTCTAGCTGCTCACCTCCCAATAAATGAAACCGCTCTTGCGTGTTCGTCATTTCTTGAATTAACTCCAAGTAGCTATCCGTTTCATAATCGGTACGCTCGAGAAGCTCCGCATTGATGTCATTAATCCGCTCGATCATTTCCTTGATCCCCGCAAAGGCAAGCCCCGCTTCTTCGCGCACGGTTCTATTTCCTTCCGGCGTAATATCCTGAGGTAAATAGCCAATAGTAAACTCTTTTGGTTTACTGATACTACCGGAAGTCTGAGTCATCCAGCCGGCAAGCAACTTGAGCAAAGTGGATTTGCCCGCGCCATTTTTTCCCGTTAAACCTACTCGGTCATTCGGTTTAATTTGGAAAGACACTTCTCTAAATAAAGCTGTTCCACCAAATTCGTGACTAAGCTGTGTGACTGAAATCATAGTTTATTCTTACTTATAACGTTCTCTTTGCCGTAAATTAGGCTTCTTAATAAATGACCATGTTCGGAAAAGGAACAAAACTCTATAGCATTTTCAAAAATCGCTGCCCCCGTTGCCAGAACGGCCTCGTCTTCAAAGCGAAAAATGCATACGATTTTAAATCGATGACGCAAATGTACGAAAGGTGCACTAGTTGCGAGCTTAAATATGAAATGGAACCCGCCTTTTGGTACGGATCTATGTATGCCGCCTATGGACTTGCCGTCGCTTTGAGTGTTTCGCTTTTTGTGGCAACGGAAGTCCTTCTAAACTTGTCGCTAACCGAATATTTAATCCTCAATGGTGTGGCACTTGTTCTGTTGATTCCGCCCATATGGCGATTATCTCGACTTATCTGGATCAACCTGTTTGTCAGTTACAAAAGTGAATTTGACGAGCGCCGTTAAAAAAAGCGGTTGACATCTACATCGGGCCGTAAGGCCTTTCGCTTTAGCATGAGGTCGCACAATTCCTTGGCTAAAAGTGGCGCCATTAATACACCCCTGCTCCCGAGTCCGTTAAAAAAATAGACCCCTGATTGATCCGGATGCTTCCCGAGAATGGGTCTGCGATCTTTAGTTGTAGGTCGAATGCCCCACTCGCGATCCAAGATCTCATAAGGCACCGCAAAGATCTTATCCAATTGATTCTCCAAATAGTGCTGCCCTTTTTCACTGATCCCTTTGGAGAGGTCATGATGGTCATACGTAGCGCCTACTCGAAATTCATTATTGCCTATCGGCAAGACAAACACTCCAGCTTTAATTATTCCTTCGAAACCTATTTCCCGCTTCGCTCGAATGCGAAGAAGTTCTCCTTTACTTGGCCGAATAGCATCTTCCGGAAAAAGAGAATTATGACGGGCACCCGCTCCATCACAAAATACGACTTGCGCGTTGGGCGAACCATCCATTAAAGATTGTAGACCGCCCTTGTCTTGCTCATAATCCCATTCACACTCATTAAAAATATCAAGGGAGATAAAGTAATCACGACACGTTTGCAAAAAAGCATTCGTATTAAACCAACCGGCACCTAGGACGCGACCCATCCCAAAAGCTCCTTCGATATGTTCTGGAACGTCAAGAATCTTTGGATCTAGATACCTATTAAAAATGGCCTTTTCTGAAAATTCAGACCATTGATTTTGCTCATGAATGCTGGCGAATCTTCTGTAGACCTCGGTATTTTGAAACCACGAGGTGTTTAATTCTTGCGACCAATTTGAATAAAACTTCGTTTGGTGCTCCATAAATTCATCCGCGCGCCAAACTAGGTTCATTCGCTTTAGAACCACGGGATTTATTAATCCAGCGGCCACGCTGGTCGAGGTATTAGGATTGGGCGAATCGATAATGCGAACTTCTTTTCCGCGACTCAGCAGTTCAAGTGCTAAAGTGGATCCGGCCAAACCTTGTCCGATAATTAGAGTCCTCATCGAAATAAATAACGGAGGTTAAGTCCAAGATCCCCGGTGACGATGGGCGAACCACCTTGGAAAGGAACATCACCAATGAAGTGATAATCGATACCTAAGGAAAAAGGAATATGATCAAAGCGATATTCAAAACCCATTCCCGCATCTAAGCCTCCGCCATTTCCTTCATACAACGGAGACTCTGCTCCATATTGGCCATAATGCGCACCGAGACTTAGATATCCATCGAAAACGCCCGTGTTAATTTGAAGTGGTTCGGTAAAGTTTGTATGCCATAGCCAAAAACCCGCAACCTTTATTCCGTTCCAACTAGTGGTCGCCATTACCTCCACTGCTTGCCTTGGCTTTACAAATGCCTTATAACTAATTCCATTAGTTACACCCAATCGAACTCCTATTGATGATCTGTATTGGGCGTGACTAGAAAGGCTTGCGAGAACAAGGAAAACAACTAGGAGCCCACAATGCAAAAAACTCCCCCGGAAAACGGAGGAGTTTCTATTCTTGCGTACTACAATATGTTTAGTATTCCCAGAGGTCATGTTCAAAATTACGAATCTCTTCTTTAATTTTTTGAGCCTCTAGCAATTGCTCCATTTGAGAATAACGCTTATAATCATAAATTAATCGATCATATACATTGTTCTCTTTGGTGATGTAGCTATGAAATATGCGCTTGTGGAAAATTTCATCAAATGTTCGACGCTCAGCATCGTTCATACGATTAAAAGTTTCGTGATTAGCAAGCACAGGGCGTGTTTCGGGGAACCACAACCAGAACAATTGTTCTTTCTCTATCTGACCCGTTGCCTGGTTTTCTTTATAGGCTACAGGGCATATCCCCAAAATGCGCACTTCCATTACAGAACGCTCTTTATCAAAGAACCAGTCTTCTTTCAAAAGGTACTCCAGAACATCGCTGCTCTCTACTTTAATCGTATCCAATCTCCAAAAAGGCTCGCCTGTATTAATATCAAAATCCTGAACCGAATCAACTGAGAATATTTTTGAAGCCACCTCTTGCGGAGTTAAAGTTCGTTTGAACTCGTCATCTGCATAAGCTGTTATAGACCCTTCATTAACCACGGCCTGAAAAAGAACTTCAGATAAAGACTTCCGATCTTTAATAGGAACAATTGGGTAATAAAGCGGGTGATTTAACTTTTGCTTCAAATCAATTTTCTGCCAGTAACGCTTCATCCACATCACATCGGCTTCACGCAAATGGTGATAAGGAACCACTCTGTTTTCTTTAAAATGATGCTTAATAAAAACGGCATCATCTTCGGCAGTTGGCTGTCGGTTATAGTCAAGCACCGTTTGCGCACTCGCCATAAATGACGCTGCTACCAACACAAGAGCTAAGATGTTTTTTACTGACTTCATAACAATTACTTATTACTGTACTGTGAAAACGATGGCTCCACAGTTTTTAGTACCGTCGGGACCTTTCGCTTGGATATTAGTAAACGAAATATCCGATCCAGGCTTCATATCCTGAATTAATGATCGAACTTCTCCGTTAAACAAGTTTCCACTTACACGCACCGTTTGAGTGTATTCACCCTTTTGAGCACGTACTGTAAAACTGGTTACTCTATAATTAATGTCAAACGGGAAATCTTGTAAGAAAGCTCCAACTCCTTGCGTTCCAGCTAAAGCTGACTTAGAAATTTTTCCTTCAGACTTTCCTGCAATCATGGCCGTTGGTGGAGGAATTCGCTTTACACGAAATTTCATGTCACCAATAGATTTTGATTTTCCATTGATTTCGGCTGATACTTTGATCACCGCTTCATTCGCTTTTCCAGCTTTCGCTACGTAGTCTCCTTTAGATCCTGAGATTGCACATCCTGCGCAGGAAACTGTTAGTTTGTCTGGAGCAACCCCTGGTACCGATACCGAAATTGGATTATCAACTCCACGATAAAGAACATTCATTTTAGTTGGCGAAATAACTGCCGCTGAACGTGCTACTTGATATGTTCTTGGTTCAACAGGATAAGGTACGAGTCCGTCCGGAGTCATAATTTCAACGGTTCCTCCCCAGGTAAACGCACCTTCCGAAGTAGCGGGAACTTTATAGATTCCTCTACCACCTTCAACGGGCACTTGCTTTCCTTCTCCCTGTGGGTTTCCTTCGGCGTCGTAGCTTTCATAAACTGTAACGACGGGTTGTTGCGTTGAGTCAAAGGCTGCAATAAAGATTTCTGCAACAAACGTATCCCCCGTAAACACGTACGAATTCGGAACAATTGCCGTTGCATCCAATTTATTTACCTTAACATCCTGAGCACCAATATTGCGCTGTAAGTAACTAATTACGTCACTCTCTGCAGCACGTACATCTGATTGCATCTTCGTAAGGAAGGTTACAATTGCCATCAACGGATAGTGCTCAAAGTTCGCTTGTTCCCAGCTTGCCTTTACATCACCTCCGATATCTTGTTTGTCTGTATTGAAGATCGCGGCCAAGTTTGTTTGAAGCTCCTCATTACCGTCTGAGTTGGCAATAAGAACACCGCGAAACTCCTCCAATTTACCCTTCAATTCCGTGGCCTTTTTATCTTTTACTAAAAGATAATTTGCCGGAACCTCACGGTTGTCCATCTTCTTTGGCTTTCCGGTTTCTTCGTCGACACCGTCCGCCAATTCAATTAACTTATTCTTAAGGTCTTCAATATACGTATCAACTCCATCAGCCTGTTGCTTTACAGCATAAGCTGCATCGCGCCAAACTTTTGATTTAGTTGCGTTTTCTTCCATTGCAGCGTCAAATTGACGGTACACGGAGTTGTTCTTTTCTTCAACTTTTACATTCGTTGTAGCCATAGAACGCTCGACCCGTACGAAGGCATCCAAAATTTCTTTGGACACATTCAAGGCCAATAAGGCGGTCAACACGAGGTACATCATGTTGATCATCTTCTGTCTAGGTGATAAATTTCCTCCTGCCATTTTTTATAAACTTTCCGGAGTTAATTAACCTTTGTTTCCGCCCATTGCGGATAACATGTTACCGTATACATTATTCAGTGCACCTAAATTTTGTGCAAGCGCTGCAACTTCTGCTTGCAAACGCTTACTGTCTTCAGCCGTTGTAGCTAAACTTTCAACAAGTAATTGAGAGGCTTCTGACTGTTTGTTGCTCGACTGAAGCTGAACTTCATATAAAGCATTCAAAGATTCCATATTCTTTGCTGCTTTGTTAATTTCATCGTTATACTGCTGCGTGGATGCCGCTGCTTCAATCGTTTCATTCAATTTGGACGCCGCTTCACCGAAGTTACTTAATCCTTGACCCAAACTTTCGATTAATGCGCCATCGATTTTCGCTTCTTCTAGCATGTTGTCTAATTCCTGAGTAGGAGACAAGTTACCCTTTGATTTTTTTCCATCGCTATCCATTCCGGCTAACTCTGGATACACCAGACTCCAATCCACTTCTTCGTGTGGTTTTTCAAATGCCGAAAAGAAAAAGATAACGGATTCTGTTCCCAATCCTACGATCAACATGATATCTGCAAATTGCCAGTGCAAAATTTTAAATAGTGCACCAAGGATAACAACCGATGCTCCCCAGCCATATAGCTTGGCCATGTTGTTCTTCCATCTTCTCGAGGTAACGTTAATTAGCGCCATGATTTGTAAGTACTGATTTGTTTAAATTAAATTAAGAGTAGTTCAAGTTTTATTGGAAATCGGCTAAGTCGCGGCCCATAAAAGACTGCACCGTACGGAATCCAATGTAGCATTTCGCTGTGTCTTGATATTCGAAATCGCGTGTTGCTACTTGTAAGTAATAACCAATGTCTTTCCAAGATCCTCCGCGAATTACTTTTCGCTTCATCACCGGCGGATCACTATCCGCCGCGTCATATTGAAAATCGGGGTTCATATCGTGAGAAAACTCATACGCCGTTGGATCATAGGCATTCGCCGTCCATTCAGCAACGTTCCCTGCCATGCAGTATAACCCGTATTGATTTGGCCAATAACTTGTTGTTTTCACTGTTTGGAATCCACCGTCACCAACGTAGTTACCTCTTCGCGGCTTGAAGTTTCCTAGGAAACATCCACGGCTATTGCTAATATACGGCCCTCCCCAAGGGAACATGTTATTATCGAGTCCACCGCGAGCAGCATACTCCCACTCTGCCTCAGTCGGCAAACGAAACTCTTGTTCGTAAGGAGTTTCTTCACTCTCTAAATAAGAATCGCGGTATCTTGATCTCCAGTTTGCAAATGCTTTTGCTTGGTGCCATGTGACTCCAACCACTGGATACTCATCAAATGCCGGGTGCCAGAAATACTTGTCGTGCATAGGTTCATTGAAACTATAGGAGTAGTCATGAATCCAAGCCAGCGTATCCGGATAAACAGGCAATTCTTTTTCTTCGATAAATTCGGCGCGAGAATCAATTCCGCCTCCGTATTCTCCTGTTCTCCAATCGTATCGGTTTTTCTTTTCCGCTGCTTTACGCTTATTGATGTAGAAATAGCGATAAATCAATTGACGCGGATCAATATGACGGCGTCCGTAAAACTGCTCTTCGGGTGGAAGGTAGAGTTCTTCTAATGCGTAACGGAAGTCTTCGTCATCGGAATCCCAACGAAGAGGTTCTTCCCAATTCAAGCGAGGCTCGTCAAGGAAATTTCCGTATTCGTCTTCTTCGATCAATTCGTAACCTTCAACACCATTGTCTCCTAATAAGAGACGGGCGATTGAATCACGAACCCAGAATACGTATTGACGGTACTCGTTGTTTGTGATTTCCGTTTGGTCCATGTAAAAGGCCGCAACAGAAACTGTTCTACTCGTGTTGGTAAGACCATAGGGTACGTCTTGGTCATTGGCACCCATATTAAAGGAACCCATAGGAATGTAAACCATTCCATAAGGATCAGAAGGATACCAAGTCTGACGATTCTGTACCCCAACGAGCTCGCCGTGGTCAGAACCCGCGCAACTGGCGAGTACGATTCCAACTAAGGATGAAAGAATGAGTTTTCTCATTTCGCTTATAATTAGTTCCACTCAGCTTAGCGGCTTGATGGAGCGTATTAGCCTTTTCTTTTACAAAACAAAAATCATCGGCTGGCTGAAAGTCGATGATTTTCCTCAATTTCAGAGACCGACAAACTTACAAAAATCTTACGTTACGATATTTTGTAGGTTCTTTTGGCGGAATTTCGATCGTGAAACAATAGTTCACAAACGCCTCGAAACTCCCACTTGAATTACTTCCGCTCAATGCACTCGTACCTATATCATAGGATGCTCCAAAGCGCAATTGATCGTTAATCTGATATCCAAATAAGATTGGAATACCATCTTCGAGCCTATAGCTAACGCCCATCCAAAACTTGTTATTGTACATGGCGAGCATGCTCGCATCAAAACTGATCGATGCTAAATCGTATTTCACAAGGGCAGATGGCATTAATGTCCATTCCGGGCTCAACTCAATGTCATACCCCCCTGTGAAGTATAAATGCTGTGATTGCGTCAGGTTTGTTTCTGCGGCAATTTGATTACTCAGCCCTGCCAAATGCGTGATACTAACGCCCGCCCACCAATTGGTTGCGCGGTAAAAAGCACCTAAACCGAAATCCGGAGCAATGGAATTTCCATCTCCTTGAGGAATCACTCCATCGCCACTTCCATTTCCTCCGTTTGGATCGACCCATTGTGGATCGGTGATACCAGCATCAAGAAGTCCGACATACGCACCAATACCAAGCACTCCGTCACCTGCATCCAAGTGATAGGAGTAACTCAATTTCACATTCGTACGTGTCAAGAAACCTTCTTCGTCGCGTAATAGTCCCAAACCAATTCCACCTGCTAGGGCGTCGATTGGCATTGACGCATTTAAATTCATTGTTGTTGGAGCACCTTCAAAACCCATCCATTGCGAACGGTAAAGACCGTTAATACAAATGGCCCCATCAAGACCAGCTGCGCCCGGATTGTAATTGATTTGATTAAACATGTAGTGCGTCCACTGCGCGTCTTGCTGCGACCAGGCGGTCATAGCGCAAACGAGAAGTCCAAGAGTAAAGATTCTTTTCATAGGTCCGATTTAGCCCAAATATCTTGCCGTTAGGCAGTACTGCAAGCGGTTAAAGGTAGCGAAAATATATTTTGTTCTATCTTATTTCTTAATTGACAAAGGACAAGTAGTCAAGCCAAAAATAATAGAATTATCACATCCGCAAAACTCCTTGTCAAGAAAGCTTGCGAAAAGCGCTTAACCAGCGATCCGGAATTTCATTTTCAACTGCCTGTAAATAGTCTTGATAACTGCACGGAATCAAGGCGTGACGCTGATGAAAAATACTTGCCTCTCCGGT
>CBFIAJ010000004.1:69107-81266 GCA_965660515.1 Flavobacteriales bacterium | reverse complement strand
TGTTGAGCGGAATTTCTATCCACCAACGACCCGAACGATCACTTTTATAAAACGTAAGATCGAGTCCTAAGGATGGGTTTGGCACAATATATTTGGCATAAGTTGAGCGGTCGCCGAACGGAAAATCATTTTTACGGACACTCACTCCTTCAATAAAATACCAAATTACTTGTGCAATCAAACGGGCAGTTTGATCGTGCCGATCGGATTGTGGGTTGTATTCAAACAAACCAAAGGAAGTGAGCTTGTCACTCATTCCCGCATAACGGGCGAGCGCACAGGCCTCTTCGCCGTACCAGCCGTTAGGGCTTCCCAACTTATTCGCCGGCGCATCGCTGTGGCGTATACTCCGAATGTCAAAACTAACGATGTCTGCATCGCGTAAAATAGGTTCCGCTTCTTCAATTTGTTTGTGAAAGAGTCCAATCCGATACCGCTCGAAATGAAGTCCTTCCATGAGGTCAATTTCCTCTTGATGAGCGAAGTACGTCTGAAAGCCAAGAATACTGTAGTTGAATAATATATTGGGCTTTTGAAGAATGATGTGCGACAGATAGGTATCGTTGGAAAGCTCCTCGCTATTAATACCCAAATCGAACCGACTATCAATGGAGCAAATATTTACGGATTGCTCTAGTTGTTCGTAGGCTTTATAATTTGCAAAAGTCAGATCCTGACTGCCTCCGATAATGACCGGAATACAGTTGTTTTTCACGCATTCTGCGACTACTGATGAAAGGGCGAAGTACGTATCGTCAACAGAATTTCCAGATTCGATATTTCCAAGATCGGCAATGGGAAGGTTCCATCGACCTTCAAAAAGATCGTACAAATGCCTCCGAATTACGTCCGGAGCTTCGGAACACCCGCTATTTCGAAAGGCTCGCCTATCTTCTTTGACACCGATAAGCGCAATTTTAAAATCGGAGATCTCGGGAAATTCTCCTTCTTCGACGTACGACGTAATTCTCGATCCAAGTGAAGCTGTATGTCGATTTGTCCAGCCTTCAAAAAAATGTTGTGTTAGAGGTCTGAAAAATTCGCGCATTCTTCAATTACTTTTTCTTGGTCGTTTTCTTCGCTCTTCCCCGCCCTTTCGTTTTTGGTGCTTCCGCTTGAATTTTCAGGCATTCTTCACGAGTTAGCAACTTAGGGTCTACGTCTTTCGGTATTTTGATATTATTTCTTCCAATCTTAATGTACGCGCCATACCGTCCATTTAAGACCTGTACCACGGGCTCTTCGTCATCAAAAACGGATATAAACTTATTCTTATCCGCTTCCTTTTTCGCCTCTATCAGTTCAACTGCTCGTTCGTAGGTCACATCCATTGGATCTTCTTCTTTTGGAAGCGAGGCAAAGAGTCGACCCAATTGGACGTACGGTCCAAAGCGCCCAATATTTGCTTTCACCACTTCTCCATCGAGCTCCCCTAATTCACGGGGAAGCTTGAAGAGCTCTAAAGCTTCTTCTAGAGAAATGGTCTCTATGTGCTGATCCTTTCTCAGGCTCGCGAATTTTGGTTTTTCTTCATCATCTACAGAACCAATTTGAATCATCGGCCCAAATCGGCCAATACGCGCTAAAATAGGCTTACCCGATTTCGGATCTTCGCCCAGAATACGTTCGCCGGTTGCCCGCTCTGCGTTCTCTTTAACGTCTTCGACATTCTTAATGAAGGGCTGATAGAACTGACGAATCATATTGTTCCATTGCTTCCCGCCCTCCGCGATTTCATCAAACTCCTTTTCCACATTGGCCGTGAAATTGAAATCTAGAATATTCCCAAATTCTTGAACCAAGAAATCGGTCACAACTATTCCTATATCTGTCGGAAATAATTTATTCTTTTCGGCACCCGTCATTTCTGTTGCCTCCTGGGCTTCCACTTTTCCGTTTGCCGTGGATAAGATTGTGTAGGCTCGTTCCACCCCTTCACGCTCTGTTTTTTCGACGTAATTCCGTGCTAGAATCGTACTAATTGTCGGGGCATAGGTAGAAGGTCTTCCAATTCCCAGTTCTTCCAACTTTTTCACTAAGCTAGCTTCGGTATACCGCGGCGCATGCTTTGTAAAACGCTGTGTCGCTTTTATTTCATCGACTTGCAGGGATTCTCCTTCGGTCATTCGAGGCAACATTCCCTCTTTCTCTTCACTTTCGTCATCTGTACCCTCGAGGTAGACCTTTAAGAAACCATCGAAAACGAGTACTTCACCTTTTGCTGTTAACAGGGGTGTATTCGCATCCCCTTCTATTTTCACAGTGGTCCTTTCCAGTTTCGCTTCGCTCATTTGAGACGCAACGGTTCTTTTCCAAATAAGATCATACAGCCTTTGCTGTTGATTATCGGCACCCGCTTCATGCCTGTTCATGTAAGTAGGACGAATGGCCTCGTGTGCCTCTTGAGCGGAATCCGATTTCGTTCTAAATTGTCTCGATTGACTGTATTCCGATCCATAGGATGAAGTGATTTCGGCCGCTGCTGCCTTGATCGCGTCTTCCGACAAATTCGTACTGTCCGTTCTCATGTAGGTAATCAGTCCGCTCTCATAAAGTCTCTGCGCAACCGACATCGTTTGACCCACAGCAAAGCCCAGTTTACGGGCAGCCTCTTGTTGCAGCGTCGATGTGGTGAAGGGAGCCGCTGGCTTTTTGGTACCCGGGCGTTTCTCCACACTCTTCACATTGAAGGTGCTCGGAATGCACGCTTCGAGTAGCGATTCAGCGACCTCTCGGTCGGATGGTCTTTGAGACGATTCTGCTACAAAGGATTGACCTTCACTATTTTTGAAATACCCCTGAATACGATAGCTCGATTCTGGCTCAAAATTCATGATTTCTCGTTCCCGCTCCACTAAAAGTCGAACTGAAACGGATTGAACTCGTCCGGCCGAGAGGCCGGTCTTAACTTTCCGCCATAAAACGGGCGAAACTTCAAAACCAACCAAGCGATCCAAAACACGACGCGCTTGTTGCGCATTTACCAAGTTGATATCAATCTCTCTCGGATTATCCACCGCCTTCGTAATTGCGTTCTTGGTAATCTCGTGAAAAACAATCCTTTTGGTGTTGTCCGGATTTAATCCGAGCGTTTCATACAAATGCCACGCTATGGCTTCTCCTTCGCGATCCTCATCCGTCGCGAGCCAAATCATTTCTGCTCCTTTGGCCAATTTTTTCAGTTCGCTAACTGTTTTCTTTTTATCGGGACTCACCTCATATTTTGGGTTGAAGTCATCCTCGATATCAATGCCCATGTCCTTTTTGGGTAAATCACGAATGTGACCGATGCTGGACTTTACTATGTAGTCCTTGCCCAGAAAACCTTCAATTGTTTTCGCTTTGGCAGGGGACTCTACAATGACTAAATTCTTGACCATAAATAGGATTTTGGGCTAAAGATGAGGGTACAAATTAAAGGAATATAACTCGCTTGAAAACAATCGACGTTTTAAATCGTTCGGAATAGAAGTCAAAATAGAACCTGCCATCTTGGCATACGGGGTTCTATTTTCGTATCTTTGCAACCGCAAATTTTAAGATCATGGATGAGTTACAGATAGAGGGCAAAGTGATGGACGAGCAGCGTCAGGGAGAAGCCCTTATGATTGAGACAAAGGGATTAGGAGCCGGGAGAAAGCTTTACGTAGAAAGCTATGGCTGCGCCATGAATTTTTCGGACAGTGAAATTGTGGCTTCCATTCTCGGTGAAAATGGTTTTGAAACAACCCGGAATCTTGAGGACGCAGATGTTGTCTTTGTAAATACGTGCTCTATTCGCGAAAAGGCGGAGCAAACTGTTCGAAAACGACTCAAAGAATTTAACAAAACAAAAAAGAGCAAACCCGATATGATCATCGGGGTTCTGGGCTGTATGGCCGAACGCTTGAAAGACCAACTTTTAGAAGAAGAAAAACTGGTCGATTTAGTTGTCGGGCCTGATGCCTATCGCGACTTACCCGACTTGATTCAAGAAGTCGATGGAGGCCGTAAAGCGGTCAATGTGATTTTGTCGAAAGAAGAGACCTACGCCGATATCGCCCCTGTTCGGCTGGGCGGCAATGGGGTAACAGCCTTTGTAACCATCATGCGCGGATGCGACAACATGTGTACGTTTTGCGTGGTGCCCTTCACCCGCGGGCGCGAGCGCAGTCGCGATCCAGAGACCATTGTAAATGAGGTCAAAACTTTAGCCGAACAAGGCTATAAGGAAGTTACACTACTAGGTCAAAATGTAGACTCGTATTTATGGTACGGAGGTGGGCTTAAAAAAGATTTAAAGCAATTATCAGAAGAGGAGCAAGCTACGGCAATCACCTTTGCCTTACTCCTGGAAAAAGTGGCCTTGGCCGCACCGGGTATGCGTATTCGATTCAGTACAAGTCACCCCAAAGACATGGTAGACGAGGTGTTATTCACGATTGCCAAATACGACAATATTTGCAATTACATTCACCTCCCATTTCAATCGGGCAGCAATCGCATCCTTGAATTAATGAACCGCGGCCATACGCGAGAGTGGTACAAAGAGCGTATTGACCGAATAAGAAGCATCATTCCAAAATGCGGAATCAGTCAGGATATTATTTCTGGATTCTGTACCGAAACGGAAGAAGATCATCAAGATACTTTGGAGCTGATGGAATACGTTAAATACGACTTCGGTTATATGTTTAACTACTCCGAACGCCCAAATACAATGGCTCAGCGAAAACTAGAGGACGATGTGCCGACTGAAGTGAAGAAAAGACGTTTACAAGAAATCATCGACCTTCAGCGCGATCACAGTCATTACCGCACGAAAGAACAATTAAATACGGTGCGCCGCGTATTGGTGGAAGGCACCTCGAAAAGAAGCAAAGAGCAATTGTACGGTCGAACACCGGGAAATACGGTGGTCGTATTTGACAAAAAAGAATTCAAAGCCGGAGACTTTGTAGACGTTCGGATCGACGACTGTACGTCAGCGACGCTATTGGGAACAGCCATTGGACTTGCAGACAGTCCTGCATAAAACGAAACGCATTGGAGTTACAAACAATAAAACAACGGTTCGCGATCATCGGGAATTCCGCGCTCTTAAATAGAGCCTTGGAGAAAGCTGTACAAGTAGCTCCAACCGACATCTCCGTTCTAGTTACTGGCGAAAGCGGTGTCGGGAAAGAGAATATCCCAAAAATCATTCACAGTCAATCGGCGCGAAAGCACAATCCGTACATCGCGGTCAATTGCGGTGCTATTCCTGAAGGTACTATTGACAGTGAGCTTTTCGGACACGAAAAAGGCAGTTTTACGGGGGCAACATCGACCCGTAAGGGTTATTTTGAAGAGGCCGATTCAGGAACCATTTTTCTGGATGAAGTTGCCGAACTACCCTTGGCGACTCAAGTGCGTTTATTACGCGTTTTAGAAACGGGGGAATTTTTGAAAGTCGGATCAAGTAAGACTCAAAAAACGGACGTCCGGATCGTCGCTGCAACGAATGTTGGAATGGAAGAAGCGATTCGCAATGGTCAATTTCGCGAAGATTTGTATTACCGATTAAATACCGTTGAGATTCACCTACCCCCTTTGCGTGAGCGGGCAAATGACATTCATCTTCTTTTCCGGAAGTTCGCGTCTGATTTCGCAAATAAGTACCATATGCCCGTAATTCAACTGGATGAAAACGCTGTGGAGCTCATCAATAATTATCGATGGCCGGGGAACATCCGTCAACTGAAGAATTTCACAGAAGAAATAAGCGTTATAGAAACGAAAAGGCATGTTGGCTCGGATGTAATTCAGCGTTATTTACCGGAGAGTACGCAGTCCAATTTGCCCATGATTTACCGCAATGCTTCCGGCACATCGGGGAGTCAATCTGATTTTTCGACGGAGCGCGATATTTTGTATAAAGTACTGTTTGACATGCGCAGCGATATTAATGACTTGAAAAAGCTGACGCTTGAACTGATGAAAGAAGATCGACCTTCATCCGATCGGTTCAAAGAAGACAATGCGAAACTATTGGCAAAGGTGTACGACGAATTTGAATCCGATACGGTATTAGAGGTAGCGCCTCAGCGAAGCGAATCGTCGCCCATCAGTGAAACGCACGACTTATATGCCGACGACGAAATCATTGAGGAAAGCCTTACTTTGCAAGAGCAAGAAGTGGAGATGATTCGCAAAGCATTAGACCGAAATAGAGGTAAAAGAAAAGATGCCGCCAGTGAATTGGGCATTTCTGAGCGTACCTTATACCGTAAAATTAAACAGTACAAATTATGATGCGTCGCTTTCTATTCGTGGTTATTCTCGCCCTCACGGGCGGATGCGGAGGCGGCTATTCGTTTACAGGAGCAAGTATTTCACCCGATGTGAAAACAGTTTCGGTTACCCTATTTGAAAACTACGCCCAGTTGGTCAACCCGGCTTTGAGTCAGACCGTCACCGAGCGACTCAAAGACATCTTTCTAGTGCAGACCTCGTTGGAAGTAATTCAACGCGATGGCGACTTGCAGTTCGAAGGAAGCATTGTCGACTACAATGTTCGCCCTTTAGCCATACAGAGTGATGAACAAGCGGCGCAAAACCGATTAACGATAAGTTTGTCTGTCATATTTACCAATACAAAGGATCCAGAGAAAGATTTTGAATCGCGTTTTACGCGTTTTGGAGATTTCGATTCAGATCAGGATTTATCGGCCGTTGAAGACGAATTAGTGGAGCAAATAACGATTGAATTGGTTCAAGATATTTTCAATAAATCGGTGGTTAACTGGTAGAAATGGAATCGAGCAAACTACTTGAATGGATTGAAAAGCCCGACCTATTGGGCGCTCCCGAAATAGAATCCTTGCACGAGGTGCTGGAGACCTTTCCCTATTTTTCAGTTGCTCGAATGCTCGAGTTGAAGGCGCTCCAAAACACCGGTAGTTTTCGATACAATGGCCAGTTAAAAAAAACGGCCGCATTTGTTCCTGATCGAACTGTTTTGTTTGATTACGTAACCTCCGTTACCGAACCCGAAAAGACTTCGGAATCGATTCAAAATTCGGTTGCGAGCGAAACACCCAAGGAGGAGACGGTGACCTTGGAATCGTTCCTGGAAGAAAAATCTGAAGACAACGAAATTGAAGCGGCCATACGAGAAAAGGGCGATGCAGCACCGGTTCTAGGAAGACCCCTTGTTTTTGATAAAACGGAACAACACAGTTTTGCAGAATGGTTGAAGTTAACCGCTGCAAAACCGATTGTTCGGGATGAAATTTTGGATTATCCCGCCGAAGAGGCGGTAAAAAAGAGTGTGGACCCATCGGTAGAATCGACGAAAATTCAAGATCCGAAAGAGGCCGTTCCAGAAAATGAGCCGCGACTTAGTCGGAAAGAATTAATTGATCGTTTTCTCTCAGAATCACCGAAAATGAGTGCTCCTCAAAAAAGCGCTTTATCGAATAAGCCAGCGTTTACGCAGCAATCAGAAGTTGATGAACGATTAATGACAGAGACTTTAGCGCGTGTATATTCCGAGCAAGGGCTCTTCGCAAAAGCGATCAAGGCCTACCGCATTCTTAGCTTGAAATATCCCGAAAAAAGTAGTTACTTTGCCGACCGAATTAATGAGATCAAAGATCTGAAAGAGAGAAATTAAGATGTATACCCTGTTTGCCGTATTGATTATAATCACCTGTATCTTATTAGTACTTGTGATTTTGGTACAGAACCCAAAAGGAGGCGGATTGTCTTCGCAGTTTGGAGGTGGAAACCAAATGTTCGGTGTTCAAAAGACCACGGACTTTTTAGATAAAGCTACTTGGACCTTGGCCGGCGTTTTGCTCGCACTTACCTTGTTGAGCAACTTTGCCATTGACCGGGACAACGGTCAGATAATTGAAGGTTCTCAAGTTCAAGAGCAAATTCAAAACACTTCTCCTATTGTTCCACAATCGCCCGCGGGTGATTTGAATACGCTTCCTACCGAAGGTAGTGGAGAAGGAGGAGAATAAGGAAATAAGAAAATCAAGAGAGTGCCAGTCTGACAACCAGACTGGCATTTTTTTTATCTGAATGTCAGGGTTCGGCCCCTAAAACTGACAAAATGTGCTCTTTACCAATTGGCACAGTTTATGTCGATTGGCAAGTATCCAAAAGAAAATAAAGTTTAACTTATAATTGAAATCCATTATGGCAGAAGTGAACATTAAGCCCTTGGCTGATCGCGTTCTGGTAGTGCCGGCTCCGGCAGAAACGACCACATCATCGGGAATTATTATTCCGGATACTGCACAAGAAAAACCACAAAAAGGTACTGTAGTAGCCGTGGGCAGCGGAAAACCAGACGAACCTATGACGGTAAAAGTTGGTGACTCTGTGTTGTATGGAAAGTACTCAGGTACGGAACTACAGCACGAAGGGTCTGACTACCTCATTATGCGTGAATCAGACATTTACGCAATCCTTTAATTAGAATATTTAACTCATTAAAAAACACCTTTACCCATGGCAAAGGAAATCAAATTTGATATTGAATCACGTGACGGTTTAAAGCGCGGAGTAGACGCTTTGGCCAATGCAGTGAAAGTAACTTTAGGACCTAAGGGTCGCAACGTTGTAATCCAAAAATCTTACGGCTCGCCGACCATCACGAAAGATGGTGTTTCTGTAGCAAAGGAAATCGAGCTCGAAGACGCTTTGGAAAACATGGGCGCTCAAATGGTAAAAGAAGTAGCTTCTAAAACTGCTGATTTAGCAGGTGATGGAACGACTACGGCTACCGTTTTGGCCCAGGCAATTGTAACTACTGGTTTAAAGAATGTTGCTGCTGGTGCAAATCCAATGGATTTGAAGCGCGGTATCGATAAAGCGGTCACTCACATTATCGAAAACTTGAAATCACAATCGCAAGCGGTTGGAGACAGTTTTGAAAAAATAGAACAAGTAGCGGCCATTTCAGCTAACAACGACGAGTCTATTGGTAAACTTATTGCCGAGGCGATGCAAAAAGTTGGTAAAGAAGGAGTCATAACCGTTGAAGAAGCAAAAGGAACGGACACTACCGTTGAAGTAGTAGAAGGAATGCAATTTGACCGTGGATATTTATCTCCTTATTTCGTTACCAATAGCGACAAAATGGAAGCGGAATTAGACAATCCGTACATCTTGATCTTCGATAAGAAGATTTCTTCCATGAAAGACCTACTTCCGGTATTGGAGCAGACTTCTCAAAGTGGACGTCCCTTATTGATTATCGCCGAAGATATCGATGGTGAAGCATTGGCCACCTTGGTTGTGAACAAAATTCGCGGTGCACTAAAAGTTGCCGCTGTAAAAGCCCCAGGGTTTGGCGACCGTCGTAAGGCAATGCTTGAAGACATCGCTATTCTTACGGGTGGAACCGTGGTTAGTGAAGAGCGTGGATACAAGCTCGAGAACACCACATTAGATATGTTGGGAACTGCAGAAAAGATCACCATCGACAAAGACAACACCACGTTGGTGAACGGTTCTGGTGTTGAAGATGATATCAAAGCACGAGTGAGCCAAATTAAAACGCAAATCGAATCGACTACCTCTGACTACGATCGCGAAAAGCTCCAAGAGCGCTTGGCGAAATTAGCCGGTGGAGTTGCCGTACTTTACGTAGGTGCTGCTTCAGAAGTTGAAATGAAGGAGAAGAAAGACCGTGTTGACGACGCACTTCACGCCACGAGAGCGGCTGTAGAGGAAGGAATCGTTGCCGGTGGGGGTGTCGCTCTCGTTCGCTCTATTGCGAGCTTAAACGACTTCGATGGCGAAAATGATGACGAGAACACAGGTGCTGCTATTGTACGTCGTGCAATTGAAGAGCCTTTGCGTCAGATTGTGGCTAATGCAGGTGGAGAAGGTTCTGTCATTGTTGCGAAAGTTGCTGAAGGTTCAGACGACTACGGATACAATGCCAAGAACGACACCTTCGTGAACATGTTCGAGGCCGGAATTATTGATCCGACCAAAGTAACAAGGATTGCCTTAGAAAATGCGGCCTCCGTATCTGGAATGCTTTTGACGACAGAAGCGACGATAACAGACATTAAGGAAGATGCGCCAGCAGCAATGCCTCCAGGAGGTATGGGCGGCGGTATGCCAGGAATGATGTAAGCCATCACCTCCATTCAATAAAAAAGCCTTCCCACATTGTGCGGGAAGGCTTTTGTTTTTTCGGTCGACCTTAACTTAGGAGGCCAACATTTTCTTCACCAAATCGGCTACAACTTTTCCTTCTGCTCTACCGGCCACTTGAGCATTTACCGTACCCATAACTTTTCCCATATCGGCCATTCCCATAGCGCCCGTTTTATCAACAGCAGCCTTCACCATGGCTTCCACCTCTTCCAAACTTAATTGAGCCGGTAAATAAGCCTCTATTACAGATAATTGCGCTTTCTCTTCATCTGCTAAGTCAGCACGATCCTGATCCATATAGGTTGCTATGGAGTCCTTTCTTTGCTTTTGAAGTCGTTGAAGCAACTTAATCTCGTCGGACTCGCTCATTCCTTCGCCTCCGCCTTTTTCAGTTTCGGCCAGCATGATAGCGCTTTTTATCGCCCGCACGCTGTCTAAACGAACTTTATCTTTGGCTTTCATCGCCTCGACCATATCCTTGGAAACTCTTTCTTTAAGTGTCATGTCAATTTATTTTGGCTGTAAAGATACGTCACTCAATCAATCGACATTGTCGTGTAAAAAAGAATTCTTGCTCTTTATTTCAGTCGTACCATCTTCGTCGGAATCGCTCAACGTAAATCTTGAAATCGGCGCCTCAGAAGAATGTGGAACATTTTCCAAATCAATTCCCTGACGTTTAAAAGCAGGCTCGTTCTCAATATCTTCAAGTCCGTTCGGAACATTCTTAAAGCGATAATTAAATGCTTTAAGACGCGCCTTCCGTTCTCTCGCTTTTTGAATTTGAATCTCAGCAAGGGATTCCTCACTTGGATCGACCATTTCCGACGCTAAAGGCTCTTCCACCTCCAGAGTAGCAGTGGATACCGGAGTATCCACTGCTTTTTCTTCAGCGCGTCCCGCTAAAACGGGAACTTCCTCTTCAACTGCATCGAACAAAGATGTTGCGATGGTCTCATCCGAGCGCTGCTCAGGTTGCGAACGAAGGTAATCGGGGTTCTCCTCTATCGATCCATCTAAACCTAGATGATCTTCCAATCGCGGAGAACTATGTGTTTCTGACATTTGCGCCTCATCTTCCTCTTCAACGCGAAGTTCAAAAGTAATGGCGTGGTTATTCTCGGTCTCTTCAGTATTATCCGCTCCCATAGCATCGAATGCCATAGGCGTTTCCTCTTCTTCTACATCCAAAGTAAACATCACGCGTTCTTCAGATTCGTCATGATCTACCACTGATTCAGGATCGGCAACAACCTTCGACTCAAAAGCTACGTCGGGCTCCGTTACCGGTGCTTCGGGCGTCTCTTCCTCCACTTCTTCATCAAGTTTATCTAATGAAAAGCTTATGGTTTGCTCCGGCTCTTGATCTTCTACTTCATCAAGGCTGTGGGTGATGGCTTCCGGTTCACTATAAACGGGAGATTCTTCTTCAACTTCTTCTAACTCTTCGGCAATGGGCGCCTCTACTTTTTGAATGAGCGGTTTTGCTTCGTCTAAAAGGGTGTGCACAATTTTTTTCGGTTCCTTCGGAACGATCTGCACTTGGTCCTCGGTGTTAAAACCGGTCGCTATTACCGTTACACTTATGAAATCATTAAGGGTTTCGTCCTCGCCAATACCCATAATGATATTTGCAGATCCGCCCGCTTCTTTCTGAATAAAGTCGTTGATTTCGCCGATTTCATCAATGGTAATTTCTTCGTTTCCGCTGACGATGAGCAAGAGCACATTATTCGCTCCGCGAATTTTATTATCGTTCAATAAGGGCGAATCGAGCGCACTGCTTATAGCCTCCAGAGCTCGGTTTTCCCCTTTGGCCGTTCCCGAGCCCATGATCGCTGTACCGCTATCGGCAAGGACCGTTCGCGCATCGCGTAAATCGATATTCTGCGTATAGTGATGAGTGATCACCTCGGCAATTCCGCGACTCGCTGTGGCGAGTACTTCATCGGCCTTTGAGAATCCGGCTTTAAAACCGAGGTTACCGTATACTTCGCGCAGTTTGTTGTTGTT
>CBFIAJ010000004.1:66776-69098 GCA_965660515.1 Flavobacteriales bacterium | reverse complement strand
GGCGAGTACTTCATCGGCCTTTGAGAATCCGGCTTTAAAACCGAGGTTACCGTATACTTCGCGCAGTTTGTTGTTGTTAATTACGATCAGAGAATCGACGCTATCTCTCAGTGCTTCGACTCCTTTTTCTGCTTGTAACATACGTGTATTTCCCTCGAAGCTAAACGGAATAGTAACGATCCCAACCGTTAAAATTCCGAGTTCTTTTGCCACGCGAGCAACCACAGGAGCCGCTCCCGTTCCCGTTCCACCGCCCATTCCAGCCGTCACGAAAATCATCTTGGTATTCTTCTCCAAAATGGCTTGTATTTCAACGATGCTTTCTTCTGCTGCACTCGCTCCTACTTCCGGGTTCGCACCCGCTCCGAGTCCTTCCGTTAGGGAGACTCCCAGCTGCACTTTATTCGGGACGGGGCTATTATTTAAGGCCTGAGCATCCGTATTACATATGACGAAATCGACACCTCGGATGCCTTGCTCGTACATGTAATTAACTGCGTTGCTTCCGCCGCCGCCAACGCCGATTACTTTAATTACCGAAGATTGATTTTTGGGTAAATCAAATGACAGATTACTGTTTTCTTGGTTCGATCCTTTCATGTTCCCTTATTTGTTCCTTTAAAACCTATTCGTCGTTTGCTAAAAATTTCAAGAACTTATCGACCCAGCGATCGAAATAGCTCTTTTTCTTTCCTCCTTCTTCTGCGGAATCATCGATATCATCTCCGCTAATCATTTCTATTTCTCCGCCGCTCTCAATTTCCGGAATAGAGGCCTGCGCACTATCGAGCTCGGCCTGATGCATTCCTTTTTCTGATTGTTGAAGCTTTTGCTCCCAACCCCTCATTACTAATCCGACCGCCGTTGCATACAAGGGGCTCGATAAATCTTCTCCCGACTCTTTTGCCAAATGCTCGTTCGGGAAACCGATTCGCGTATCCATTCCCGTAACGTACTCTACTAACTGCTTGATGTGTTTTAATTGAGCACCTCCACCGGTAAGAACGATCCCAGCGATTAATTTCTTCTTTCGGTCTTCGTAGCCGTAGTTCTTTATTTCGAGGTGTACTTGCTCCACTATTTCAACCACGCGCGCATGAATGATGCGCGATAAATTCTTCAGAGAAATCTCCTTGGGCTCTCTTCCGCGAAGTCCCGGAATAGAAACGATTTCGTTCTCCTTATTCTCTCCAGGCCACGCCGATCCAAATTTAATTTTGAGTTGCTCTGCTTGTTTTTCAATAATGCTGCAGCCTTCTTTAATATCTTCCGTGATCACATTCCCGCCGAATGGAATCACTGCGGTGTGTCGAATAATACCGTCTTTAAAAATGGCCACATCAGTGGTTCCACCACCGATATCTACCAGCACAACCCCGGCTTCTTTTTCTTCCTCGCTAAGCACTGCATCGGCAGAGGCCAATGGCTCTAGGGTGATTCCTCCGACCGATAGGTCGGCATTCTTAACACAGCGGCCAATATTTCGAATGGCGCTTACCTGGCCTACCACGATGTGGAAATTCGCCTCTAAACGACCTCCGTACATTCCGCGGGGCTCCTTGATTTCCGCTTGCCCGTCAACTTTGTATTCTTGCGGTAAAACGTGGATAATTTCTTCTCCTGGGAGCATAACGAGCTTGTGCACGTTGTCGATTAAATCTTTGATATCCTTATCGCCAATAACTTCATCTGGGTTGTCGCGGGTTATATAATCGCTGTGTTGCAAACTGCGAATATGTTGACCGGCAATTCCGACGACCACCTCTTCAATCTTGACTCCCGATGTAGTCTCCGCTTCGGTGATGGCGTGTTGTATTGAATCGATCGTTTGAACTATGTTTGAAACGACCCCTCGCTGCACGCCCAAAGACTTAGCTTTCCCCAAGCCGAGCACCTCTACTTTTCCATATTCGTTGCGACGACCGACCATGGCAACAATTTTTGTTGTCCCAATATCGAGTCCGACCGCTATCTCCTGTGCTTCCATAATTCTAATTCGTTGTGCACACCACTTGATTGGCGTACTTAAGGTTCAATGTTCGGTAGCTCTCCCAACCGAGGTCGGTTTGCGTTTTTTGATAGAACAATTTCAATCGATCTAGTTTTTCGTTCAAATTGGACAGGTCACCCAGTACAATTTGATGATTCCCGAACCTCGATGTAAGAACGTAATCACCTTCTATTTTAGTGATTCCGGTTACTTGAGCATTAAAAAAAGGATCGGTCCGAAGGGCGAAAACCAAATTTAATAGCTCATTCTTTTCGGGCTCTTGGCCAAAAAACAAGGGCACCCGTGCCGTGAAATGTTCGGAAAGAGGTGTT
>CBFIAJ010000004.1:41290-66706 GCA_965660515.1 Flavobacteriales bacterium | reverse complement strand
GCACTTCGGCAACAAGCACCCCATCCATTTCGAAATATACTTCGGCTTGCCGCACTGATGGATGCGTTGTCAACATTTCTTCTAACAATGAAATGTTAATTTCATCGGTATAATATCCTCGCAATGAGTCGCTTTCTAAATTCATGGCTTCAAACGCTTCCTCAGAGGTCACAAAAAGTCCGCCCTCTATCGGATGAATGTGAATGGATATGCCGGAAACCGTGCGCTCTGAATGTTTCTTTTCAGCAAAACCCACCAAAGCGAAAATCAAAATGATTCCGAGAATTCCCGTACCGTATGTTTTGACGAACTTCACTTCCTAGATTTAATTATTTCTGTTATCGGCTCCACTAAACGATCTATATCACCTGCTCCAAGCGTTAGAAGCACATCAAACGAAAGTGTCTCGAGTTCCTTGAGCAATTCATTTTTTGAAAGCACGCGTTTGTTCGAACACTGAATCTTATTCAATAATTCTTGACTCGAAACCCCTTCAATGGGCTGTTCGCGAGCGGGGTAGATATCAAGAAGGATAACCGCATCAAGCTGACTCAATTCTTCGGCAAATTCTACCATGAAATCACGTGTTCTGGAGTATAAATGCGGCTGAAATACACCCGTTATTCTCTGGTCTGGATAGAGCTCTTTTACCGAACTGATAACGGCCTTTAACTCGGCCGGATGGTGGGCGTAATCGTCCATATAAACCATCCCTTTGTGTTTCAATTGTATATCGAACCGTCGCTGCACCCCTAAAAAGGTTCGGAGTCCTTTTTTTATTTCATCTGGAGTTAATCCGTACGTATGACAAACCGCAATGGCCCCGAGCGCATTTTCCAAATTGTGACGCCCCGGGTACATAAGACTAAAATCGCCTAAATATTCTTGCTTGTATTCTACTTCGAAATGAAAGGCCCCTCGGTCAATTTCAAGAGGACCTAAGGTATAGTCGGCATCTTTATCGGTCAGGTGATAGGATAAACCTCGATCGTCGAAAACACCCTTTTTCGCAATTAAATGCCCGTCCGGACGAACGCGTGTAGCGAAAATATTGAACCCTTCCCTAAAAGAATCCGGATCATCGTAGATGTCTAGATGATCCGGATCTACAGAGCTAATGAGTGCAATCGCTGGTCTTAGGTGAAGAAAGCTCCTGTCATACTCATCTGCTTCGGTTACAAAAACGTTCTCGCGACCGAGAACGAGATTGCTCCCAAAGTTCTTCGCAATTCCACCTAAAAAGCCCGTTACAAACAGTGCGTTTTGGTGAAAAATATGTGTAATCATACTCGAAATAGTGGTTTTACCATGCGTACCGGCAACCGCTATATTAAATCCTGTCGCGGCAATTTCGCCCAATACCTCGGCGCGCTTCAAAAACGAATATTCCTCGTCTTTCAAATATTGCACTACTTCTAAATCTTCTGGTACGGCCGGCGTATAAATGACGCGGCACTCGTGTTTCATATCTGGATCAGAAAAAACATTCGGAATTTGTTCGGAATCATCCTCATACTGAATCTGCATTCCTTGTTTCACCAAGTCACGGGTTAACCTAGACTCCGATTTGTCGTATCCCGATGCCTGAATTCCGCGGGCGTGGAAAAAGCGAGCTAACCCACTCATGCCGATGCCGCCAATTCCAATGAAGTAGATGTATTTTACATTTTCGAAATTCACGATTCCATCATTTTTTTTATTTCTGAAACAATCTCCTTGGTGGCATTCGGTTTTGCCAAAGTCTTGAGCCCGGCTTTCATTCGGTTCAATCGATCTTCGTCGCGCAAAAGACCGCCCACATTAATGAGAATTGAATTACCCAGCTCATTTTCACTTCGAACAATGGCACCACCCACCTTTTCAAGCGCTTTTGCATTGCGGGTTTGGTGATCTTCCGCAACATTTGGTGAGGGAAGTAACAAGGCTGGTTTTTGGACGACACACAGTTCAGAAACCGTACTCGCCCCCGCTCTACTCAACACCACGTCGGCCGCAGCATAAGCCAAATCCATTCGCTCCAAAAAGGGATGCACATGAACGAAGTCGAATTCACTTGAAGCCTTCTTTACTTCGTCGTAGTAGTTTCGACCACATTGCCAAAGGATCTGTATTTCATTCTTCACAAGGTCGATTAACCGACTTTGAACGGATTCATTTATTGCCCGCGCGCCCAAACTTCCGCCCAAAACAAGAAGAGTCTTTCGATTGGGGTCTAATTTGTAATGCGCTATTGCCTGATCGCGCAGTTCAGCAACATTGAGAAGGTCTGCCCGAATTGGATTACCGGTAAATACTATTTTCTCTTTCGGGAACCAACGGTCCATCTCGCCGTAGGCGACACAAATTTTCTCAACGCGTTTCGCCAAGAGTCGATTCGTGATTCCGGGATACGAGTTTTGCTCTTGTATTAACGTTGGAATTCCAGCGCGCTGAGCAGCCCATAGAGTGGGACCGCTTGCGTAGCCTCCGGTTCCGATTGCGATATCGGGTTTGAAGCGTTTTACAATTTTTTTAGCGCGGATTAAGCTGTCCAATAATTTAAATGGAAAGGCCAAGTTTCTGCGATCCAATGAACGTTGAAGTCCAGAAATATTGAGTCCCTCAATAGTGTAGCCCGCCTGCGGAACTTTCTGCATTTCCATGCGATCCTTTGCTCCTACGAATAAAAATTCAGCGTCGGGATACGCACGCTTCAATTCGTCGGCAATACTGAGCGCCGGGTAAATATGCCCGCCGGTTCCTCCACCGCTAATCAATATTTTATACGGATTAGCCATGAGATAATTCGGGATTTAATAGTTCGGAATCATCTGACGACGCGGGTTCCATCGCTAGGTTGCGACTCACTCCAAGTATTACACCCAAAGCAACCGACGTCATCCAAATGGAAGAACCTCCAGAACTCAGCAGCGGCAGGGTTTGGCCTGTAACTGGAAGTAAATTTACGGCTACGCCCATATTAATAAACGCCTGAAACACGATGGCCATGCCAAATCCGGCGGCCAAAAGAGCCTGAAATAAGTCGACGGCTTTTGTGGCTATTCTCAGAATTCGAATAAGAATGAGCACATAAATCAAAATAATGCCGAGTCCGCCCAACAATCCGAATTCTTCTACAATGATTGCGTAAATGAAGTCACTACTCGATTGAGGAAGGAAATTCTTTTGGACGCTCTTACCTGGCCCTTTACCTACAACCCCTCCGGAGGCAATGGCGATTTTTGCTTTGGTCACTTGATAATTCGACTCGGCCGATCCTGAAGAAAAATTCTCGACGCGTGCTTTCCATGTATCCACCCGGTTGCTAATGTTGGGGAAAGCCAATACCGTAAGAATAAATAGACTGAGCCCGGCCACGCCAATCCCCAATAATATACCGATATGCTTGATGGGGTATTTACCTATAAACATCAAACTTAAACAAAGAGCAAAAATGAGGGCCGTAGTTGAAAAATTCGCCGGTAGTATCAACATGCAAATGAGCCCGATTGGAATTACGAGGTTGATGAACGTCTTTTTAAAATCGCTCAGGGTTTCTTGATTTTGAGTCAAGTACCTCGCGACAAACATGAGTAAGCAGAATTTAGCCAATTCGGATGTTTGAAAGGAGACCCCAATAAAGGGCACCCGAATCCAACGACTGGCATTTGCTTCGCCAATGGTCGTGCCTATTGCCAGGGTGATGGCTAAAAGCAACAGAGTAATGGGCAAAAGAATCATGGGGAGGTTTCGATAGTATTTGGGATTAACCTTATGAACCGAATACATCAAAACGAAACCAAATCCTAAATGAAAAGCGTGCTTCACTAAAAACTTAATCGTATTTCCCCCCGAATAGCTATAGGCCAGGTTGCTACTGGCGCTGTAAACCGGTAAAAAGGAAAATAACCCCAACGCCAGAAGGAGAAACCAAAGGGCGCGATCACCCTCCAAATATTTCATCCATTTTGCAATCACAGCTTTCTTACTTCTTCTTTAAATTGACGACCTCTATCTTCATAATTCTCGAATAAATCGAAACTTGCGCAAGCAGGAGAAAGAAGAACGGCATCGCCCTTATCTGCCGACTGATAAGCTGCCTTCACCGCTTCATCCATCGATCCGGCTTCCAAAACATGGTCCACTAAATCTCCAAAAGCGTTTAAGATTTTTTCGTTGTTTTCGCCGAGGCAAACCAAGGTGTGCACTTTGTCTCCAACGAGTGCTTTCAACTGCTCATAGTCGTTTCCTTTATCCACACCACCACAAATCCACACGATGGGCTGATTCATGCTTTCGAGGGCATACCAAGTGCTGTTTACGTTGGTTGCCTTTGAGTCGTTGATATACGAAACACCGTGCACTTGAAGTACGGGTTCCAGGCGGTGTTCTACTTCTTGAAAATCACTCAGGCATTCCCGAATGGTTTCTTTGCGAACGCCCAGAAGCTTGGAAGCCATACCGGCCGCCATAGAATTGTAGGCATTGTGCTTGCCCGAAAGGGCTAAATCGTGAATTGACATACGAAGGGGGTCATTATTAAGGTTAATCACAAGTTCGTTTGAGTCGGCGTAGGCGCCGATTCCTTCCTTCTCGGAAGGATGTAGGGTAAAGCCCTTTTTTTGAGCTTTAATTCTTTTGTGCTCCATCAAATTCGCAATGATGGGGTCGTCGTTATTGTAGAGGAAGTAGTCTTCTTCGGTTTGATTCTCGGCTATGCGGAATTTTGCCGCGGCGTACTTATAGATATCACCTTCGTATCGATCCAGATGGTCGGGTGTAATATTTAGCACTACTGATACGGCCGGTCGAAAAGAGTCAATTTCATCGAGCTGAAAGCTGCTCAGTTCAAGCACGTAGTGATCGAAATTTTTGGTTGCTACCTGAGCGGCAAAACTGTTACCTACATTTCCAGCGATACCCACGTTTAGTCCGGCTCTTTTTAAAATATGGTAGGTGAGTAATGTGGTGGTCGTTTTACCATTGGTTCCTGTAATACCCACAATTCGGGCATCTGTGAATCTCGAGGCAAATTCAATTTCACTTATGATTTCAACAGACTCTTCGAGAAGGCTCGCAATTACAGGAGCGCTATTGGGAATTCCCGGGCTTTTCACCACGAGGTCGGCCTTTAGAATGCGCGAGAATGAATGCGTACCTTCTTCAAAGGCAATTCCTTCTTCGACAAGGGATGCCTTATAGCGCTCGGATATGGTATTGAAATCCGACACAAAAACATCGAAGTTTTTCATCCGCCCGAGAAGGGCGGCACCCACTCCACTCTCGCCTGCTCCTAAAACAACCAACTTCTTCATTAGCGCAGTTTTAGAGTTACGAAGGTGAGTACGGCGAGCATAATTCCTACAATCCAGAAGCGCGTTACAATTTTGCTCTCGTGGAATCCGGCTTTTTGGTAGTGGTGATGCAAGGGCGACATTTTGAAAATGCGACGACCTTTCCCGTATTTCTTCTTGGTGTATTTGAAATAACTCACCTGCATGATGACGGATACGTTCTCCACCAAGAAGATTCCGCATACGATCGGAATCAGTAATTCTTTTCGGATGGCAATGGCGAATACAGCAATGATTCCACCGATACTGAGTGATCCTGTATCGCCCATAAAAACTTGAGCGGGGAAAGCGTTGTACCAGAGAAACCCAACGCAGGCGCCGACGAAAGCGGCAATAAAGACCACCAGTTCACCCGATTCCGGTATGTACATGATGTTCAAATAATCGGCGAAAATGGTGTTACCCGATACGTAGGCGAAAATACCGAGCGTAACGCCAATAATGGCCGAGGTTCCGGTCGCTAGACCGTCGATGCCATCGGTAAGGTTCGCACCATTACTAACCGCCGTAATAATGAAAATGACGATCGGAATGAAAATGATCCACGCCCAATCACTTGCGTCTTTATGGATCCAATTAATAAAGCGACTATAATCGAGTTCGTTGTTCTTTAAAAAAGGAATGGTCGTTTTCGTCGACTTTTCCGCTTCACCAAAAACGGGAAGCATTTGTTGCCCAGCAACTAATTCAACGGTATCCGACTTAGGCGCTTTCTGCTTAATGGTTACGTCGGGGTGGAAGTAGAGAATACTGCCAACAATGAGACCCAAGCCTACCTGCCCCATTACTTTGAATTTCCCGCGAAGTCCCTCTTTATTCTTATTGAATACTTTGATGTAATCGTCGATAAAGCCAATAACTCCCATCCAAACTGTCGTTATGAGCAATAGAATCACGTAGATGTTGTCTAATCGCGCAACGAGAATGGTAGGAACCAATATGGCCGCCAAAATGATGAGCCCGCCCATGGTCGGTGTTCCCGCTTTCTCTGACTGGCCCTCAAGGCCCAAATCGCGAATGGTTTCACCTACTTGCTTTTTTTGAATGAAGCGAATGATCGTTTTCCCAAATACCAAGGAAATGAGTAGCGATAAAATGACTGCCAATGCAGCCCTAAAGGTGATATACTGAAATACTCCCGCTCCGGGGAAATCGAATTGTTGATCGAGATATGTAAATAAGTAATAGAGCATTATCCTTGCGGTTTCAGGGTTTCGTTCAATACTTCTAAATCGTCGAAATCGTGTCGCACGCCGGCTATTTCTTGATACTTTTCATGCCCTTTCCCGGCAACTAAAATGATATCGCCTTCTTGTGCTAATTGGCACGCCGTTCTTATCGCCTCACGGCGCGATGTAATTGAAAGCGCCTTTCTAACCGATGTAGGATCGAGGCCCTTCCGCATCTCTTCAATAATTGTTTCGGGATCTTCACTGCGCGGATTGTCGCTTGTAAGAATCACTTGATCGCTGAAATGAGCTGCTATTTTTGCCATTTCTGGACGTTTCGTTTTATCGCGGTCTCCGCCGCAACCAACTACAGTGATCACCTTTTCAATTCCTCCTCGGATCTCCGTTATTGTTTCGAGCACGTTTTTTAAAGCGTCCGGAGTGTGGGCGTAATCCACGATCCCCGTAATTCCGTCATCGGTTCGAACAAACTGAAAGCGACCAGGAGCCGTAGATAGCGTGCTTAAAGTGGTAAGCGCCGATATTTGATCCATTCCAAGCAAATCAGCGGTACCGAAAACGGCCGCCAAATTGTACGCGTTGAAACGCCCAATCAATTTGGTATAAACTTCGTAGTCGTTAATTTTAAGAACGAGCCCAGAAAAGCTGTTCTCCAATATCTTCACTTTATAATCGGCCTCTCCTTTTAACCCGTATCGATACGTTCGCGCCTTCGTATGCAAAAGCATTGTTTCGCCGTGCTTATCATCTCTATTTACGAGCGCATACGACTTGGGTCCAAGTCTGTCGAAGAGCTTTTTCTTGGCGAGGATGTAGTCGTTAAATGTTTTATGGTAGTCGAGGTGATCATGCGAGATATTGGTAAACACAGCCACATCAATATTTAATCCGGCCATACGATCTTGATGAATCGCGTGTGAACTGGCTTCCATGAAACAGTATTTCACTCCTTTCTCCACCATTCGAGCCATCATTTTTTGGATCGCCAAGGCGTCGGGAGTCGTATGGGTTGCTTCAACCACTTCGTTATCTATTCGAACATCAACAGTACTCAATAACCCAGCCTTATCGCCCATGGCTCGCACAAGTCGGTAAAGCATAGTAACCACCGAGGTTTTCCCATTCGTTCCGGTAACGGCCACCAGTTGTAGTTGCTCACTTGGGTGATCATAAAAAGCCGAGGCCATGATTCCTAAAGCAAAGGAGGAACGCTCTACAACGACGTACGTGATTTTTTCATCGAGCAATTCGGGCAGCACTTCACAGATAACGGCATTGGCGCCTTGCTCAATAGCCGTATCTATAAATCGATGACCATCGACTTGGGTGCCTTGAATAGCAACAAAGGCCGTGTCTTTGACCACTTTTCTCGAGTCAAATTGGATATCATTCACGGCGAGATTCGTACTTCCACGGACCTCAACGATTCCAGCCTTATACAGTATGTCTTTTAACAATTTCATCAGCTCAATTCCAATGTGATTGATCCAATCGATTTCAACGATTCGCCCGAGCGGATACTCTGGCGCTTCACCTTTCCTATTCCCACTACTTTTACCTTAATCCCTTGATTTTCGAGCCAATACACAGCTTCCATCGCATCCCATCCTCTTAAGTCGGGGAGTACATTCGTTTCAGCGAATTCATTGGTATTGGCAATGGGTAGCTCTGCGACAGCCAGCACCTTGGCCGGCTCTTCTTCACGAGTCAGTGAATTCAGAATAGGATCATTGTTGTACAGCTTGTGCGCGATCTCCTCAAACACGGGTCCGGCAACCCGATTACCGTAATAGCCCGTACTGTTCTTGGGTTTCGAAATGACTACAATACACGAATACATCGGCCTATCGGCCGGAAAATACCCTGCGAAACTGGCCTGGTATTCGGGATACTCATTTTGCTTCCAGTAATTCAATTTACAAGTGCCCGTTTTCCCGGCAATCGAAAAACGCTCCGTATAAATATTGGTGGCCGTTCCTCGTTCAACTACACCAACAAGTAATTTTTGAACTTTCGACAGGGTTTCTTGAGAGCAAATCATGGGATGAACCACTTCGGGTTCAAACTTGCGAATGGTTCTCCCGTTGCGCTGAATTTCTTCCACCAAATACGGCTTCATCATTTGCCCGTTATTGGCCACGGCATTGTAAAAATTGAGTGTTTGAAGTGGTGTCATACTCACTGCATAACCGTGCGACATCCAAGGCAGGGTAATGCCACTCCAAGCCTGATCTTTAGGCGTAGGTATTTTAGGTTTGCCTTCTCCTGGAATTTCGATGCCCGTTTTATCGGCCAAACCCATTTTATAAAGTCGGTCCACAAATTTTTGAGGCCGATCTTCGTAGTGTTCATTGATGATTCGGGCAATACCCACATTTGAACTCACCTCAAAGGCGCGACCTAAGCTGATGATTCCATATCCGCCTTTTCTGGAATCTTTAACCGGGGTTCCATAAAACTTATAAATTCCGCCATTGGTATTTACCTGCTCGGAAGTATCCACCACTCCATCTTCAAGCGCCGCCATGAGGGCTGGGAGTTTAAATGTTGAGCCGGGCTCCGTACTTTCCCAAACGGCATAATTTCGTTTTTCATAGTATTTACCCTCTTCCGTTCGGCCCAGATTGACCATCGCTTTTATGGCACCTGTTTTCACATCCATAAGCACGGCGCAACCGTGATCTGCCTCATGAATTTCGAGTCGACGAAGCAATGCTTGGTGAGCAATATCTTGTATTCGCGGATCGATGGTCGTAACCAAATCAGAACCGTCACGCGGTTCTATTCTACTTCCGTCGTTTAAAGGCTTCCAGTGGCCGCCGGCAATCTTTTGATTGAGCCTACGCCCTTTTCGTCCGGCCAACTCGTCATTAAAAGCCCCTTCGAGCCCCACTTTTAGTCCTTCTCGCTCATAGCCAATAGTGCGTTCGGCCATTTTTTGAAAAGGCATTTCGCGTGTGTTGATCTGGATGGCTATGAGACCACCACGGTATTTCCCTTCTCGCAAAATTGGCGCTTGGCGCAATTGCTGGTATTGGATGAAGTCGATTTCTTGTGCTAGAAATAAATACCGATTACCACCACTGCGCGCTTGGCGCAAGTAGCGCTCGTATTCGCTGGTTGACTTAAGCCCTAAAATGGAATGAAGTGATTTTGCTAAGGCCGACACTTCCACTTCAAACAGCGCGGGGGCGATGGTCATTACATCAAGGCGCACCTCATATTTGGGCATGGACGTTGCGAGGAGCGATCCGTCGGCGGCATAAATATTTCCGCGAGTCGCATCAATTTCGATCTGCTTTACGACCGTCTCTTCGGCCAACGCAACTAAATCTTTCCCCTCTTTGAGTTGAATCCACAACAGCTTACATCCGACCGCGAGGGCGAAAACCAAAAGGGCCGCTCCTGCGATGTACATGCGCTTCAATATGTCGGATCTTTCTTTCACTCTTCTGTTCGGTAAATTATGTGGGCTGCAACTTCATTCTGACTCAATCCTTGCTCCGCTACTTTTTCGCCGACAACAGTGAGCTTGGTAGCATTCATTAGTTGAGAGCGCGTGCTTACGTATTGCGACTTCAATTCTTTCAATTCTGTTTGCAGTGCAGCAATTCGAAAAACCTTGCGATCAGCACTATGAGCACTGTAAATGCTGATGAGGGCTAGCAAGCCGAGGTAAAGCAAAAAAGGCCAGTGAACAGCGCTCCGTTCATCGGCCAAAAAATTCCCGCGAAGGAATTTTCCCGCATTCCACTTTTTCTTTTTTTGCTGCTCTTCGCTCATATTCGTTCTGCCACGCGCAGCTTGGCACTGCGCGATCTACTGTTTCTTTCTATTTCTTCTTCACTCGGCACAATTGGCTTTCTGTGTACCATTCGGAACGGAACCAATCGATTGCCAAAAAAATCGCGTTCCGCCTCTCCGTCAAGTTTTCCCTCGCGCATGAAATTCTTCACCATCCGGTCTTCGAGCGAGTGATAGCTGATTACGGCAAATCGACCGCCTGTTTTCAACAGCTCTTTGCTCTGCTCTAAAAGTTGCTCTAAAGCACCTAGCTCATCGTTTACTTCAATTCTGAGTGCCTGAAAAACCTGCGCGTAAAACTTGTGCTCTTTAAATCTCGGCGCCAATGGTTCCAAAAGGCTTTTCAACTCATCGATTCGTTGGAGGGGCGCGCCCTCCCGGGCCGATACCACCATACGAGCCAAGCGCATCGCTGGCCGCACTTCACCGTAGCGACGAAAAATGTGACAGAGTTGCTCTTCTTCGTATTCATTGAGAATTTGAGCGGCTGATGTCTGTGCCTGCTCACTCATTCGCATATCGAGCGGACCATCCTCCCGGAGGGAGAAACCGCGTTCAGGAGTATCGAATTGATGGGAGCTAACCCCGAGATCAGCCAAAATTCCATCGACTAATCGCACGCCAAACATGCGCAGGTAATTCTTCAAAAATCGAAAGTCGTGCGGAACAAAAACCAAGCGATCGTGCTTTGGCAAGTTCCTTTGCGCGTCTTCATCTTTATCAAAGGCATACAAAGTGCCCGTGGTCAATTGGTCAAGGATCGCTTTTGCATGACCTCCGCCGCCGAAGGTGCAGTCGACATACGTACCCTCTGGCTTAATTTTGAGTCCTTTTAGCGACTCATCGAGCAAGGCGGGTACGTGGTAATCAGTCATTCTCTTCCGGTGTTGGACCGCCCATCACTTCCTCAGCCAAGGCTGCGAAATCTAAGTCCGGATCATTCAACACTTGCTCGTACTTGCTCTTATCCCAGATTTCAACCATGTTGATAGAACTGGAAAGAACAACCTCTTTTTGAAGCTCGGCGAAATTCAAAAGGTCTTTTGGAACCAAAACACGACCGTTTCCATCGGGCTCCACAATTCGAACACCCGCCGTAAATAGACGGATGAAGTCATTGTTCTTCTTCACAAAGCGATTCAACTTATTCAACCGCTCCATCACTTTTTTCCATTCCGTCATTGGATGCAACTCCAAGCAGGAATGAAAAACACTACGCTTCACCACAAACCCCTCTCCCCAAACCGGCAAAAGCTGCTTCTTCAAATCTGAAGGAAGCAGCATTCGACCCTTTGCGTCGAGCTTACATTCATGTACTCCAATGAGGCTAATCATGCGGGTTTTTTCTTTCTGAAATCAAATATAGAGGTTATTTAACCACTTTTTACCACTTCTTCCCACTTGTTGATAACTTTTACGCTAAATACACCCTAAAAACCCCTTTTAAGCCTTGAAAACACTGCGTTTTACAAGTGGGAAGATGGACCGATTAGATCCCTTTATTGGTGAGAAGTGTTGATTCCCGTAAAAAGTCTATTTTTGGCCTAAACCATCAGATCGATGCCACCAGAACTAATTGAAGAAGGGAAATACAGCTATCTCGTTGCCGGAGAGGGAAGACCGTTAATCGTTTTACACGGATTAATGGGTGCCTTAAGCAACTTTGGAGGAGTCGTTGAGTACTTTTCGAAGGAGGGTTTTCAGGTAATCATACCGCAACTGCCGATTTACGACTTACCCTTAATTAAAACGAACGTGAAGAGTATCGCGAAATTCGTTCATGGGTTCATGGAATTTAAAGGTTTTGAAAAGGCCTCGTTCATGGGCAATTCCTTGGGAGGTCATGTTGCATTAGTGTATGCCTTACAACATCAAGACCGAGTAGATCAACTCATCCTCACGGGATCTTCCGGCTTGTATGAAAAAGCATTCGGCGATACCTTCCCTCGTCGGGAAGACAAAGAATATGTTCGCGTAAAAACACAAGACGTTTTTTACGACCCGGCAATTGCCACGGACGAACTGGTTGACGATGTATTTGAGACGATCAACAACAGAGGGAAGCTCATTCGCATTCTCGCGATTGCCAAAAGCGCTATTCGCCATAACATGGCCGCTGACGTGCCCAAAATATTAAGCCAAACTTGCCTCATTTGGGGAAAACAAGACGGCGTTACGCCGCCCGAAGTGGCTGAAGAGTTTAACCGCCTACTGCCCAATTCCGATTTATACTGGATCGATAAATGTGGGCATGCGCCAATGATGGAGCACCCAGATGAGTTCAATCGAATATTGCACGCTTGGTTCAAAGAAAAAGCGGGATGATCATAAAAGATGTTGCTTTCTTAAAGAGCTCACAGCAACTTAAACAATGCCCTGAACCCGATCGGCCGGAATATGCCTTTATTGGTCGGTCCAATGTGGGTAAAAGCTCGCTAATCAACATGTTAGTAGGCAGGAACAAGCTTGCCAAAGTTTCGGGCAAACCGGGCAAAACGCAACTGATTAATCACTTTGAAGTGAACCAAGGTGAATGGTATTTGGTCGATTTACCGGGGTATGGCTACGCGAAAGTGAGTAAAAGTCAGCGTCAAGAATTTCAAGGCCTCATAACCGACTATGTAAGTAAACGAAAGAACTTAGTCAACCTATTTGTTCTTGTTGACGCACGGCACGATCCACAAAAAATAGACCTCGCCTTTATGGAGTGGTTAGGTGAAACAGAGATCCCGTTTTCCATCGTTTTTACCAAGATTGACAAGCTTAGCTCGAGTAAACTACAGAAGAGTCTTATGACCTACAGGAAAGTAATGCTTTTCGAATGGGAAGAAATGCCTATGAGCTTTCGATCCTCTGCCACAAGTGGAGTGGGGCGAGAAGAAATACTCGGCTATATCTCTAGCTTAAACGAGCAAATGGGTGATTATTTCAAGGCTCCATCAAACGGAGACGCTTAGCAAAATCTTCCGCAAACATTCGCATACCCTCGGCTACTTCTTTGTCATTAGTAGCTCGTTCAAATGAATCGGCCATAGAAAGAAGTGTTTGATGGTAAAAGATCTTCATTTCATCGACAAGCATCTCTTTTGTCCACAAATCGATTCGCAACGTTTCTTTTGTCTTTGGGTCCCAAACGGATAACATGAGTGCTTTAGCCTCTTCCTTAGAAATACCGGCATCACTTGCATCCCATTGGATTGAATCAGGTACTTTATTTTCGTCGAGTTCAATATTGAACTTAATTTCTGATTGATGGCTCATTAGAAAGGTTTGTATTGTGCTTGTTGAAAAAAGGCGCGCGCGTCGGTCCATTGCGCGAGTTCTTGGATAGTTGTTTCAGGATGTGCCTCCATGTACGAATGTACAATTCGCCAGCCAATCCATTGTCCTATGCGTCCCGGGCTTTCCCGGTCAATTTTTTTATAAAACTTAGAAAATGGCGCTTCTGCCAGAAATCGGTCGTGCAGTGATTTGTCATTCTTGAAGATCAACTCCTCTTCTACGAAAAAGGTCCAAACATCGGTTTCATTATCCAAACACCACTGCATCTCTTCAGCAGTATACTCCAAGATACGATGGCTTTCCACCTCGGGTAAAAATGCCTCGGCTATGTACAGTGTTCTTCCGTAATGTAGCATTTGATTCAAGAAACTTCCATCGCGCGGGTCTCTATTTACATAAGGCCTAGCGGCCTGAACCGCCATTTTAGGCCCAAGAAATTCTGGAGAAAGACGTTTGGCTATGTAATAAGGGAAATTGCTGTATACGGTATCCTCCCCCAAAAAGAGATCAATGCCCACGAAAAACACGGAATCTGCGTTAATAATGGCATATTCCCAATCGAGCCCCGATATATACGTGATCACGCGGACATCTGGGTGTACGCTCGGGAAATAGTAGGCTCGGTGTTTCAGCACCGAAATAATATCCGGCCGCAAGGCCGAAATATTCGGATATTTTTCCGCTACCTTTTTGTACAGCGAATTCAGCATCGAATCTCGTCGTACTTCCGCCCAGCTCGAATCTGTTTGACCCGCCATAAAAAACTCGGGAAATTGATTCTGAATTTCTGGCAAACGCTGCGAAAAACGGTCTAAGGGCGTTTCGAAAAATGCCGTGTCAAAACGCAAAATCTGAGGCTCCATAGAGACATTGCTCAGATTAACTTTCAAGGGGTCGCGCTTGCACGAAGCAATTGTCAGAATAAGAATAAGAAACAGCGTCCATTTTTTCATGTGGCAAAGGTAATGACAAAAGAGTGTTTAAATTGCACGCATGAATAAGAACACTCTTTCTAAAATAGCGATCGCAGAGGCAATTTCGTATATCACCTTCGCGATTACCATGCCCTTGAAGTACGGACTAGACATCTATTGGCCCAATAAAATTGTCGGCTGGGCGCATGGGCTGCTCTTTATCCTCTACTTGTTAGCCGTCGTTTGGGGGTCTCGAGAATTCAATTGGGGATTCAAAAACACTTTCCTTGCTTTATTAGCTTCGCTCGTACCGCTCATGCCTTTTTGGATTGAAAAAAAGCTGATTCGACCGAGCGAAAAAGCAAACGAGTAGCCAATTACCAAACATTTCATCCAAATGGGAGTTGATCAAGAATGGAAAAAATGAAGGTAGAGATTTGGAGTGATGTCGTTTGCCCGTTTTGTTACATCGGAAAAAGGCATTTTGAGGAGGCGCTCAATCAGCTAAATGAATCGGAACAAATAGAAGTAATCTGGAAGAGTTTCCAGTTAGATCCCACGACGGAATCCAGGCCAGGAGTAGCAGTCATTGATGACTTGGCAGAGCGAAAAGGATGGACACGGGAGTACGCCTTACAGGCTCAATCACATGTCGTGAACATGGCGAAAGCGGCCGGACTTCAATACAACTTTGACACTGCCGTGGTCGCAAATACTTTCAACGCCCATCGCGTTCTTCAATTCGCCAAACCGAAAGGTCTTGGCGGCCCCATGAAAGAGGCGCTTCTGAAAGCTTATTTCACTTCCGGGCAAAACATTGACGATTGGGGCACCTTATCTGAAATAGCAAGTGCCATAGGCTGCGATAAAAACGAAGTACTCTCCCTTGCTTTAAATACCCATTTTAAGTCAGAAGTGGAAAGCGATATTCAGGAAGGGCAATCGCTGGGAGTGCGGGGCGTACCCTTTTTCGTCATCGATAGAAAATACGGGATTTCAGGAGCTCAGCCTCCGGCCAGTATTCATGAAGCACTGTCAAAAGCCTTATCAGAACGTGCTGGTCAAGTCGGCGCGAAGCAATAAATGAAGTGCATCAGAGTTATTCTCTAAAACCTCACATTATGCACGCGATCGTCAAAAACTCGACCCGTACTCCCTTTGCCCTTATGTGGATCACCTCCTTTGTGGTTACTTTCGTCCTCCTTTATATGGACGAGGGGTATTTCGATTTTAGGTGGATGAAAAGCATAGGGAACTGGATTATGTTCTTTGTTTACGTCGGTTTTGCATTCACAGGGCAATTCCTCGTTTCAATTTTGTTGAATCGCTTTGTATCTGCGCCCCTGGCTCATTGGCTCACTGCAATTGTCGGAACAACTCTTGGCATTGGTTTTTTAATTTTTCTACTGACGTAAGTCAAATTTGTAACTTTCTTTTTTGATTTCGTAAAAGAAAGAAATGGTTCTATTTTGCGGGACGCGCACCCTCTTCTTTATCAATATTTTCTTGCTTTTGAGCCTAACGGCGCGATCCCAAACTATAGTCGAAACCTCGGACATAACCCGCTTTTGGCAGATGTACGACCGTCTAGTTTACTGCTCCTCAGAAGAAGATTCTGTTCAATGGATTCAGACCCAATATCTTGACAAAGCCTCTAAAGGGTTTAAAGAATTTCAAAAAGTGCGGGATCTCGACGCGCGGTATTATCTCAAGAATTTTAGAAACTCGCCTTCTTTTTGGGCAAGTCTGCGACCACGAACGGAAGATCTAGAAAACAGAACGGAAGAAGTACATTCCGTTCTCGATCAATTTGAGAATCGCTTTAAGCATTTCAAAAGGCCCAAAGTTTGTTTTGCCATAGGCTCACTATCGACGGGAGGCAACATAAGTAGCGGATGGTTGCTTATTGGAGCAGAAATAGTGATGGCCGACTCCTCTGTGAACAAAGAAGAATTGAATTCATGGCTCCAGTTTGCCATGCAAGATCACGATCAACTAAAATCATTCATTGCGCACGAAACCGTTCATACCATGCAGCGAAATACCTTTAGCGTACTCTGGGGGTATCTATTTACCCGAAAGTTGACGATGTCTATGCTCGAAGGGGCCGCTGATTTTATCGCGCTGGAGGTTGCAGGGGAAACGATAAACGCCAATTTATACGCCTACGGATATCGGCATGAAGAAAGTATAAAAAGAAGGTTTAGTGAAGATTTGTATAACAACGATTCCGATTCATGGTTATACAATGGACTAAACGCTGAAAACGGTCCGGCAGATTTGGGATATTTCATTGGCTCTCAAGCATGCAACGCCTATTTCAACAAACAAAATCAATCTTCCAAAGCGTTAAAAAAAATTGCTCTAATGAAACGCCCAAAGTCGATTGCAAAAAAAAGTGACTACTTTAATTTGGTACCTTCGTCTACAGAATAAATTGCCTTATGAAAAGAACTATATACCTTCTATTTATACTCCTCTCGTTCGGCACTTTTGCGCAAGAGGAAGACTCCTTTTCTTGGCCCAAAGAAATTGAAACGGCCAAGGGAGTTGCGACTGTTTACCAACCCCAACTAGAGTCACTCAATGGCAATATTGTAGAAGGTAGAGCGGCGATATCCTACCAAGAGACAGGAAGCAAAGAAATGGATTTCGGCGCTTTTTGGTTTCGTGCGACGCTGGAGACGAATACCGATGAGAGAACGGCTGTCATGGAGGCCGTCGACGTAGTTCAATTGAACTTTCCCATGATTGAAGACGAAGATCGACTCGAAAAAGCGCGATTGGGTTTAGAGAATGAAATTGAGAGCTGGGACATTGTATTCTCCATGGACCACTTAATTGCCTCATTGGCCGACGCTGAGCAAATCGTTGAAATGGAGAGCAAAATAAATAATGATGCTCCCGAGATCTACTTTCGAAATGAACCAACGGTTCTCGTTAGCATTGATGGCGACCCTATTTTTAAAGAGGACGGAGAAAGCTCCTTGAGTTACGTAGTTAATTCACCGTTTTTCCTAGTGAAAGACGGTAAGTCGAATGCGCTTTATCTCAAAGGAGGGAAATTTTGGTACACCGCTGCAACGGTTTCAAGCCAATGGAAGGCAACCTCAAACATTCCTCGGAACATTGCCCAATTTGAAGAAAAAAATCGCCCAAATGAAACGGCCGTTGACTCCGCTGCTGCCGAAATGAAAAGTCCGCCCGAGCTATTAGTTTCAACCACTTCTGCCGAATTAGTTTTAATTGACGGAGAGCCCGATTACGGAACTATCAAGGAAACACAATTACTGTACATTAAAAACACGGAGAGCGACGTGCTTGTAGAAATCGATTCACAAAAGCACTACGTTTTAATCGCCGGGAGATGGTATTCATCAACGAGTTTAAAAGACGGCGAATGGACATTTGTTGAACCAAAAAATCTGCCCGAAGATTTCGCGAATATCCCTGAAGATTCGGATATGAGCGAAATCCGAATCAACATTCCAGGAACACCCGAAGCACAAGAAGCCCTATTAGCGCAAAGCATCCCGCAAACAGCCGCGGTGGATCGAAAAGAAGCGACCATAGAAGTAAAATTTGACGGTGAGCCAAAATTTGAGAAAATCGAGGGAACCGAAATTACCTATGCTGCAAATTGCGATAAAACCGTTATGCGCATTACAAATAAATACTATTGTGTTGATAATGGAATTTGGTTTGTTTCGGATAGCCCAAAAGGACCCTATGTAGTGAGTGACACGCGTCCAGATGAGGTAGATGCTATTCCACCAGACAGCCCTGTTTACAACACAAAATATGTGTACATATACGACAGCACTCCTGAAGTCGTTTACGTCGGCTACACCCCGGGTTACATGTATTCTTATTCCTATGGTGGCGTTGTTGTATACGGCACTGGATACGCTTACCCCTATTGGTACGGATCCGTTTATTATCCGCGGCCCGTTACTTATGGCTACGGCGTTCACTATAATCCGTGGACTGGTTGGGGCTTTAGCGTGGGCATTAGCTACGGATGGGTCGGATGGGGATATCACCCATATTATCGACCCTACTGGGGGCCGGCAGGTTACCATGCGGGATACCGACATGGCTATCATCACGGATACCACAACGGTTATAATCACGGATACCACAATGGCTACCGTGCAGGATATGCCGCAGCTAATAGAAATAATGGCAATCGGAATGTATACAAACAACAAAGAGGCGTAAAACCAACGACACGGCCGAGTGCGGGCACACGGCCATCAACTGCAAGCCGCCCTTCGAAGAAACCCAATAACGTTTACACTGATAAAAGTGGAAACGTCTATCAGCGCGATAAAAGCGGCTCGTGGAATCAAAAAACAAAAGGTAGTCAACGCCCGAGCACGATGCCTTCGAGCCGTCCAAGCTCTGGGAACGCCTCACGTCCAAGCACTGGGAGCGCCTCACGTCCCAGCACTCAGCCAAGTTCTCGACCCAGCACTCAACCGAGCACGCGACCAAGTACACGTCCGAGTACAATGCCATCGAACAGTGGATTGAACCAGAGTTATCAAAATCGAAGTCGTGGCCAGCAGAATCACCAAAATTACCAGCGGAGCAGCAGTCCGAGCCGTAATTACAGCCGACCCTCAAGTGGTGGATCGCGTGGCGGCGGGTCTCGAGGAGGCGGTGGCAGAAGGCGCTAAAATGTGGCACAAAGCTTGTGTTTCAACAAGTCCAACTCGTACCCAATGAAAAGATTGTTTTCTCTATTATTTGTGATCATCGGAAGCTTGCACTCCATGGGGCAAAATGGAGATGGAAGTATCTTTTGGAGACCGGGAATTCAACTCGATCCCTATACGAGTACTTCTGGCGTTCAGGTGTATCCCGACTTGGGCACCATAAAATATCAATGGGAATTTGATTGGGGCGTTCAGCACGTAGAAACAGACGCGAACAATCACGACGGTCAAATTAAAACGGGATGGGGAACTCGCTTTTATAGAACGCGTTATTTGACTCGAGATATTTCGGCATCTTATGGATTGGGATGGCAGCGCACACAGGCGAACTTTGCCTTAACCGATACCACTTGGAAAGTTCGGGCGGATTGGCTCGAAGTACCGGCCGGAATGACCTTTAGGATTCCTCAACTAGGCTATTTCACTCCCTATTTTCAGCCCATGTTATTCTTGAACTTCAAAGTGGCGGAAGAATTAAAACGCCAGGTAGTCGGTTCGGAAGATCAATTGATCAATGAAAAGGCTTGGTCTCCTTTTCGCATGGACATCCGCCTTGCGGCGGGAACGGAATACGAACTCGGACCCAAATGGAGCGCTTTTACCCAAATTCAATGGCGCCGGTCAATTACGAACCTTGTTCATGAAGAAGCCGTTTTAAACATTGAGAACAACGAGAACTTTTATTTTAACCAGTGGAATTTAGCTGCTGGTTTTATCTTTACCCCATGAAAGTACTAGAAACGGCGGATTACATCACAAATTGGTTGTTGGATTATGCAAACAAGGTAGGTGCCAAAGGCTTTGTTATTGGGGTAAGCGGAGGAATTGATTCTGCAACCGCCTCGACCCTCGCGGCTCGAACGGGACTTCCGCTCCTTTGTGTTGAAATGCCGATTCATCAGGCGGAAAGCCAGGTAAATCGTGCCGTTAGGCACATAGACTGGCTAAAAAAGAATTTCTCGAACACCACTTCACAAGAAGTCCAATTAACACCCATTTTCGATTCATTTGTGGCCGCTTTACCCGAAATTGAAGGCGACCCCGACAAGCATGATCTCTCTTTGGTGAACACAAGGGCCCGGATTAGAATGACGACTTTGTATTACTTCGCGGCTCTTCATGGCTATTTAGTAGTAGGCACGGGGAACAAAGTAGAAGATTTTGGAATTGGGTTTTACACGAAATACGGTGACGGCGGAGTCGATTTATCGCCGATTGCCGACTTAATGAAAACGGAAGTATACGCCATTGCGAAAGCCCTCGGCGTTAATGAGGACATTTTAATCGCTCCACCAACTGATGGGCTCTGGGGAGATGACCGAACAGACGAAGATCAAATCGGCGCATCTTATCCTGAGCTTGAATGGGCCATGGAATTCTCAGGGGACGAAAACAGCTTGACGGAACGCCAGAATGAAGTACTCCGCATTTATCGCCGATTAAATAAAGCCAATCAACACAAAATGAGCCCTATTCCGGTTTGTGAAATCCCGGCTGAACGCTCAATTAAGTAATCGTCCAGGTATTCCCACCTTTTAAGAGCTCGCTCAAATCGCCCGTTCCGGCTGATTCAATATGCTCTTGTAATTGAGTATTCAAAGCTTCCTCGTAGGTGAAACGATCTTCTTGATAGAAGATCCCGAAAGGTCGCGGAAAATTGCCCTCTACATTCGGGTCATCAAAGAATCGGACCAAAATATCAGCAAGTGTTCGGTCTTTAGAATTGTGAATCCACAAATCATTTTCCGATACATGTGGGTCATTTAGATCCACTAAAACAGGCTTATATCCGTCGAGCTTCACTCCTTTGTCTCGATTTTCACCAAAGATCAACGGTGCTCCTTCTTCGAGCATCATGGTGTTTTCGAGTTTCGTCTTTTTATCGGTGAACAATGAAAAGGCGCCATCATTGAAGACATTACAATTCTGATAAATCTCAATGAGGGAAGTCCCTTTGTGGTTGTTCGCCGCTTTTAAAATTTCACGCAAATGAATAGGATCTCGATCGAGCGATCGAGCAACGAATGTCGAATCCGCGCCCATTGACAAGGCCAAAGGATTAAATGGATGGTCTACTGAGCCCAAAGGTGTGCTCTTTGTTCGTTTACCAAGTTCAGAGGTCGGCGAGTATTGCCCCTTTGTGAGGCCGTATATTTCATTGTTAAAAAGCAAGATATTCACATCGAAGTTTCGGCGCAATAAATGGATGAGGTGATTTCCACCAATGGAGAGTGAGTCGCCATCTCCGGTGATGATCCAAACGGATAATTCGGGTCGTACCGCCTTTAAGCCCGAGGCAACAGCCGTTGCTCGTCCGTGGATCGAATGCATACCGTAGGTATTCATATAATAGGGGAAACGGCTACTACAGCCAATTCCCGAAATGAAAACCATATCTTCTCGTTCAACCCCTATGTCGGGCATTACGCTTTGAACTTGTTTTAATATTGAATAATCGCCACAACCGGGGCACCACCGAACATCCTGATCGGTTTTAAAATCGTTTGCCGTCAATGGCGTTGGTATCTTTTCTGTTGTCATGATCCGTAGATTTCGGCGATTTTATTCTTGATTTCCGAAGCAGCGAAGGGCATTCCTTTGATTTTGTTCAGCGGAATAGCGTCAACTAAGAACTTTTCGCGAATGAGTTTAATCAGCTGACCATTATTCATTTCCGGAATGAGCACTTTGTCGTAGTTCCCAATAATCTCTCCAATATTTTTCGGCATTGGTTGAATGTAGCGCAAGTGTGCGTGGCCCACTTCATAACCCTCAGCGATCAACTCTTTCACAGCCGTTTTGATGGCCCCGAAGGTGGAGCCCCAACCGATTACGAGTACTTTTCCGGCCGGGAGGCCGTTATCAATTTCTTGAAGAGGAATAGAATCGGCGATTTTATCCACTTTCGCTTGACGCGTTTGAACCATGTGTTCATGGTTATCCGGGTCGTAACTCACATTTCCAGAAACGTCTTCTTTTTCGAGACCGCCGATTCGATGCTCTAACCCGGGAGTTCCAGGAATAGGCCAATCGCGCACTAACTTTTCATCTCTGCGATAAGGCATAAATTCCTCTCCTTCAACGGGCGTTGCAAAAACAGGAGAAATAGGACCTAAACCATCCGCCGACGGGTACCTCCATGGCTCCGCTCCATTGGCCAAGTACCCATCGCTCATAAAGAATACAGGCGTCATGTGTTCTACCGCAATACGGCAAGCCTCATAAACAGTAAAGAAGCAATCGCTGGGGGTGCGTGCCGCCAAAACCGGAATAGGCGCTTCTCCATTCCGCCCGTATACTGCTTGCAGTAAATCAGATTGCTCTGTTTTTGTGGGTAGCCCCGTAGATGGACCTCCGCGTTGCACATTCACGATAACTAGAGGTAACTCCAACATCATTGCGAGTCCCATCGCCTCCGTTTTCAGTGCAATTCCAGGGCCCGAACTTGCGGTCACCCCAAGATGACCTCCAAAACTCGCTCCTATAGCCGAGCAAATGCCGGCAATTTCATCTTCCGCTTGGAAGGTGCGCACTCCGAAGTTCTTGTGCTTTGATAGTTCGTGTAGAATATCAGAGGCAGGTGTAATTGGATAGCCGCCATAAAATATATCGAGACCACTTTGGCGTCCTGCGGAAATAATTCCGATCGCCGTAGCCTGGTTCCCCATTATGTTTCGATAGTTTCCAGCAGGCATTTGTGCCGGGCGGACTTCAAATCGATTACTAAAAGTTTCACTGGTTTCACCAAAAGCGTATCCTGCCTTGAGCACTTTTACATTCGATTCGGCGATGTTGGGGTACTTAACGAATTTATTTTCGATAAAATGGATGGTCGCATCGAGCTTTCGATTGTACATCCAATAGACAAAACCAAGCACGAACATATTCTTCGAGCGGTCCTTCTCTTTCATGCTCAAATCGGTCTCTTTGAGACAATCGCGCGTAAGTTTGGTTACGTCCATCTGAACGACATTCAAGTCGTCTAGTGTACCATCGGTAAGTGGGTTCACATCTTCGCCGTATCCGGCGAGATTTAAATTTCTACGATCGAATCCAGCTACATTTAACACAACTGATCCGCGGGGCTTTAATCGAACCAAATTCTTTTTAAGCGCAGCGGCATTCATCACAACGAGTACATCGCAATCGTCGCCCGGAGTATATATATCAGTACTTCCGAAATTAATTTGGAATCCCGAAACTCCAGCTACCGTTCCAATTGGGGCCCGTATTTCCGCGGGAAAATCGGGAAAAGTGCTAAGATCGTTGCCATAAAGGGCCGCCGTATTCGAGAATTGACTACCGGTCAATTGAATTCCATCGCCCGAATCACCGGCGAATAAGATGGTTACTTTATCGAGCTCTTGAGACGTTGTGCTCATAATAATTAAGCGGTTTGAATTTGGCCTATTTCTAAAACGGCGGTTACTTCTGGCGCGTATCTCTTCACGGTCATTTCCACACCATTTTTAAGGGTCATTTGATTAACAGAACAATCAACGCAGGTACCGTGAAGTTGAACTTTCACGACCACATCGTCCGTAATTTCAACCAAACTGATGTCACCGCCGTCTGAGGCTAAAAAGGGACGGATTTCATCGAGCGCTTGTTCAACTCTTGTTTTTAAATCGGCATTGGTGTTCATAGGTTACTTTTTAACCGCCGAGCAACCGGCCATTGTGGTGATTTCTACTTTTCGCGTAGGAGAAAGTTTATCGTTTCGCTCTACGAGCTGTTCTACCATGTTTCGCGTAACCTCTTTAAAAGCTTCAGCGGCGGGTGAATCGCCTTGAAGTACGGCGGGTCTTCCTATATCACCTGCTTCACGTATCGATTGAATCAGCGGCACTTCACCTAAAAACGGAACCCCGAGGTCTTCTGATAAGTTGCGGGCTCCACTTTTTCCAAAGATGTAGTATTTGTTGTCGGGCAATTCGGCCGGCGTAAAATAGCTCATGTTTTCTACGAGTCCGAGCACCGGAACGTTGATAGCATCCATTTTAAACATACCCACTCCTTTGCGGGCATCGGCGAGCGCCACGTTTTGTGGTGTACTCACAATAACGGCTCCGGTAACAGGGATTGCCTGCACCAAGCTCAAATGTATATCTCCTGTTCCCGGAGGAAGGTCAATCAACAGAAAATCGAGCTCACCCCAATGGGCGTCTTTAATCAACTGATTGAGTGCTTTCGACGCCATTGGACCTCTCCAAACGACGGCTTGATCTACCCCGGCAAAAAATCCGATAGACAATACTTTCACTCCATGACTCATCACTGGCTCCATAAGACTACGGCCATTAACGGTCACTGATTTTGGGCGCGCGAATTCAACATCAAACATCATAGGCACGGACGGTCCGTAAATATCGGCGTCGACAAGTCCGACCGAAAAACCCATATCCGCCAAGCCCACCGCAATGTTCGCTGTAACCGTAGACTTTCCCACTCCCCCTTTTCCGGAGGCTACTGCGATCACATTTTGGATACCCGGCATATCGGGACCTTTGATCTCGGGTTGCTTTTCAGGGGCGTTTACTTTAATATTTACTCGAACTACTGCCTTTTCAAACAGCTCGTCGTGGATTCGTTTAATAATATCTACTTCGAGTTTTTTCTTTACGTGCAGTGCTGGGGTTGTAATGGTTACGTCTACGTCAATTTCCTCGCCAAATACTTGCACATTGTTGAGGGCTCCGCTTTCGACTAAGTTTGTGCCGATGCCAGGAGTAGCTATTTTATGGAGTACGCGTGTTACGCTTTCTTTGGTCAATTTCATGTGTACAAAGGTACCTTTAATTTAAATCCGTTCTAAGTAAGACTCATCCGGCAATTCAATAACCGGATCCCAGAAGTGTTGTTCAAAGTTTTGGATTTGATCTTCGATTACTTCAATATTTTCCTTTTCAAGAAGTTGTTGCATCACATTTCCACCAATGAAATGATGTTTACCCGAGAGAAGGCCTATTCGATTCACCACTCTATGAGCGGGCACATCCGGTTGGATGTGGGAGGCATTCATTGCCCAACCTACCATTCGTGCCGATCGGGCAGCTCCGAGATACTTTGCGATGGCGCCATAACTGGTAACTCTTCCGGAGGGGATTTGACGCACGACTACATAGACGCGTTGAAAAAAGTCTTTATTCTTGGGGTTCACCGAGTTGAAATT
>CBFIAJ010000004.1:36101-41280 GCA_965660515.1 Flavobacteriales bacterium | reverse complement strand
CCGGAGGGGATTTGACGCACGACTACATAGACGCGTTGAAAAAAGTCTTTATTCTTGGGGTTCACCGAGTTGAAATTTAAGGTAGGTTATGGCTTTCCCTTGTTCGAGCCATTTTTTCTCGTAATACGTTTTAATATCGAGTAGTGCGTCGCGCTGTGTATTGCGGTAGATATCGTGATTGGATTCAAGAATCGGCCAACCGAGCATTTCCAGGAGACCGTTCGTGTATCCGTGTAGAAATTCCGAATCGCTTTTGAGATGAATAAAACCCGCTTTTTTTAGAATATTTCGATAACGTGCTAAAAAAAGCGGGTGGGTCAACCGATGTTTTGCTCTTCGGAACTTTAACTGCGGGTCGGGGAAAGTAATCCAAATCTCATCAATTTCATCCGGCCCAAAACAGCGATCAATCAACTCTATTTGAGTTCGTAAAAAACCCACATTCTCCAGGTTTTCAGTTTCGGCATCTTTAGCTCCTCGCCAAATGCGCGCACCCTTTACATCTACGCCAATGAAGTTGACATCGGGCCGAAGGCGCGCCATATTGACCGTATAATCGCCGTGTCCACAGCCCAGCTCCAGAATAATTGGTTGTTCATTCTTAAAAAAATCGGAGCCCCACTTCCCGCGAAGAGCTATTCCGTTTTCCGTTTCCTCGCGCGACGGTTGGATCACACGTTTAAAACTGGCCATTTCGGCAAAACGTTTCAATTTATCTTTACCCACAATAATGTTTTTGCAAAAGTACGGTGAAGAATTAATTATCTAATAATCCGCGTCCATAGAAATGAATCACTTTTGAGCCTTACATTCGTTCGTTGTATGAAAAAGAAGAGAATTCTTGTATCCCCTTTGAATTGGGGCTTGGGTCACGCCACTCGTTGTATTCCCATTATTAACGCCCTTCGGGCGGAAGGATATGAACCGGTCATTGGAACAAGTGGTCGTGCATTATACTTGCTTCAACAAGAATTCCCAGAACTCGATTTTATTCATTTACCAGATTACAACATCTCCTATCAGAAAAAGGGCTCCTTCGCCTTGAAGATTTTGCAATCGGCTCCAACGATCATCAAGAAAATCAATGAAGAGCAGGGACAATTGAAAGAATTGATAAAGGCCAATAAAATTGACGGGGTTATCAGCGACAATCGATTCGGCCTTTACTCGAATGAAGTACCCTGTGTGTTTTTGACACATCAAGTAATGATCAAGGCACCCGCGGGTGAAAAAATCCTGTACAAGTTCAATCAAAAATTTATTCAGAAATACGACGAATGTTGGATTCCTGATTTTGAAGGTCCTGAAAATTTATCGGGAGATTTGGCGCATCGTTTTCCTACCGAAGGTAGCTACAGGTATATTGGCCCTCTGTCTCGATTTCGGGTTCGAGAAGCCAAAAAAGAACCCCAATTCCAAGTTCTTGCCCTGATTTCAGGACCAGAACCACAACGCACTCTATTTGAAGAAATAGTTGTGAATCAAATGATGGAACTAGGTCTTAAAGGCGCTGTAGTTCGAGGAATAACCGAACAGCAAAAAACAGAGGAGCGCAATGGAATCCGTTTTTTCAATTATTGCACTGGGAGTGAATTGGAAGAACTGCTTCACGATTCGGAAATTGTTGTTTCTCGATCGGGTTATTCAACCATAATGGATTTATGCGTGTCCGGAAAAAAAGCCGTTTTCTGCCCAACACCTGGACAAACGGAACAAGAGTATTTAGCTGTTGAGTTAGATAAGAAAAAACACGCACCGTATTATGCGCAAAATGATTTCGATTTGAAATCTGCCCTCATCAAGAGTATCGATTATACCGGACTCCCCAAGTTTGAACAACAAGAAGTTGATTGGAAAAAGTATTTCAGGCTTTTTGAAGGGTAAATGCAAAAACGGAGCCTACGCCTTTTTTACTTCTGGCAACAATAGTTTGTCGATGGGCCTCAACAATATGCTTCACAATGGCAAGTCCGAGTCCTGTTCCACCTTCATCGCGCGACCTACTTTTATCGACTCGGTAAAAGCGTTCAAATAATCGAGGTACATCCTCCTCTGAAATTCCTACCCCGTTATCTTCAATTTCAACAGACCAGTGCATTCCCATATCGATAAATCGAATGTGAACCCAGGCCCCTTTCTTTTTTGAATAATTGATGCCATTCACTATTAGGTTTGTGAATACTTGTTTGATGCGCTCTGGATCACATTGCACACGAACCGATTTTTGCGAGGTGTTTTCAAAGGCAAGTTCCACATTTCTCTTTTTGGCATTCAACTCGAGCGTATCCATTACTTCGCGGGCAATTTCAACTACATCGGCACTCACTACATTCATTTGAAGAGCGCTGGCTTCAATTTTCGTGATGGTTTCTAAATCGTGAACCAAACGTATCATCCGATCGACACTTTTACTGGCTCGTAGGAGATACTCACGATTAATCTCTTCATCCTCTAGGGCCCCGTCGAGGAGCGTCAGAATATACCCTTGAATATTAAAAATGGGTGTTTTGAGCTCATGCGACACATTGCCGATAAACTCTTTTCGATACGACTCACGGACTTTCAAGAGTTTAATTTCTTCTTGCTGTTTTTCTGCCCATTCCGATACTTCTCGACTTACGTCATCGAGGTCGGTATTCACTTCTTCCGATTGGTATTTTCCGGTACGAATCGAGTGAATATTCTTGTACAGAACTTCAATCTTCTTGTAAATGAATTGGTATACAGCAAATCGAAAAATGAGGAACCCAACAACAAAACACAGGAAAGAAACCACTAAATCGACCATCCAATTCATGGGCGAATCGTTGATTTGATGTGCTAACCAAAAACTGAATAAAACAAATAATGAGGTAACCAAGCTCGAAAAAACAGCGAGCTGATCGGGCTTGTCAAATCTCATTAATTTTCAAACTTGTACCCTACGCCTTTCACGGTTTTAATGTAACCTTCGCCGATTTTTTCGCGAAGCTTACGAACGTGAACGTCAATAGTTCTACCGCCCACAATAACCTCGCTTCCCCAAATTTTGTCTAAAATTTCATCGCGATTAAAAACCTTTCCCGGGCGGCTTGCCAAAAGGCTGAGTAATTCAAATTCTTTTCTCGGAAGCTCTATACGCGTTCCGTCTTTCGTAACTCGGTATTTCTCCTTGTCAATACTCAGGTCAGAAACTTCAATGAGGGTATCCATTTCCATTTTAGTTCCGAATCGACGAAGTAGCGCTCCAATTCTACTGACCAAAACCTTCGGTTTGATCGGTTTGGTGATATAATCATCGGCTCCGGCATCAAAACCGGCTACCTGACTGTAATCTTCACCGCGGGCCGTTAAGAAAGCGATCAATGAGTTGTTTGTCTCAGGTGTGTTTCGAAGAACATCGCAAACCTCCATTCCGTCCATTCCAGGCATCATAACGTCTAGAATAACGAGGTGGGGCTGTTCTTTTTTAGCAATTGCAATTGCCTCCGGTCCATCATTTGAAGTGAAAACAGTGTAGCCTTCTTTTCTCAGGTTATAACTGAGAAACTCAAGGATATCCTGTTCATCATCAACGAGTAAAATCTTGTATCCGTTTGGACTCATAGCTAAGGGATTTGCCCCAAAAATAGCGATTAAACAACGCGGCCTTCAACATTAACCAAAGGTTAATAACCTTAACTCAAGGGTAATCCGCCATTAACTCTGCGCTTACGTCAAGGGCGTTCCTTTGCAAAAAAATATTGAGCATGCGTAAGTTACAAAATTCCATAACGCTTATCCTTTTTTGCTTTGTCTCTTTGGGGTCCTTCGCTCAAGGATCTGGAACAATTTCGGGAGTAATTCTCGACGGGGCTAATGGTAATGAGCCCATGGCTTTTGCCAATGTTGTTACGGTTGGATCGAACCTTGGCTCAACGACGGATTTTGACGGAAAATATACAATCACCGCTGCCGCGGGAACCTATGACCTCATCTTTTCTTTTATCGGATATAATGTGGACACCGTTAAAGGCGTACAAATTACAGCGGGGCAAACAACAACCGTAAATCACACCTTGAATCAAGGTTCTGTTTCATTAGCGGCCGTTGATGTGGTTACAAAAGCAAATAAAGAGTCTGAAGCAACCCTGCTTTTAGAGCGAAAAGAAGCTTCTGGTATCGTTTCGAATATTGGAGCGCAAAAACTAAAAGAAACGGGTTCCAGCGACGTCGCCGCCGGATTGGGACGTGTGGCTGGAATATCCGTTGTGGGTGGACAAAATGTATTTGTCCGTGGAATGGGTGACCGATACAATAGTGCCTATTTAAACGGCATGCCCATTGCTTCACCTGATCCGGATTTAAAGGTCATTCCTTTAAACATTTTCCGGACCGTTATCGTGAAAAACCTGAACGTACAGAAAGCATTCGAAGCTCCGTTATATGGAGACTTTGCAGGTGGAGCGATAAATATAACTACGAAAGATTACCCGTCGGAGCCTCTTCTGCAAGTGCGCTTCGGAGCGGGAATTAATACCCAAAGAAATGGTGGTGATTTCTTCACTTACCAAGGCGGAAATAGTGACTACTGGGGTTTTGATGATGGAACCCGTGAGTATCCAGACGAAGTGAGAGAACTTGATTTTTACGACAGTCGCGTGGACGGACAAGAAGATGCCTTCCCCAATTTGTTCGATAAGCAAACGATAACAACCCCGATCAATACGGCTTTTGGAATAACAGGCGGTAACTACTACAAAAACAAAGACGGTGAAGGGGGTTTCGGATTTTTAGTTTCTGTTGACCATAAAAACGAAGCGAGTTACCAACCTGGTATATACCGAATAGTAAACCGCCAAGATGATTTCCAAATCGACTACGATGTTCAATCATGGCGTCGAGAAACGAATACTTCGGCTCTTGCCAATGCGGCTTATGAGATTGATCGAAACAATAAAATCTCGTACAACTTTTTGTATGTGAACTTAAGTTCTGACGATTTTAGAGAAACCGGAGACAAAACAGGATTCCATTTTGACTATCAGCGTGAAATTTTTACTCGTCGATATACATGGAGACAAAACGGGCTCATCGTGAATCAAATTTATGGAGAGCACGAAGTGGGTCGCTGGAATTTGCGCTGGGATGCTTCATTCAATAGAGCTACTTCGACTGATCCCGACCGTAGACAGTTCGTATACCTCAAGAATAACTCGAG
>CBFIAJ010000004.1:32894-36059 GCA_965660515.1 Flavobacteriales bacterium | reverse complement strand
CTACTCAGAACTTGAAGAAAACGAATTCAACGGTCGCTTAATGGGCACATACGCTTTGCGGATGGATGAAGATGGCGAATCTACTTGGGACTTGACTTTGGGCGCGGACATGAAGAGAAAGCAACGCGATTTCGATTATTGGCAAGTAAACATCGACTTCAATGAATACGTCGCTTCCGACAGCCCGGATGCGGATCCGGACAATATGGAATCCATTATCAATCAAGAAAATTTTGACAATGGAAAAATAGCCTATCGAGAAATTGCCGGTTTAGCATCTGCTTACCAAGCAAACTTGAACATCAACTCTTTTTATGTCGCTACAAGCGGAAAAATGGGTCCACGTTCAGAAGGGATGATTGGTTTGAGGATGGAAGACGGAACCCAAACACTCGATTATAGAGACCAAGTGCAACCGGCCATTCCAAAAACGGAAACGCTCGATCAGATTGCCTTCATGCCAACCGCTTCGTACAAGTATGACTTAAACGAGAATTCATCGCTAAGAGCAAGTGCGTCGAGAACCATTTCGAGGCCGGCTTATCGAGAAGTTGGTCCATTCCAGTATATTGAATTCTTCGCAGGACGTCAAAGCATCGGTAACCCAGAGCTTCAAAACGGAGCAAACTACAATGTCGACTTGCGATTTGAAACGTACCCTCAGCCTGGGAATTTAGTAGCCGTAACCCTATTCGGAAAATACTTAGACAGCCCAATAGAGCGCGTACTTATCGCGACTGCATCAGGTCAGTTAGAAAGCTTTATTAATACGGAAAGTGCCATTGTTGCTGGAGTTGAATTCGAATATGTTCAGAATTTAGGAAAATGGTTCGGGGAAGATTCTCAATGGAGAAATTTCGGACTCAATTTCAACGCCTCTGCGATGTACACGGATGTTACTATTAACCGAGATGCAACTGTAGGTGGATCATCTGTAATCTCGACGAACGATCAAAGACCTTTACAGGGAGCATCGCCTTACCTGGTCAATGCAGATTTAACGTATACCAAACGATTCGGAAAAGACGATCAACTTAAAAGTACGGCAACCCTCAGTTACAACGTATTCGGCCCGCGTATTTTTTCAGCAGGTGCTCAAGGAATTGGGGATGTATATGAGCGACCTGTTAATATGCTCAACTTCTCATGGAGAAATAAAGTGAGCGACCACTGGTCCGTTAACTTTTACGCGCGCAATCTTTTAAATCCAGAAATCGTCCAAAAACAGGAGTCAAATAATCCTCAAAATCCCAATGGAGAAGCGGTAATCGTCAATAGCTACCAGCGCGGAGTAGACTTCAGTATTTCACTGACATATGATGTCTTTTGATGTTAACTCCAGCTTAACACACCCCCCTTTTTCTTTAACAAACAGTTAAAACTCACACAAGACGCCTTTGACCTTTACGGGCTAAGTTTGTGGCAGAAATTCAACTTCCAAAACCAAAAGAAAATGAAACATTTGAAGTTCAGCCGCATGCTTGCAATTGCATTAGCACTCGGCGTAACAATGACAGCTTGTAATGACGATGACGACGATGACAACAAGAGCAACGCGACATTCACTATTACAGACGTAACTATTGGTGGCCAAGCATACAAAAAAGTTGCTGGAAACATCAATCAAAACCTAACACTAGACGCAGCAAACAAATACTTGTTGTCTGACGGTGTATTTGTAATGTCTGGTTCAACGATTACTATCCCAGAAGGAACAGAGATTTGTGGAGACAAATCAGATGGCGTTGACTTCTTGACGATCAATCAAGGCGCGAAAATCATGTGTATGGGAACTGCTGCTAATCCAGTTGTCATGACCGCTTTGACTCAAGAGAAAGGATCTTTTGGTGGACTTATTGTGAACGGATACGGAGAAATCAACAACGGTTCTACAGCCACTGCTGAGTGTAACTCAGGAACTTATGGTGGAACTGACAACACGGATAACTCAGGAGAGATTCACTATTTGCGCCTTGAGTATTCTGGATTTATTTGTGCAACAGATGACGAATTAAACGGATTGACGTTGAACGCTGTTGGAAGCGGTACGCAAATCGATCACGTACAAATTTTCAAAGGAGCTGACGATGGTATCGAGTGGTTCGGTGGAGCGGCAAATGTTCGCTATGCGATCTCAACTGGAAACAGAGACGATTCTTTTGACTGCACACACGGATGGGCTGGAAAAGGTCAGTTCTTCGTAGTTCACCAAGACAACGTAAGTGGTGACCGCGGATTCGAATTCGACAACAATGGCGATGACAACTCTGCACTTCCTTGGACGAACCCAATGATTGCTAATGTAACGTTAGTTGGTCAAGATGACGGTGACTCTTCAAATACAGGAATGCGTTTACGTGAGGGAGCTAAATTCAAAATTTGGAACGCTCTTGTAACTGGATTCCCTAACCACGGAATTCGCGTGTCAGATCAACAAACGTTAGATCACGTTACTGCTGGTGAAGCTTTTGTAAGCCACTCAAGCGTTTTCGGAACTTCTTACTTAGACGGAGAACCTTATCGCGATTGTCAATCATTCGTAACAGACAACAACTGTGACGAAGTAGCTGTGTCGTTAAACGGTTTCGTAGGAACAGGTGCAAATGGCGCCGATCCTTCATCTGTTGACTCATGGTTCAGCGGTAATACTTATCGCGGAGCAGTACAAGGATCCTCTGACTGGACAACAGGCGGATGGGCAAGAAACGTAGACGGAAGTATCCGTAACTAATACGTTAAAAACACTCTTGAAAAAGGCCATTCTCACGAATGGCCTTTTTTGGTTATTAGCCCTTCAATTGCCCAATTATTGGTAACTTCAAAACCTGAATTAAACGATACAATATGAGATCTCTTTTTACTCTGTTCCTTTCTTTGGTCATCGGGCTTTTTTCAATGGCGACGAATCACCAAATTGCTGTGGGTGGTAGTTTAGGAAATGCCTTCTCACCGAGCGCAATAAACATAACCCAAGGAGATACTATCACTTGGACAAACGGTGGCGGTTTTCACAATATTAATGGAACCCAAGCAACCTACGCGAGCAATCCCGAATCATTCGGAAATGGAGGTGCGGCCTCTTCAAGTTGGACCTTTCAACACGTATTCAATATTACAGGATCGTACACCTACCAATGTGATCCTCATGCCGGACAAAATATGGTA
>CBFIAJ010000004.1:15982-32858 GCA_965660515.1 Flavobacteriales bacterium | reverse complement strand
CCTTTGAATCCGGGAGATATTGTATTTACAGGTTTTCAATCTGATGCACCGGACGGCTTTTCAATCATTCCTATGGTTGATTTACCGGGAAATATTGAAATAAAATTTACGGACCGCTCTTGGGGTCCGAGTACGCAAAATGGAGGAGCCTTTGACTGGTATAGCCCCACTGCTGAAGACACCATGAGTTGGATTACTCCAGCATCCGGCGTCGTTGCTGGAACGTACATCCGGTTTGAAGCACCTACCTCAGGATCCAACATGCTCATTTTTGGAGCTGGTGGAATTACCTCGGATGCCTTAACCGGAATTTCTTCGTCTGGTGACAATATCTTCTGTTTTACGGGCACGATGAATAATCCAACCTTTGTTGCTGGTATTATGACACCTCGCTCGAACAACATTAATCTTACTTGGCTGACTTCAGGAAACGCTGCATCTACCGAAAGCTATCTTCCACCGCCACTCACCAATGGCTTTAGCGCTTTTAATTTTGCCTCCGCCCATATTGACAATGGCTACTACAATTGCGCTATAAGTTCGGCCGACACGGCTACACTTCGCACAGCCATCTACAACCAAACGAATTGGGTTACCGATAACGATCCCGTAGTAGCCGGTTCAACCAATTGGCCCGTGTGTAATTTGACCTTTACCACCGGTCCCGTGAACTCGGTTGTTTCTTTTATCACCTCGGACCAATCCGTTCTTGAAGATGTTGGTAGCCTTCAAATTCACATAGGAATAACTCCACCTGCCACAGGGAATGACACCGTAATTATAGACCTTTTCGCGGGAGTAGGACTAGATTCTTTAGACGGATACACAATCCCCTTAGTGGATCAAGTTACCGGTAGCATTCTTCTCCCAGTCGCTCCTGGCCAAGACTCCTTGGTTATTGACGTCTTCATCACAGATGACACACTTGTAGAGTCCAACGAAGTAGCCACGTTCACTATTGAGTCACTCACAAGCGGCCTCACGGCCGGAACCGATACTATCATTTCAGTCACCATTATTGACAACGACTTTATCGCACAAGGCTGCTCTGATCTTTTCTTTTCAGAGTACATCGAGGGATCCGGAAATAACAAAGGTTTAGAAATCTTCAATCCAACAGCCAGCCCCATTGACCTTACACCTTACTTGGTGATTGAAAGTGGGAATGGAGGTTCATTTACAGACACGCTTAATCTCTCTGGAACCATCGCGGCAGGCGCAACCTACATGCTATGTACAGATCAAGCAGATGCTACAATGCAAGCAGTAGCCGATACCGTTTTGGGTTTCCCAAGCGTATCTCATTTCAATGGCAATGATGCCCTTATTCTTTGGAATGGCACGGATACAATTGACGTCATTGGCGAAGTAGGCGTTGACCCAGGAACGGGGTCCGGAGGTGGTTGGACAGTGGGTACTGGAAATACTATTAACCATACTCTTGTTCGTAAAATTGGCGTTCAATCAGGAATTAACAATTGGCTTATCAGCGCAACACAATGGGATGTTTATCCACAGAATACCTTTGGTTTCTTTGGATCTCACACCATGAATCCTTGTGGAAATACGAACCCAACCTTGAGCTTTTCTTCCGGAGCTCTGACCGTCAACGAAGCAGACGGTAGCGTATCTGTAGACGTACTCATTGGAAGTCCTGATCCAAATTCTGGCACCTCGGTTCAAGTAGTAGTGACAGGTGGATCTGCGAATAATCCGGTCGACTACACCTTTACGAGCCCTACTACAGCAGCGTTTCCTGCAGGCTCTTCAACGCCACAAACGATCACAATAGGCCTCATCGACGATATGATTGCAGACGGTAATAAAACCGTGGATTTTGCTCTTCAAAATGCGACAAACAACGCAGTAATTGTCGGAGGAACTTTTTTCCTTCAAATTCTGGATGACGATGCTGTGATTCCTGCCTATACCATAGGCGAAGTATCGGCTAATAACAGTGTTGGCGAACCTGATTCGCTTGGCGTTTATTGCTCGATTGAAGGCATTGTATACGGAGAGAATTTGCGCCCTTCAGGTCTTCAATTCACCTTGAACGATGGTTCGGATGGAATTCATATTTTCTCAAGTGGAGCCATTAGCAATTATACCGTCACCGAAGGAGATGAATTACGCGTGTACGGCGACATTGCATTTTTTAATGGCTTAACGCAAATGGATGCGGATAGTGTAGTTGTATTGAGCCAAGGGAACGCACTGGTTATCCCTGCGGTTGTCACTTTCTTGGATGAAACTACCGAGTCTGAATTGTTGGAAATTAAGAACCTCACTATTGTGGATCCCTCGCAATGGACTGGATCTGGGTCTGGGTTTAATGTAGACGTTACAGATGGCGTAAGCACCTATGCGATGCGTATTGATAGCGATGTAGATCTTTACTCACTGCCCGTACCAACGACCGCTTTTAATTTGATCGGAATTGGAGGGCAATTTGATTCAAGTAGCCCGTATGACTCAGGATATCAAATTCTACCTCGCTATTCCGCAGATATTATTCCAACCATCGGCATCAATGAATTTGAAGAATCCATTCAACTTTATCCAAATCCCGTCATTGGAAAATTCACATTGGATCTAGGGGCTTTGGAAAGGCTATCGGTATCTATTACGAGTATTGATGGCACGCTTATTTATCAAGATGTCGTTCGAAACGGCGATCAAATTGATACGGAAGGTTGGGCAACTGGCGTTTATTTTGCCACCCTTCAAAATCATCAATACAGTACCACAATTCGTTTTGTAAAAAATAAATAAAGGTCACTAAAGACTTGAACACAAAGCTAGAATGAACTACTCTTTACTCGACCTTCTTTCGCTGATTGGAGCCTTGGGCTTTTTCATCTACGGAATGAAGGTAATGAGCGACGGAATTCAAAAGGTCGCTGGTAACCGAATGAGAAAAATATTGAGCGCCATGACCTCGAACCGTGTGTTCGGGGTCTTTACGGGCTTCTTAATTACTTCTTTAGTACAATCTTCTTCGGCGACAACCGTAATGGTCGTGAGCTTTGTAAATGCCGGATTACTTTCACTCGTAGAGTCTATTGGCGTAATCATGGGGGCCAATATTGGTACTACCTTAACAGCCTGGCTGATATCTATTTTCGGATTTAAAGTGAAAATTTCGGCTATGGCTCTGCCGATTATTGCCTTTGGTTTCCCTATGCTTTTCTCGTCAAAAAGCACAGTTAAATCGTGGGGAGAAGTTCTTATTGGCTTTGCACTTCTTTTTATGGGTCTTGAATTCCTAAAAGGCTCCGTTCCGGATTTACAATCCAATCCAGAGGTACTCGAATTTTTATCTCAATACACGGACAAAGGATTACTCTCGACACTTATTTTCATAGGTGTAGGATCCATAATCACTATTGTGGTTCAATCGTCTTCCGCTGCAATGGCGCTCACATTGGTAATGTGCTATCAGGGCTGGATACCTTTCCAGCTCGCTGCAGCGATGATCATGGGTGAAAATATTGGAACCACAATCACTGCGAATTTAGCGGCACTTGTAGCCAATGTTCATGCTAAACGGGCTGCTCGCGCCCATTTTCTTTTCAACGTTTTCGGTGTCATTTGGATGATCATTGCATTCCCACTATTCATTTCAAACATTAATGACTACATGGGTAATCACCCGGGCATTAGCGGAGTAGGCGGAAAAACGTATTCGCTGTCATCGACAAATTACCCCTCGGAAATAGAGTCCGACCTCAATTCCCGTTTTAGTGATGTACAGGAGTACGTTGAATTGGATTATACGAATCCGGGAACTATCGCGGTGCATTACAGCCTTTTTAAAGCGAGCGAAGTAGGTATCAATATAGATTCCCTCTCATCCTCACGGATGGATGCACAACTTGCTTCGTGGGGTCTGGCGAATTCAAATGTTACGGTTACCGATCTCGGAGCCAAGCCGATGGAAGAGGCCAGCTCCATACCCATTGCCCTTTCGATCTTTCACAGTGTATTTAATATCTTAAATGTGCTCTTCTTGGTCTGGTTTGTTCCTTTCATAGCCAAAACCGTTATTAAAATTCTTCCGGCAAAAGGGGAAGATGACGAAGTATTCCATTTGAGCTATATCGGCACTGGAATGATGAGTACTGCTGAGCTTTCTATTATTGAAGCCCGCAAAGAGATCACGAAATTCGGCGAGCTTACAGGAAAACTGTACCGCGCAGTGCCTCAGCTTTTGCACGCCACTGAAGAGAAAAAGTTCAAAAAACTTTTGAAGCGGATTGCCAAGTACGAAGACATGACCGACCGCATGGAAATCGAAATTGCAAAGTACTTGACCAATGCATCGAGCAATGAGTTAAGTAAAGATGCGTCTCGCAGAGTTCGGAGCATGCTCAGTATCATTTCAGATTTAGAAACTGTAGGAGACCTTTGTTATCAAATTGGTCAAAACTTAGAGCGTCGCAGAGCAATTAAAGCCTATTTCACACCCGAGCTCCGCGAGCGATCAGAGCGTATGTTCCTGATTGTGGAAAAAGCAGTCGCAGTAATGATTCAAAATCTAAATTCAAACTACACAGAGGTTACGCTCACTGAAGCAAAAAACATTGAAGACGAATTGAACGAATTAAGGGATCAATTGAGAAATGAACACCTTAAAAATGTTGAAAAAGGCTTATACCCCATTCATTCGGGTATGTACTACATTGATCTCGTTCATAGCCTAGAAAAAATTGGAGACCACGTATTCGATGTTTCGGAAGCAATTGTACTTGAATCATAAATCAAGGTACTATTCCAAAGCTAAAAAGGGCCTTTTGAATGAATCAAAAGGCCCTTTTTCAATTCTATGAAGTGCATTTTAATTAATAATGACCACCGGTGAAAGCTCTGTATTACTCACATTGAAATCCCGGTCTACCAGTCGGAAACCAAATTGAACAGTATCACTGTTGGTAAAACTCACATTCAAGTCGTAAATAATATCACCCTTTAGGGTTTTATTCTTACCGGTTGGCGTCAAATAAGGAATACGAGCACTGAAAGATGGATCGAGATCATCAATTAATTCAAAGTCGTTAATGGAATCATTCCACTCGTAATAATCAACTAATAAGTTGTGGTAAAAAAGCGAATCTGGGTGAAAGCGCCCTGTTGTATCTCCCGGTCTCAATCCTACGTTCCCATCGCCATCTGTAAAGGCAATTGTTACAATGCAGAACGTGTTCTCATTGCCTAATTGGTCTACAGAGTCGACCAGTTGGTAACCGTCAAAAGTAATAATTGGCTCGGGCGGATACTCCTCCGTGCGCAAGCACGATGAAATGAGCATCGCTCCTATACCAATCATGAGTGCTATCTTTGATCTTCTCATTGTATTACTAATAACGATCGTACCGCTTGTTTCGTTTGTATGAATCTCAAGAGCTTCAAAAATAGGGTTTTTCACTGCTCGTCTGAAAATGAGTTTAATGAACTTGCCATAGAGCTCTTTCACTGGCAAGCGGCAAATGTTCCTCCGTACCGAGAATTCTTGACTCTTCTGAAGGTGTCACCATCAGAAATTAATACGGTTGAAGAAATTCCTTTTCTACCCGTTTCTTTTTTTAAATCACACAACGTCCTAGCGGACGGATACACCCCTATACTGCATTTCACCTCTTCCGGTACTACAGGGCAAATACCTTCGCGTCATCCTGTGGTAGACAGATTGTTGTACAAGGACAGCTACGAGAAAGGGTTTCAACATTTCTACGGAGATCCGAAAGACTATATTTTTCTCGCCCTCTTACCTTCCTATCTCGAACGCGAAGGCAGCTCGCTTATCGAAATGGCGGCCGGACTCATAACCGAAAGTGATCACCCAGATTCCGGTTTCTTTCTAGATGATTACGACGCTTTGAAGGCGCAAATACAAAAAAACCGGACCGGTTCTAGGAAGCTTTTTCTCCTGGGCGTTAGTTTTGCTCTCCTCGATTTAGCGACGGAGCACTCAATCCAAATGCCAGTTAACAGCATTGTTATGGAAACAGGCGGCATGAAAGGACGGCGAAAAGAAATGATTCGTTCCGAACTGCACGAATTATTGAAAAATGGACTCGGCGTCGATCAGATTCATTCTGAGTACGGTATGACCGAACTCCTTTCGCAAGCCTACGCCCCTAATTCGGGCCGATTCTCAACCCCGCCTTGGATGCGTCTTTTTCTGCGCGATACAGAAGATCCACTCAGCGCAGCACGTCCTGGAAAAACAGGAGGAATCAATATCATAGACCTTGCAAACATCTATTCGTGTGCGTTTCTTGCCACCCAAGATCTGGGACGGGTTCATTCCGACGGCGGAATTGAAGTACTCGGCCGATTCGACGATGCCGAAATACGCGGATGTAATCTGATGGTACTTTAACATCGGGCCGATAGGCCCTTTTACTCCGCTTTCAGTAAGAAATAATTCTTCTTTCCCTTTTGAACCAGGACATAGCGATCGTTCAAAAAATCATTCGCACTAAGCGACCAATCGATTCCTACTTTTTCTTTATTCACCGATACGGCATTGCTCTGAATCATGCGACGCGCCTCACCTTTGGAAGCAAAGACACCCGTGTGCTCTGCCAGTAAATCGATGACATTCGCCCCGTTAATTTCGGCCTTCAAAACATCGAACTGGGGCACTCCGTCAAATACGCTGAGCAGCGTGTTTTCGTCGAGCTGAGTCAATTGTTCCTTTGTCGACTTCCCAAACAATATTTGAGACGCGGCCAAAGCCTTCTCGTACTCTTCTCGACTGTGAACTCGAACGGTCAATTCTTCCGCAAGCGCCGACTGCAAAATACGCATATGAGGTGCCTCCTCATGATCCGCTTCCAACTTCTCTATCTCCGCGCGCGATTTCAAACTAAAAATGCGCATCCATTTCGGAACATCTTCATCAGAGGCATTGAGCCAATATTGGTAAAACTTATAGGGCGTAGTAAGATTTGGATCGAGCCAAATATTCCCTCCTTCCGACTTTCCAAACTTGGAGCCGTCTGCCTTTGTAATAAGCGGACAAGTGAGCGCGAACGCCGTTCCAGCATCCATTCTGCGAATCAGTTCAGTACCTGCAGTAATATTCCCCCACTGATCTGAACCACCCATTTGAAGAATGCAGTTCTTCTCTTTTTTCAAATGAAAGAAATCGTACCCCTGAATCAACTGATAACTAAATTCCGTGAACGACAAACCGGTTTCGAGTCGCGACTTGACCGAATCTTTGGCCATCATGTAGTTGATGGTGAGGTGTTTCCCTACATCGCGCAGAAAATCGAGAAGTGAAAAATCTTTAAACCAATCGTAGTTATTCACGATTTCAGCAGCATTCTCGCCTTCAAAATCCATGAATTTTTCGAGTTGCGCCTTTACCCCAGCAATATTTCTTTGAAGCACCTCTTCGCTCAAAAGCTGACGTTCCGACTTTTTCCCGGATGGATCGCCTACCATTCCCGTGGCTCCGCCCACCAAGGCGAGCGGCTTATGGCCGGCTCTTTGAAAATGAGTAAGCAACATAATCGGAACTAAATTCCCGATGTGAAGTGACTCGGCCGTGGGGTCAAAACCAACATAACCTGTTGCCATTCCAGCATCAAGGGCCTCATCGGTCCCGGGCATTACGTCGTGTATCATTCCTCTCCACTCGAGTTCTTCAATAAACGCATTCATGGTATCTCACTTTAGGTGGCAAATTTACCTAATTTAGCCGCATGATTTTCGTTACCGGAGGAACAGGTTTGTTGGGCGCTCATTTACTCTTTGAATTAACGAAGAATACGGCTTCCGTTCGAGCTTTGTACCGATCTGAAGAGCGCAAAAACCACGTACTCGAAGTTTTCAGATACTACACAGAAGACCCTGAAAGTCAATTCAATAAAATTGAATGGATCGCCGGCGACTTGCTTAACCTTGCCTCGTTGGAGCGCGGAATGGAAGGAGCTAATCTGGTTTATCACTGTGCGGCCCTCGTTTCTTTTAATCCGGCCGATCGCGATCGATTATTTTTGATTAACGAACGGGGAACGGCGAATGTGGTGAATGTAGCTTTGGCTGCCAAGGTAGCAAAGCTCGCTTATGTGAGTAGTGTTGCGGCCCTAGGTCGGGCCGATGGCGCCCGCGTAATCGATGAGTCCGCGGTATGGAAAAACGGACCGGAAAACTCTAATTATTCCATTTCAAAAAATGCGGCCGAGCGCGAAGTCTGGCGAGGAACGGAAGAGGGATTACCTGCGGTGATCATAAACCCGAGTATCATTTTTGGCCCCGGATACTGGAATGAAGGCTCATCTAAAATCTTTTCGAGTATTGCGAATGGCTTTTCGTTCTACTCAGAAGGAATCAACGGCTTTGTTGATGTTCGTGATGTGGTGGGCACTTTCATGCGGCTTGCCGAAAGTGGCATTGAAAACGAACGGTATATATTGTGTGCAGAGAACGAAAGCTACAAGGTGGTTTTTACCAGAATTGCCGAATCGCTGGGCGTAAAACCACCTCATCGCAAAACGCCCCCTTGGTTGGCGAATATTGTATGGCGGGTATTTGCCTTGCGACGCCTTCTCACCGGAAAAGCACCGTTGGTCACGAAAGAAACCGCGCGTACCGCGCAGCAAGAAGTTCGATACAGCAACCAAAAAATAAGGGAGGCGCTCGACTTTAATTTCCGGTCGCTAGGCCGAAGTATTGAAGAAATTGGACGTTTCTACCCCAAAAACTAGTCGTCTACAGGATCAACCATGCGCGCAGCTTCCATTTGATTGAGTTTTTCAATTACGCGGGCATAGACAGCATCAAAATCTTTCAAATGATCACTGTACCAATCGAACGATCGCAGATAGTCTTCTTCCGTAATTTGATGCTTTTCATAGATAAAACTCGTGAGGGCTTCAGATGAAACCAAGGCGCTGTCTCTGGTTAGAATGCGCGCTTGAGTAATTCCCTGAGTAAGGTGCACATCGAGCATCACATCGGCCATTTTATCGGGGGAAAACACATTCTCTGGGCGTTCCTTTTGAGCGCAAGAAACGGTGAAACATAAAAGGCCGATATAAATGAGGCGCTTAATCACGGTCGAAAAGCAAACGTTCACCGCGCACCGACTCATCAATTTTGCCGTTTTTATACACCCATTGACCGTTCACAAAAGTATGAACTACACGAGCTCTGAATGAGCTGTTTTCAAAAGGTGACCAACCGCACTTTGAAAGAATATTCTCCGAATTCACCGTCCACGGATTCGATAAATCAAATACCGCCAAATCGGCTTTGTATCCTTCGCGCAAATACCCGCGTTCTTTCACTTGAAATAGGATGGCCGGATTGTGGCACATTTTCTCCACTATTTTTTCGAGCGAAATACGGCCGCGCAAATGATTTTCGAGCATTGCAACCAAAGCATGCTGAACTAGAGGTCCGCCCGAAGGCGCGGAGGTATAGGGGTTTTGCTTTTCAGCTAGAGTGTGTGGAGCATGATCGGTGGCGATTACATCGATTTTATCGTTTAATAATGCCTTCCAAAGCCCATCGCGATCTTGGGCTGTTTTAACGGCCGGATTCCATTTAATAAAGGCTCCTTTAGAATCGTAATCCTCATCGCTAAACCAAAGGTGATGGATACAGACCTCTGAGGTAATCAATTTTTTATGAAGCGGCTTCGAATTGCTGAATTGTTCCGCTTCTTTAGCCGTGCTAATATGAAATACGTGCAAACGAGCGTTGTGTTTCTTTGCAAGCGAAATAGCATAGCTGCTCGATTTATAGCAAGCTTCTTCACTTCGGATTAACGGGTGTGCGCTAAACGGAATATGGTCGCCGTATTTGGCGTGATATTCTTGAAAATTGCGGTTGATGGTCGCTTCATCTTCACAATGAGTAATAATCATAGTGGGTGCATTCGCAAAGAGATCGTTCAAGACCTTTTCGTTCTCAACGAGCATATTCCCAGTACTTGAACCCATGAACACTTTAATACCAGCCACTCTTTTGGGGTCCGTCTTTAATACCTCATCGAGGTTATCTTCGCTAACGCCCATGTTAAAACTGTAATTCGCTAAGGAAACCTGTGCAGCTCTCTGATATTTTTCTTCGAGCAGTTCCTGAGTGAGCGCGGCGGGTTTGGTATTGGGCTGCTCCATGTAGGAGGTTATACCTCCGGCGATGGCCGCTCTCGATTCACTGGCGATATCTCCTTTATGAGTAAGGCCTGGCTCTCTGAAATGAACCTGATCATCAATGATTCCGGGAATCAAATAACGGCCTTCCAAATCAAGAACACGAAAATTGGATGTTCTGGGTGAAATATGTGTGTCAATTTGTTCAATGCGGTCTCCCTTTATCAGTAAGTCGCCTTCCGTAATGGCGCCTTCGTTGACCATGCGGGCATTCTTCAAAAGAATTTTCATAATTATGCTTTAGTCGGATATTTTTTAAACCAGCTTCGCATTTTCATCGATATGACTCCGAAAATTGCTTCGGTGAAAATTCCGCGATTCATTTTTGAATCACCGTATTTTCGATCGGTAAAAATAACGGGCACTTCTTTAATTGTAAAACCACATTTCCAAGCGGTAAACTTCATTTCTATTTGAAATGCGTAGCCAACAAATCGAATGTTCTTCAAGGGTAACGTTTCAAGCACCTCTCGGCGATAGCATTTGAATCCGGCAGTAGAATCCGCTACGGGTAGTCCAGTCACGGTACGCACATATTTCGATGCGAAATAGGAAAGTAGTACCCTGCTCATTGGCCAATTCACTACATTTACTCCTTTCACGTAGCGCGATCCGACCGCTAGGTCGCCGCCTTCATCGGTACATGCGTGAAGAAGCCGAGGCAAATCACGAGGATCGTGCGAAAAATCCGCATCCATTTCAAAAACGTGGGTATAATCTCGTTCCAATGCCCAGGCAAATGCAGTTAAATAGGCAGTACCTAAACCATTCTTGCCTTTTCTACGTATTAGATGTAAGCGCTCTTTGAATTCGGTTTGTAAAGCAACGACCATATCACCTGTTCCATCCGGAGATCCGTCATCGACAATTAAGATCTCATAAGGTTTGTCAAGGGCGAAAACGGCGCGAATAATGGCGTCGATGTTTTCGGCTTCGTTATAAGTCGGTATAGTAACTAAGGCTTTAACCACTGAATTCAATTTGAGACAAAAATAGGTATTCGGAACAAATCAAACTTTTAACTTTGGAATGTTATGAAAAAGTATATTCTCGGTGTTGTTTTTTTATGCGGCTCTCTTCTCCTGGTAGAAGCGCAAGCTATTAAACTTTATGGCCTTTACAGAGGTGGCGACGGCCCTTGGGACGCGAGCTACATTCCATTAGCAACTATGGACCATGTTACCGGCCTGCCTGTTTCCATTGACACCATTATGGGTATTGGTGCGGTAGTAATGGGCTCTTCGACGTTTGACCAAACAAACGAGGAGTATATTTTCTCAGGACCTTCTTCGCCAGGTAATAACATGAGTTTGGTTCGCGCGAATGTGTCTACCGGGCAAGTCATCACGGCGCCAGGCATTAATGCAACCGTGAACGAATACCAATATGACATGCAGCAGCAGAAACTATTTGGTCTTGGCGGATACGTTGTAGATACCACCACTATACCACCCGATTACAGAACGCGCTTGGTGTCTTTGAACCCGGCGACAGGAAGTGTGATCGAAATTGCGAAAATTCCAGAAATTTCTGCCGTTGTTGTGGGAAACAGCACCTATAATTCAGATAGTGCACATTTTATTGTAGAGGGTATCGATACCCTATTTCAATCGAGAATGTATGTTATTGATGCACTTACCGGATCGGTGATAAGCAATAATCCATTGAATATGCCTCAGGGCACTTATTTTAACGAGTGGGAATTAGACCAAACCACCAACAAAATGTATGGTTTGTATCGCGACAACAATCAAAACTATATGGGCTTTGCCGAGTATGATCTCGCTTTGAACACGTATACGATTATCGATACGATTCCGGGCATTATTGGTTTATCGCCAGGTGCAAGTGTGTATGATCAAGCAACGGGTAGCTTCATTTTTTACGGAGTAACGAATGTTCAGCAACAAAACCGGTTGGTGACTATCGATGCTTCTACGGGCCAAGTGCTCCACAACCCCATCGTGAATGGGTACTTCATTGAAATGGAGGTGAATAATAGAGCCTACGCTTCGGACCGTTACGGAAGTAGCGTTGGTTTGGACGAAGTGGATGAAAGCACCTCAAACATTTACCCCAATCCTTTTTCCAACGATGTAACGCTAGAATCTAAAGGCGGCGCGGTTCAAATTTCCAATGCAATCGGGCAAGTGGTTTGGAGCGGTTCGGTTCCTGCCGGGAAGGCGGAAATTAATTTAAACCGCCTTCCGGCGGGATGGTATATTTTGCAGAGTTCTGAAGGTGTATTTGAACCGATGCGCCTGTTAAAAAACTAAGCGCATCGTAACCTTTGTTTAACATTTAAAGTGAATTCAGCACTGCTGGAAATTTGTATATTTACACCCTTAAATCAAGTATATGAAACACGTTTTACTCTCCGCCCTATTTACTGCATTAACTGCAGTGGCTTTTGGCCAATGCTCTGATATTTTTATTTCGGAATATGTTGAAGGTTCGGGAAATAGCAAAGCGATTGAGCTATACAACCCGACGGCAAATGCCATCAATTTAAGTGAATATACACTTAAGCGCTACAGCAATGGAAGTACCTCAAATCCAGACGTGCTTGTTTTGTCCGGAACCATTCCAGCGTATGGGGTTGTGGTCATTTCAAACGGCCAAACAGATTCAGTAACCCTATCTGGCGGAGGCATCTCTCCTCCCTGTGACCCGGCTCTTCAGGCGTTGGCGGATATTTTAGACAATGACTACCCTGCGCCCTGTTACTTTAATGGGAATGATGCTATGACCATTGAAAAAGGTGCCACAATTATTGATATCCTTGGCAAAGTAGGTGAAAACCCGGGCGGTGCTTGGACTACCGATACTACTGCGGGCTTTACCGATGCCAATGGCGGACGATGGTGGACTCGCAACCACACTTTAGTTCGCAAGCCGCTTGTAGGAGGAGGTGTAACCTCAAATCCAGTTCTTTTTAACCCTGCCGTTGAATATGACTCACTCCCTCAAGATACCTGGACCGAGCTCGGAACGCATGATTGTGCTTGTGATCCAAACTATGTGTCTATAAGTGAGGAAGAAATAATTTCATTGCAATTATATCCGAATCCAGTTCTATCCGGTCAATCTATTACCTTGACATCAGAAAACAAAATCAAGGGATACGAAGTGTACTCCATTGTAGGGCAAAGCATTGTGCGAGCTCAATTGAATTCTGGAGCTGAGCGCGTTGTGGTTGATGGTGTACAAGCCCTTCCCGGTGTTTATTTCGTTCAAGTAGAATTCGAAAATGGTGGAAGCGTTACAAAACGTTTCATTTTGAATTAATTGAATGAATTGCGAGAAAAATAAAAGCTAGTAGGGATTGTCTTGCTAGCTTTTTTTATGCTGAATTATGAATCGAATATTCCTCTTTTCCGCTCTTTTATTTTCGACATTTCTCTGTGCTCAAACAGGAACTGTCAAAGGGGTTGTTTTAGACCCTATTACCGGTGAAACCCTGCTGGGTGCCAATATCGTATACGGTGAAAATAAAGGAGTAGCAGCGGATTTCGATGGCCGATTTGAACTCGATTTACCCGCGGGCACCTACACCTTAACCTTTAGTTATGTTGGTTATGAGCCCAAAGAGAAAACGGTGAACGTAGTAGCGGGAAAAACGATCGATTTAAAAGTAACCTTGAAAACAACTATGCTAACCGAAGTAGAGGTTGTTTCAGACATGGCCATTGAGCGTGAAACGCCCGTGGCCTTTTCCAATGTAACCCCGCAGCAAGTACAACGTGAATTAGCCTCCCAAGACCTACCCATGGTGTTGAACGCAACTCCCGGGATCTATGCTACACAGCAAGGGGGAGGCGATGGAGATGCGCGAATCAATATCAGAGGATTTAGTCAGCGAAACGTCGCCGTAATGATCGATGGAGTGCCCGTAAATGACATGGAAAACGGCTGGGTATATTGGTCGAACTGGTTCGGGCTCGATGCGATTACTCAAAAAATGCAAGTCCAACGCGGCTTAGGAGCTTCGAAGTTGGCCATTCCCTCCGTAGGAGGAACCATCAACATCCTAACCAAGGGCATTGATCAAAAGAAAAGCTTTCGAATAAAACAAGAAGCCGGTAATAATGGATTCTTGAGAACTACGGTCGGAGTCAATTCGGGTCGTTTGGAATCCGGCTGGGGATTTACTTTTGCCGGCTCATATAAACGAGGTGATGGATGGGTAGACAACACGCATACTGAGGGGTGGTTTTACTACTTCAAAGTCAATAGACAACTCGGGAATCACAACCTGAGCTTAACCGGTTTTGGGGCTCCTCAACAACACGCGCAAAGAAGCTGGAAAGTGTCGATTGCGGATCATGACACTCAATACGGGCGTGATTTATTCGAAGGTGACGATGATTTATACAATGTAATGACTGCTCATAATCAAGGAGATATTACGGATGAAGAACTCGATACAGAGCTCGCCGCAATTGGTAAATCGCGTTCCGATTACGACAGTGCTTTAGAGAACTTCGTCGACACTACGAATGGAAGTAATTACGGAATTCGCTACAACCAACACTGGGGTTATTTAGACCGGTACGACATTGTGGACGGTGATACTCTTAGGAATGGAGAGGAACGGGTAACAGAACGATTAAATTATTACCACAAACCACAGTTTAGTTTGAAGGATTTTTGGCGGGTTAACGACCGTCTGTATTGGTCAAATGTGCTTTATTTATCGATCGGAAACGGCGGAGGTACAAGTCTTTCAGATAGCAGTCCTCCACGTGATGAAAACGGACAAATTCGATTTCAACAGATCTACGACGCCAATAAATTCGGCCCCTTCAGTATCGACCCCGTATATTCGGATACCGAACATAAATCCTCGGACATACTGAGATCTAGCATCAACAATCACTTTTGGTATGGCTTGGTCTCGACCTTCACGTTCAATCAAAACGATCGCTTCACCCATAGCGGAGGAGTTGATTTCCGATCCTACAAAGGAGAGCACTATCGCGAGGTCTACGATTTATTGGGTGGTGATTATTTTGTGGATAATTCAAACCCCAATGCCGCTTCGCCCGTACGGCGCGAAGGGGACATCATAAGTTATCACAACGACGCCAAGGTCCTGTGGGGTGGCGGATTTTACCAACTCGAGTATACCGAGGGCTTGTGGAGCGCATTTGTGAACCTATCAAGTTCCATGAGCGGCTTTCAACGCATCGACTATTTCAGAAAGAAAGATTTAGTTCTTTCTGACACGACCATGAGTGAAGTGTTGGGATACCAGGACACCATCGTTTATAACGGAGAAGTTTATCACAATGGATCTGAAGAAACGCGTTTCGCCACAACCGACTGGGTTTGGATTCCCAGCTTCACATTTAAAACGGGAGCCAAATACAATATCAATGAGCAGCACAGCGCCTACGCCAACTTAGGTTACTTAAGTCGGGCTCCTCGATTCGCCAATGTTTTTTACTTCGACAATCGGAAATTTCAAAACATCGAAAACGAAGTGGTTCGCGCCTTTGAACTGGGTTATACCTACCGCTCAAATCGTTTCTCGGCAAATTTCAACTCCTACTTCACGCAATGGGATAATCGGCCCGCTCCAAGGGCCCCAAGCGTTATTATTGACGACGAATTATACAGAACGAATATAAACGGAATGGATGCCCGTCACGTGGGAATAGAACTCGATTTTGCTTATGAATTCCTCCCGAAATGGACCCTGCAAGGATTAATTAGCCTTGGAGATTGGCAATGGAACAGTACCGATTCTGTTCGGGTAACGGACGATGATAACAACCCTGTTATTGACCCAATTACCGGTGAAGAATTCGTTGTTTACTTTGACGCCAGAGGCGTACATGTGGGTGATGCCGCTCAAACGCAACTTGGATTAAGCCTCGAGTTTGAACCGGTTAGAGGGGCCTACATTCGAATTCGAGGCACCTACTTTGATCGGTACTATGCCGATTTCGATCCACTCACATTGAACGGCAGTAATGCAGGGCGCGATTCATGGCAAATTCCCGCTTATGCCCTTTTTGACCTTCACGGTGGATACCGCTTCGAATTCGGAAGCCAAAGCCTCAGCTTACGCGGAAGTATCCTCAATATTATGGATGCCATGTACATTAGCGATGCCCAAAACAACGACGGAAACGTTTTGAGTATCAATACAGGCGATTTTAATGCAAATTCGGCAGGCGTCTTTTTCGGTCAAGGCCGTCGTTTTAATATTTCGATTACTTATGCTTTTTAAGAAAACCCTTCTTTCCATTTCCCTTCTTTTGATCGGAACCGCAGCCTTTGCCCAAGACATTGCAACGGCTCGTTTATCCCCACTCGGGACTACCGTAACTGTTTCTGGGGTGGTAACTCATGGCGATGAGTTAGGGATTATTCGCTACATCGAAGACGGCACCGCCGGAATTGCTGTATATCCCGGATCTGGCTCCGTAGCCTTCACTCCTCTTCGAGGAGATAGCATTACGGTTACTGGTCCATTAAAAGACTATAACGGGCTCTTAGAAATAGACCCTGTTCAAAGCGTAACCATTCACAGTAGCGGGAATGCCCTACCCACTCCTCAAACGATTAGCATTTCTCAAATTGGGGAGGCTTACGAGGGGGAACTCGTCGAATTTATAGGTGTCAGCTTTCCCGCCGGAGGAGGTGTTTTTACCTCGAGTACTTACTCATTTGTTGATGGTAACGGAAATTCGGGC
>CBFIAJ010000004.1:8843-15910 GCA_965660515.1 Flavobacteriales bacterium | reverse complement strand
GTCATGTCTCAATTCTCCTTCACCAGCGTTGGGGGCTACCAATTATTGCCGAGAGATCCCAACGACCTCTTTTTTTCCTCGTCGATACTTTTTGCCAGCGGCGTGACTCAAAGTAATTTGTCGACCACCGGTTTTTCATTGTCTTGGACGACGAATACCAATGGAACCACGAATGTTCGTTACGGACTTACACCGAGCTTTGAATTGGGCGATATAAATAACGGTGCCAGCACAAGCAATCATACGCTTAATTTTATCGGCCTAACGGCCGGATCAATCTATTACGTTCAACCGTATTCCGATAACGGAGTCGATACAGCATGGGGAAATGTTGGCGCTTACGCCACCGAATCGAATAGTTCCGGATATAAGGCGGTTTATTTTAATCAGACCGTCGATAATTCGGTCGCTCAAAATGTAAATGCAATTCAACTTCCAGGTTTCTTCAACGACACCATTAAAGCCTACATTGACAAAGCTCAAAACACCCTCGACGTAGCCGTGTACAACGCCAACAACTCCATGATTATGATGGCCATTAACGATGCGTATAACCGAGGCGTTCAAGTTCGCTATATCGCCGAAGGTGGGAACGCCAATTTAGGATTGAGTATTCTTGATCCGGCCATTCCCGTTCTTCAAAAACCCGATGCACTACCGGGTATTATGCACAATAAATTTGTAGTGGTGGACGCGACGAGTGTTGATAATTCCTACGTTCTTACCGGGAGCACCAACTGGACGCCAAACAATTTATTTGACGATCCCAATAATTTGGTCATTATTCAAGATCAAAGTTTGGCGAAAACGTATCTGCTCGAATTCAATGAAATGTGGGGCGGTAATACTGCCTTGCCCAACCCTTCAAGTGTAAAGTGGGGAGCGGATAAATTAGACAACACCCCACATCTATTTAAAATTGGCGGCTCACGAGTAGAGTGCTATTTTTCGCCTACGGATGGTGTAACGAGTCAAATCTCCAAGCTCATTGAAAACGCTACCTCCGAAGCGCAATTTGCCGTTTTATCTTTCACTCGTGACGACATTGCTCAATCATTGATCGATTTAAATAATGAGTTTGGAAAGTTCGCGCAAGGAGTCATTGAAAACGCGAGTAATCAAGGAAGCGAGTATCAAAATCTAATCGATAACGGGGTATTGGTGCAGTCACACGAAGGCTTCGGCTTCCAAATGCACCACAAATATCTGATTGTAGACCGTCAAAACCCGGCCACGGCTGCGGTACTTACAGGTGCCCACAACTGGTCTACCTCTGCAGAAACGGTCAATGATGAAAATACGCTCATTATTTACGATCACGGTTTCGCCGATATGTTTTTCCAAGAATTCAGCGCTCGTTACGGAGAGGTCACGAGTATCGATGAATATGTCAAACTCCCCATGAACGTGTATCCGATGCCTTTTAATGAATCTTGGTCGGTAGAATTTACCGCTCCAGAGGCTGGTGACGGAAGCTTAATTCTTTACGACCTAAACGGTCGGATCGTATTCGAGCAAAAAACCTATTGGTCCGGTTCACTCGAAACGCAGTCGTTCTCGCATTCTCTAAGATCCGGCACCTACATGATGGAGCTCCGAGGCGAAACCTGGCAAGCGGTAACCCCAATCATAAAAGGGTAATGGAATTCCGTAAATTCGGAATGTGAATAGGCTCCTCCATTATTGCAATCAACCCTTCCCCGTGAACCTAGGGTTGAGAAAAGCACTCCGACAAGGGCTGTTGTTCGGTTTTTTCGTAGGTGCTTTCTTGGTATTCTTTCGACCGTTCGGGTTATATAGTATGGACCGTAAGTACGACTACATACTCTGGGGGTTTGGGGTCATTACTTTTCTTTCATCCCTCGTGAACGATTGGCTCGTTCCCTTATTAGCACCTAATTGGTTTCGCGAAAAGAAATGGGTCCTTTGGAAAGAAGTCGCACTCATTTTGTACAACGTCTGGTTCATTGCCACAGCTAATTTCGCCTACATGGTATTTTTCACCACAACGAAACTAACTTGGGCGGCCTACGGTCAAATGAGCCTTTACACCCTCGGTATTGGATCTATCCCTATTGGTTTCGGCATCGCTGTACGGCAGCATACGCTCGCTCAGCGCTACAAAAAAGAAGCAGAGGCATTTCACCCCCAAGTTTCGGCAGAACCCGACCATTCGGTTCTTTCCGTAAAAGGGAATAACCAAAAAGAACGAATAGAACTGAAGGTGAATGAGTTTCTTTTCGCCGAGGCTGAGGGGAATTATGTTACCATGGCTTTTTTGAAAGACGACCACTTGAAAAAAGAAATGATTCGATCGACGCTCAAAGAAGTACACGATCAATTTAAGGGGCACTCATCGATCCATCAAGTACACAGAAGCTATTTAGCCAATTTAGATTTAGTGGAGCGCGTGTCTGGAAACAGCCAAGGTCTTCAATTGCACTTCAATCATTCCGATGCCTTCGTTCCGGTATCGCGCCGCAAGGCGCGCGAAATAAAGCCTATAATTGACCGAACCGTTCGTCCCTAACCCTTTCCGAATAGCCCAAAGAACGACCGTTCACGTCAAAAGTAGGTCCTTCATCACTCCTTTTTGCAGCGTGTACTTCTAGCCCATAGGTTTGCTCAAAAATCAAACAACATGGAAACTTTAGAAATTACTCGTTGGGTACACATCTTATCAGGATTCACCGCTTTTTTCGCAGCACCCGCTGCCCTCATTGCCAAAAAAGGAGGTGCTAGTCATTTCACCGCTGGCCGTATATTTTTTTGGGCAATGGCCATTTCGACAGGGACGGCCTTTATAAATAGTCTATTCATATGGATTCCCTTTCTTCTCATGTTGAGCGTTTTTAGTTTTTACAATGTATTTGCAGGGTATAGAGCTATTAAATTTTTCCGGGGAGAACAACCTGGCCGCATAGACCATTGGATTCACGGAATCGCTATTCTATTTTCGGCGGCACTCTTCGGATATGGGATTTACGGTTATGCCACTAACCCCGATAATTATGTGTGGGTTTTAGCTCTTGTTTTCGGAGCTTTAGGTATGTTTGGAATAACAAAGAATTACCGAATGACCTTTAAACCACAGACTAAAGCCGATTGGATGCGCTTTCATATTAGTGGAATGCTCAGCGGATATATTGCAGCTGTCACGGCCTTTTCAGCAACGAGTTTAGATTTCCTTCCCGGCTTGGTTCAATGGTTATGGCCAACCGTTCTGTTTGTTCCAGTAATCGCGTGGCACCAGCGTCGCGTGGGCAAAATCGCTTTGACTGCTGTAGTAGCTGGATTACTCATTATGCCAAACGCCCTTCGGGCGGATAATGGGCCCGACTTCGAGGCGAACCCATCTTTGATGGCTCCCAAGAAAAACACATTAACCATAACGGTTACCACGGCTAAGAATTCTGGTACGATCTATCTTCGATTGATGAACGAAAAAAATGAGAAGATTACCGAATGCGAAAGTAAAGTTGTTGACGGCAAAGTCATTTGCACTTTTGAAGAATTAGAGCCCGGAAAATATGCTGCGGCAGCCTACCAAGATTTGAATGACGACAAAGAAATGAACGCCAATATGTTCGGAATGCCCGTAGAGCCTTATGGCTTTTCAAACGACGCACGTGGTCAGTTTGGACCACCTTCTTTTGATGATCAACTCTTCGAATTTGAAAAAGAATTAGAAATCACCTTTAAACTCTTATGAAAATAAAAGTTCTACTTCTACCGATTGCATTCCTGCTTATTCTGGTAGGTTGCGGAACAACAAAAAATATTCGACTGCGCGATTCCACAAAGGTATCGTCGCAGTCGTTTTTAGATAGCATCCCCTTTGAATGGCGCTTTGAGAGTGTGGTTATTAAACTTCAGATTCCGGGTGAAGAACGACCTTGGGAACTTATTTTTGACACCGGTGCTAGCTATTCGGTGATACGAAAGGATAATGCCGTTAAAAGTGGCCTAGAATCCGTTTCTAATATTTCTATTGGAGACACCCATGGAAATCGGAAAACAACGCCCATTTACCTGTTTCCAGAACTCCAATTGGGATCGACTACCTTCACCAATCACGCGGCTGTTGGAGTGAATTACGATGAAGACAATTTATTGCGTTGTATTGCGGCCGACGGAATTCTAGGAGCCAATTTGATGAAGAAGTTACACTGGAAAATTGATTACACCCGTCAGATGATCTATTTTTCTGATGTAGCCGATTCCCTACCTCAATCACAAAATATGGTAGCGCAAAAATTCCGCTTTAGCGGAGGGCGTCCTCATATCGACATCCATCTCAATAATTTTCGAATTAGCGACGTGTTAGTGGATACTGGGTTTAATGGTTTCATGGATGGAGGGCCTAATTTAATCCCTACCCTGGCGGATACCGTTACCAATTCTTGGTCTTATTTTCGCAAATACGACGGCTCCAGTTTTGGGCTATGGGGAACAGAATTAGATACTATATACAGAAGTCCGAGCCAAACGCTCATGATGGCCGACAGTTCGTTTTGGAATTTCGAAATGGAAATTCAATCGGGTTCTGGAGCGAAAATGGGAAATCGTTTATTCAAGCACTATGACTTATTCTTAAATTTCCCCGATGGAATCATCCAATGGTCGAAACGCGATACGACTTCCACTTATCCCACCAAACCCGGTTGGGGAATCGGGATGCGCTATACGAGAACGGGAGTTGTCGTAGCGAGCTTAACGGAGGGCGGTCCGGCCGAGAAGGCCGGAATAGAAATGGGAGATGAAATTGAAGCGCTAGACAAAATTCCGATGATGCAGTTTCAAGGGCAAATGTGTGCGCTGTACGAATTTATTCGATCGGAGAAAGAGAACGATCAATTCCTTAAATTAGAAGTCAAAGGAAAAGGCTCTTTTGAAATCGAAAAGGAATACTTCACGTTGACAACGGACACCCTCAAATGAAGATAGCACGTACGCAGATATCTTGGTTGCTCACGCTTTTTGTTGTGCTTATTGCGCAGGGAGTTCAGGCCCAATTCCATGTGATCACTATTGAAGATCGACCTTTTTCCGCCGGAAATGCGCCCCAACAGGAGTTCGGGCTATTAGAAAATTCACTCATGTATTTTCATTCCGATTTCATGCGAATGGACAATCAAAAAGGAACGGAAGTGCTTCAAAGCGTTCTTTACGATCGAGAGAATGAGCGTGTTTATATGGTCGATCATACGAGCAAGAAATTCTTCCAAATGGATCAAGAGCGCGCGAATGAATTGAAGGTACAAATCGAGTCGATGAAGGCGATGATGGAGGAGCGCATAAAGTCATTGCCGGAAGACCAACGCGAAATGGCGGAAAAAATGATGGCCCAGCAAGTCAAGGGCATGAAAACGAACTTTCAATACGCCAAAACGGGCGAAACGGCTAAAATAAACGGGTACGAAAGTTCTCGGTATTACGTCCGGGAAGAAGGCGAGTTGGAGCGCGAACTCTGGGTTACTTCCTGTGATGAATTGGGCCTTTCGAAAAAAGAAGTGAAATGCTTGCAATCTTTTTCGAATCTTATGGCATCCGTTGCAGAAACTATAGGGAGCTCCTTGGTTGGAAACAACTTCTTTTTAATTGAAGAAACGGAGGGTTTACCGGTGCGCACCATTAATTATGAGTATGAAAAGCCGAAGAGCACTACGGATATTATTTCAATTGAGGAGTACGAACCATCGAATGATTTCTTCGGCCTTCCGGCCGGATATACAGAAGAAACTATAAATACGGGCCCGTGAAGTATCTCTTTCTACTTTTAACTATTTGTTTTGGCCTTCAAGCTGCGGCGCAATTTGATATCCAGGGTCATCGAGGGTGTCGCGGCTTACTTCCGGAAAACAGCATCCCGGGGATGCTAAAAGCCGTTGATTTAGGTGTTGTCACCTTAGAAATGGATTTGGTGATTTCTAAAGACGGTGTGGTACTCCTTTCCCATGAGCCCTGGATTAGTTCGGAATTATGCGATTCAGCGGGGGTTGAATTGGATGCAGATAAAGAGCGATATTCCATTTATCAAATGAATTTTGAGGAAATCGCTGCGTTTGATTGTGGGAGTAAAGTGCTGGTACAATTTCCGGAACAAACCAAAATGGCGACTTCGAAACCTTCATTGAAAGCTGTGTTGGATGCTGTTGCGAAACACTGTACTGAAAAATCATTGGAATTACCTCGATTGAATTTAGAAACCAAATCGACTCCAGAGGGCGACAGTATTTTTCATCCCAATCCTTCCATCTTTGTCGATGCAATTGCGTCTGTGGTGAATGATTCTCCTTTTAAGGATAAAATTCTACTGCAATCCTTTGATCCCAGAACCTTGGAGTACGCAAAACTTGCCTATCCAAAGTGGCGAATCGCTCTCTTAGTTAGCGGTGACCAATCACCGGAAAAGGCGCTCAAGAATTTGAGCTTTCAACCCGATGTGTACAGTCCTTCATACAAAGCGGTTACACTCAATCGAATTACGCGGCTTCACGATTTAGAGATAAGAGTAATTCCGTGGACCGTAAATGATATCGAAGAAGCGCGTAAACTATTTGGATGGGGTGTTGATGGTCTTATTACAGACTACCCGAATTTAATCACTCCCAAGACGCTCAGAGCCCTCCGGACCGAATAGGTACTCGATATTTCTTTTGAGTCCGGCGTACCCGGTTCTTTTGACTGCCGACTTTTTAAAAAGCTCATTGAACGTATCCTGGGTGAGCTCAGTCCATTCTTTTTTCGTTTTATCGAGCAATTTGGGATGGGGTTCAAACCGAGGTTCATTGTGCGCTTTCGCGAATCTGTTCCACGGGCAAACGTCTTGACAAATATCGCAGCCAAACATCCAATTTTCGAAGTGGGGTGCTAATCCGCCCGGGAGGGCGCCTTTCAATTCAATCGTATAATGGGAAATACATTTACTGCCATCGACCACATAGGGTGCTACGATCGCTTCGGTAGGGCAGGCATCAATGCATCGGGTACAGGAGCCGCAATAATCGCTCATTGGAATATCGACTGGGAGCTCCAAATCGCAAATGATTTCCGCGATAAAGAAA
>CBFIAJ010000004.1:0-8744 GCA_965660515.1 Flavobacteriales bacterium | reverse complement strand
AATGAGCCTTCTTTCGGATGAATCAGGTTTGTATTCTTACCTATCCAACCGAGACCACTTTTTGCCGCCCAAGCCTTATCTAAAACGGGCGCTGAATCGACAAAAACACGTCCGTCGATTTGACCAAAGGACTCGATCATTCGAGCGAGCAAATCTTTCAGTTTGTCCTTAACCACAAAGTGGTAATCGGTTCCGTAGGCGTATTGTGAAATCTTGGGCGCCTCCGAATCCTTTTGCTTTTCGGGAGTGAAATAATTGAAGGTTAGCGAAATGACGGATTTGGCTCCAGGGACCAATTTTCTGGGGTCCAATCGCAGGTCGAAATGATTTTCCATGTAGGCCATGGATCCGTTCATTCCCTTTTCAAGCCAATTTTCGAGCCGTGGAGCTTCTTTCTCTAGATAATCGGCTGTAGATATGCCGCATCCCAAAAAACCAAGCTCAGCGGCCTGATTCTTAATAAACCGTGCTCGATATCCGAGATCGGGTTTACTCATCAAAAAAGTGCGTTTTGGCTACCGGGTTTATTCAGTCCCAAATGGTTGTAGGCCAATTCGGTCACTTCTCGACCTCTCGGAGTGCGCATGAGATAACCTTGTTGAATAAGAAAGGGCTCGTACACTTCTTCAAGAGTACCCGCGCTTTCTCCAACCGCTGTGGCAATCGTGTTGAGTCCGACCGGCCCACCTTTAAATTTTTCTATGATGGTTAATAGAATCTTATTATCCATTTCATCCAGTCCGTGTTCATCGACATGCAAGGCGGTCAGGCTCGATTTGGCAATATCGATACCGATGGTTCCATCGCCTTTCACTTCTGCGAAGTCGCGTACCCTGCGCAGTAATGCATTGGCTATTCTAGGAGTACCTCTACTTCTACTGGCTATTTCAAAGGCGGCATCTTGCGCAATGGGGACCTCTAGTATTTCAGCGGATCGCTGCACGATATGGGTGAGTAATTCTACATCGTAGTATTGGAGTCGGCTCGTGATCCCGAATCGCGCGCGCAAAGGCGATGTAAGAAGACCGGAACGCGTTGTAGCACCGATTAGCGTGAATGGGTTTAAGTTGATCTGAACGGTACGCGCATTGGGACCGCTATCAATCATAATATCGATTTTGAAGTCTTCCATGGCCGAATACAGGTACTCCTCAATAACGGAAGACATTCGGTGGATTTCGTCGATGAAGAGCACGTCTCGATCTTCAAGATTAGTTAGGAGTCCGGCCAAATCACCCGGTTTGTCTAGGACGGGACCACTCGTTACTTTAACATTTACTCCCAATTCCGTTCCAATGATATGGGCCAAAGTTGTTTTACCGAGTCCAGGAGGGCCGTGAAGCAAAACATGATCCAAGGAGTCTCCTCTTCGGTTTGCCGCTTCAACAAAAACCTCAAGATTTTCAACCACGTGTTTTTGACCCGCAAAATCGCCAAATTGTTGTGGCCGAAGGGCTCTATCAAACTCTTGTTCTTCTGGGCTTAGTTCATCTCCTGTTGGATCCAAATACTCATTCATGGGTTCTAAGGTAAGGCAAAAAGTCATCGTGCCGAAGGCACTAAGGGGTATAAAAAAAGCTTCCCCTACCAAAGCAGAGGAAGCAACCAATTAAGTGATCTATTAACCCAAACTAATCCTAAAATTGGCTACTAGTGAAAAAACAACTGAGGGAGACAAAGAGTATAAACAAAAACACTTTTTCACTAGCATCTGAATCAAATGTAGGAAAGAGTTCTGCTGTGGACAAACCGAGATAATTCAAAAATCACATATTCGAATTGACTAAAAAGGAAAACGCCCTGTGTATACAGGGCGTTTTTAAATCTTTTAAGTAACCAGGTACTTACTAATGAACTTCCTCTCCATCCTGTAAAGGAACGGTTTGAGGTACAAAGTCTTCATCCATTCCCGGCTTACTGTAATCGTACGCCCAGCGATGAACTTCCGGAATATCGCCTGGCCAGTTTCCGTGGATATGTTCAACAGGAGTGGTCCATTCAAGCGTATTCGACTTCCATGGATTCTGTTCCGCTTTTTTCCCACGAAGGGCGCTGTAAATAAAGTTGAACATAAAGATTCCCTGTGCCACCGCGCTTAAAATTGCGAACATGGTTACCAATACATTGATATCGGTAAGGTTATCGAACATCGGGAAAGCAGTATTGCTGTAATAGCGTCGAGGAACCCCTGCCAAACCGAGGAAGTGCATGGGGAAGAATACCCCGTAGGCACTTACAAAAGTTAACCAGAAATGCCAGTAACCCATTTGTTTGTTCATCATTTTCCCGAACAACTTCGGGAACCAATGATATACACCTGCAAACATTCCGAAGATGGCAGAAAGTCCCATTACAATATGGAAGTGAGCTACTACGAAGTAGGTATCGTGTACGTTGATATCTAATGCGTTGTCTCCAAGAATAAGACCTGTTAGTCCACCCGTAATAAAGGTAGATACCAAACCTATGGAGAAAAGCATCGCTGGGGTAAAGCGGATATTACCTTTCCAAAGCGTTGTTATATAATTGAACGCTTTGATAGCGGATGGAATCGCAATTAACAGGGTAGTGAAGGTAAATACGGATCCCAAGAATGGATTCATACCTGTAATGAACATGTGGTGTCCCCATACAATGAAGGATAAGAAAGCGATAGCCAAAATGGATCCAACCATGGCGCGGTATCCGAAGATCGGTTTACGCGCATTTGTTGAAATTACCTCTGACGTAATTCCAAGTGCAGGAAGAAGTACGATATATACCTCGGGGTGACCTAAGAACCAGAATAAGTGTTGGAAAAGAACCGGTGATCCACCATTATTTGTTAGCACTTCTCCTTGAATCATAATATCACTCAAGTAAAAACTCGTTCCCATGGAACGGTCGAACAGAAGCAAAAGGGCCGCTGAAAGAAGTACAGGGAATGATAGAATACCAATAATAGCAGTTACAAAGAAGGCCCAGATCGTCAAAGGAAGGCGTGTCATCGACATCCCTTTGGTTCTCAGGTTCAAAACCGTAACAACATAGTTCAAGGCACCTAATAAGGAGCTAGCAATAAACAAGGTCATGGAAACCAACCACAAGGTCATCCCCATTCCAGAACCTGGTATTGCTTGTGGCAGTGCGCTTAGAGGAGGATAAATGGTCCACCCTGCAGAAGCCGGTCCACTGGTAACAAATAAACTCACGGTCATTACGATAGAACTGGCAAAGAAGAACCAGTACGAAAGCATGTTGATGAATCCGCTGGCCATATCTCGTGCACCAATTTGCAACGGAATAAGTAAGTTCGAGAACGTACCTGATAATCCGGCCGTTAGGACGAAGAATACCATGATAGTACCATGAATGGTTACCAAGGCCAAATAAATGTTTGGATCCATTACTCCATCCGGAGCCCATTTACCAAGGAAGGTTTCCAATATAGGAAAGCTTTCGCCTGGCCATGCCAATTGTAGTCGGAAGAAAACCGACATTAATAATCCAATTAACCCCATCAACATACCTGTGATAAGGAATTGTTTAGCAATCATTTTGTGATCCATCGAAAAAACATATTTCGAAATGAAGGTTTCTTCGTGATGTGCGTGATCGTGAGCCATAATCAGTCTTTGATTAACGGTATTTTAACTATTTGCTAGAGGAGTTTGTTCGCTCATCCAACGGTCATATTCTTCTTGTGAAACCACTTTAATGGTCATTTGCATATTATAATGCGCTGCTCCACAAATTTTATTGCAAAGCAGTATATAATCAAATTCAGCATTTCCCGTTTCCTGACGCATCTGATCCGTCGTTTTCGTTGGGGTAAAGGCAAATTGTGTATTCATTCCAGGTACGCAGTTCATTTGAACGCGGAAGTGCGGAAAATAAGCTGAGTGTAGCACGTCTTGACTTCTAAAACGGAAAAGCATCGGTTGCCCTACGGGCAGATAAATCTCAGAGCGACCGAGCACGTCATCTTGACCTTCTTCGCTTTGAAGATCCACTCCTACAATGTTAGCACCTTCAATGTTGCGCACATTCGCTTCGCCAAGCATTCCGTCTGCTCCTGTATATCGGGCTGTCCAGTCGAACTGTCGCGCGTAAAACTCAACGACTTGCGCATCCGAAGTATCCTTATTCACAATATCAGACCAAGTTCTGAGACCGTATACAATAAGTACCGTTAGCACAATGGCTGGAATCGCCGTCCAAATTAACTCAAGCTTGTTGTTATGTGAAACATAACTTGCTTGACCCGTTTTTTTACCTCGATACTTGTACGCGAAGTAGAAAAGAAGTGGTTGCGTGATAAAGAATACGATGATGATAATTCCCATGGTGATGGCCATCAAATTATCAATTTGCTCTCCGTGAATAGAAGAAGCTCCCGGAAGTAATAAATCTCCCCAGGCAGCCCACATCCAAATGAAGGAACCCATCATGCCGAGCATGAACAAGAACATCAATAGTCCTTGATTCCGGTTGTCCTTGTCGGTTACCGCATTGGTGTTACCGCCTTTCAGTTCGCTCGTTAATTCGAGAATTCGAACGATTTGAATTACGGAAGCAACTACAAGTACCGCTACAACGGCTAATAATAATTGAATCATTCTACTTTCTAATTAGATGTGATGCAACTCACTTTCTTTCAACATTGGGTGGTTTTTCTGCACTAATGGCGCTTTTGCCAAGGTGCCGAATACTACCAAAATAAACAATCCTACGTAGCCCAAAAGACCACCAATTTCAACAATTCCAAAATGCCAATGCTCGCCCATTGTTCCCGGAACAATCATACAGAAGAAATCGAACCAGTGTCCCAAGAGGATAATACATCCCGCTGTAATCAGGAACCCAAAATTTCTTTTCGAATCTCTACTCATTAGTACCAATAGCGGCATAATAAAGTTCAAGAAAAGTGCTAAAAAGAAAGGAACTTTATAGTTATCAAATCGAGCCATGAAATAAGTTACCTCTTCTGGAATATTGGAATACCAAATAAGCATGAATTGGCTAAACCACAAGTAGGTCCAGAAAACGCTGAAAGCAAACATAAATTTACCAAGATCATGAATATGATTCTCGTTCAATCCTTCCATGTACCCGTGCTTCTTTAAATAAATAGCAATCATGGTTAAGGTGGTCAAGGCGCTCACGAACATCGACGCGAAAACATACCAACCAAATAAAGTACTGAACCAGTGGGTATCGATGGACATGATCCAGTCCCAGGCCATCATACTACTCGTAACCGCAAAGAATACGGTAAATATAGCACTCACGCGAACACTCTTACGATAATTCTCCGTGCCTCCCACTTCATCTTCACGAATACTCAGCTTACGCAATAAACGTGTAGCCCATATCCATCCAAGTAGATAGATGATTGCGCGGAGAATAAAAAATGAGAAATTCAAGAAAGGTGTTTTTCCAGCAATGATAGAGTCATAATGAGGGTTCTCTATAACCTCGTCTCCATTACTACTTTCATACATAGCGGCGTACATATGATGACCCGCATCAGAATGCTCATCAGCATGGGCTTCTTCACCATGGCTTTCTTCACCATGTCCATCACCATGCGCATCCGAAGCATGATCGTCTCCGCTTTCCCCATGGGCTTCTTCCACATGCGCCTCCTCGGCGTGATGGCTTACTAACCCCGCTTCGTAATCGCGAAGCTCAGTAACGGTAATTTCTTCTGTTGTGATGAACGTATCCATCCAGTGATACATATGGTGCAAATGCATTCCACCTGCTATAATTATGACCACCATAATTCCACCCGCAATAGGTAGAAAGCTTCCCATGGCTTGCATCAATCGATTGAGTTGCACAGACCATCCGGCTTGGGCCACGTATTGAATTCCGAGGAAAAAAGTTCCAAGAAGAGCAATCCCCAAGAAGAACGTGTTGCTCACTAAGAGCGCAGGCCATGCTCTATGAGCATCGGAGATAAATCCGTATGCAAAGGCCAACACCCCAATGGCAATCAGAATGTAGGCGAGTCTTTTTAATTTGTTAGGCATTTCGAACATATCCCTAATTATTTAGCCGATTCAAGATCAGATTTCAACTTCATTACATAACTCACGATATTCCAGCGTTCTTCGGGAGTAATTTGAGATGCATGCGCCCCCATGATATTTCTTCCGTAAGTAATTACGTGGTAAACGCTTCCTTCAGTAATTGCACGACCTTGATCATCGTACGAAGGAACTCCTAATATTTTTTCATTTTTAACCAAGATCCCCTGACCCATTCCTTTGGGGCCATGGCAATGGTTACAGAAAATATCATAAAGCTCTTTTCCATTCTCCATCCATACTTCATTATTTGCCTGAGGACTTAATGAATATGGATTGATTAAAGTAGCTTTTGCCGAGTCATAGCCCGCTTCCGAATTTTCATATTCGTAAGGAACGAATCCACGAGGTAAAGTACCCTCAATCGGCTTCAATGCACTAACTCCGTCAGCGAACAGCTCCGATTCCTCGTAGGTATCAATATATTCTGAACGGTACATATCCGGCATGTACTCAATACCTGGTTTCTTTACATCGCGCTCACACGAAGTTCCCGCAATCGCTAAACAAGCTGCGGCGCATAAACCTAGAACGTTATTTTTCAAGTACTTCATAATTAAAGTTCTTTTTCATTTACTTCAACCGCTCCAGTGGCTTTCAAGGCCGAAGTAATATCATCGCTAGAACCATCTGCTTCAATCTCTACCATAAACATATCGTCGGTAGTACGTACATCCGGGTTCTGACGCTCACGTCCCGGGAACATCCCGTTACGCACCAAATAGGTAATTACCATTAAGTGGCCGGCAAAAAGGACGGTACATTCGAACATAATCGGCACAAAGGCAGGCATGTTCAACAGATAGGTAAAGTTCGGTTTACCACCAATATTTTGAGGCCAGTCAACGATCATCATATAGTACATCATTAAGACGGCAAATGACAATCCAATACATCCGTAAATGAAACCCGCAATCGATAAGCGAGTAGGAGCAAGCCCCATTGCGTGATCTAGACCGTGAACGGGAAAAGGAGTATATACTTCCTTGATGGAAATTCCTTTTTCACGGAGCGCCTTCACCCCGTTAAGGAGTACATCATCGTCGTTATATAGACCGTGAATCAGTTTTTTACTCATGGTGATGCTTTTTTTGTTCTTCTCCAGAAGATTTCAAAATCGTTTTCAATTCGGCCTGTGCAATTACTGGGAACGTACGTGCGTACAATAAGAACAGGACGAAGAAGAAACCTATGGTTCCGATAAAAATTCCAATATCTACAAAAGTTGGAGAGAACATCGTCCAACTTGAAGGAAGGTAATCGCGGTGTAGTGAGGTTACGATAATTACGAAACGCTCGAACCACATACCGATATTCACAATAATCGACAAGAAGAAGGTAAATACGATGCTGGTTCTCAATTTCTTGAACCACATCAACTGAGGCGAAATTACATTACACGTCATCATTGACCAGTAAGCCCACCAATAGGGTCCGGTCGCACGATTCAAAAATGCGTATTGTTCGTATTCAACACCCGAGTACCACGCCATGAATAGCTCCGTGATATACGCGATACCTACAATAGAACCCGTAAGCATAATCACGATGTTCATCAATTCGATATGCTGAATAGTGATGTAGGCTTCCATTTTAACCACTTTCCTCATGATAATCAAGAGTGTCTGCACCATGGCAAAACCTGAGAAAATCGCCCCCGCAACGAAATACGGTGGGAAAATCGTGGTGTGCCATCCCGGGATTACCGAAGTGGCAAAGTCAAAAGATACAATCGTGTGTACAGACAGTACAAGCGGTGTTGCCAAACCGGCTAAAACAAGCGACAACTCTTCAAAACGCTGCCAGTGCTTTGCTTTTCCACCCCATCCAAAACTCAAAACTGTGTAGATTTTCTTTTGCATTGGCTTAATCGCCCGGTCGCGAATCATCGCGAAATCCGGAATCAATCCCATGTACCAGAAAACCAAGGATACGGATAGGTAGGTCGAAATTGCAAATACATCCCAAAGAAGAGGTGAGTTAAAGTTTACCCATAAACTTCCGAAGTTGTTTGGTATCGGCAATACCCAGTAGGCATTCCAAACACGTCCCATGTGAAATACAGGGAAGAGTCCGGCCTGAACTACTGCGAAAATGGTCATCGCCTCTGCAGAACGGTTGATCGACATCCGCCATTTTTGACGGAAAAGAAGAAGTACTGCGGAAATAAGCGTTCCCGCGTGTCCAATTCCTACCCACCAAACGAAGTTGGTAATATCCCAGGCCCAACCAACGGTTCGGTTTAGACCCCATACTCCAATTCCGGTACCTACAGTGTAGGCTAAACATCCCATGCCCCATAAAAACATGGCGGCTGAAATTCCAAATACGATCCACCAGGAGCGCCCGGCAGTGGTTTCGATCGGCCGAGCAACTTCCGTAGTAATGTCGTGGTACGACTTATTCCCGGTAATAAGAGGCTCGCGTATGGGCGATTCGTAATGCATATTATTCTACTTTATCAGGAAATAGGTTTAAGCTTTGTTTCTCACTTTGGTTTGGTAGAAGACAGATGGCTTAGTTCCAATTTCTTCTAGCAAGTAATATTGACGTGGTTCGTCGCGCAATGCGTGAACTTTACTGTCCTTATCATTGACATCCCCGAAGGTGATGGCATTCGTATCACAGGCTCCTGCACAAGCAACCGTAAAGTCTCCGTCTGCGACGGGA
>CBFIAJ010000003.1:0-129763 GCA_965660515.1 Flavobacteriales bacterium | reverse complement strand
TGATTGCAAGTCAATATTGACCACGTCACTTGCAGGTTGTGGATAGGTTTTAACTCCTTTCAGGGTACTTCTTTCCTCTAAACCAATAGTAGCGTATTGATCAAAAAACAGGAGCACGGCGATCGTTGCAATCGGCGCACACCCCCCGTGCGATTGATTCGAGTCGGCCCGAACAGCCAGCACGTCTAAAGCATTATTCGCGTTCATGGCGCTATCCGCGTACAAACTATTGATGTAGGACACTTGCTCATCGGCATCGCAGTAATACATGCGTGTGGGCGTGGTCGCCGTAAAATTCCATACATCATTATCTTCTAGCGCCACGTTCACAGGGTGGTTTGGATTGGCCAATACGTTCGCCACCACAGAATCCTGAATCATTCCATACGGATATAAATTCCCTTCGTTTATACTGAGTTGAATAGAAATCTGCACATTCAATGTAGATAATGGAAGGGTACCGTCGTAGAACTGCTGAATAAAGGGAACGTATGGAGCTTTAAAGAAAGCGTCTAAAGAGGTATAGATGTTTCCGTATACCTCTTGGTATCCGAGCACTGTATAAGGAAGAAAAGCCGGAACTGTATAGTCGACGTCACTAAAAATGACATCCTTCATCACTTTTGATATCGAATAGGGACCTGACATATGACCACAAGCGACTAAGTTAAAGTCGTTGGCATATTGCGCTTCAATAAGTTTTTGCGCGGCCATTCCCGCGTGTCCTCCTTGTGAATAGCCAGAAATAAATAACTGGTCTCCAAAAGAAATACCCTGATTCGAAAGGTATGTTTCCGCCGCAAATAGTAAATCTACTGCTGCCTGCCCTTCCGTTTGTGCGTGCACATAGGGGTGGAAGCCGCGCGACTCGCCCATTCCTATATAATCGGCGGAAGTGACGATAAACCCTTGACTGGCAAAGGCCAATGAAAGAGAAAGCCCCCCTTGCAAGTTTGAGGGAACATCTTGTTTCCCATTTGTAGTTCCGTGTTGATAGGCCAACATAGGATAAGACAACGAGGCGTCGTCGGGAACACTCAAAAGCCCCGAAGCGGTATCCAAAGAACCATCACTTCCCATGGAAGTGTAGAGTATTTTATAGGCCATAACGCCATAAGGCACGGGCATGCCAATTTGAGCGGAAAGATCAGCGGCCGAAAAAGAAGCTAGTTGATTTCCCGAAATTAATGTTTGGCCCATTAAAAATGAAGTGAAGCCAATTGTCAAAGCGAGCGTGAGTAGTACTCTTTTCATAAAAGATTTTGTTTAGCGCCTCCACGGCGCGATAAAGATTTGTGGAAATTACAAATTATTGATGACGATTGTGCCGCCTACATACTATTAATGCCTCTCTTTTAGAAGAAGTTCAATGAATAGCCCTACAATAAAAAACGGATTGAGTGATTGGTAGATCCGATGGAGAACCAGAACCAATACTCAAAGAAAAGAAAAGAAAAAAGCCTTCCCGGGTAGGGAAGGCTTTGTGTTATTCGGCTACCTCTGGAACAAAGGTGGCCTTAAAGGAATTGAAATCCGGATTCTCGACGTAAGCGTCGGTTCCAAACCATTTTAAAACAGGTTCTAAGTCCTTCGCGCCGTAGGCGCCTTGGACACCGGTTAGGTAGTTTAATTCCTCGTCAAAATAAACGATTGTAGGATAGGCGACACGACCGTTTACCGGGGCAATTGCCATGGTAAAATCATGTGTTCCGTTCCTCGTGTTTACTTTGGCCGGATTAAATTGCTTGTTCACGTATACCTTGCCTTTGAATTGAATCGTATCATTTCCTTCGGCATTGAACTTTACGGCGTAGTAATTATCGTTCACGTAATCGACAATAAACGGATGAACGAACGTAGTGCTATTCATTCGCTTACAAGGCCCACACCAATTGGTGTAAACATCAATAAGCATTTTCCTAGGTTTCTTTTCATTCATGGCAAGCGCTTCTTCCATAGAAAGCCAATTGATTTTTCCATCTTTCGGTGCGAAACCAGAAAAAGAGAAAGAGGCGATCAGAATAAAGGAAAGAGCAACTATGTATTTCTTCATAACAACGTACTTCAATTAGTTTATAAATATCGGGTGTTTGGAAAACAATAATTGTACCGAACCCGACATTCTTTAAACGACTCCGTGCATGAGTTTATTTAGTGGTTTGCTACCGAGAATAATCAGTATTGCAAAAGCAACAAGGACATAGCCGATGTTACCGAAAATACTGGTGTATTGCTCCAATTGAGCCCCCATATCAATTTCAGCACCTACTTCTGTTCCTTCTGCTCCCGTGAGGGCAGCAATTTTACCCGCTACAAAATTAGCGATCGCAAAACTCAAAAACCATCCACCCATGGCGGTTCCTGCCATTGATTTTGGCGCCAACTTGGTAACCATTGAAAGACCAATAGGAGACAAGAAAAGCTCGCCGGTCGTGTGTAACATGTACAAAAGAACGAGCGTAATTAAAGGCACTTTGAAATCTTCAGCAAAATTAACGGCTACTAAAGTCACCAAGAAACCAGCTCCCAGTTGTAAAATACCGAGAGCAAACTTGATAGGAATACTCGGGTTCTTTCCAATTGCCGAAAGCTTCACCCACATAATAGAAAAAATCGAACCGAAGGTTACGATAAAGAATGGGTTAAAGAACTGCGTCATAGATGCAGGCATGGTCCATCCCCAAATAACACGATCTACGTTGCGATCGGCAAACAGGGTAAGAGAAGTACCAGCTTGTTCGAAGCAAGCCCAAAAGGTGATGTTGATCAGCATAAAGATGACCAACGCAATCATACGGTCGCGCCAAACTTTACCGTCTTTTGCTCCTTTTGTAATTAAGCTAATTGCCACATAAGCAAACAAGGCTAATAGGAGGTAGTCCATGATTTCATTCTGGCTAATGAGAACGAAGCATAACGGAATAGCAAGTACACTTAAAATAGTAATGAGCGTTACATTCGTCAATCCGGCAAAGGATTTCTTTTTCCCTAACTCCGGAATATCAACCCCTGGCGCATCTTTGTACTTGTCCCGACCAACGTAGAAAATGAGTCCGCCCAAAAGCATACCGATACCGGCCAGTCCAAATCCGTATAAGAATCCATAGGTTTCTCCAATATAGGCTACAACCGTGGTTGCGAGCAATGCGCCGATGTTGATGCCTATATAAAAAATGGTAAATCCGGAATCCCTTCTGGGGTCTCCATCTTTATAGAGCTTTCCTACAACGGTCGATATATTGGCTTTGAAATAGCCATTTCCGATAATGATTCCGCCCATACCTAGGTATAAGAAGGTTTCATTTCCGCCTAGAATGATGAATTCACCGATCGACATCAGTATGGCTCCCAATATAATGGCGTATCGATATCCCAAGAATTGATCGGCCATTCTACCTCCAAGAACCGGGGCAGCATACACTAAAGCGGTATATGCACCATAAATGAGTACCGCTTTTTCATCGCCCATCATTATGGACTTTACCAAATAGAGGGTAAGGAGGGTTCTCATCCCGTAGTAGCAGAAACGTTCCCACATTTCCGACATAAAGAGTACCCACAGTCCTTTTGGGTGACCTAGTTCAACATTCGTTTCAGTCATGCTTTTTCTTTTGGAGGTTAGGTTTAAATTATAGATTCTCTAAAATGAAGCTGGTCATTTTAGTATACAGGTGGTTTCTTGTATTTCCGCCGTAAATACCGTGGTTTTTATCGGGATAAACAAATAGATCAAATTGAACATCGGCTTTCACCAACGACCGAATCATTTCCATGGTATTTTGAAAATGCACATTATCGTCTGCAGAACCGTGAACTAATAGGTAGGATCCTTTAATCTTGTCTACATGGTTAATAGGAGAATTGTCATCGTAACCTGAAGCGTTTTCTTGAGGAGTGCGCATGTAACGCTCTGTGTAAATAGAGTCGTAGTAGCGCCAATTCGTCACCGGAGCCACAGCAATACCCATTTTGAATACATCTGCTCCTTTGGAGACACCCAAGCTCGCCATATAACCGCCATAACTCCATCCCCAGATACCAATTCGGTCGCTATCGACATAATCTAAAGAGCCTAAGTATTTAGCCCCTTCGATTTGATCAGCGATTTCATATTTCCCTAGTTCTTGGTAGGTCACCGTTCTGAAATCACGACCGCGACTACCGGTTCCACGATTGTCGATACTCACTACGATGTACCCTTTTTGGTTCAGCATATGATACCACATCTGATTGGCCCCGCCGTAGCTATTGGTAACCGTTTGGGATCCGGGGCCACCATATACGTACATGAGTACTGGATATTTCTTTGCAGGATCAAAATCGGCCGGCTTCATCATCCAGCCGTTGAGGCTGACATCCTCTGTAGTGTTAAATGAGAAAAACTCTTTTTGCCCCAATGGGTAACTCTTTAAAACAGAGTCCAATCCTTCGTTCATTTCCATTTCGCGAATGAGCTTTCCAGAAGCCTCGAGCAAGGTATATTGCGCCGGCGTATTCGCATTGCTGTAGTTGTTGACGAGGTATTTAAATCCGGTGCTGAATTGAGCGCTGTTCACACCCTCTTCCTCAGTTACTAATTCCAGTTTTTTACCGTTTAATTTTACGCGGTAGATTTCTTTGTTGATCGGTGCCGATTTTGCCGCCTGAAAATACAGCCAGCCATTTTTTTCATCGAAACCGTAGAAATTAGTGACGTCCCATTCCCCTGAAGTCACTTGGTTTTTTAAATTTCCTTTTGAATCGTAGTGGTAAATGTGGTTGAAGCCATCTTGCTCGCTGGTCCAGATAAAACCGTTGTCTTTTAAGAAGGTGAGATTGTCATTGATCTCGATATAGGAAGTGGCCTTTTCGGTCATTAATACCTCTGAGGAACCGTCAGATCCGTTAACCAAGCGCAATTCCAATTCGTTCTGAAGACGATTCATTACCGTAATGCAGAGCGTATTTGCGTCATTAGTCCATGTAATACGCGGTACATAAAAGTCACCAGTACGTCCTAAATCAGCATTAATGATGTTCTTAGGATCCGATAAATCCACTATTTTAATCTCTACAACAGAGTTCGCTTCTCCAGCTTTCGGGTACTTGAATGTGTAGTTCTCTGGATACAACTCCTGACTAAACATATCCATGCCCATCATGGGCACTTCCGACTCATCCAGTCTATAGAAAGCGATTTTTGTACCATCGGGAGACCATTCGAATGCTTTGTCAAAGGCAAATTCTTCTTCATATACCCAATCGGTACCTCCGTTTAAAATATTATTCCATTCCCCATCGAACGTGATTTGGGTTTCAACATTTGATTCGAGGTCTTTTACAAATAGATTATTGTTGCGTACAAAAGCCACTTTAGATCCGTTCGGACTAAAGGTTGCGAACATTTGTTTTCCTTCACTCAAAAGGGTAGAAGTGCCTGATTCACGATCGAAAATATAATTCACGTCTCGGGTAGAGTAGCGGTAAACCGATTCCGATTCCGTTGAAATCATCATTTTCGATTCGTCCGCGCTGAAGCTATACCCCTGAATCGAAGCACCATCAACAAGAGAATCACTCACAAGCGTAGCAACTTTTTCTCCGGACTTGTAGCTAAATTGGTCAATGCGAACACCGGCGGAACCGTATTTCATTGCACTGTAATGAACGCCATCATTCATGGATCGGAGTCCGTAAACGCCCGAAGACCGGAAGGTTCCGTTCCGCCAAATGTCTTCAACGGTAATTTCTTGAGCCGAAAGGAATCCGACCGCGAGTAGCGCAATCGCTGTGCAAAGTATTCTCATCTTGAGGGTAATGATTAGATTTTATTGGCTTGGGCCTCACGGCCCGATATTTAAGGCGGACTAATTTAGTAATTTTGGAATGTAACACATATTTTATGCCATATAGCCCCATCAATGTCGATCGAGTTGCAGAACTAAAGCAGCTTTTAGGACCCGAAAATGTACATACCGACCGCGAGATTCGGGAGGAGCACGGGCACGATTACACCGAAGATTTTCAGTTTACCCCCGATGTGGTGGTTACTCCGGGCAATACAGAAGAGGTAAGTCTTTTGATGAAATGGTGCAATGCGCATCACATACCCATCGTGCCGCGAGGCGCGGGAACAGGTCTTTCGGGCGGAGCGCTGCCCATTGAAAAAGGAGTATGTCTCAGCATGAAACGATTCAATAAGATTATTGAAATCGATACAAGAAACTTACAAGCCACGGTCGAGCCCGGTGTCATTAATCAGGTTTTCCAGGAGGCTGTTCAGGAAAAAAACTTGTTTTACCCGCCCGATCCCGCGAGTAAAGGTTCGTGTTCCCTGGGTGGAAACTGGGCCGAGAACGCGGGCGGACCCAAAGCAGTGAAGTATGGCGTTACGAATGAATATTTGCTCAATATGGAAGTCGTCCTCCCGGACGGATCCATTATTTGGACAGGTGCCAATGTTCTAAAGAATGCCACCGGTTATAATTTAACTCAGTTGATCGCGGGTAGCGAGGGAACACTGGGTGTTATAACGAAAGGTGTAGTGAAATTGAGACCCTTACCGAAAGAAACAAAGTTGATTTTAGTTCCTTTTAACTCGGCGGAGGATGCTTGTGCCGCGGTGAGTGCTGTATTCCGAGCGGGAGTTATTCCAAGTGCTATGGAATTTATGGAACGCGACGCTATTCAATTTACCTTGGACGTAGTAGACGATGCACCCAATTTATTAAAAGAAGGAGAAGAAGCTCATTTGCTTATCGAGGTAGATGGGAATGACCCCGATGTACTTTTCAGGGAATTAGAGCAAATAGTTTCTGTCGTGGAGGAATTTGGTTCTGGAGAAATTCGATTTGCCGAATCGAATGCCGAGAAAGAACGCTTATGGCATATACGTCGCAAAGTTGGCGAAGCTGTGAAGGCACATTCTGTATATAAAGAAGAAGATACCGTAGTGCCCAGAGCGGAGCTGCCGAAGTTATTAAAAGGGATTAAAGACATCGGAAAGCATTACGGGTTTAAATCGGTCTGCTATGGCCACGCAGGAGACGGAAACCTGCATGTAAATATTTTGAGGGGCCATTTAACGGACAAGCAATGGCTGCAAGAAATTCCATTGGCCATTTCTGAGATTTTTATGTTGTGCTTTAGTCTAGGGGGCACCATTAGCGGAGAACATGGAATCGGCTTGGTTCAAAAAGAATACATGGATATTGTGTTTGACGAAGCCAATTTGGCACTGCAGCGTAATATTAAGGACTTATTCGATCCAAATGGAATTTTAAATCCAGGTAAAATATTCCCCTAAAACATTGGCATACAGAATTATAGCGCTTGTTTGTGTAGGGTGAGGCAGGCATTAATTGATATTTTTAGTTAACATAGACTTGATGTACATACAAGAAAAGATTAAGTTTGACCTGCCTTTAAATGTTAGTGTTTCTGTCTGGTGCAAATTAGGAAAGCGAAACGTTAGGAGTAAAAGTTATGTTTTTCTGTGTAGCTAGGAGGAGTCCGAATTACACCACCAGCATAAAAACGGTCATCTTTTAGGTGACCGTTTTTTCTTTTTCATTTTGATCAAATCCGAAGGCACCGAATAAACTGTGGATATGCCAAGCGAATCAAAAACACAAAGGGTTCTCAATACCATGTTAGTAGTATCATGGATCGCTTTCATCGGTCTTATGATTGAAGCGGGCGCAATTCTATTTTCTTATGGAGTGAGCATCGTGAATTCAGATGCACCTCGCGTGCTCTATCCAGGTCTTGGAATCTTTGAATCGAACCAATTTGGGTTTGGGCACTATACCACTGCAGTCATTGTATTGACCCTCATTTCCGCATTTCAAGCCTTCGTCTGTTACCTGGTCATACAAATACTTTCGAAAGTGAGCTTATCTAACCCCTTCGTGTTAGAGACCGCCATAAGGTTGAAACGAATTAGCTACGTACTGATGGGTATTTGGATTCTCTCCGTTATTCAATATGTCCATTTGGCAATTTTGTCGAGTCAAACACTCTCCCTGAAAGGAGATGTTATTCCGGGGGAATACCTGTTCGTTGCCGGATTAGTATATATTATCGCACAGCTCTTCAAACGAGGAATAGAATTGCAGGCTAAAAACGATTAACTGGTTCCCTTTTCGTTCAACCCAAGTGATTGAAATTGGACGGGATCGGATCAAAATATCGCTTTAGTCCCGGACAATTTTTAAACCCGAATTCTGTAAACTGGGCTCGATAAAATCCCACAGATTCCCATATAAATCTTTAAAAACGGCCACGGTACCGTGTGCTTCAACAGCGGGTTCTCGGACGAATTCAATACCTTTTTCCAACATTGCTTTATAATCGCGCCAAAAGTCGTCGGTGAACAAGAAAAGAAATACGCGTCCTCCGGTCTGATTTCCAACAGACGCTCGTTGCTCTTCATTGGCGGCTTTTGCAAGTAATAACGAGCACTCTCTCGCCCCATTCGGAGCGATAACTACCCACCGCTTTTCAGAACTCAGCACGGTGTCTTCCAAAAGCTGAAAACCCAGCTTCTTCGTATAAAACTCAATGGCTTCGTCGTATTCGTTTACGACCAGAGCAATATGGGCCAATCGCTGTTGCATAAATCCAAAATTATGAGCGCTTAATATTTGGTGGAATTCTCGACTAAAGTTTGATTGATTCGATAAGTTGTTACCACAACGCACGAACAAAATAAACCGTCATCAAAAGGCTTGCTCCTAGCTTGAGTCCTGTTCCCATCAAGAACCCTACTAAGGAGCCTAGTCCTGAACGGAGGGCTTTGTTAAAGTCGTCCGAATTCAAAATCAGTTCGGCGATGAGGGCCCCGAGAAAAGGACCTATAATGATCCCAAATGGAGGAAAAAAGAACACCCCAATGATGAGTCCGATGGTGGAGCCTCGAACTCCGGCTTTACTTCCTCCGAATTTTTTGGTGCCCCACATGGGAACGAAATAATCGATGGCGGTCACAACGACTGCAACTACGGCCATCACAATTAAAAAGTTACTTGAAAAATCGGCCCATTTCGTAAAATGTAAAAGCAACAGTCCGACATAACTAATGGGCGGTCCGGGTAAAACGGGTACTACCGCACCGATAAGTCCGACGACCATCAACAAGCCTCCTAAAATTGCCAGAAACCAATCCATTATTATCTGCTGTTCAACTTAGAAAGCAATCTAAGAAATTCAAGGTAGAGCCAAACCAACGTAACCATCAGGCCGAAGGCCCCATACCACTCCATATATTTTGGAGCCCGTGCCTGCGCGGCACGATCGATAAAATCAAAATCCAGTATGAGATTGAGCGCTGCAATAACAACTACGAAAAGGCTGAATCCAATACCGACCCATCCGTTTCCATGAAGTACTGGGATTCCCACGCTGAAGAAACTCATGATCCAGCTTAAAAAATAGAGGAATACAATTCCGCCGGTTGCGGCGACAATGCCCCAACGCATTTTGTCAGTCACTTTAATCCAGCCACTGCGATAGGCTAGAAGCAGGGTCAAAAAAGTCCCAAATGTGAGTCCGACCGCTTGTAAAACAATGCCGTCGTACAAACTGGCATACATAGCCGAGATGGCACCTAGAAAGAGCCCTTCTAGAATGGCGTAGATTGGCGCTGTAATTCCGGCCGATTGAGGCCGGAAAATAGTAATTAGGGCTACGATAAACCCACCAATCGCACCGCCCCACACCCATGCGGAATTCATGGTGCCAGCAGTTAGCGTTTGCGACCACGTGTAAGAGGCAGAAGCCAAAGCCAAGGCCAAAAGGATAAAGCTTTTATTCACGGCACCAGATACGGTCATTGTATCCTCGGAAGAAATAGCACCCGGTGCACTCCAGCTTTGAAGTATCTTTTCGTTCATTGCCGGATTCGACGATTTCTGTACGTTCATTTTCAATATGTATTAGAGTACGTGTACTCGCTTATTTGTATTCTTGTTCAAACTCAATTAATTTATCAAAATCCGTACCTAACCCATTCAAAAAGAAAGTAGCTTTGCGGTATGACAGATAAAAGTAGGCCCCTAATATTGGTTACAAACGACGATGGAATTACGGCACCAGGTATTCGAAACCTCATTTCCGTGATGACGCAAATAGGTGAAGTAGTGGTAGTTGCACCCGATGGCCCCCAGAGCGGGAAAGGACATGCCATTACTATTGAAAGTACTTTGCGCTGCGATCAAATACATGTAGATGATGGGCCACAAAAAGAATTTTCCTGTTCGGGAACTCCGGTAGACTGTGTCAAACTGGCAGTGAATGTAGTTTTGGATCGAAAGCCGGACCTCATTGTGTCGGGTATTAATCACGGAAGTAATAGCTCTATCAATGTTATTTACAGTGGAACTATGTCGGCGGCCGTTGAAGGAGCGCTAGAAGGCATTCCCTCCATTGGTTTTTCGTTGCTCGATTACAGCTGGGATGCAGATTTTAGTCCGGTTCACGAATACGTTCGCTCGATTGCGACTCAGGCACTTGAAAAAGGGATTCCGCGGGGAACTTGTTTGAACGTAAACTTCCCTAGGCCTAAGAACGGACCTATAAAGGGTGTTCGCGTATGTCGCCAGGCAGAGGCGAATTGGGTGGAAGAGTTCGATTCACGAACCGACCCTCGCGGACGTAAATACTATTGGCTCACAGGTAAATTTGAAAACTACGACAACGGAGAAGACACCGACGAATGGGCCTTGGCGAACGGTTATGTATCCATTGTACCCGTGCAATATGATGTTACTGCCCATCATGCTATTGGCAGTATTAACCAATGGGACTTCAAAGGATGAAATTTTTAAAAAAAGACGCCCTGTGGTTCGGGTTGGTTCTAGGATTGGCCATACCTGCTTTGATGTATGGATTCATGATTTGGCTAACTACATTTAGTCCGGAAGCTTCGTTCAATAAAAACACACTCATGGTCATTAGCATTACGGCCAATGTGGTGCTCTTTCGACAGTACATGATGCAGTGGGATATGGAAGAATCTGGGAAGGGTATGTTATTCGCTACCTTCGTATATGCTTTTGTATTTTTCTTTTTCTTTCTGGAAGTCTAAATGAAGTATTACGTAATAGCCGGCGAGGCCTCGGGCGATTTACACGCGTCGAACCTGATGAAAGCGCTTCTCAAAAGAGATGTTTCGGCTGAATTCAGGTATTTCGGAGGCGACCATATGAGTGAGGTGGGCGGTGAACTAGTAAAGCATCATCGCGACATCAGCTTTATGGGCTTTCAAGAAGTGGCGGCCAATATTCGAACCATTCTAGGTCTTCTCAGTTGGGCAAAAAAAGATATCACGGCCTATCGGCCGGATGCTGTCGTTTTAGTCGATTATCCCGGTTTCAACCTTCGCATGGCCAAGTTCTGTCATGAATTGGGCTTAAAAGTGTTCTATTACATATCGCCACAAGTTTGGGCGTGGAAAAAGAAACGGGTCCATAAAATCAAAAGGTACGTCGATCGCATGTTTGTGATCCTCCCTTTTGAAAAGGACTTTTATGCGAAATACGATTATGAAGTTGATTATGTCGGTCATCCCTTACTCGACGCGCTACCTCAAATTGAGCTGAAAGAAACCCGAGCATTTAAGGAGGCCAATGGATTGGATGAGCGTCCCATTATTGCGTTACTGCCAGGATCTCGGCTACAAGAGCTGAAAAGGATTCTCCCAAAGATGCTGCAAGGACTTCAGGCCTTTGGAGCGTACCAGATTGTTATTGCCGGATTAAAAAGTATTGGGCCGGACACTTATGCCGAGTGGACCCAAGGAGCTTCTGTATCCATTGTCTATAACCAAACGTACGACCTGCTGAATAATTCCGAAGTAGCCGTCGTAGCAAGTGGAACGGCTACACTAGAAACGGCGCTTTTTGATGTACCTCAAGTCGTTTGCTATGAAACAACCTGGACCACGTATCACATAGCCAAGTACCTTGTCAACATTGAGTTCATTTCTTTGGTTAACTTGATCTACGGCAAAGAAATGATCAAAGAACTCATACAGCACGGATTTAACCCGAAGAGTTTGGAGGAAGAAATCACGCGATTACTCCAAAAGAAAGAAAGGAAAGAGCTCAAAGAAAAATACGAAGAACTCCGAGTCATTCTCGGCGGGGGAGGGGCCTCGGAAAAAACAGCGGAAGGAATTTGGGAAACACTTAATAGGCATGATTAAAAGACTCTGTTTATTCTTCTTTTGCGCACTTGTAATTCCGGCCGTAGGCCGAACCGTTCGTATCAACCTCTATTCTGATATTGCGGTAAAAACAGCAGTGCTCAAGGTCGAAAAGGGCTCGTACGGGCTTTTTCAAAGCGGAAGCGAAGTCATTGATATTGATCACCGCAGTCTGGTGACAATGAGCATTCTTTCGGGCAAAATGGTGGTCAAGGCCAACGGTGAAGCGCGGGAAATTCAAGGGCCCTTTGAAATTCGAAAAAAATTACCCAATTCTAGTTTTCGCATTCGGGTCGATGACGATGAACGTTTGTATCGCGGCTCTCTTAAAGTTCAAATCATAAAAGGCAAACTGTACTTAATCAACATAGCCGAAATGGATGACTATGTTGCGGGCGTGGTAGAGTCTGAAGGTGGACATAGCCTAAGTCCGGAGTATTTGAAAGCCCAAGTGGTGATTGCTCGTACGTATGCATTTAAACATTTGTATACGCACGATAAAAAAGGGTACGATTTAAATGACGGAGTAGATCATCAAGCGTATAAAAGCATGGCGTACTCTGAAAATGCATACGAGGTTTATAAGGCCGTTTATATCACGAAAGGAGAGGTGTTGGTCGATCAATCGGATCAATTTGTAACAGCGGCCTATCATAGCAATTCAGGCGGATATACGGTAAATTCAGAGGATGTTTGGAGCAGCGCATTGCCCTATTTGCGAGCCGTTGAAGATACGTTTAGTGTAGGGGGAGATCATTATTCTTGGACTTCAGAATTGGAGCGGGCAAATTGGACAAGCTATTTGAAAAACAATTGCCCAGAACTTCATCCGGATTCGATTTATAGCTATTTGAATTTTGAACAAGAAGAGCGATGGGTGTATTTACCTTGCTCTGGGAATAAAATTCGTATGAAAGAACTTAGAGCCTATTTTCGACTAAATAGCACTTTTTTCGACGTGGCTACAAAAGGAAACACTGTATATCTCAATGGCCGCGGCTTTGGACACGGAGTTGGACTTAGTCAGGAAGGAGCTATGAAAATGAGCGATTTAGGCTATAGTTACAAGAATATTCTACTACATTATTACCGCGAAGCTCGTATTGCGGAACTTGCCGACCTTCAGCTCTAAGGCGCCGAATTAATTTTCATTGGTTTTATTATTTGCGGTAGCGGCCTTCTCGGCCGGAATTGCCCTTCAATGGTGGTGTCCCGTTCATTTTCCACTTCATTTTATTAGCTGTTTTGGCATTGTTTTGTGCATCATCATCCTGAAGCACCCTTCACGAGGTACACTGGGCATTTTTTTCGTTTTCTTAGGCATGCTCCGGGGAGAACCAACACAGACCAGTTCGATCTCATTTAACGAGCTCCAGCGCTGGAAGGTAGAGGTAACGCATATTGAGCAAAAGAAATCGGGAGACCTTTATTTCTATTGGGGCCGCGGTTTTTCTCAAACTGGTTTAAAGGAAGTTTCTTTAGGGGGAAATTTTAAGCATCCGGTGTCGGTAGAACCGCCTTTTGTGGTATTTGTCGATGCCGTTCTAAGAACCCCTCAAAAAAGTATGTGGCCGGGTGGCTATAGCGAAGAGTCTTATTATCAGCGCAAAGGATGGGTGGGAAGGCTCGATATATACGAGGATTATACACTTCAAATGATTCCCAGATCCAATGCCGAACAGCTTAGGATGCAGCTTATGGATCGTCTGAAGAGAACCCGGGGTGGGGGATTCTCTAAACGACTGGCAAGGGCCCTTGTGTTTGGAGAGGGAAAAGCACTCACCAAGAAGGACCGCATTCCGTTTCAAAACTCCGGAACGGCTCATGTTCTTGCGGTTTCGGGTCTTCATGTGGGCATGATTTACTTGCTGGTATTGCTCTGCTCGAATTGGATTCCAAAGATTCAATACCGTCTGTGGATTCATTTCGTCCTTTCTACCACAGTTCTTTTTGCTTATTCTTGGTTCACGGGTGGGAGTCCATCCGTTATCCGAGCAAGCCTCATGTTTATCGCTTGGGCTTTGGCCGACGCACTTCAGCGTTCGCGTTTTTCTCTAAATGGACTTTGGTTTGCGGCCTTGGTGTCTCTTTGTTATCAACCACTCTGGTTGTTCTCGCCGGGTTTCCATTTATCCTATGCCGCAGTGGCTTCTATATTGATTGGATTTAAAAATTGGCCAATTCCGGCACACTGGTCTAAATGGAAACGAAGGATAAGTTCAATGGCGTTAGTTACGCTATTTGCTCAGATGGGAACCCTAGGGTTAAGCCTGCACTATTTCGGTATTTTTCCGACGTATTTTTTTCCAGCAAATTTGATTTTCACTCCATTGACTCCCATATTACTGTATGGCGCATGGATGCTCATCTTGATTCCGCATCCAATTGTAACGAGTTTATGGAGCTTCCTCTCGGAAGGATATCAATGGGGATTGATCCAGATTAATCGATTTCCCTATGCCGTATTTGAAGTAAGTTTAAATGAAATAGCGCTTGGACTGATTGCGCTTTTTCTCTGGAGTATGTTGGCTCGAGCACGAGCGAGCACAATTCTTTACCCTCTTTTAGTGCTTATAATTACAGTAAGGGTTGGTCATTGGCATGATCGAAAAACGGAGAATCGCTCTGTTCTTTATACTGTAAACGAACGCTCGTTATCTGCGGTGATAAAAGTGAATGGAAGCTACTATAGTTTAAAGCAGGATACTTCTGGATATGCGAATTTCCTGGAGGAAAAATTCTTGGCGGAGAAGGCGGCAACGCTATGGTATTATCCAACAAATCTTTCGACGGTAACTCTGGAAGAAAAGATCGGGCCACTAGGCCTTGAAGAAAAAAAACACGCCCAGTGGTATAGACATACCGGTTGGCGTGTGCATGGTGAATTATTGGGTGTTAGACCGAAAGTGCAGGCATACCCGCTTCCATAGAAGCTTCGTCATCCAGTAGGTCGAGGACTTCGCTCAGCTTATCGGTATCAATGGGCTTGCGAATAAATACGCGAATTCCTGCTTGTTGGGCTCTGGAATGACCGCTAAAGCTGTTGTAGGCGCTCATAGCCATTACGGGCATCGTATGTCCTTTAGAGCGAATATTCCGCGTGGTTTGGGTGCCATCCATATCGGGCATTTCCAAATCCATCAGTATTAAATCAAACGCGTGCTCTTCTACCAATTTAACAGCCTCTTCACCCGATGTTGCTACAAAGGCGCTGGCTCCCATTTGGGTGAGCATTGTGGAAGTGATTAAGCGATTTACATCGTCGTCATCAACGACCAAAATGGTTTTATTCAGGGTGTCTATCATCATAGCGCATTTTACTTAGTGTCAAATATACACTTTTTTAAATGGATGCATAAAGACCAACGTTACCAATGGGTTATGGCTACGTAATGCCCCGGTTATTTGAGCTCTGGAATATTGACGGTTTCTACTTTGATGTCCCGTTCATGTGCCGATTCTGTGAAGTCGTTAATTATGTTGATGACATCAAAATCAATATCACGTGTTTCTTTCCCATCAATGACCACGTGGCTATTTTCGGGGATACCTTCAAGTGTCAGTTGCATTTTTCCTTTGTTGAGGAAAGAAACGTGCTCCGACAATTGAATGCGAATCGTTTCAGATTGGTCTTTTTCCAACTCGCTTTTCACAAAAAAGAAAGGAGTGTTGTAGTTGGTCCGAAGAATGAAGAAAATAGCGACAGATAAACCCGTGAGAATACCAAAAAGTAAATCTGTGAACAAGATGGCCACAATGGTCACGATAAAAGGTAAGAACTGCCTGTGTCCGTTGTAAAATTGTTGGTGGTAAAGACTTGGCTTGTTGAGTTTATATCCTACAACCAGTAATATGGCAGCCAAACTAGAAAGGGGAATGGTGTTTAACAAAGTAGGAATAAACAAGACGCTCAAAGCGAGTAAAAGTCCGTGAAAAACGGCTGAGACTTTAGAGGCTGCTCCGGCGTCTAAGTTAGCCGAAGAGCGGACAATAACGGCGGTCATTGGAAGCCCTCCTAGAAGCCCTGAAATAACGTTTCCAACTCCTTGCGCTTTTAATTCTCTGTTGTTGGGCGTCCGTCTTTTATGTGGATCAATTTTATCCATCGCTTCAACGCTTAAAAGCGTTTCTAAACTCGCTATAACCGCAATTACAAAAGCCACTTTCCAAGTAACAAATTTTCCGATTAGAGAGAAATCTGGGTAAGTAAAGAAAGCCGTGAATGATTCATCTTGTTTAAGTCTTGGAATCTGAACCAAGTGGCTTTCAGAAACAAGCCAGGCATGATTCGTTTGAATAAAATATTGGTTAACTAAAACGGCGCTTAATACCGCTAATAAAGCACCCGGGATAAATGAGAGCGGCTTTATTCTTTTCTTTAAAAGGTTGTCCCATAACAGCATTAAGCTGATCGATATGAAACCTATAAGCAGTGCTCCGTATTCAATATGACCGCTGGCATAACGTAACTCTTCAAAAGTGTTTCTACCGTCCGTCCCTAGAAAAGACATTTCTCCGAAAGCATCTGTGTCAATTCCGAAGAAGTGGGGGAGTTGTTTTAAAATCAAAATGATACCAATGGCGGCTAACATTCCGCGTACCACGGAAACGGGAAAAAAAAGCCCGATAATTCCGGCTTTTATAAATCCTAGTATAACTTGGAACACCCCGGCCAATACAACGGCGGCTAAAAAGAACTCAAAGGTTCCCAGTTCAACAATGGCATCTAATACTATTACGGTTAATCCGGCTGCAGGACCACTAACGCTGACGTGACTTCCTGATAAGCTACCGACGAAGATACCGGCAATTATACCCGAAATGAGTCCTGACAAAAGTGGAGCCCCAGAGGCTAAGGCAATTCCTAAACAAAGAGGAAGGGCGACGAGAAATGTTACTAATCCGGCCGGTAGGTCGGAAGAGAGGTGTTTGAGCGAGTATTTCATAGACTGTTTTACTATTCAAAGATAGTATTTGCTCTATCTTAAGTTAATAGTATTACTTTTGTTTCTCATTAATTTTTACTCGAATCGTGTATCCCCGCATTCAAATAGTTATCGACGAAAAGGTTTATTTGAAAAATCCCGAGAGTTCAGAACTGGGAAAAAGAATTCTTGAGGGATCCATTGAAATGATAGATCAAATTGGATTTGAGCAGTTTACCTTCAAAAAACTGGCCGAAAACATAGGCAGTACGGAGGCGTCCGTTTATCGCTATTTCGAAAACAAACACAAGCTGCTTATTTACTTAGTCACGTGGTATTGGAATTGGATCGACTACCAAATAATATTTGTAACCACGAATATTTCGGATCCAAAAGAGCGATTGAAAAACGCGCTTGACCTGCTCAGCAAGCCGATTGAGTTGGATCAAACTTTTACGCACATCAATGAGCGCAGTCTGTATAATATAGTAATTGCCGAGTCGTCGAAAGTATACTTGAATAAAGAGGTAGATGCCGACAATAAAGAAGGGCTTTTCTCGAGCTACAAGCGATTTGTGGATCGAGTTGCACAAATAATCATTGAGATTAATCCGCGATACTCGTTTCCACACGCGTTAATTTCAACCGTAGTCGAGTCCGTTCAAGACCAAAACTTCTTCGCGGAACACCTTCCGAGCTTAACGGAGGTCAAGGTGAACGAAACGAATCGCTTAAAAGATTTTGTTACTGACCTTGTTTTTAAGGCGATTGAGAAATAATTTAATTCGCAATAGGGTTATTCCACACTTTTACTTCGTCCGTTTCAGAAATCCCCTCTTTTATCTCGATTACGAGTCCGTCAGATAAACCCGTTACCAGCGCTCTCTTCTCATATTCATCTTCACCCGTTTTCACTTCGACAAAAGGTTCGTTACCATCAAACTGGAGCAAACTCTCTTTGATACACAATACGGAATCGGCCCGCGCCAAAACGATATCGGCGTTTGCGCTATACCCAGCGCGAATAAATAGACCTTCGCGCAAGGTCATATCCGCTTTAATTTCAAACTGAATTGCGCCGTTTTCGGCTACTCCTTTCGGGGATATGTATTCTAAAGATGCGTCGAATTGCTCATCTTGAATGGCACCAATATTTAAAATCAACTCCATTCCGGTGGATATTTTTCCCACTTCAGATTCGTCTACTTTACCTTCGAAAATCATTTCTCCAAGATTAGCAACGGTGGCAATGCTTGTTCCATCATTAAAGGTGTTCGCTTCAATCACAGAATTCCCTTCTTCCACAGGAACATCTAATACAGTTCCATCGGCGGTACTTCGAACCAAGGTATTTGCCGTGGCTCCCGATTTTTTGGCCGCCCCTTCTTTGATGATCTCTAAGTTCGATTCTGCTGCGTCGAGTTCTTCTTCAGCATTTTTATACGCAATATCGAAATCCTGAAACGTGGCGTCTGCAATAATACCCTTGTCATATAATTCCTTGTTTCGATCGAAGTTGAGTTTTGCTGCATTGAGCGAGATTTTTGCCCGATTAACCCTGTTTTCGGCAGAATTGAGCTGGGCCATATCGGGAATAACCTTGATGCGAGCAATAAGATCGCCCTTTTTAACCTGATCACCGGCCTCTACGTAGAGCACGTCAATGATTCCCGAAACCTGAGGCTTTATTTCAATCTCTTTCCGGGGAATAATACTACCTGTAGCGACCGTCTTTTTTATGATCGTTTGATAGTTTGCCGTGGTTGTATTATAGGTTAAATCAGGGGCAGCTGATTTCTGATACAAAAAGTAAAATGTATAAGCTACAATAGCCAAGACGACTAGAACAAGAAGAAAACGAATGACTTTTTTCATAAGAGGTATGTAAGAAACTTTTTAATCGGCCCTTAGGGCGTCGACGGGTCGAATAACTACTGCGCGACGAGCTGGAATTAATCCTGCAAGAGCGCCCGAAACTATTAAAATTATTAATGATGCAACAGCGACAGTGACGCCAATTTCAGGCTCTCGAAACGACCCACTATCCATATTGAATTGAGCAAGTGCTTGGCCGATGCCTTCCATAAGCCAAATACCTAGTATTAAGCCCGTTATGCCGGCAAGGGTGGTTAGAACAATGGATTCAAGTACGATTTGACTCATAATGGACCAAGGTGTTGCACCCAAAGCTCTTCGGATGCCAATTTCTTTTGTCCGTTCTTTTACAATCACCAGCATAATATTACTCACTCCAATAACGCCGGCAATAAGGGTTAATATCCCAACAAAAAAAGAGAGGAACTTGATTCCCAAGAACAAGTTGTTCATTCTGGCGAATTCAATTTCCAGATTATTACTTCCAAAGGCGCGTTGATCGTCTGGGTGTATGGTATGTCTTTCTTTAAGTAATGCCAACACTTCTTTTTCCATTGCTGCAACGGATACATTCGGAGCTGATTTAAGAGACATCCAACCAACCCGATCTCCTTGGTTAAACGATTGAGAAAAGGTTGTAAAAGGAATAAAGATTGATTGCGTTTGCTCCAAAGCGTCTTCTCCGTCGGCCTTGGACATAAAAACGCCGACCACCGTAAAATAGACCCCGTTTATTTGGATGGCCGAACCAATGGGTTCTTCATCATACTGGTAAAGTGCTTGAAACACAGCTTCACCAATCACACAGACTTTTCGATTTTCTTCTAAATCGAGTTGATTGATGTAACGTCCTTTTCCAATATTAAACGGTTCTATTTGAATGTATTCAGGCACATCTCCATAAACGCTAAACGCGCCTACTTGGGATCCCCTTATGACATTGTTAGAAGAACCCCATCCGCCTAAACGATTACGAGGGCATACAATTTCGGCCTCCGGGATGTTATTGTAGATCGCTTCAACGTCGTCGATTTGGAGTTGAGTGTAGCGACCTCGAGGCAAGCCTTTATATGGAATACTCGTTCCTTGTGTCCATAAACTCATGCTGTTCGTTACCCTTCCGCCAAAATCTCTACTCACTCCATTTTGCAAACCTTTTCCCGACGCAAGCATAACAACCATCATGAAAATACCCCAAAACACACCAAACGCAGTAAGGAATGACCTTAGCTTATTCTTCGAGAGTGCTTCAAATATTTCTAACCAACGATCCTTGTCAAACATATTTATTCGTCTCTTAATGCTACAATGGGTCGGATACTAGCTGCTTTTTTAGCAGGGAAGAACCCAGCCAACGAACCGGCAAAGATGAGTAAGAGCGTAGCGTATACGGCTACATTTATATCAACTCCGGGGTTTTTGAAAAAGGGTGTTCCTTCCGGAAGGAGGGTATTGACTAACTCCAACAAGCCGATTCCCAATAGCAGGCCTATATATCCAGAAATGGCTGTAATAAATATGGACTCTTGAAGGATAAGAGCAATGATAGAAAAGGGTGTTGCGCCCAAGGCTTTTCGGATGCCAATTTCTTTTGTTCGTTCTTTTACGACGATCATCATAATATTACTAACCCCAACAATTCCCGCGATGATAGTGAATATCCCAATGACCCAGACGAATGCATCAATTCCTTTCATCACGTTGGCGTACTTGGCGAATTCCTCGTTATTGTTTCGAATATTAATCCCTCTTTGATCACGGGGATCAATCATTAAACGCTGCTTCAAATCGCGCTCCATTTGATCTGCTAATGAAATAGCTTCCGATAAGCTCAAATCACCCGTTGTAACGGTCATTCGGCCAAATTCCTGACTACCACCTCTAAAAATAGCTTGCGCAGCGGAAATCGGAATGAAAACAGCACGTTGTTCCCATTCACTTCCTTTGTCATCGGTGACTCCGACCACCTTGAAAGGAACTCCCGAAACATTCACGTATTTCCCTAATGCCGATTCTTTTCCAAATAAATCTTGAACCACCAATTTTCCAAGAACCGCAGATTTCCTGGTTTCTGTTATGTCCAACTCATTTAAAAAACGGCCCTCTAAAACAATGGTTTTCGCGAAATCGCGGTATCCTGGGTGAACCCCACGAACAGTGTAATTCCCAGACTCTGATTTATAAGATATTCCCTGACCCCAGAAATAGTCGAATGCGCTCGATTTATCTATGCCGGGATACGTTTCAATAAGGTAATCGTAATCCGAATTTTCCATCCGAACTCTTCTCCCAGCTTTAAAGCCTTTGTACTCAATAGTAGCCGTACCTGGGCGGATTTGAATGCTATTTATTGCTTCATTGTCGAACATCGCTTCAACACCATTGAAAATGCCCCTTCCGCTTCCCAATAAAATAATCAGCATAAAAATACCCCACCCTACACTGAATCCAGTAAGGAACGTCCGCAATTTGTTTTTGCGAATGGTCGTAAATATTTCTTGCCAGTTATCTAAATCAAACATATTCGGGTTGTTCGATTAATCCGTCGCGAAGTCTTATTATTCGGTCTGTAAGGGCCGATATCTCATTTTCATGAGTAACAATGATCACCGTAATACCTTCTTGGTTAATATCCTTGAAGATTTTCATGACCTCTTCCGAAGTAACCGAATCCAGTGCCCCGGTCGGTTCATCGGCCAATATTATTTTCGGTTGGGAAATTAGCGCGCGCGCAATGGCGACTCGCTGCTTTTGACCACCCGATAGTTCATTGGGTAAATGTTCCGCCCAATCTTTTAACCCTACTTTCTCCAAATATTCAAGAGCTAGTTCATTTCTTTTCTTCCGGGGAACTTTTTGATAATAAAGTGGCAAGGCCACATTCTCCATTGCATTCTTGAAAGAAATCAAATTGAATGATTGAAAAACGAATCCGATGAATTGATTTCTATAATAAGCCGATTTACTTTCCGAAAGGCCCTTCATTAGAACATTGTTCAGGCGATAGTCGCCGGTGTCGTGTTCATCGAGGAGCCCGAGGATATTCAGCAGCGTCGACTTACCGGATCCTGACGAACCCATGATCGACACAAATTCGCCTTCGTTAATAGTTAAATCAATACCCTTCAAAACATGTAACGAGTTACTGCCCATTTGATAGGACTTGTTCAGTTCGGATATTTTGATCATTTCATTCATGTGGGCAAATGTATTTCAATCATTACACATATCGCAATGAGTGGACGGAATTTGATATACTCGCTCGGAGTGTTTGCGCACTCACTGTTATAAGCGCAATAAATAGGGCGATCGTCGATGCGGTTAGGAATATCCACCACCAGAAGGGCCCATCAAGGCGACAAACTCCCCGGAATGAATAGATAAATCTACAGAATCGACCGCAGTAGTTTCGATTTCATTAATCCGAAACACTTTCGAGAGCTGAGTTGATTCTATGATTTTTTTATTCATCTGGACAAGGTACTATTTCATACAAAAAGGTCTTCGCAACAAGTGCGAAAACCTTCATGGACTAGCGCTAAAGAAAAGCGAACGCTAAGGAGTGCTTCATAAAATTACTCTACGCGGAAGCTGAATTCCATACTTAAAACCTTACCTACAATGTTTTTGTCGGCTTCAAGCTGCATTCCGCTCAATTGTTTTACTAAGTATTCTTCAACATAATTTTGACCGGTCATAGATGGCCGCTTGATCCATTTGTCTGTAAGCGTCACCGAGCTCAAATCGCAAGGAGAGGCCTACAAACTAGTGACGCTAAACGATATTCAAAATGAACTCGACCAGAAAGAAATAGAAAGTTGGCAAAAATTGATTCGAATTCTCACCCATGAAATCATGAATTCCGTTACGCCGATCGTGTCATTGACTTCAGTAGTTGCTCAAATCATTGAGGAAAACAAATCGGGCAATGAAACGCTGATGCAATTGTCGGCGGAGGATGCTGAGGATGTAGAACAAAGCATTAAAACAATTGGCAATAGAGGAAACGGCTTGTTGAAATTTGTAAACACCTATCGCAGTTTGTCAAAAGTTCCAGACCCGGTGATCGAGCGAGTGAACTTATACGATTTAGTGGATCGGATACATTATTTGTTTAAGTCGGATTTTGAAGCGGCGAACATAGCTGTTTCGTTAAGTTTGGAAACCGACGACGCCTATGTACAAGCAGATCCCAACCTTATTGATAAGGTGATTATTAATCTTTGCAAAAATGCCAAAGAGGCTTTAAGCGATGCCACACAGCCAAAAATAGAGTGTAAAATCCAGAGAGAATTCGGCAGAGTTTGCCTGTATATCCGAGATAATGGGCCGGGAATGGATGCCGAAACCCTCGGCCGTGTAATCATCCCGTTTTATACAACGAAAGAGCAGGGTAGCGGTATAGGCCTTAGCTTGAGTCGCCAAATAATGCGGCAACACAACGGAAGTATCCAAGTGAAAAGCGAATTAGGACAGGGTACGACCTTCCGATTAGAATTCTAGTTTACCAACTCATTCGCGCTCTAGACCCTTGTGATAAATCGCCGAACAGGCCTTTTTCAAAGGCGTAATGACCTACAATGCCAATCATGGCTGCATTATCTGTGCAATACTGAAAAGACGGAATGTAAACGTCCCAGCCTAATCGGCTGGATCGATCCTCTAGCGCTTTTCTCAAACCAGAATTTGCCGATACACCCCCTGCAATAGCGACTTTATTTATGCCCGTTTCTATCACCGCCTTCTCTATTTTCTGCATTAATACATCCACTATGGAATGCTGAATACTCGCGCAGATATCGTTTAAATGGCGTTTTCTAAACCCCGGCTCGGATTGCTCGGCATCGCGCAAAAAATACAGAATGCTCGTTTTCAATCCGGAAAAACTGAAATTCAAACCATCCACCTTCGGCTTCGAGAAAGTGAACTTATTGGGGTTTCCTTCTTTCGCGTACCGATCGATTAAAGGTCCGCCCGGGTAGGGCAATTCCAAAATTTTCGCCGCCTTATCAAAGGCCTCTCCCGCAGCATCATCTATGGTTTCTCCCAACACCTCAAACTCCATGGGTGCATTCACCCGAATGATTTGCGTATGTCCGCCCGAAACAGTTAAACATAAAAAGGGTCCATTAGGCGTTCTCATAGCGTCATCTTTTACAAAATGAGCCATGACATGTGCTTGCATATGATGCACGGGAATGAGCGGGCAGTTGGCGGCTAATGAAAGTGATTTGGAAAATGAGCTCCCCACCAATAAAGAACCCATTAATCCAGGTCCTTGCGTATAGGCAATGGCATCGACGTTCATAATTCCGATATTTGCCTCCTTGAGGGCAGCATCGACCACTGGTACAATGTTTGCCTGATGAGCGCGAGAGGCTAATTCAGGTACAACACCACCATATTTTTGATGGATGTCTTGATTGGCCACAATATTTGATTGAACGGTTCGATTGACCAATACGGCGGCAGAGGTGTCGTCACAAGATGACTCAATTGCTAATATGGTAAGGTCCTTAGACATAACACAAAAGTACAATAAGCCTTGCTAACTCGTTGGCGAAAAATATTGATTCGAACGGCGCTTTTTTTAGCGCTGCTATTCATTTTCGGTGGATTGATATCCTATACCCCGTGGGTACAAACGCGCTTGGCGGTTATAGCGACCAATCAATTGGAGGAAAAACTTGGAGTACCGGTCAAAATAGACCGCGTTCATTTCCGATTCTTTAACAGTGCCGACATAAAGGGAATTTATATTGAGGACTACCACGGCGACACTTTACTTTACACAAAGCGAATACAGGCGCAAATTCGACACCTCTTTTTCCGAAGCTCCAACTTCAGCCTTAAAAAGCTGCAAATCGACGATCCAGTAATAAAGCTCATTCGATACGAGAACGAGGCCTTTTTCGATTATGAACTTATGGTCGATCGATTCGATGCGGATACTTCGGATGTAGAAAATGTAGACATTAAATTGGCACTCGATCAATTTGAGTTAGTGAATGCCGATCTTCTTTTTTACGACGCCCATGACTCATCGGGTATAGGTCGTATTCATTTCCGTGATTTTCAACTCGGGTGGTCCGAAATGTTTTTCGACGGAAAATTGATTCAGTTGACTATGGATCACGGTTCTGGTTATGACCCGCGCGGTTTTACTTTAAAATCATTAGAAGGTGCTCTAGCGCATGCTCCGGGAGCTTTTGCCTTTGATGCTTTCCGAATAGAAACCAATCAAAATGAGTTGGCCCTTGACGGACGCGTTGAGTACGATTCGTTACCCGAAGTCGATTGGATTCATCATTTAGTATTCGATGTAAACGTTCAAAAGGTTCTATTTAACCCGGTTGAATTCCGACCTTATCTGCCCGCTTTATTTCCCAGCGCCCTATCGGGCGGACAATTCAGCGGAGTGGTGCAAGGGACATTTAATGACTTTGAAGCGCGTGATCTGAACCTTTCATGGTCAAATGGCACCTATTTCAAAGGTGACTTGGAACTGGTTGGACTTCCCGAAACCCACCTATTGTATATCGATGCGCAAATCGATCGAATGGAGACTTCGGTCTCCGATTTAAAGCGAATAAGTCGTTTTATTCCCGATTTTGAAATCTCTGAAGAGATATCAAACCTGGAGTACTTCAGAGGTAAGGGAACGTTTAAAGGACGACTAAACGATTTTACAACCAATTTTGAATTGGGTACAGCATTGGGAAGAGCTAAAGCCAAGTTAACCGCTCAATATCCGGCCGATAGGCCGCTAGAAATGAGCTATAAAGGGAACTTAGCATTGATTAATTGGAATCTTGGAGCCACCTTAAATGAACCCGAATTTGGAAGCACTTCTTTGAATATACAGATTGACGGTTCTGGTTTATCGAAAGAACTCTTCGATACCGATGTTACAGGGTCCGTGGAATCCGTCGTTTATCGAGGCTATATGTATCAAAATGCTCAAATTTCAGGTCACCTTTCGGAAGGTCTCTTTGAAGGGGATTTTGACGTTCGGGATCCAAAATTAGATATCACTTTCGATGGTTCCGTTGATTTGCAAAAAGAACGCCCTTCTCTATATTTCGATCTGGATGTGCGCACTGCAGATTTATTCCGATTAGGACTCATAGAAGATTCTATTGCCTTTTTAAGCACGAATATTGATGCTCGTTTTAGCGGTCTTGGTCTCGATGATGCAGAAGGCTCCCTTCAAGTTTTTCAAACACTCTACGAAACCCAACAAAGCGTCTATTATATCAGTGACGTCGATATTACATCGAGCCGTGAGGCTCAAAACAGAAAGATTAGCGTAGAAAGCGACTTGCTTGAAGGAGTAGTTGAAGGAGTATTCACAATTGCCGATTTAGTAGGATCCTTAAAAGCCCATTTTCGTCAGTACTACGAAGGAATAGAACCGGAAGATATTAGCAGCGCTCAAAATTTGACATACGACTTCACCTTGTATAATACGCTGCCCATTACAGAGCTACTGCTCCCCGATGTTGCCATTGAAACAGGCACCCGTTTTTACGGATCCTTTTCGTCGGACCAAAATGAGTTATCGATTCAATTAGACGCTCCGGGAATTGATTACGGTAAAACGAGAATCCAGAAGCTGAACATCGATGTGCTGGGTAATGGGGAGACGTTTGAATCGACTCTGTTTACAGATTATATAGCCCTAGAAGATGGAACCCAGATCGATACCTTGCGTATTGACAACCATACTCGGCGCGATTCAAGCCTTTTTGATATGTATTGGGTGTATCAGGACAGTAGTACATTCAGTGGCTCCATGCACAGCTATTTTACACTTCTCGACAGTACTAGTTGGTCGGCCGGCATTCTCAGTTCCCATGTGTCTTATTTAAACGACTCTATTTTTATTCCATCTCAAAATAAAGTTATGGGCAGAGGTCGTGAAATTGAAATCAAACGACTCAAATTCGAACACGAAAAAGAAACCGTTACGGTGAATGGATTTTTATCTGAAGATTCTGGAAAGTCTTTGGATATAGCGTTGAACGGTTTAAGAGTAGAGTATTTGCATCCATTCATTAAAGACGAGAATACGATTCTTCACGGAGGAATAGAGGGAGATGTAAAGCTGTTTGATGTCTACAATGAATTCAATGTGGTGGGTAATGTGGCTATTGATGATTTGTATTTAAATGAAAATTTGGTGGGTGATTTTTCCGCTGGAATCCAGTGGGATGACGAAATGCAAGCCTTTGCTATAAATGCCGGTGTTCAAAGGGGGAAGCTAAAAACCCTGGCGGTGTCTGGGGCATATTTCCCGGGACTAGAACACGACTTGGTTCAGTTGAGGATGAATTTGGATAATTTCAGATTAGACGTAGCCACCGAGTACACCACCAATTACATGACCGAGTTAAGAGGGGCATTGGACGCCGAAATTGAGCTCAAGGTGGAGGGTCGCGATATGTCTTTATTGGGTTGGGCCGAATTAAACAAGGTAGGGTTCACCGTTCCGCAAACGAAGGTAGATTACAATGTTGACGGAATTCCACGGGTCGATTTCAAAGAGAAAAGCATCGAGTTTAAAGACTTTAATTTCCGCGACAACACCTATGGAACCTCGGGGAGCGCTTTCGGGGCTATTACGCATAGAGGGCTGCGCAATTGGGGTTTCGACCTCTATATTGATGTCGATTCTACTTTGGTTCTAAATACCGAGGAAGGTCAATACTATTATGGTACGGCCTTTGGAACCGGCCGGATGTCTATTACGGGCCCTATAGATCGGATGAAAATAGCGATCAAAGCGGCCGCAGAGAAAGGTACTGAATTTGCCCTTGAGCTAGGGGGAGCTTCATCAGTGAGCGAGCATAGCTTTATAAGCTTTGTAGAAAAGTCGTCTACGTCGTTTGGCTTAAGCGATAAAGGAGTTCGGAAAAGTCGGAATTCCGGCTATGAAATGATTTTCGACGTTGAAATAAAAAATGGGGTAGAGGCAGAGCTTATTTTTGATGAAACCGTGGGAGATATCTTGAAAGGTACGGGCGTAGGACAAATAAACCTTCGAATGGCGGAAGACGGTTCCATGACCATGACAGGGAATTATACGGTATACAGCGGCAGTTATCTTTTTACGCTTCAAAATTTATTGTCAAAGCGTTTTGATATTCAACGCGGTGGTACGCTAAAATGGACGGGTGATCCCTATAACGCCGAAATTGATTTGGTTGCGACGTACCCTCTGCGCGCATCTTTGAAGCCCCTTGGCGTGTCGGATAGCTCGCGCCGTAGACGTCCTATCGAGGTAGATATGAGTTTGACAAATCAATTGATGAAGCCCAATATTGATTTCGGTGTTCGCGTTCCAAACGCCAATTCCGCCTTGCAAGAAGAGGTGGAGCTCGTAGTCACTCGTGATGATAACGAGCTTAACAGGCAGGTTGTAAGCTTACTAGTAATGGGTTCCTTTATTACTCCTGAGGGAACCAATAACAACCCGAATGGGAACCTTGTAAATCAAGGATTGACGGCCAATACCACGGAAATGCTATCGAATCAATTATCGCGATGGATATCGGGAATCAACGAGAACTTCGACGTAGGAGTGAATTATGAAACCGGGAACGATTTGAATTCTGAACAGGTAGAGGTGGCCCTTTCTACACAGTTGTTTAACGATCGGGTATTGGTCAATAGCAATATTGGTGTTCCACTAGAATCGACAAGCACATCGAATATTGTTGGTGATGTAGAAGTAGAATTCAAAGTAAGTGAAGATGGGCGGTTTCGAGTGAAAGCCTTTAATAGGAGTGATCAAAATGACCCATTATCACAGCAATACCAATACATTCAAGGCCTCGGCTTAGTATATACCGCAGATTTTGAAAATTTCGAGGAGTTCTGGCGGGTCGTTACCGGCCAAAACAAAAGAGATTCCGCTCGGAAACGAAAAGAGGAAACGGCTCCTTAAAGCGACATGTTCTCGGTTACCTCCAGTCCATAGCCAATAAGACCGATGCGTTTACTCGGATGATTTGTAAGCAATTTCATTTTCCGCACGCCTAAATGACGAAGGATTTGAGCACCGACACCAAAATCGCGAGCATCGCGCCGAGGAGGCGCTTGATTGCCTTCTTTTAATTGAGAAAGCAGGTCCAACATTCCCGTTCCGAGTCCTTCCATATTCAAATAAACGATAACGCCAGACCCCTCGGATTCAATTTTCGACATGGCCGCATCTAAATCAGTTAGGGTCGACTGCGTAAGAACTTCAATGAGATCGTTCTTAACTGAAGAGGAGTGCATACGCACAAGAACAGGAGCGTTTTCGTCAATCGATCCTTTTGAAAGGGCAATGTGCACTTGTCCATTCGTATTTTGTTCGAAAGCCGTTAGTTGGAACGTTCCGTGCTTCGTGTCAATATCAAATGATTCTCGCACTTCAATTAAACTTTCTTTTTCGAGACGATAAGCAATTAGGTCTTCAATAGAAATAAGCTTCAGGTTCCATTTATTCGCGATCTTACGTAATTCTGGGAGTCGCGCCATGGTTCCGTCTTCATTCATTATCTCCACAATCACCCCGGCTGGTTGGAGTCCGGCCAAACGGGCAAGATCAATAGAAGCTTCGGTATGTCCGGTTCTGCGAAGCACCCCACCGGTCTTTGCCTTCAAAGGAAATATATGTCCAGGTCGACCCAAGTCTTCTGCCTTCGTTTTGGGGTCGACAAGCGCTTGAATGGTTTTCGCTCGATCCGAAGCGGAGATGCCCGTCGTTACTCCATGGCCATTTAAATCGACCGATACCGTAAAAGGTGTTTCGTGAAGCGCGGTGTTCTTACCCACCATAAGCTCCAATTCCAATTCCTCACAGCGTTCTTCAAGTAGGGGAGTGCAAATCAGTCCACGGCCATGAACCGCCATGAAATTGATCATTTCAGGCGTGACCATTTCCGCCGCAGCTACGAAATCTCCTTCATTCTCTCGGTCTTCATCGTCAACAACGATGACTACCTTTCCTTGACGGATTTCTTCAATTGCTTCTTCTACGGTATCCAATAAATGCGACATAATGCTGATTTTGCGGTGCAAAAGTAACCAAAAGAAAGGGATGAAAGTTTAATCGATTAAGCTTTCCAATTGGCGACTTAAAATTTGATCTAAAGACTCTTCGCTAAAGTGGTTTTGAATGTACGCCTTACCCTTGAGTCTTCTGCTGAGGCCCTCCTCGGGCCGATGCGTGGACGTTGTCAAAATACGGCGCCATTCCTTTGGATCATCCGATATAAAAATGCCTGTATCATGTAGCTTGGGCATTCCCTCAACAGCCTTTGAAGTAGCCAATACCGGGACTCCTTCGGCCAGTGCTTCTAGAATCTTTATACGCAAACCAGATCCGCTAAATAGAGGGACCACCATCATACCGTACTTCGACCGAAAAGCCTTAGCGTCAGATACTTTGCTGTGAACACGCACACCTGGAGATTTCCATTGCTCGAATTCCGGAGTCATTCTTCTTCCCGCAAGATGGAAGCGCGCGTCGTTCATCTCGCTCATAATACCAGGCCAAACATCGTTCAAGAACCACCGCATTCCTTCTTGATTGGGAATCCAGTCCATAGCACCCAAATGAAAACAGCTATTCTTTTGAATAACGTCTTCAGATGCACCGGGCTTCGCTACACTCATTGGGAAATCGATAACCGGGGTTCCAGTGTGGGCACTAATAACCGCACTGTCAGAATAACTAATCGAGAAAATAGTATCTGAACCCTCCCACATTTCCTTCTCTTCTTTGCGCAAACGGCGCGATAAAAGACGTAGGTACGACGATTTTGGAAAAGCGCTTGAAAACGCGAGTTCGCGCCAAATGGCGTGTTCAATGTTGTGCGATCGTAGCACGACGGGAGTATTCGCCTTGCGCAAGAGCTCTAAATAGGGTTGCCAAAAAATGCTCTCTACCCAAATTATGTCGTAACCGTTTTCAAGTTGCTTTTCAAGGGCGCTCGCGACACGTTGGTCGTAAAAGCGCTCCATTATATAGCTCCGATTAGAAAATAAGTTTTTAAGCCCATCAACGATCGAATTCTTCAGGTTAATGGATATGGAAACCGCATTGAGGTTTTTGTTTTGAGGAAATGACTCAATGTCAAAGGGGTGTTTATAGGTGTCGAGACTAAATAAATCCACCTTATGACCCGAGCGTAAGAATGATTCGGTTACGCGTTGCATGGCAATGCAGCCTCCGTCAATACCGGGGTATGGCGGCTTATGCGTTAGCTGTAGAATCTCCATTCCCTTTTTTTCTTTTAAAAAGCCGAGTGAAAAAGACTTCAATGGGTTGCCAGTAACGATCGAAATTGAAAAGCGCAGAATCGCGATTCGATTTATAAGTCAGCCACAAGCCAAAAGGGGTAAGAACAATACTCGAAATCCACATGGCTGCGAACGGAGTTAATACAAAGTCTTTACCCAATTTGTGGGTGGTAGTGCTCAAGATATGGTAGAACAGAAATATAATGATGGCTATAACTACGGGAAGCCCCATGCCCCCTTTTCGAATAATAGCGCCAAGCGGAGCACCGACCAAAAAGAGAATAATTACGGCAAAACTCAAGGTGAATTTTTTGTGCTCCTCCAGTTTGTGCTTAATGATCCATTGCTCTTTATTTCTAAATTCTCGGATATAAGAATAGACGTAGGCTTTTGAATTTCGTGCAGAGGTTGTCGCTGCGTGTAGTATGCGCAGTTGCTCGGCCCTGTTATAGTTTTCCATTAGTATGGAATGAGAAAGCTTATCAATAATGGGTGGGGAATAGGCGAGGACCCTTTTTTGAGAAGTTGATACGGCTTCTTTTTTAGCAACAGGTTCCGCTTCGTATCGCGCCGATAGGCGCGAGTCAAAATCGCTTTTGTCATTATCAAAACGACCCTGCAAACTGTCAATAGAATAACGAAGTTGCTCTAAGTTGAGCATTTTATAGTTGTTCTTGAAGAGACCTTCATCGGTTCGCTTCATTCTAAATGCAGACAAATCGAATCGAATTATCTCTTTACTAAAATGGCTGCGCAAGAGCGGGTAATTCTTTCTTTTTTGCTTGTTCTCCGGTTCCATTTCTTCGAAACTAAAACCATTGTACAATTCTAATATCATGTAGTTCGACTCCTCATCGATGATCATTTCGCCGTGTGCAGCGCTTATGACCTTGATATTCCCCTTATTGGCAGAGTGATCATAGATGAGAACATCTTTAAGTAAATTCCCATCATCACCGCCTTTTTCGGCCACTTTTATAGAATATCCTTCGATACCATTATAAAAGATTCCCGCGCGCAAATTAAAGGCGGGCTTCGACCGGGTAATATCCCAAAGTAGGGCGCCACTTTTCAAGTTCGAGTAGGGGATAACATAATTACTAAATAGAAAAGCCCCGAAAGCCAACGCCACCATCCCCATAAATAGAGGTCGCATAATGCGAATAAGCGAAACGCCTGAACTTTTAAAAGCAACGAGCTCGTAATTCTCGCCCATCCGACCGAAGGTCATTATACTGGCTAATAATACGGCGAGCGGAAGCGCCATAGGGACTAAGGAAGCAGAGGTATACAATAAGAGTTCTAAAATGGTATACCATTCCAAACCCTTTCCTACCAAGTCATCCACGTACTTCCATACAAATTGCATGAGGAGGATGAACAAGACCACCACGAATGAAATCACGAAGGGACTTACATACGCCTTAATAGTAAATTTGGAGAGGACCTTCAATATGCTGTCGGATTAGAATCCCACGTCAATAACTTCAAAACCTGGGTAGTTATTTTCGTTGAAGGTAAATGAGTCTTCCTTTAGATCGAGGTCGGATCGGAAAGTGCTAATTTCATAAGTCGTTTCTGTTCCGTCTTTTCCTAATTCTTTTAGGTAAACAATTTGATTTTTATTTGGATCTATGGCCAGTTCTATACTGCCGTAAGGAACGGCACTGGGGTCTTCAGGGTAGAGTAAAATCAATTGAACCTCTTTGTTTCTAAAGGGCATTTTTTCACCCATTCTGTATTTAAATCCGCGCTCGTACATGGTCAATAATCGATTTGGAGTCAGGCCTTCTTCTTCCATTTCGTCCACAGCCATGGTTTCTACAACTTCATCGTCAGCCAAGATGCGCCAAATTCTTTCTCCATCACTAATTTGCTCGTTTCCTTCGAGTTTTAAATGATACTTATCTCCTGAGATTACAATGTTCCCCGACATGGTGGTACTGGGAATATTAGCTTTCTTGTTCTCAAGAGAAACCGAAAAATCCAACGCAATGTTGGTGTAACTTTTTGTTGTTTCCGATACTTTATCAAGAGCGGCCTTCGCGGCCGGATCTGTTTGGCCTATTGCCATAAACATCGAAAATACGAGGAAAATCGAGGTGCTTATTTTTTTCATTTCACTTTTCATTCAACACGGTTTATCCGTCTTTATTATTCTTTTTCTTCGCGAAGCAGTTGTTCTAGAGAAGCTTCGTCAGGAACCAATACTTTTCTTGCTTTGCTTCCTTCGAAAGGACCTATAATACCAGCCACTTCCAGTTGATCTATGATTCTTCCCGCGCGGTTATACCCGAGTTTTAGCTTTCGTTGCAGCAAACTAGCCGAACCTTGTTGGTGAATAACCAAAATGCGTGCCGCATCTTCAAATAAAGAATCTCGGTCAGAAATGTCCATGTCGCCACCACCACCACCTTCTTCACCAACATACTCTGGAAGTAAATGTGCTTCGGGATACGCTCTTTGGTTTCCGATGAAATCGGTAATTTTTTCTACTTCTGGGGTATCTACAAAAGCGCATTGCAGGCGGGTCAATTCACTTCCCTGTGCTATGAGCATGTCTCCCTTTCCAATCAATTGATCGGCACCACCGGCGTCTAAAATGGTACGAGAGTCTATTTTGCTCGTCACTCGAAAAGCTATTCGTGTAGGGAAATTGGCTTTAATGATTCCCGTAATTACATTTACCGAAGGTCTTTGCGTAGCAATTATCAAATGGATTCCAATGGCCCTTGCCAATTGAGCTAAGCGGGCTATAGGAGTTTCAACTTCTTTACCTGCCGTCATAATTAAATCGGCGAACTCATCAATGACCAGCACGATATAGGGCAGGAATCGGTGTCCATTTTCCGGATTCAACTTACGGGCAGTAAATTTCTTGTTGTATTCAACAATGTTCCGACACATCGCCGTTTTCAAAATCTCATACCGGTCGTCCATTTCAATACAAAGTGAATTCAAGGTATTGACTACTTTCTTTGTATCTGTTATTATGGCTTCTTCCTCTCCAGGAAGCTTCGCGAGATAATGACGCTCAATTTTATTGAACAAGGTCAATTCCACTTTCTTAGGATCCACTAAAACAAATTTGACCTCGGCCGGATGCTTCCGATAGAGAAGCGACGTCAAAACGGCATTGAGTCCAACCGATTTACCTTGACCCGTGGCACCGGCCATCAACATGTGTGGCATTTTCGCTAAATCGGTAACAAAGGTCTCGTTCGAAATGGTCTTTCCCAATACAATCGGAAGTTCCATTTCGGCCTTATTAAATTTTTCCGAAGCAATCACGGAGCGCATGGAGACAATGTTCTTCTTCGTATTCGGAACCTCAATACCGATAGTTCCTTTTCCCGGAATGGGAGCGATGATTCGAATTCCGAGTGCCGATAAACTCAAGGCGATATCATCTTCTAAGTTTTTGATCTTAGAAATACGGACCCCAGCTTCTGGGACAATTTCATAAAGCGTAATCGTGGGACCAATGGTGGCTTTAATCTTTGAAATCTCAATGTTGTAGTTCCGAAGTGTTTCTACAATTCTTGTTTTATTCGCTTCTAATTCATCCTGGTCAACGGTGATATCCGATTTTCCATAGTCGTTTAGCAAGTCGACTGGAGGGAATTTGAACTTGGCTAAATCAAGCCTTGGATCATAGGCGCCATAGTCTTCAACCTTTTGTTTGGCCCTGCTGTCTTCCTCATTAATTTCCTCTTCGATGACTTCTTCCACAGAAAGCTCTATGTCATCGGTACTATTTTCCGGCTCTTCTTCGGGTATAAGAGTAGGCTTCGGCTCAGGGGCAAGTTCAACCTTCTTTATTTCGGGCTCAAGAGCTAATTCAATTTCAGGTTCTGGAATGGGTTCCGGCTCTGGCGGTGTGCTAAGCGCTTGGTCAATAGGAGCCGCAGTACTAACTTCTTCCTTGGATTCAGGAGAATTGGATTCTTTATCTCGCTCTGGATTCGAAAACCAGCGTTGAATATGGGCGGGTGTAATATTAAAAAAGCGGACTACGCCTACTAAAACGAATAACACCAATACCAAGGCCGTACCCACAGTGCCAATACCCTTTTGGAGAAAGAGAAACACATAGTAACCCGCACCGCCTGCCCAAACAGGATGCTGACCAGAAAATAATAAGCCAGTGAAAGCGACAAACCAAGTCATTATTAATATCCCTCTCCAAATAAGCTTTCGAGGTTTCAGTTTCTCTGGTTGAAACAAAACCTTGATTCCTAATATGAGTAAGAAATAAGGGATGAAAAAAGCGCTTACACCGAAATATCGGTACACAAAAAGATGCGCAACGGAAGCGCCCGCTTTTCCGAGTATGTTGCGAACTTCGCCCGAGTCACTTGCCAATGACTCCACAAAGGAGCGATCTAGTTCGCTGTGGTCGTAGGACCAATGAAAAAGGAAACTTGTAAACGCAATGATTCCAAAGAGCGACAAAAACAACAAAACCAATCCAACAACGGTCTGTGTATTCTTGCGTCGGTACCACGCGTTTTCATTTTTCTTTTTCTTCGTGCTGGGTTTTTTCTTAGAGGCCATATATCGAGGTCAGTGCCAAAAATACAAAAGTTAGAGTACCCTTAAGCCACTTCTAATTTCCTTAGCTTTGCGGCAGAAAGAATACTGCATTATGAGTCGAATAAAAATGCTCACTTCCCTGTCTGAACTTGGCGCCGGTACACGCGGTGCAAGCATGGGATTTGAAGCGCTGAAGGTAGCCGCATTCAACGCCGAAAGCAAATTTTTTACACGCCATCCTATAGAGGCGATTCCTACGCTTAATGAACGCTTATTTGACGAAATAAATACACCTAACGGGAAAAGAATTATTCCGATTGCAGAAATGTATGACCGAATTTCTGAGCACGTTTCGAGCGTGCTTTTAAACAAGGAATTCCCGCTAATCATTGGAGCCGACCACAGCGTGGCGGGTGGAACGATTGCCGGAATAAAAAAAGCCTATCCCAACGAGCGCCTTGGAGTCGTTTGGATTGATGCGCACGCTGATCTTCATTCACCTTATACAACACCTAGTGGCAATGTTCATGGCATGCCCTTAGCAACGGCCATAAATGAAAATAATGAAGATTGTCAGATTAACGAAGTTAATGGCGAAACACTAAAGGCCTGGGAGCAAATGAAGGGCACCAACGCCAGAATCCGAACAGAAGACCTCGTTTTTGTTGCGGTTCGTGACACAGAAGAGCCTGAAGATCATATCATTAAAAAATACGGAATAAAGAATTTTCGAGTCGGGGAAGTTCATAATAAAGGAGGTCGTCCCATTGCAAGGGAAATAATGGATCAACTGCGCGACTGTGATCGCATTTACGTGAGTTTTGACGTCGATTCCTTGGATGCGACCATAAGCAAGGGTACAGGTACACCCGTTCACAACGGTCTCTGGGAAAGCGAAGCGGCTGACTTGCTTACGGAGCTAGCCACAAATGGAAAGGTATGCTGCATTGAGTTTGTCGAGATCAACCCGTGTTTGGATACCAAAGGGAATGTGATGGCAGATACGGCCTTGCAGTTGTTAGAGCAGACGGCCGAAGTAATTGAGAAGAGAATAAAACTATGAACCTAGAACTACTTATAGCTCCTCATATCGTTGACGCTATAAATCAATTATACGGACAAAGCGTTTCTTTAGATACGCTCAACTTTCAAAAAACCAGAAAAGAATTTGCTGGTGATATAACGCTGGTCACTTTTCCACTGCTTAAAATTTCAAAAAAGAACCCCGAACAAACCGGATTGGAAATAGGGGAGGCAGTTAAAAAGAATCTTGACCTTGTTTCGGGATTCAATGTGGTCAAAGGATTCTTAAATATCGAACTATCGGAAACTGTTTGGATCGACTTTTTCGACAAAAACGCTTCAGATCCGAGTTACGGTTTGGTAGACCCTTCCGTATCGAGCAAATCGGTGATGGTCGAGTATAGCTCTCCAAACACCAATAAACCGCTTCATTTGGGCCACATCCGAAATTGCCTTCTGGGCTATGCGGTATCCGAGATCAACAAGGCCGCTGGCCGAAAGGTCTATAAGGTTCAAATCATTAATGACCGCGGAATTCATATTTGTAAAAGTATGTTGGCCTGGCAGTTGTTCGGTGATGGGGAAACCCCGGAATCCGCTGGAGTCAAAGGAGATCATTTAGTAGGGAAATACTACGTGCTTTTTGATAAAAAGTATCGTGAGGAAATAGCTGAGCTCGTTTCCAAGGGAGTGCCAGAGGACCAGGCAAAGAAAGATGCTCCTTTATTGATTTCTGCGCAGGAAATGCTTTTGAAGTGGGAGCAAGGTGATTCGGAAGTAGTTTCTCTTTGGAAAACCATGAACGACTGGGTATACAGTGGTTTTAATCAAACGTACGATCGTTTGGGTGTAGATTTTGATCAGAACTACTATGAAAGCGAAACCTACAAGTTAGGGAAAGAGATGGTGGAAGAGGGCCTTTCAAAAGGGGTGTTTCAAAAACGCGACGATGGTTCAGTGTGGTGTGATCTTTCTAGCGAAGGCTTAGATGAAAAGCTTTTGCTTCGGAGCGATGGTACTGCGGTATATATGACGCAAGATTTGGGTACCGCTGTTCAGCGATTTAAAGATTACCGAATAGACGAGCTCATATACACCGTAGGAAACGAGCAAGATTACCATTTCAAAGTCTTGTTTTTAATTCTTGAAAAGTTGGGTTACGATTGGGCGAAGAACTTACACCACCTGTCTTATGGGATGGTTGATTTGCCTCACGGCAAGATGAAATCGCGTGAAGGCACCGTGGTTGACGCAGATGATTTGATGGCTGGAATGGACCAATCGGCCAAAGAAATCTCCGAAGAGCTCGGCAAACTTGAAGAGATGTCTCAAGAGGACAAAACAAGGCTGTATCACGAGATTGGAATGGGTGCATTGAAATACTTTATTCTCAAGGTCGATCCCAAAAAGCGAATGATGTTTGATCCTGAAGAGTCTATTGACTTTAATGGACATACGGGGCCATTTATACAATATGCGCATGCGCGTATCCAAAGTCTTGTTCGTCGGGCCGAGAAGGCCCATTTCGAAAAAGTGGAAATTGAAAACCTCACCCCTTCAGAGCATGATATTCTGAAGTTGCTGGCGGAATACCCCGGTGTGATTCAGCAAGCCGCAGATGAATTGAGTCCGGCCGTAATCGCGAATTACACCTATGAACTTGTAAAGGCATTTAACAGTTTCTATCAAAAAGAATCTATTTTCAATGCACCTACTGAGAATCAAGTCGGATTTCGTGTTCAATTAAGTAAATTTGTAGGGCACGTAGTCAAGAGTTCAATGCGCACTTTAGGCATTGAAGTTCCTAACCAGATGTAAGAGAAACACCATGTTTGAGAGTTTAAATGATAAGTTAGATAAAGCGTTCCAAGTCCTAAAAGGGCACGGCCAGATTACGGAGGTAAACGTTGCCGACACGCTAAAGGAAGTGCGAAGAGCATTATTGGATGCCGATGTTAATTTCAAGATCGCGAAGGAATTCACCGTTCGCGTAAAGGAGAAAGCCATTGGCCAGAAAGTGCTCACGAGCCTGAAGCCTAGTCAGTTAATGGTGAAAGTCGTTAAGGACGAACTCACCGAGCTGATGGGAGGTGAGCAGGTTGATATAGATTTAACTGGGAAACCCTCCGTGGTTCTCATTGCAGGTTTGCAAGGATCGGGTAAAACAACCTTTAGTGCCAAGTTTGCAAAGTACTTAAAGAGCAAGCGGGCCTTACATCCTTTATTGGTCGCAGGAGATGTTTATCGCCCTGCTGCAATTGATCAGCTGAAGGTGTTGGGCGAGCAGATTGGCGTTTCCGTATTTACGGAAGAAGGAAACAATGATCCTGTTGATTTGGCTCGCAAAGGAATAGAGTTCGCCAAGAACAACGGAAAGAATTTAGTGATTGTGGATACCGCAGGTCGATTAGCCGTCGATCAAGAAATGATGAACGAGATTTCGAACATCAAGGACGCGGTTAACCCAAATGAGATTTTATTTGTTGTTGATTCCATGACGGGTCAGGATGCTGTGAATACAGCCAAGGCCTTTAATGATTTGCTCGATTTTGATGGGGTTGTATTGACGAAACTCGATGGTGACACTCGTGGTGGGGCAGCCCTTTCAATCAGAACGGTCGTCAACAAACCAATTAAATTCGTCGGTACTGGAGAAAAAATGGACGCGTTGGATGTGTTTTATCCAGAGCGTATGGCGGATCGAATTCTCGGCATGGGGGATGTTGTTTCCCTTGTAGAAAGAGCCCAAGAACAATACGATGAAGAGGAAGCGAGACGCATTCAAAAGAAAATCGCAAAAAACCAATTTGGATTTGATGACTTCTTAAAGCAAATAGAACAGATTAAAAAGATGGGGTCGACCAAAGATCTCCTCGGTATGATCCCCGGCATGAGCAAGGCCATGAAAGGCGTTGAAATCGACGATGATGCCTTCAAGCATATAGAGGCCATGATTAAATCGATGACACCAAAAGAACGCGTCGATCCCAAAATAATTAATGGATCGCGCAAGAAAAGGATTGCCATTGGAAGTGGAACGAGCGTCCAAGAGGTAAACAGGCTCCTGAAGCAGTTCAGCGAAATGAGCAAAATGATGAAAATGATGCAGGGTGGAGGAAACCGCAAAATGATGAGCATGATGAATGCTATGCGCGGTAAGGCACCGGGCATGTAATTGAATATTATGATTCGTATAGATGGTCGTGAAACGGCTAAGCAAATTAAAACAGAGGTAGCTGAAGAAGTTGCCAGGTTGAAAGAGAGAGGGGTGAAGACGCCTCATTTGGCCGTTATTTTAGTAGGTAATGATGGCGCTAGTCACAGCTACGTAAATGGTAAAATTAACGACTGTAAAGAGGTCGGTTTCAATTCAACCTTAATAACCTTGGATGATTCGGTATCTGAAGAACAGCTTTTAAATGAAGTTGAGGCGTTAAACAGCGATTCCGATGTAGATGGTTTCATCGTTCAATTACCTCTACCAAAGCATATTGATGGTCAAAGGGTATTAGAAGCTATTGATCCTAATAAAGATGTGGACGGATTTCACCCGACCAATTATGGGAGAATGGCTCTGGGAATGGACGCTTTTTTGCCGGCCACTCCAATGGGTGTGATGGAGCTATTAAAAAGATATGATGTTGAAACATCGGGCAAACAATGTGTGGTGGTTGGACGCAGCCATATTGTAGGTGCACCGATGGGCATATTAATGAGTCAGAATAATACTCCTGGGAACGCAACGGTAACCATAGCACATAGCAGGACCCAAAATTTAGAGAGCCTTCTTTCCACTGCCGATATTTTAATTGTGGGCATCGGGAAGCCGGGTTTCATTAAGTCTTCTATGCTGAAAGAGGGCGTTGTAGTAATTGATGTGGGTACAACCCGAGTTCCTTCAACGGAAACTAAATCGGGTTTCCGATTAAAGGGAGACGTCGATTTTGACGATGTAAAAAGTAAAGCTAGCGCAATGACTCCCGTTCCAGGAGGTGTCGGGCCTATGACTCGTGCGGCGCTGTTATTAAATACGCTTAAAGCGGTAAAAAGAATAAAATCTTAAATATGAAATTAGTTGCACCAGTATTATTGAGCTTGGTAATCATGTCGTCATGCGCTTCGCCAGAAGAGAAAAATGCAGAAGCAAGCGAGTCGAATGCCCAAATGGAAGAGAATTGCGTTTATCGGTATAATGCCGATTCTACACAATTCACTTGGACGGGTTATAAATTTACAGAGCGTGTTGGAGTGAGTGGAACGTTTGAGGAAATTTATACGGAAGGGTTCTCAGAAAATGAAAACATAATCGATGTTGTAAGCGGGGTGGATTTCAAAATTCCAGTTTCGAGCATAGAATCGAAGAATGAAGATCGAAATAATAAGATCATTTCCTTTTTCTTCGGTTCAATGAATACGGACGTTATTTACGGCCAAATTCAAGAGCTTTCCGGAGAAGGGGATGCTGGAATTGCCAAAGTGCTCCTCCGAATGAATGCTTTGGAGAAGATAGTCCCCATGGACTATACTTTTGAGAATGGACTGTTCGAAATGAGCGCTGAGATCGATGTTAAAAATTGGAATGGCTCGGCGGGAATTGAAAAGTTGAATGATGCTTGTTACGATTTGCACAAAGGAGCGGATGGCGTTTCACTTTTGTGGCCAAACGTGACTCTAAACGTCCAGTCGCGATTTGATGTTGTTTGCCCTTAAAGGTCAGTGTTAAAAGGATTGTAAAGGGGGCTCTTCGAAATCGAAGGGCCTTTTTTCCATGTATAAAAACGCTCCAGACATTCTGATTTTTCGATAGCCGAGAAGGTGAAAAATTTGCCTTGGATACCAACGAGCAACAGAAGTATTTACTTTGAGCAAAAGTGGGTTCCCTTCCTTACGAACGCCCGGTAACAAGCCAATTAACTTATAGGCTTTCCACATCCGTAGCTTTCTAGAGAACGCAAGCCAAAACGGTGCTATTCGTCTTATTTGAAAGAAACCGTCATTGCCCTTCTTCTGATATAAAGGCATAAAAATCCTTCCATTTTCGGGCATTTGAATGGGTCCTTTTTTATCGTCCGCAATGACTTCTTTTTTGCGCACGACTTGGAAATTTTTAAATCCAAGCCGCATCGAGAAATCGTCGCTTGAATCAATACCATGCCGGTAACGAACTTCGTAGAAGTTTTTCAAATGCGCCCCGAGTTCGGCCAGTTTTATAAGGCTTTGATCAATAGGCGTCTGGGTTTCATCATTTATAAGACCTAATCTGTGCGCGATCACCCAAGTTAAGGCGGCATGAGCATCTATAGCTTCTGGCGCGTCGTGCTTACCCGCCTCAAATCCCACCGATAGGTGGCCCAATTCATTTATATAACTCAACAACGGCCCATCTAATTCTTCTTCTACACCGAAAACAATAGGAACGGGGATCCCCTGAACGAGGTCTCTATTTCTGAGTGTATCGCCGATCATAATGAAGGGAGCGCTTTCGGCCGAAGTAGTATGGAGGTCCAAGAAGCAAATAGGCCCGGTACGTTCTTTAATTGCTTGATGAATGCGGAATTGCAAATCACAGTATTCATCGTATTCATCATCGGGCTCTGGTGTGGTGGGGTCAATTGGGCACTGGTGCTTAAAATCCCACAGCCACATTCGGTTCAAATCGCGCTTAATGAAACGCGTTTTTTCAGAAAGTGCTCGGCGATTACCGCGAAACGCAATAAGTCTTCCTCGATCGAGTGAAAGATTGTGTTCTTTGAAATGTTCGGCTATTTGTTCTAAAGCGAATACTCCGGAAGGTTCATTTCCATGGATCCCGCCAATCACCAAAAGAGTAGGCCCCGGTTTATCGGACCGCAGGTCCATAATAACCCGATCAACTACAGCTTCCCTTTCTTCCAAAATCTCCATTCACTAGTCCTTCAAAAATTCTTGAAGAAAATGATCGGCTACATTGACAAAATCATGTTCTGTGACGATTCCGATGAGTTCTTTTTTCTGACGAACCACCGGTAGGCAGCCGATTTTATTCTTCCTCATCAAAGATATGGCATCCTTGGTCAATGTATCGGGCGTTACCGTAATAAGGCTCTTGATCATTACGTCTTTTACTAATGCCTCTTGCGTTTCATCTGTTAAACGGGTAGAGTAATAGCGAATTAAGGTTCCTGAGGTTAGAAGTCCGACCAGCTCATTCTTGTCATTTTCGACAAGCACATGACGGATTTCTCGCCAGTCCATAATGTTAGGAACCATGTCGAGAAGATCATTCTGATTTACAGTAATTAAATTCACCGACATAATTTGATCGATTCGCCAATACCTATTGATCCAACTACCCGCTTCGCCAATTTTCGCCAGCGACCATTTGTGAACGGGTACGTTTCTTTTCTGTCTTTTGGCAATCCCCGCGGTAATCGCGAGCATCATTTCGTCTTTTGTGCCCTCGTTTTTTAATTGATCATATGTATTTAAGATCCATTGACTTCCTGTATTTCCAGTAGATACTCGATCTTTAATTACTTGAAGGTATTTTTTTATGTCTTTTTCGTGAATCTTCGCTTTCCTCAAGCCCTCTTCCGCAAAAGGAATAAGAACTTCCAAAATTAGATCTTGTGCACTGTATACTTTGCCGTCGAGCCAGCGAAACATAGAGCCCATGCCCATGCGGCAAGCTCTGTTAAAGTTGGCCTTTGTGATGTCAAAATCGTGAGTTTTATGCAGCTGACTGTACTCTTCTGGCATCCCGTGCATTAGCCCGAGCCAAAATGCCGTATTAGCCATTTCATCCAATACAGTGGGCCCTGACGGGATATATCTGTTTTCAATACGCAAATGGGGAATTCCATTCGTTTCACCAAAGCATGCCCGGTTCCATTTGTAAATGGTTCCGTTATGCATTTTCAAGGCGGACAAACTGGGGACCTCTCCATTCTTTAACTGATCTAAAGAGTCAGTGCTTATATCGGAACTGATCAAAACGCGGTAACGGGCAACATCTTCTTTAAAGAGATCTACAATGCTATCATTGAGCCAGGAGTTCCCCAGAAGAACGCGGGGAGCCTCTTCACGGGCGTATTGATGGTTACTTCTAGTGTCGGTGCTTTGCTGAAAAAGGGCGATTCTTGTTTCTCTCCAGAGTCTTTTGCCAAAAAGCAATGGTGAATTCGTACAGGCACTTAAAACAGGTCCCGTAATCGCCTGAGCCCAATTGTAGAAGGAGGTGAAATTACTTGCTCCTACTTGGAAATGTACTTGAAAGCTCGTGTTGCAACTCTCAAACATTAATGAATCGTGCTTCGTGATTAACTCATCGGTTCCTTCAATACGAAATTCATAGGCTTCACCACGCATTTTGGATAGTCGCTCATTCAGGGCAAAGTACCGGGGTAGTGGTGTTAAATTTTCAAGGGTCATGTCCGAGAGCCGAATACTCGGCAGTATGCCTACTAAAATATAATCTAACTCTGCTGGCTCAAGCTTTTCTTTCAAACACGAAAGGCATTTTTTAAGCTGCTCTTCCATGAGTCGGAGCGCTGGCCCTTTGAATTCTTGTGGGTCTAAATTAATTTCGAGATTAAACCGACTGAGTTCATGCGTGAACTTGTCATGATTGAGTTCACCTAATATTTCTAAGGCCCTCGGCGCGGGCCGATAGGTTTTGTCAATCAAACACAGTTCTTGTTCCGCGCCTATGCGGTGAACGTTTTCCTCGATCATCCCTCGATCGATCATGATTTCTAAAGCTCTGATATCTTTAATCAGATGCTTCATGAATTCCTTTAGTTCTTCAGAACTACTTCCTGATCGGACCTTACTTTCTCCCATGTTACATCGCTATGAGGTAACAAAATAGGAAAAAAGGAGCTCAATTCTTACGAATCGAACTCAGAGGTAAAATGAAATTTTATGTCTGGAAATTTATCTTGAGCCATTTGCAATGCAAACGCTGTATCGGCCATGAACACCGGGCGCCCTTCTTTGTCCATTGCCATGTTTCGATATTTCTGCTTTGCGAATTCATCGAGATCCTTCTTCGACCCTGAGAGCCATACTGCCTTATGAACATTAATACCCTCGTACCGGCATTTCGCGGTGTACTCGTGTTCGAGTCGATATTGAATCACCTCAAACTGAAGCTGACCGACGGTTCCGATAACTTTTCGGTTGTTTTGTGTCATTGTAAATAACTGCGCCACACCCTCGTCCATGAGTTGTTCGATTCCTTTGGCCAATTGCTTGTAGCGCATTGGATCTGCGTTTTCAATAACCTTAAACATCTCGGGGGAAAAGCTCGGGATCCCTTTAAAATGAAGTAGTTCCCCTTCTGTAAGCGTATCCCCAATTTTAAAGTTACCGGTATCGTGCAAACCAACAATATCGCCCGGATAAGACACATCAATAATTTCCTTTTTTTCCGCCATGAAAGAGGTCGGATTAGAAAATTTTAATTGCTTGTTGTTGCGTACGTGCAAGTAGGGCGTATTTCTTTTGAAATTCCCACTGCACACTTTAACAAAAGCGATTCGATCTCTGTGTTTCGGATCCATATTTGCGTGGATCTTAAAAACGAATCCGGCAAACGTATTTTCATCCGGAGCTACGAAACGCTCTTCTGTTTTAGTGGGTTGGGGTGGGGGAGCTACTTGAATAAAACAATCGAGCAATTCTCGAACTCCAAAGTTGTTGACTGCAGAGCCGAAGAACACAGGTGAAATCTGTCCTTTTCGATAAGTGTCTATTTCGAAGGGTGGATATACCCCTTCAAGGAGTTCAACATCCGACCGCAAGGTCGTTGCAAAATGCTCGTCAACCAATGAATCGAGTCGCGAATCAGAAAGTTCATCGATAACTATGGAGTCGTCTAATTCTTGCTTTCCATGCGCGTCAAATAAAACGAGTTGCTTTTCAAATAGGCTGTATACGCCCTTGAGCTCTTTTCCCATGCCAATAGGCCAGCTCAAGGGTGTAACGCTCAGGCCGAGCTTCTCTTCAATCTCATCCAATAAATCAAAGGCGTCCTTTCCCATCCGGTCGAGTTTGTTTATGAAAACAATGACCGGCGTATTTCGCATGCGACAGACTTTTACCAATTTCTCTGTTTGCGCCTCAACTCCTTTGGCAACGTCAATTACCACAATAACCGAGTCAACCGCCGTAAGAGTTCGATACGTGTCTTCCGCAAAATCTTGGTGACCAGGGGTATCCAGAATATTTATCTTCTTACCCCTGTATTCGAAGCCCATTACGGAAGTGGCGACGGAAATACCTCTTTGACGCTCAATTTCCATGAAATCAGAAGTGGCCCCTTTTTTAATTTTATTGGACTTTACAGCACCGGCCGTTTGGATGGCGCCTCCAAAAAGAAGAAGCTTTTCCGTTAATGTGGTTTTACCGGCATCGGGGTGACTAATAACAGCGAAGGTTCTACGTCTCTTTATTTCATCTAGAAATCCCATGAATGCAAGCTTTTGGAAGGGCGCAAAAGTAACCATATTTTTTTCTAGAAAACACTTTCATGAGTCCTAAAAAATTGTATCTTTGGTCAGCTTGAGAAAGTCGTATGGTGTTTCGACTTATATCTCAATTCGTTTTGAAACGAAATCGATGTCCTCAGAACTCCGCGAATGAAGGTTACTCGTTGTTGTTTTGTCTATTAGAAATCGATCGCGATAGAAACCACAGTCTTACTGTGGTTTCGCTTTTAATAGCCCTATTCTCTTAACGCAAGGGCAATCCATTCTTCAAATTCCTCCTTAAATTCTTCGTAGTAGTTTCCGGTTCCCGGGCCATAGAACCCTGTGTGTATTCCAATGACCTCATGCTTCCTATTGAGCACTATCGCTGTTGGGAAACTCAAAACGTGGTTCAACATAGGCAGCTTTTCGGCTGCGGTTTTTTTGTTTGCTGGTCCGGCTACCAATAGGGTATAAGGAATAAGTAAGTCTTGGCGCATTTTGATAATCGCATTGGATGCCTTGTCAAATTCTTTGTGTCGTTCAAAACCTAAGCCCACAATTTCTAATCCGCGGGCCGATTCTTTCTCATACAGTTCAGTCAGATAAATAGATTCATCCATACAATTGGGACACCATGATCCGAATAATTGAATGACCATGGCTTTATTGTTAAACCGATCGTCACTTAAGCGAATAGTGTCGCCGTTAAGATCGGGGAAAGCAAAATCTACCGTTGAATATCCCTCTTTCAAGTAGGTGAGTTCGTTTGCTTTTTTCAATTCAAATTCATCATCGCGAAGAGCATAAAAATGTTCTGAATAATGGTCGCCACTATAAAAGGTTCCCCATAGGCTATCTCCATTGATAGTTCCTTCAAAAAGGAACGCGTGTGCCCCATCGATGGTACTTAACTTGAATTGGTTGCCTTGAATGACCCCCTCTAAGAATCGATAATCGCCTGTTTCTGTGGCGAAACTCCCGGATAATAAGCCGCCTTGTTCCTTAAATAGGCCCAAGGCATTCGGAGCTTTTTCGCCAAAATGAGTTCGCCATGTTCCCGCCAAACGCTCAGACGGACGATCGGTTTGCTTAAAGCGATATTCCACGCCATAGCGCGCTTCAAAAGGAATTCTGTAGTTGTCACCTCGGCTACGATCATACCAATAGCCGCTCATTAGAGAATCACTTGATTGGAAAACGAATCCACTTTCGAAAACGGGCCAAACGACCTCTATGCTGTCATTCTTTTCGTAAAAAGGATTTAACACAATAGCCTCGCGTCCATTTTGAACGGTCATTTGCTGCTGACCAATGGCGCCTTCAACAATGAATTGAAAAGGCAAAGGTCGATTTATAGTGTCGCTCAACGACAACTCTCCACGCCAGTATCCATTCAGAGGAGCTTTATGAATTGATGTAGTTTTACTCTGACAAGCTCCCAATAGGAGGATACCAACGCCGCAAAGTAGCGTTGAAATAGTGGAATAAGCGCGATGAGTCTTCACGTATAGAGAGGGTTTATATAGGATTGAAAGATTCAAAACGACAAACGTTGGGGTTTTCAAGCTCCGATGTACATTTGTAGTATCAATAATAAAACAAAGCCATGGCAGTACAAATTGCAACGGACCAAGATTTTAAAAGTCTTATCAACGATAATGAAAATGTAGTCGTAAAGTTCTACGCCGATTGGTGCGGTAACTGCCGACTTTTTAGTCCGAAATTTAAGCGTGTAAGCAACGAGGATGAAATGAGTAATGTGCTTTTTCTCGATGTAAATGCCGAGGAGAATCCGGAAACTCGGAAATTGGCGGGTGTAGACAATTTACCCTATTTGGCCTTTTTCAAGAATGGCAGCCTCGCGGCTGGAAGCGCAAGCAGCAAGGAAGAATACCTTCGTTCAATAATCACTGAAAACGTTGAATCATGAAGATCCCAGCCATTAAAGCTCTTTTAGAATACGACCTCGAAACTCTTGAGCAGGCCGAAGCGGCCATTGAAGAAGGAGAAACACCGGAAATTCCCGTAGGTGGCGTGGATGAAGGGGATCAGCTGACCAATGTATTTGGTGCTATTTGGATAAAAAAGGAAATAGAAAAAGGCACGGAAGAAAAAATTGCCCTCCGCGCCTTTACTTCTAAAGTGAGAAATTCTATTAACTAAGAACTGCAATAGCAGCCTCGTAGTTCGGCTCTTGACCAATAGAGGGTACTTGTTCTGAGTGAACAATGTCGCCATTCTCGTTTACGACAACAATTGCCCGCGAGAAGAATCCCTGCATGCCACCATCAATCATAGTGACTTGGTAAGCTTCTTCAAATGTGTTGTTTTTAAAAGCAGAAAGGGTTTCAACATTCTCAATACCTTCAGCGCCACAAAAACGCTTTTGCGCAAAGGGCAAATCAAGAGATATATTAAGAACCACCGTATTATCCAAAGAACTGGCAAGCTCATTGAATTTACGAACAGAAGCTGCGCATATACCCGTATCAATTGAAGGGAATATGTTGAGCACTACGCGTTTTCCCGCGTACGAACTTAACTGCATTTCACTTAGGTCATTTCTAACCAAGCGCGCGTCAGGCGCATCTCCACCAACCGATGGTAACGAACCCGAGGTGTGAACAGTATTTTCACCGAGTTTTACTTCAGCCATTTTTTGTGTTTTAAAAAAGGACCCGCGGCGAACGCGAGTCCCTAAATTGATTTTCTATTTAGTGAGCAGCAAGGTAATCAGCTACGCCGTCGTGCGTATCTTTCATTCCTTCTTTTCCTTCGCTCCAGTTTGCCGGACAAACTTCACCTTTCTCTTCAAAGAATTGCAAAGCATCAACCATACGCATTGCTTCTTCAACGTTACGTCCTAAAGGCATGTTGTTTACAACTTGGTGCTGAACAACACCTTCTTTATCGATAAGGAAAAGTCCGCGGTAAGCTACTAACTCACCTTCCGCTTCGAGCTCATTCTTCTCGTTGTAGAAGTATTCTCCGGCTAACACGTCAAAATTGCTCGAAATGGTTTTATTCGTATCCGCAACTACCGGGTAGGTAACGCCTTGAATTCCACCATGATCTTTACTCATTTGTAACCAGCCCCAATGCGATTGCTCCGTGTCCGTTGAAACGGCAACAATTTCTACGCCTTTTGCTTTAAAGTCAGCCAAACTCGCCTGAAAAGCGTGGAGCTCGGTCGGACAAACAAAGGTGAAATCCTTTGGATAGAAGAAAAGAATAACATGGCTCTTGCCAATGAACTGATCTAATGAAAAGTCTTCAACGATCTCCTCGCCATTGATTACTGCAGCAGCAGTAAAAGACGGAGCTTTTTTTCCTACTAAAACACCCATTTTTTATAGATTTTAAGATTATACATGTTTCTGTTTTCAAAATTAGAAAACATCTAGGGCGTCAACGAATATCCAGTGGGAAAGTTTGATAAATAGTCTTTATAAGGTATAAAGAGTTAAAAAAGAATAGAGAGCCATCCGGCCGTGAGGCCGACCAAAACGGCTAATAACTTTAATCCGTTAAATCGGTGGCTCTCCGACGACTCATACAAAATGGTCGTGGCGATATGTAAAAACACACCCAGAACTACCGCGCGGATTTGTGGCAAGTAAGGAGCTATTTCTGGAACCCAATTACTAAAGAGCGCTCCGGCCGGACTCATAAACGCGAAAACGATCATGATCAAAGCCGTTCTTGCCTTCGGCAGTTTGTGGATTCTTAAAAACTGAAATAGAATTAATGCGACGGGGACTTTGTGAACAACGATTCCGAAGAGTAAGCCATTACCATGATCGTGATCATGCCCATTGAGTACCGGCATCCCTTCCAAAAAGGCATGAAGGCAAAGACTGAAGAGAAGTAAATAGGGCGTGCGTCCCTCGTCTTTTTCATGATAATGAATGTGACCGTGCTCGGCACCTTGACTGAAGTAATCGAGCACGATTTGGAAAAAGAAGCCCGCCAATAACCAAGCACCTAAAGAATACCCCAATGCTTCATAACTCTGCGGGATTAACTCCAAAAAACAAATACTCAATAAAAATCCACCACTGAAAGCGGTAAAATACTTAATACCCTTACCCTGTGCAGGAAAAGCAAAAGCTCCTAAAACTCCTAGAGCCACAGCCAATATGAGAAGCAGCAGATTCATTAATTTACTTTGTGCGCGATTAAAATAAGTCGTTCAGAATGTTGAGCGTCAAAATCGTTTAAATCATAATCCCCAAACGTATTCAAAATTTTGAGTCCGGCCGCTTCCAATCCTTCGTGAAAATCGATTAGCGTTAAGGCTTTCACTTTTTCAGAATAGGCGTGCTCTTCACCTTCATGTTCAAATTCGATTCGCTTTAAGAAAAAACCATTTTCAAAGCTTCTATGAATGCGGAAGTCAATACCCTCTACTGTTTTCGTCTCTTGGTTAATCAAAGCGTTGGCCGCTTTTTTGCTGTTTAGAAAATCAATCACGAGTCGCCCACCTGGGTTGAGCGCGTTCGCCAAGTTAAGTAGAGAAAGCTTGTTTTCCTCTTCTGTTTCGAAATAACCGAAGCTGGTAAACAAATTTAAAACGAGGTCGTACTTGTACTTCAAAGGATTGCGCATGTCGCGAACGAAAAATCGAAGCCGTTCATTCGCCGATTTATTGGCTACCGATATACTTTCTTCAGACAAATCGATTCCCGTGACATTGTAGCCCTTTTCATTTAAGTAGATAGCGTGCCGACCTCTTCCACACGCAACGTCGAGCACGGACATGTTATCCGAAACTTCCAGGTAATTAGCCAAGCGATCCATGAATCGCTGAGCTTCAGAATCGTTTCGATCACTGTACAACATGTGATAGAACGGGGTATCGAACCAACTTTCAAACCATTCCATCAAGAGAGTATTTTCGTTTTATTCATTGCGAATTTCAAAGCAATAAGACCTAAAATGGCTGAAATAAAATAGGGTAGGGCATCGTAAAAAGAAAAGAGCAGCCACTTTCCAGTGGCGAAAAGTACGGAATAGGTTAAAACTGTGGCGCCCGTCCAGGCTAAAGCTAAATAACCCAACTTGGGCTTATTGTTTTCATCTCCCGAATAAGGCCACCAGCCGCCGGGGTTCACGCGAAGAACAAAGGCCTTTAAATGTTCTTCATTTTCCGGCTTGGTTAAAAAGGTGACGAGTAACCAAACAACCGTTGTGGTGCCGACAGTAAAAAAGAAGGAATTTGGGAAGGCCCAATCAAAAACAAAATGTGCCAGTGCATAGGCGATAATGGGAGTTACTGTAGCGCTAATTTCGCTCCATGCGTTGATTCTCCACCAGTACCATCGAAGGATCAATACGCCTCCTAATCCCGCTCCACATTCAATTAAAAAGGTCCAAACGCCACTTATTGATTCCATTTGCGTCGTCGCATACAGCGCTATGAGCATCAGAGCAACCGTTGTTAATCGCGATACCTGTACCTGCTCTTTGTCGTCGGCCTGCGGCCGGATAAAGCGCTTATAGCCATCATTAACTAAATAGCCCGCACCCCAATTTAATTGAGTACTGATCGTACTCATGTAGGCAGCAAAAAAAGCCACTAGCATTAATCCGCGCCATCCACTTGGCAGGTAATCGCGCATGGCCATTACATATCCCAGTTTTAAATCTCCATCGCTCAACTCCGGATATAAAACCATGGCTGCGAGTCCAACCAAAATCCAAGGCCAAGGTCTCAAACAATAATGAGCTATTTGAAAAAACAGCGTCGCGTAGAGCGCGTCCTCTTCCTTTTTTACACTCATCATCCGCTGGGCAGCATATCCGCCGCCACCCGGTTCCATACCGGGATACCAACTCGCCCACCATTGTACACCCACAAATGCCAAGAATGCTCCGAAGGAAATACTCAGAGCTCCGGCTATGTCGGTTTGGCCATTCAGGCGAGGAAAAAAATCAAGACTCCAGTCAGGCACTTTATTCGTAAGACCCTCAAGACCGCCAATTTCAGGTGACCGAATGACTAAAACAGCCAAGACTATGGTTCCTGTCATGGCAACAAAGAACTGCAGCGCGTCCGTAACAGCCACACCCCACAACCCACCGAGCGAACTATACGTGGCCGCCAAGGCCATCGCGCCAGCGGTATACAGTAAGGCAGAGGATTCTGATAATCCAAAAAATACTTGAAGGAGCGACATAAGGGCTAAATTCACCCATCCGATGACTAAGACATTCATGAAAAGCCCTAAGTAAACGGCTTTAAAACCGCGTAAGAATGCCGCTTGCTTACCCGAATACCGCAGTTCTATAAACTCCACTTCGGTAAGAATTTGCGCCCGGCGCCATAAACGAGCAAAGAAAAAGGTAGTGAGCATTCCGCCCATTAAATAGGACCACCACAACCAATTTCCGCTGATTCCGTGTTGACCGACTAATTCGGTAACCGCAAGAGGTGTATCGGCAGCAAATGTGGTTGCAACCATAGAAATCCCTGCTAAATACCACGGAAAGTTTCGTCCGCCGAGAAAAAACTCGGTAATGTTTTTACCCGCTCTTTTTCTGAAATACAGGCCAATAGCCGTTGACAGCGCGAAAAATGTAATTAAAAGGACCCAGTCGAGCGTGCTTAATACCATGAAGGCAAAACTATACATTTAGCTACATTTGACACATGTTACCACAAAATGATGAATTAAGGGAAATGGTGGCCACCACCGTGCAAGGACTCGAAGAGACTTTGGCCTTAGAATTACTCCAATTAGGAGCACAAAATATTGAACCCGTAAATCGCGCAGTGAAATTTCACGGTGATCTCGGCTTCATTTACAAGGCGAATAGAACTTTGCGAACCGCATTGCGCATTCTGGTTCCCATACACAAGTTTCAGGCAAGTCGAGAGGCCGGACTCTACCAAGGGGTTAAATCACTCCCTTGGTCTGAGTGGATTGGTCTCGATCAAACATTCGCCGTACATGCCGTGCTCGTCAATGCACCCATTACCCATTCGCATTTTGCGGCTTTGAAAGTGAAAGATGCCATTGCCGATCGTATTTCCGAGGATAAAGGAAGTAGGCCCGATGTAGATACGCGAAGCCCCGATTGGAGCATTCACATATTGTGGAGCGGAGATCGGGTTCAAGTTTCATTGGACAGTTCGGGCGACTCTTTGCACAGAAGAGGGTACAAGGTCAATTTCGGAAAAGCCCCCGTTAGCGAAGTATTGGCCGCAGGAATGCTGCTTATGACGCATTGGGATGGAAAAGGAGACCTCATAGATCCATTCTGCGGATCGGGAACGATTCTTACCGAAGCAGCGATGATCGCCAAAAATATTCCGGCAAACATTCATCGCTCTAAGTTTGCCTACCAAAGTTGGCCTGGTTTTGACAAGGATCTTCAAGATAAAATTTGGGATGGTCTATTAAACCGTGTTCGTGATTTTGACTATAAAATTTATGGCTCCGATCGAAGTTTAAAAGTGGTTCGGGAAGCACAAGAAAACGCAGAAAGCGCCTTACTCGACGATTATATTGAAATAACGGAGAGCGATTTTAGGGACGTTAGAAAACCTTCGCCATTTGGTTTTGTCGTTACGAATCCGCCTTATGACGTTCGTATGGCCGTCTCTCTGGAATCTGTTTACGGGGAAATCGGTACCTGGCTAAAACACGAATTTAGTGGCTGGAATGCCTATATCTTGGCGCCAGACGAAGAGGAAGAGACTTATAAATACGTCGGCTTACGTCCTAGCCGGAAAGTTCGAGTAATGAACGGCCCCATTAATTGTAGAATTCTGGAGTACAAACTTTTTAGCGGGAAAAAGAAGGACCAATGAGCGTCTACGCCGATATCCTAGTACCGATTCCATTACCTCGTCTTTTTACTTATTCAATTGCTAAAGACCAGGATATAAGAATTGGACACAGGGTTTTGGTACCCTTGGGTCGAAGGAAAATTTATACGGGCATTGTTCGGCGGATCCATGAAGAGCCGCCCAGTATGTATAAGCCCAAAGAGATTATAGAAGTTCTAGATTCAGCGCCGTTAATTGGCGAAACTCAGTTGAAATTCTGGGATTGGATGGCGCGCTATTACGTATGCTCTCCGGGAGAAGTAATGACTGCGGCCTTACCGGCCGGATTAAAACTCGAGAGTGAAACGCGTGTTCGTTGGATTGCCCAAGAAGAAATAGATCCAGAAGAGCTTAATGACAATCAGTTCTTAATTGCGCAGGCTCTAGAGCAGCAAAACGAGTTAAAGCTGTCTGAAATCTCAGAAATAATCGGAAAAACAACCATTCACCCGATCATACAATCCATGATCAAAAAGGAATGGGTGGAAGTGGTAGAACGCGTTGAAGAAAAATACAAGCCCAAGACCGAAATACTTTGGAGACTGGCATTTTTAGCTGAAAATGAAGATTTACTGGAGCTCTCTTTTCAAAATGTAGCGAATGCGCCTAAGCAGCGAACGGCTCTCTTTCAATTCATCGATGATGCTCGGTTAAACCACCCAGGTCGATCAGCGTCGGAATGGCACAAGAAATTTGGAATCGGCCGAGCGGCGCTTACCGCTATGCGAGACAAGGGTATTGTTGAGTCTTATTCATTCGAACATTCGCGCCTTTCTTTCAACTCCGATCCGGAAGAAAAAGCAAAGCCCCTATCACCTGCGCAGCATAGCGCACTTGATGAGCTTAAAACGGCTGTAAATACGCGCAAAGTGCAATTGCTGCATGGAGTAACGGGAAGCGGTAAAACAGAAATCTATATTCACTTAATTGAGGAAGCCCTAGCTCGCGGCGAGCAAGTTCTTTATTTACTTCCCGAGATTGCGCTAACTACCCAGATTATACAGCGCTTGAAAAAGTACTTCGGAGATGCTATTGGCGTTTTCCACAGCCATTACAGTCAAAATGAACGGGCAGAAGTATGGCAAGCCGTTGCCCGATTCCCCGAAGAAAACAGCTATTCCATTGTGCTTGGCGCTCGATCCGCCGTATTTCTGCCTTTTGAAAATTTGGGTTTGGTCATTGTCGATGAAGAACACGAATCGTCGTTTAAGCAATTCGACCCGGCTCCCAGATACCACGGTCGCGATGCAGCTATTGTTTTAGCGCGCCTTCACGGCGCGATGTGTATTCTCGGTTCTGCCACGCCTAGTTTGGAAAGCTATTACAACGCCAAAATCGGGAAATACGATTACGTGTCGCTAATAGATCGATTCGGTGAGTTACTGTTACCCGAAGTTCATTTCATCGATTTATCGAAAGAAGAAAAGACACCCGGGCAACCCGTTATTCTTTCAAAGGAGATGAGAAATAGAATACAAAGCACTTTAGATGATAAAGGTCAAGTTATTCTATTTCAGAATCGTAGGGGTTTCGCTCCAATCTTAGAGTGCCAGCGTTGTAGTTGGGCGCCCGAGTGTCAAAATTGTGATGTGAGTCTTACCTACCACAAGCAGATTCACACGTTGAAATGCCATTATTGCGGCTTCAGCAGACAGTTTCCTACCAAATGTGAATCGTGCGGACACGATGATTTGCGGACAAAAAGTTTTGGGACAGAAAGGATAGAGGAAGAGCTTAAGATTCGTTTCCCATCCGCCCGAATAGGGCGAATGGACTGGGACACCACGCGCAGAAAGCACGCCTATCAGGAAATAATTGATCAATTCGCACGGGGCGAAATGGATATCCTTGTGGGTACACAAATGCTAACGAAAGGTCTTGATTTTGACGGTGTGCGCATGGTGGGGATACTAGCGGCGGATACGATGATGCAATACCCTGATTTTAGAGCCTTTGAGCGAGCCTTCCAACTGATGGTTCAAGTATCCGGCCGGGCAGGCCGAAAAGAGCAGAGAGGGAAGGTTTATATTCAATCGTACAAGCCAGATCACCCGTTGTTACTTGATGTTCAGAAATCGGATTACGAACGCCGGGCTGACTTAGAAATTAAAAAGCGGAAAGAGTTTCATTACCCGCCATTTTACCGTCTGATTCGATTAAACATAAGGCATCGTGATCGAGATCGTGTTTCAAGAGCTGCAGAGGCATTGGCGCGACCCCTCAGAAAGCAATTCCCCCAGGAGGTTCTTGGGCCAGAATTCCCGGCAATACCCAGAGTGCGCAATCAATACCACAAAAACATAATGCTCAAACTCGGTGCAGCAGACAGCTTGAACCGAGCGAAAGAAATGATTCGTCAGTATATTGAACAATTGAAGGATCATAACGATTTTAAGGGGGTGCGCGTAGTTATCGATATCGACCCGCAATAGCCCATTCAATATGTCGGAAACTCAGAAAAATAAAACGCTCGTACTCGGCGCCTCGCCCAACCCAAACAGATACTCGCATATGGCTACAGAAACCCTTCATCGGCATCAAATTCCGGTGGTGCCCGTGGGTATACGGAAGGGAGCTATTGACCATCAAGATATTATCGTGGGCAAACCCGATGTTACAGACATTGATACCATTACGCTCTATGTGGGCCCTTCAAGGCAGCCCGAGTATTACGATTATCTCATTGGATTGAATCCGCGAAGAATTATATTCAATCCAGGAACTGAAAATCCAGAGCTCATTCATTTAGCGGAAAAGGCCGGAATAGAAACAGAAATAGCCTGCACGCTCGTGCTTTTAAATACAGGTCAATACTAATGCGAGAAATAACGTCCCCTGAAGAATATTCATCCTTTGTTGAAACAAACGATTTGTGTGGGGTATATTTCTACACGACTACCTGCGGTATCTGTCACGTACTTAAACCTAAAGTAGCGGAGGTATTTGAAGAGGTCGGTATCCCCATTGCGAAGGTCAACCTGATGGAGCTCTCTTCATTGGCCGGACCCATGCTTATTATGGGGGTTCCTACGCTCATTGTCCTATTGAATGGGGTAGAGCAGGAACGCGAAGGGGCGTATATGCAAATGCCGGACCTGCAAGCCAAACTCGAGAAATTAAGACGTCACCTCGTCTAAGCATTCGATAATCACATCGCACGCCCAGTGTATTTGTTCGTCGGTAATAATCAAAGGAGGAGTCACACGCAGCGCATTTCCTTTAAACAACAGCCAAAACAGAATCAGCCCTTTTTCCATCGCTCGTCGCGCAACTTCTTGCACGCGTTCTGGGGTATCTAAATGAACGGCCAGCATTAATCCTTTTCCGGTAACGGCCTTCACGGCCGGATGAATGAGGCGCTGTCGAAAAATATTTTCCTTAGTCTCAATAAGATCGATCCAGCCTTCGTCGAGCAGCGCATTCAAATGTGCCAGGGAAGCTGCTGCGGGTACAGGGTGACCTCCGAAGGTGGTGATGTGACCCAGCATTGGATTGCGCCGGATGACATCCATAATTTCTTGAGAAGAAATAAAACCACCAATAGGTAATCCGCCGCCCATTGCTTTCCCGACGACGAGAATATCCGGTACAATGTCGTAATGTTCAAATCCAAAAAGAGAACCTGTTCTTCCGAATCCTGGCTGTATCTCATCCAATATCAGCAAGGCACCTACTTCATCACAGCGCTCACGCACCGCCTTTAAATAGTTGTTTTCGGGCGTTACAAAGCCATTCGCACCCTGAATCGTCTCAAGAATTACAGCCGCTGTTTTGTGGTTGATTGTTTTTAAATGGTCGAAATCGTTAAAGTCAATAAATTTGATTCCTGGCAGAAGCGGGCGCATAGATCGGGTCCATTCCAAATTCCCCGTTACACTTAAAGCGCCATGCGTAGCTCCGTGGTAGGCTCCGTTAGCAGCAACTATTTCGTTTCGCCGGGTATATCTCTTTGCTATTTTCAAGGCTCCTTCTATCGCTTCCGTTCCCGAATTTACCAGGTAAACATTGGAAAGAGAAGCGGGGAGTACTTCTGCTAATCGTTTTGATAACAGAGCGGGTTGCTCTTGAACGTATTCTCCATAAACCATTACGTGGCTGTAGCGATCGAGCTGTTCCTTTACAGCTGCAGTTACTTGAGGGTGCCCGTGGCCGAGGTTGTTCGCGCTAACTCCAGCGACTAAGTCGAGATATCTCTTACCGTCTTTGCCATATACATAGCACCGTTCAGCCCTTTCCACTTCAAATGCTGAAGCGAAGTCTGTAGTTTGCGCTTGGTGTTCGAAGAAGATTTGTTTTAAATCCATGGCCCAAATATAAACGAAAGAAGAGCGCTGGAGTAGCGCTCTTCAATTCGAATTCTTGGATTATTTCATCAGGTGTTCCCCTTTGGCCCCTTCTTTTTGTCCTCTTCGCATTCTTTCAAAAAGTTGACGCCTGAAGTCGTGTTCTGCCTTGTACAGTGCTGCCACTTGTTCAATGTCCAGCACATCTTTGAATTTCTCATGGTATTCAATTTTCAGATCGAGTTCTTTCTGTTCATTGGCAAAACGCTGAGTCATAATTTTATCCAAATCACCTTCAGAAACATTTTCTGTCATTAAGTCACCGCCTCCTCGCTTCATTTTTAGATCGTGAAGCATTTCGGAGCGAATGGCATCATGCTTTGTTTTGAATTCCTCATAAACAGGCCAGAAAACCTTTGCCTGATCTGGAGAAAGCTGAAGTTTCTCTGTAATGAAGCCAATTCTCATGGCCTCGATTTTCTCAAGCTCCTCGGGTTTGTCCATCAAGCCGCGAGGCTTTTGAGCAAAAGAGTAGGTGCTTACCGCTAGGAGTAAAATAAGCGCTGCTTTTTTCATTTTAAAAAGTATTTAGAGTTTGTGTTTCCTTACATTGATTCATCGTACCAAAAGTCGTCTTCGACACCTTCTATAAAAAGGAGATCATTCCATTCATCGAGCTCTACTTCACCCTCGAATGTTACATTCGACAAGGCCTCGTCAAAGGCTAGCTCTTCTAACAACCAAGCGCCATCTGACTCTATATAAGCTGCAATTTCTTGATCCGTAAGCGTTGAATTTTGCTCCGTTCCCCATGGGATAAAAAGCGCTAATAAGATCACTGCAGCTGCAGCAGCCATTGTTCTTATCCAAAAAACCTGCGGCTTAACCACCTTTCTCGGGTGATCCTCTGGTATTTTTAATAACTCCGCCTCAAGGCTTTTAAAATACCCCGGTGGGACTTTAAATTCTGGTTTCGGAAATGATTCGTTTGCTTTCATCGTATGGTTAGATGCTAAATTGATCTTTAGGTTTAATCAGAACTGAGTTCATCTTTTATTTTTTGAGTGGCGTGGTGGTAGCTCGCTTTCAAACTGCCAATTGTGCCTCCAAGCTGCTCTATAATTTGTGCGTAGGGTAGGTCTTCAAAATATTTTAGGCTAAAAACAAGACGCTGTTTTTCGGGTAATCCTTCTACAGCCTTCAAAAATCTCTGTTCTTCTTGCTCGCTATCCCAAAATCCAGGAGCTTCAGGGTCTGATTTCTGGAAATCCGGATGATCAGATTCTGTAGAAAGAAGCTGAATGCGCGATTGTTTCTTTCGAATGTATTGCCGCACTTCATTCGTTGCAATCATTTTCAACCAGCCTTCAATAGAACCGGGTCCTTTAAATGAATCCAAGCTTTTCCATGCTTTCAGAAAAGTCTCCTGAACCAAATCGTCAGTTAACGAATGATCGAAAAGCTGATGGCGAACATGATAGTAAATAGATTGAGAGAACGCACGAACCAAAGCAGTATATGCCTTTTCGGAACCCTGAGTAGATTTTATTTCTAAAAAGATGCGCGTATCCAACGAGTACTATTTGGATTTAAAGATGCATTAATTGAACGAAAGTTTAAGAGTTCTTCATTCCCTGAAAGTAAAGGAGTCAAAATGAAAAAAGCGAACCGGTACGATTCGCTTTCTTCTACTGGGTTACTCGCTATAAATTACTTCGTCATCAATGCTTGCGCAGCTTTAACTATGTTTTGTGTAGATAGGCCGTATTTCTCGAGCAGCTGCTCGGGCGTTCCGCTTTCGCCAAAGGAATCATCCACCGCAATAAACGCCATAGGGCAAGGATGCTCTTCCGCGAGAATCTGTGCAACGGAATCGCCCAGGCCGCCATTTTTCTGATGTTCTTCGGCCGTAACCACGCGGTTCGTTTTTCTAGCACTATTTAAAATGGCATCTCGATCAATAGGTTTAACTGTATGCACATTAAGCACTTCTGCCGATATGCCCAAATTGCTCAGCTCTTTGGCCGCTTCTAAGGCTTTCCATACAAGATGACCGTTTGCAATAATAGTTACATCTGTTCCGGATTGAAGGTGTTGTGCTTTACCTATCTCGAAAGCCTCTGTTTCACTCGTAAAGTTCGGCACTTTTGGGCGTCCGAAACGCAAGTAGACTGGACCTTCATGTTCGGCAATAGCCAAGGTAGCCGCTTTCGTTTGGTTGTAATCACAAGGAACAATGACGGTCATGCCGGGAAGCATTTTCATCATTCCAACATCTTCAAGGATTTGATGTGTGGCACCGTCTTCACCGAGTGTCAAACCTGCATGAGAGGCACATATTTTCACGTTCTTGCCACTGTAGGCAATAGATTGGCGAATTTGATCATATACACGTCCAGTCGAAAAATTTGCGAAGGTTCCGGTGAAGGGAATTTTACCTCCTATGGTAAGTCCAGCTGCAATACCCATCATATTCGCTTCCGCAATTCCCACTTGAACGAAGCGCTCTGGGAATCGATCGGCAAAGTCGTTCATCTTCAATGAACCGGTTAAGTCCGCACATAGAGCGACTACGTTTTCATTGGTATCTCCGAGCTCGCTTAATCCGGCTCCAAATCCGGATCGAGTGTCTTTATTTCCTTGGTTTTCGTATTCTTTCATAAGTGCTTATTGAAGATTTACTACTACTGAGCCTCCCGACTCAATTCTGAATTTCTTAGTGATGGTATAAATAGATTCTTTGGCGTTTTGAGGTCGGTACACCACGCTGTAGAAGCCCGGTTGCAAGTAATAGGTGTTTTGACGCTTATTGCTCGGCAGGTTTAAAACCCATTCATATTCGTTCCCCTTTTGAACATAAATACTTCCGAAACCCTGAGTAGGAGCGTTCAAGCTCACGAGGCCAGGTGCAGGGATTTCGATTTTTGTTGTCGTGCTTTGATTGATTTGCACGTTGTATTCTATGTATCGAGGAACCGTTAAGATCTCGAGATCATAAGTGCCCGTCAAGTACTTTTCACTTTCGTTGAACTGTTGCACATGAAGCGTTCGAAGTGAATTTTTCCTCCGTACGATGCATTGGAAATTCCTATTTCCCCCAATACCTCCCACTTTGAGTTGAAGCCATCCTTGAGGTGCATCAAGCGCGATTACGTTATGAGTTCCAGGGATTATTCGAATACTGTCTTTGGTGACCGGTGGAATGGTATGAACCACCATTCGGTATTCAATTAAGGGGTCTAGAATAAGTGTATCCGGATTTCCACGATGGTTAATCGTATGAATGTAATTATACTTTAACTGACCCGATTGAATATCATAAAAGCTCATGTTCACGTCGGTTTCTGTGGGGAGACCGCGTTCGTCGAGTAAATTAACTTGGGCCGTCGTATTGTTTAAGGCCTGAGAAATCACCAAGCCCAAAATATTTTCGAAGGTCTGTTCATTGGTGGCGTCATAGTACTGACCAACGCATTCAAAACTCTCTTTAAACTGGTCGTCTAAGCCAATTCCAATTACGAAGGGTTTTAAAATAATTCCTTGTTTTTGAAGCGCTCGACTTACCGCACATGGATCGCCATCACAAGCCTCTACACCGTCGGTAATAAGAATGATGACGTTTCGGCAATTATCGCAATTGTTAGGGAAATCATACGCCGCCTTTTCCAATGATCGAGCAATGGGCGTCGTTCCTTTTGGTCGAAGCTGACTCAATTTCAATTTGATTCGCTTCAAATTGTTGGGAGCAAACGGAACCTCGAGTCGAGTATCGCTACAGTCTTGCGGTGGAACTGGCTTTTGGTGCCCGTAAACACGCAAGGCCAACTCGAAATTTGGATCAGGTACTTGAGCCAAACTGTCGAGCATTCGATTCATGAGGCGCTCTGCAATGTCAATTTTAGTTCCGCTTTCCCATTGAGCATACATACTTTGAGAAGCATCAAAAACAAATAGAATTCGCGTTTTAGGCGGTTTCGGTTTTTCTTGAGCATAGGTCGTTCCGCCTACGGCGAGAAAAACAATTAAAAGTATGTAGCTCTTCCAATTCATCAGTAGTCACCCAATGTTTCAGGGTTCTGGGCGAGGGCTGATTCCAATTGCTCGTCATTTGGCGCTACTCCGTGCCATTTGTGGGTACCCATCATAAAATCGACTCCGTTCCCCATTTCTGTTTTAAGCAGAATAACGATGGGTTTGCCATTTTCCGTCATGCCCTTGGCTCTTTCAAGCACTTCGATTACGGAGGTGAGATCGTTCCCTTTTTCTTCGATAATGACCGTCCAGCCGAAGGCTGCGAACTTCTCGGCCAAATCACCCATAGGGAGAACTTCATCCGTATCCCCATCTATTTGCTTGGAATTCCAATCTACGGTAGCGATCAAATTATCTACTCCTTTACCTGCGGCAAACATCGCCGCTTCCCAAATTTGCCCTTCTTGTAATTCTCCATCTCCATGAAGGGTGTAAACGAGGCTTTTGTCGCCATTGAGCTTTTTAGCGATAGCGGAGCCAATGGCAACAGATAAACCTTGCCCTAAAGATCCGGAAGCAATACGCACCCCGGGCAAACCCTCATGAGTGGTGGGGTGTCCTTGAAGTCTGGTGTTTATTTTACGGAAGGTATTTAACTCGTCTACTGGGAAATAACCCGTACGTGCAAGCACTGAATAATATACAGGCGAAATATGACCATTCGACAAAAAGAATAAGTCTTCTCCGTAACCGTCCATCTGAAAGTCACCGGCATTCAGGTTCATTTGAGTGTGAAAAAGGGCAGTGAAGAATTCAACACATCCCAAAGATCCACCGGGGTGACCAGAATTTACGGCGTGCACCATCCGCACAATATCGCGACGTGTTTGTGAAACGTGTTCTTGAAGGAGTTCTATATCGGCCATGAATCAAAAATTTTTGCCAAAATTATTCTTTTGTTACGCCATAAGGAAGGGTTGTTCACTTCTTTTGATAAATAGGTGGTTCTCAATTGCTATTTTTGCCGCCTAAATCACAGAATTATGAAATGCGGGATCGTAGGACTTCCAAATGTTGGTAAATCGACCTTGTTCAATTGCTTGAGTAATGCAAAAGCTCAGTCGGCCAATTATCCATTTTGCACTATTGAACCAAACATAGGAGTAATCAACGTTCCCGATGATCGTATGGCGAAATTGGAATCCTTGGTGAATCCAGAACGCGTCGTTCCTGCTACGGTGGAAATTGTGGATATCGCAGGATTAGTAAAAGGGGCGAGTCAAGGTGAAGGACTTGGCAATCAGTTTTTGGGAAACATACGTGAAACGAATGCCATATTGCACGTGCTCCGCTGTTTTGACAATGAAAACATTGTGCATGTTGACGGTTCCATTAATCCGGTTCGCGACAAAGAAACGATCGATATAGAGCTTCAACTGAAGGATCTAGAAACCGTTGAAAAGAAAATAGATAAGGTTCAAAAACTGGTCAAAATCGGAGATAAAAGAGCTGCCAAAGGAATGGAGCTTCTTCAAAAGTTTAGAGAATCGTTATTAAAAGGAATCAGTGCCAGAGCGGTCGAATGTACTGAGGAAGAGCGGGCGGAATTCATTGACGATATGTATTTGTTGACCGAAAAGCCCATCATGTACGTTTGTAACGTGGATGAAGCAGCAGTTAAAGATGGAAATGAATACGTCGAACAAGTACGAGAGGCAGTAAAAGATGAAAATGCAGAAATTCTGATTATCGCTGCCGGTACAGAAGCTGATATTGCCGAACTAGAGACCTTCGAAGAGCGAAGTATGTTTTTAGAAGACCTCGGACTCCATGAGCCCGGTGTTAATAAACTTATTGTAGCCGCCTATCGCTTACTCGACCTTCAGACCTATTTTACGGCCGGAGTTAAAGAAGTGCGTGCATGGACAATTCCTATAGGTGCTACCGCTCCACAATCGGCGGGGGTTATTCATACGGATTTTGAAAAAGGCTTCATCCGAGCAGAGGTCATTCACTACGAGGACTACATAAAGTACGGGTCGGAAGCATCGTGCCGTGAGGCAGGTAAAATAAACGTGGAAGGAAAAGAATACGTTGTTCAAGACGGTGACGTAATGCACTTCCGCTTTAATGTTTAAAGACCGCTGCTTGCTTTTATTGCATTTTGACTTAAAGACATTTCACATTTGAATAGCCAGATTTGAATAGGAATAGCGCGTCGCGGAAGTATTGAAAAAACTGTTAAAAACTCACAGCCCATCGGGCCGTGAAGGCCCTTCCAATTAGTTATTTTAGAACCCTTAATAAAGGCCACTCATTTTAGGAGGCCAGTGAAAGCGCGAAGGGTTAATCATGGCAGAAAACCAATATAACGAAGACAGTATTCGGTCACTCGACTGGAAAGAGCATATCCGCCTTAGGCCGGGTATGTATATTGGTAAGCTAGGCGACGGTTCCGCACACGACGATGGAATTTATATCCTTTTAAAGGAAGTATTGGACAACTCCGTGGACGAATACGTCATGGGGAACGGGAAAACTATTGAAGTATCAATAAAAGGAAGTACGGTGACCATTCGTGATTATGGTCGCGGTGTTCCGTTGGGTAAGGTGGTTGATGTAGTTAGTAAAATTAATACCGGAGCGAAATACGATTCTAAAGTATTTAAGAAATCAGTCGGATTGAACGGGGTAGGAACCAAGGCCGTAAATGCCCTTTCTGAATACTTCAAGATCCAATCGGTTCGCGAGAACCAGGCTAAAATAGCTGAGTTTGAACGTGGCGCACTAACGTCGGACGATCCGGTAGGGGAAACCACACAGAGAAAAGGAACGAAGGTTTCTTTTGTTCCTGATTCAGACATTTTTGGAAATTATCAATATCGCACGGAGTACGTAGAGAAAATGCTCTGGAACTACGTATATCTGAATCCGGGTTTAACGATTCTATACAACGGAGAAAAATTTTACTCCGAGAACGGGTTAAAAGATTTGCTTCAAGACAATTTGGATGGTGATGTGCTATTCCCCATTATCCATTTGCGCGGAGACGATATTGAAGTAGCGATTACTGTGAGTGGAAAGCAATACTCAGAACAATATTACAGCTTTGTAAATGGCCAGCACACCACGCAAGGAGGAACCCATCAAGCCGCGTTTAGAGAAGCCGTGGTGAAGACGGCTCGTGAATTTTACAACAAGAGCTTTGAGGCGGCCGATATTCGACAAGGTATTGTAGCCGCGGTAAGCATTAAAGTGATTGAACCGGTTTTTGAAAGTCAGACGAAAACAAAACTCGGTTCGGCGGAAATGGGACCTGAAGGCCCGACCGTTCGAACCTTTATCAATGACTTCGTGAAAACGGAATTAGACAACTACCTTCACAAGAACGAAGGTGTTGCTGAAATCTGGCTAAAGCAAATTCTTTCCGCTGAACGGGAAAGAAAGGAGCTGCAGGGAATAAAAAAGCTGGCGCGTGATCGTCAAAAGAAAGCCAGTCTGCACAATAGAAAACTTCGTGATTGTCGCTCTCATTACGACAACCAAAAAAGCGAAGATAGATTAGACACTACGCTCTTCATTACAGAGGGAGATTCAGCCTCGGGCTCGATTACCAAAGCTCGAAATGTTCGGACTCAGGCAGTTTTTAGCTTGAAGGGAAAGCCGTTGAACAGTTTTGGTCTCACCAAAAAGGTAGTATACGAAAACGAAGAGTTCAACCTTTTACAGGCGGCTCTGAATATAGAGGACGGTCTCGAGGGGCTGCGTTATAATAATGTAGTGATTGCAACAGATGCCGATGTTGATGGAATGCACATTCGCCTACTTCTGATCACCTTCTTTTTACAATTCTTTCCAGAATTGATTCGAGAAAACCATTTATATATTCTGCAAACGCCTTTGTTTCGTGTTCGCAACAAGCAGAAAACAATTTACTGCTACGACATGAGCGAGAAGCAGGCAGCGATGAATGAGTTGAAAGGAAAAGTGGAGATCACACGGTTTAAAGGGCTTGGGGAAATTTCACCCGACGAATTCAAGCACTTTATTGGCAAAGAAATAAGATTAGACCCTGTGATTATCGGAAAAGACGCGACTATTCAAGACTTACTGCGGTTTTACATGGGTAAAAACACACCGGAACGACAAGAATTTATTATTGAAAACTTACGGGTTGAAAAAGACCTTGTTGAAGAGGAAGCTTCATGAGATTAACGAATGAACATCTTAAGGAACGCTTCGTGCTTCTTTACGCGATTTTGGTTTTAGCCATAATTATCGATTCACTTGTTTCTGGAGTAGATGGAACCCTGACAGACTATTTCGAGAATCGATGGCTCAGTTTTGGAGCCATTTTGACTTCCGTCGTTCTCTTACTTTTAGGTAAACCTTACTTTGAATACGATAGCGATGGCGAAGTGCTCATTTTTAAGTCGAGGTATTTTGTTTTAGAAAAAGTCTTCCCTCAACTGACAAAAACGGCCGAGTTCCCAAAACGAGTAGACTATAAAATATCGCGCTTTTTAAGAAGAACAGTGACTATTCGCATAAAGAGTAAAAAGGGAGTCACAGTGCGTAGACTCAACATCACTTTTTTATCAAAAGCAAAAAGAAGGCACCTAAGAAAGTCATTAGACAAGATTAAGCGAATGAATAAAGCGGCGAAAACCAAAGATTGATGGAAGAAGAGTTGGAGCCAATGGGTGAAATGGACGGAGCGGCAACGAGTACCAAGGTATCAGGAATGTATAAAGACTGGTTCTTGGACTATGCCTCATATGTAATTCTTGAGCGCGCAGTACCTTCTCTTGAAGATGGATTTAAACCGGTTCAAAGAAGATTACTTCACAGTTTAAAGGAAATGGATGATGGGCGCTACCACAAGGTAGCGAACCTCATAGGCCATACCATGAAATACCACCCTCATGGTGATGCCTCTATTGGAGATGCGCTTGTTCAGCTAGGTCAAAAAGATTTACTCATTGACTGTCAGGGAAACTGGGGGAATATATACACGGGCGATCGCGCTGCAGCTCCGCGTTATATTGAGGCTCGCCTCTCTAAATTCGCCTTAGACGTCGTTTTTAGTCCGAAAGTGACTCAATGGCAAGCGAGTTATGACGGTAGGGGTAAAGAGCCGGTTTTTCTTCCGGCTAAGTTTCCAATTCTTCTGGCTCAAGGAGTTGAAGGTATTGCGGTCGGGTTATCGACTAAAATCATGCCTCATAACTTTGTAGAGCTTATTGATGCGAGCATCGATACGTTGCGAGGAAAGAAACCCAAACTGTTCCCGGACTTTCCTACTGCCGGTATAGCCGATTTCTCGCAGTATAATGACGGAAAACGAGGTTCCCGCATTAAGGTGCGCGCCAAAATCAATATTGAGGATAAGAACCTATTAAGGATCAGCGAAATTCCGTTTGGAACGACTACCGTTTCGCTTATTGATAGTATTCTCAAAGCAAATGATCGCGGAAAAATCAAGGTTAAGAAAATTGAAGACAACACCGCGGAACACGTAGAAATACTGGTTCATATTCCTTCACAGTTGTCTCCAGACAAGACTATTGATGCGCTGTACGCTTTCACAGACTGTGAAGTAAGTATCAGCCCTTTATGCTGCGTAATTCAGAATGATCAGCCTTTTTTCGCAGGAATTAGTGACTTAATTCGCCTGAGTACGGAAAACACGCTCGCAATCCTTAAAAGGGAATTGGAAATTGAACTCGATGAACATGAAGAGCATTGGCACTTCGCGAATCTCGAGCGAATTTTCATTGAAGAGCGCATTTATCGTGACATAGAAGAGGAAGAGACCTGGGAGGGTGTTATAGATGCCATAGATAAAGGTCTTAAGCCTCATACGAAGCATCTTCTGCGTGAGGTTACACGCGACGATATTGTGCGTTTGACAGAGATTCGGATTAAGAGAATATCGAAATTCGATTTAGATAAGGCCCAAGCACTGATTGAAGGTCTTGAAGAGAAAATTGAACAGGTAAAACATCACCTGGCTAATCTTGTGGAGTTTGCCATTGACTATTTCAAAAACCTAAAAAACAAATACAAGGAGGGAAGGGAACGCAAAACAGAGATTCGGGCGTTTGATGAAATTATCGCTACCAAAGTGGCTATTGCCAATGAGCGCTTGTATATGGATCGCGCCGAGGGCTTTATTGGAACTTCCTTGCGGAAGGATGAATTCGTTACCGAGTGCAGCGACATTGATAATATTATCGTCTTCAGAAAAGACGGTAAAATGATGGTCACCAAAGTCGATAAAAAGACTTTTGTTGGAAAGGATATTATACATGTTGCCGTTTGGAAAAAGCAGGATAAACGGACGGTTTACAACCTGATTTACCGCGATGGTGCCAATGGATCAAATTACGTCAAAAGGTTTTCAGTCACGAGCATTACTCGGGATCGCGAATACGACCTAACGGCCGGAAATGCCAAATCGGAAGTGATGTACTTTACCGCCAACCCCAATGGCGAAGCGGAAAGAGTAATGATTTACTTGCGTCAACTCAAACGTCTAAAGAAAACAAATTTCGAACTCGATTTTTCCGAAGTTTTAATCAAAGGAAGAGGCGCGAAAGGAAATATTCTCACGAAAAATCCAATCAAACGAATCGATCTTCGAGAAGAGGGGGTGAGCACATTGAACCCTCAAAAAATATGGTTCGACGATACCGTGCGCAAACTGAACACAGAAGGCCGCGGAGAGCTTTTGGGGGCTTTTAGCGGAGATGATCGAATTCTCGAAGTTTCCCAAGCGGGTTCGTACCGTTTATTGGGCTTTGACTTGGCAACTCATTTTGAAGAAGATGTGGTTCTTCTTGAAAAATTCAATCCGGAAAAACCACTTAGCATAGTCTATTTTGAAGGGGAAAAGGAAATGCACTATGTAAAGCGTTTTATCCCTGAATTGGTCGACAAGCTGAAGAAAGTAGATTTCTTAACGGAGAGTGAAGGCACTTACTTAGAGTTAGTTACCAGCGACTTTATTCCTTTGATTGATATTGAATTTACCAAGCAGGCAAATAAAGATCGCCGACCAAATGAAGAAGTGAATATAGCCGAGTTCATTTCTACGAAAGGTGTGAAGGCTATGGGGAACCAATTGACGAAGTATAAAGTCCGTGCCATAAGCGCTTTAGAACCCATTGAAAAAGACCCTCCAGAGCCGGAGATCACATCAAGCCGTGAGGCTCCTGGAAACAATACGGAAAAGGAACCTATTGTACCACCAAAAGCTTCGGACCCCACCGAAGAAGCTTCTCCTGCGTCTATTACTAGTAAGGACGAAGATGATGACGCGGACGCCGGTCAAATTAGTCTTGAACTCGATTAAGCGACTATTTAAGTACCTTCGCAATCTTATATATCTACTCAATATGAAAAGAATCTTTTTTACGCTGATGACCTTCGCCTTTTTAGGCGCTCTAGGTCAGGGCAATTTGAACATGACCTTGTTGGGTCAACTACCTTATACTCAAGACTTGAACGATATTTGGGGCTATGTTGACTCTGTTGGGAATGAATACGCCATTGTGGGTACGCGAACAGGAACGAGTATTGTGGATGTTTCGAATCCGGCCACTCCTATCGAAAAAGCCTTTATTCCGGGGCCTTCATCTACCTGGCGCGATATTAAAACCTGGGGGCATTACGCATATGTAACGCATGATTCGTATTCTGGGACTTCGCAAGGACTGTTGATCATCGACTTAAGCGACATCGCCACGAATCCCAGTCCGACCTTTTTCACGTACTTCCCGCAAGCATTGGGTTCAACGCTTGATAGAGCACACAATTTATACATTGATGAAAATGGGATTTGCTACTTATTTGGTGCCAATAATGGAGTAGGGGGAGCAATTCTTCTAGATGTAGACGCGAATGCTACGGCCCCGCCAGTAATAGGAACCTATAACGAATACTACCTGCACGATGGAATGGCGCGTGGCGACACCTTATGGGGAGGCGCTATTTACCAAGGGGAAATTGTAGTCATCGACGTTTCTAATCCGGCAATGATTTCCAATAATATTGGAGCTGCAGCAACTCCAGATGCTTTTTGTCACAACGGATGGATTAGTCAGGACGGAACGCACGTATTCACTACAGACGAAGTTCAGGGTGCTTATGTTGCTGCCTATGATGTCACGAACCTAGCGAACATCACCGAAGTAGATCGTATCCAACCCGAACCGAATAACGGCGTGATTCCACACAACACGCATGTTAAAGGTGAGGCAATTTACACGAGTTGGTATACCAGCGGAGCCATTGTGCATGATGTAACCTACCCGTACAACATTATTCGTGTGGGGCAATATGATACATCGCCGCTTTCGGGTGGTGGTTTCAATGGCTGCTGGGGACTATACCCTTTTGCCCCGAGCGGGAATTTATATGCAAGTGATATCGAGGGCGGTTTATTCATTCTCGGTTATACAGAAACGCAAGCTTGCTATTTAGAAGGTACGGTTACCGATGCGGGAACAACAATGCCCATTGCTACGGCGACCATCGAATTATTAAACACAGGTGTTTCCAAGCCTTCTGATTTATCTGGTTTCTATGCTACCGGCCTTGCAACGGCCGGAACGTACGACGCCGTTTATTCAGCTCCAGGATACATAGCGGATACTTTTCAAGTGGTGCTTTCCAACGGCGTTTTGGTAACTCAAGATGCTGCTCTAAGTTCTGTTGGATCAACCAGTATCGACGGTAGCGTTCTCGACGAAAGCGGTTCTGCCATCAGCGGTATCGAAGTATTTTTAAGTGATGGCTTTAATGAGTATTCGGGAACTACCGATGCCAATGGTCAAGTCGTATTTAATTCTATTTTCCAAGGCACGTACGAAGTTACTGCTGGAGCTTGGGGTTACCGTACGTATTGTGCAACTGAAGTAATTGATGGAAGTACATCCAGTTTAACAATCAATTTAACGGAAGGGTATTACGACGATTTCGCTTTTGACTATGGGTGGACAGAAATCGGGAATGCCACTACTGGCGCTTGGGAGCGAGGCGAGCCTGTTGGAACGTACAGCGGAGGTGTTGAAATAAATCCAGAAACAGATGTTCAGGGAGACTGCTCAGATAAAGCTTTTGTAACCGGTAATGGCGGAGGAACCTTTGGTACCGATGATGTGGACGATGGTTTTACTTTGTTGCGCTCTCCTATCATGGATTTATCGGCTTATGCGGATCCGTACATGAGCGTATACACTTGGATCGCCCTAGCGGGCGGATCGGGTGCTCCGTACGATGATACCCTGGTCCTTACCTTATCTGACGGATCGAACATTTATGAAATAGAACGTATTGCAGATGCCAATCCACAGAGTCAGTGGGTTCAATCTAATTTCCGAATTCTCGACTATACGAATGATTTAAGTGCCGTACAGTTTCGTGCTGAAATTAGCGACTTAACTTCCGGTGGTGGAAACATCGTTGAAGCCGGTATCGATCAGTTCGAAGTAGCGGATAGTGGTAGTGGTATTGGAATTATTGAACGCGATGCACTTCAGTTGATTGCTTATCCAAATCCCGCTTCGACGATCATAACCCTTGAGCGCAATGTGGACGGATCGGATCTTCAAATCGACTTAATTGACGTAACGGGTCGCGTGTTAAATCAATTTGCACTAAAGAGTTCAGATGCGAGTATTACCCTTGATATCAAGGAGTACGACTCGGGAGTATACTTCTTCCGTCTGAGCGATGGATCCAATATAAAATGGATGAAGCAATAGCTTAAAGGCCTCTCGTTATTTTCGAGAGGCTTTTTTTTAATCTATGAAAAGGCCCTGTTCCAGGGTCTTTTTTCTTTTGCACTCAAACAGGTGCGCATACACCTCTTTGTGGTTCGGGAGCCCTCTGGGGTTGTGCCAAAGGTGTAATGGGATCATATCCGCAGATAAGGGATTCCAAGTGTTTTCGTAATGTTCCTTTAACGGATTGATGATTTCCTTCGGGAGGTCTTGGATTTGCCCCTGAAATCCCTTTTTGGCCCAGGATTCAAACATCTTAATTTTGTTTTTATATAAACTAATGTGTAAAGTAGGGTGGATTCTATATAAATATCGCAGACTATCAAAGTAATATGTTGCTAGGTCAAAATCTGATTTAATCAGAGATGAAAGAATCATGTAACTCTTCACATAAAAGGATTTATCTACCCCATCGATATTCTGAAATTCTTCATGTAAAATCTTTAAGGCGGGTTTTCCTGAAATGAGCATTCCTATAGCCAAATTAAAGGAATTGACACGCTCTTCTTTGGCGGATACATTATCTCCTAAGATATTTAAGTCACTGCTGTCCCTAAATAAATTAATCCTGTCGAAGTGCTTTATAAGGATGGCATGGTAGTGTGGATATTTTTTAAACTCATTCTTTACCGTTTGCAGATAATGGTGGGTTTCTTCGACTTCACCAAAATAAAGTCTCAATATATTTTTATTTAAGTCAATAATTAAACCTTCTCTTTTAGGGAACAAGTGAGGGCTTTCTTTGGATAGGTCAGAAAGCAGATTGAACATTGCCAATAAATTGCGTTTGGTATAAGCCTTACTCAAACTCGGATCTTTCAATTCCAATAAGCCAATTTTGCAATACAATAACAGCCTTTTCGTCCTAATGGAATTAGTCTCTTTATAATCCGAGTATACCCGCATTTTATCAGAATCGGAGATGTTAAAAAAATCTGATTCTCTATGTGAATTAAACCGTATTCTTTCCAATAGGTCATTCGCATTATTATAAAATATAAGTTCTTTACGCGCTAGTTCCAGCTCTTGGGAAGTTTTAAGCATCGATTTCAAATCAACGGAAGAGCTGAAGCGTTTTGACAATTTTTCCAGTGCATATACTATTGAATCATACTGTTCAATTCTACGCCCTGTCTTCAATGCCTTGCGTAAAAAGTATATGCATAATTGATTACTTCCTTTCTCGATACTTATTTCAGCAAAAAGGAAGTATTTTGAAATCCGAATCCTACTAAGACCAAAAGAGGAATAGCTTTCGCGTTGCAGATTAAACTCAAACGACGAGTTTTCAAATATTTTAATTTCTAGTCTTTCAAGAGACTTCCTTTGAGCATCTGAAATTTCATTAATATCAAAAAATGATTCCCTTAATTGAATCAGTTGTTCAATATATTTATTCGAGTTTCCAAATTTCGAATTATGTGCCCGTAAAGTTCGTAACAAAGTTTCAAATTCCTCTTCAGACGTCTTCTCAAGAACAACTCCCAATCGATCCAGTACCTTGTATCGATTATTCATTTTAAATATGATCGGCGAAGAGTTTCTCCATATCGAATATTTCCGGTGAAGTTGGATCCCAATGTCCTTTTAATTTTGAAGGTTGAGAGTTCAGCACTATAGATTTGATTCTCAAGAAAATAGAAGACTGGCGTTCATCTAACTTCTTTCCGTGTAAATAGCGTTTGAAATTTTCAAGCTCGTTTAACGCGACATCATACATGTTAGCTTTGAAATAGGCCAATATTAGATATCCTCTTGCAAAAAAATTCCAGCCGGTTTTGTCTTTCTTGAGATCCTCTATATCGGAAAATATTCCGATTGAATATTTATAGTCTCCTGACAGAAAGCTTGCCACTCCTTTAACTAATTCCATTTGCGATTTATATAGCATCGAAAAAGATTTTTCCGATAAACGTTGATCTGTGTACCTAATCGATTCTTTAACCTCTCCGTTATTAAGCAAAATCCGGGCGTACAAGACATCGAGAAAGTTTTTTGTCGGTCCAGAAATAGAATCGTCATTTAGCAAGCCAGAAACCAGCTCTTTTGATTTCGAGAAATCCAATTCTAAAATACTGAACAGCACTAGGTTAACCTTTAATGTATCTCGCTCTCTTTTTTTTCGAATAGAATAATTTGATTCTATCAAAGAATCCAAAGTCTTACAAATTTCTTGGCAATTTGAATATTCTTTTTGTTTATCAAAATATAGTAATTGAGCGTAAAGGACATTGCGCTTGACTGAAGGGTGTTTTGTGTTTACCAATTCTTCTGACTGCTGAAATAGTCTGCTGAGTTCGAGCCCTTCCGATTCGCTCAGGTTACTAATTAGATTATAGCGGAAGACATCCTCTCGAAGCAAATGAGACCTATTGTATTCGTTTCGTGCCTTTTCGTAATAGGCTATTTCATCTCTTATTTTCAAAGATTTAATTGGTATTTGCCGAAAAGTGGAAAGGCTAGAAATTTGATACAATGATGCCAAAACAAAATCAAAGCTTTCAATCCTTTTACCAATCTTGAGAATTTTCCTTAAAATCCGGAGACCATTATCAATACTACCTAGTATCAATAGTCTTTTAGCGACCTGCAAATACCAAAGAATTCTTATGTAATCTCTATCAAGGGATTCTAGAGATTCCTTTCTGTTAACATTAATGGGAATGACTAAGCTCTCGAAAAGTTTCTCTTCATATCGCTCTAAATTCTTCCTAACTGAATCATCATTTTTATTACCCCAATTTAAATTAATCAGAAACTGGTCATAGTCAGTATTACCATCCATTTCTTTAAATACACTTTCATAAACGCTCCCATCGGAACTAAAAGGCGCATAAAAAGAATTGAGATACAGAGACAAGACATTGCTCTCGGCTTGATTCAAAGATTGTTGGAGAGAGGTTATACGATTGTATCTATCTAAATTCTTCATCGTTGTCCAAAATAGAAAAAACTTTCGTTTCGTAGCCTATGAAACTATACGATGTTTGTAGTCAAAAGAAAAAGATAATGGAAGGGTTCGTATTTTAATACAGCGGAAATATATTAAAAGACTGTTGTAAAGCAAGTCGAGTGTTATAGCGTTGTCCAAATTGGAGAGAAATCTCCTGTGTGATGCCATGTACTTCTTGGATATTTGTCTCAGGTTTAATCACAAAAACAAATATCATGCAATTCTTAATCAACCTCTTCCTCGCTTTCGGTTATTCAATAGAAGAAATCCAAGATTTCGGATTTGTACAACCAGATAACTTTTAATTGTGGAGGGTTTCGTATTCTGACATAAAACAAAAAACCACGGCTCGGAACGCCGTAAACAACGTTTCATGACCGTAGCTTTTTTCCTAATTATGCTACACACCTTTGAGCGTCGCGTAGGTAAAACGCTCACCCATTGTGTTCATGACTTCCTAATTCTACACACCACGTAGAAGAAATAGAAAGTTTTGATTAAACCCGCAAACAAGGGTAGGTGTCCAAAAGGATGCCTACCTTTTTTGCATTGATCAACGTGCAAATTACTAAATATTTCGCATCGCTCGACGTAGATGCCTCAAAACAAACACATTACTCCTTTTTTAACCCAAAAAACCGCAAGTAAGCACCATTTTAAGTGCCATACAGTATGATTTTACTTTAATAAAATTATATCTTTGCACCTCAGTAATGGCTCTGTAGCTTAACTGGATAGAGCACTTGACTACGGATCAGGAGGTTCGGGGTTCGAATCCCTGCAGAGTCACACAAAAAAGCCTTCCCATATTTTGGGAAGGCTTTTTTATTTATTGAATACCTGTCTTTAATATATCTCAGCCGACAAACCTTTATTCAAAAGGGATAGGCACATCGGCTTTAGCTTTTCAATCGCGCCGGTCTTCACCGTACATTTTCCATTGTGATGTATAATCAAGGTACACTGTTCCGCCTGAATTAAGTCGTGCTCGCAAATGGAAATCAAACACTCAATAACGAAATCAAAGGTATTCACATCGTCGTTATGAATAATTAACTGGCGATCGCGAACCTTTGATTCTTTTCTTTTAACTACTTCAAGTACTTCTTCTTGCATGTCTCTCAATTGAAGTGGCAAAGATACAAAAGGCTATTAATAGAATTCGTCAAATCGCGACAACCATTGATCAACTCTTCGCTTTGTACTAATTGTATATTGGAAGTATTGTCCATTGTCTAATTTAACCTGTCGTTTCTTTAAGTCTAAATCTTTGATTTCATCATTGAACAACTCATCGGAAGATAGAATCTGCATGATGTTTCTGCGAAGTGCAAAGTAGTACCAGTTCCTCCGGTCTAACTGCAAGTAAAGAGTGAACTCATCCTGGCGTCTCTTTCGCACAAGTTCCATTTTACCTTGTACTTTTTTATTCACCTGGTATTCGCCAATACTTCCAATACCGATATCGCCCACAGTAAGGTAACTGCTCGTATAATCGTTCCAGGCCCATTGAACATCCGTTAACACCAGAGTCATTTGCCTCAATTCTTTCGGGAGTTTTTCAACGCTACCATAGGTTCTTACTTCCTCCATGTACAGAAGGGCTTTTTCTTTGCCTAAAATCGAAATAAGCGCGTCTCTATACGCGGGGCGGTCTAAATCAACACCTTTTAAGCTGTTGTCGTCATTTATGTTATTCGCCATCAGCCCGAGCGCCTCATTGTTAAAAAAGAAACCTAAGCCCATGAAAAGATCCATCTCAATGGTATCTCGACCTAAATCATGCACATACTCACCCCGTGTATTCAAATACACTCCCTGTAAATCCTTATCTAATTCAAATGCTCCCGATCCGCGAACTTCACATGTTTTATTGTTAAAGGCCATGAATTGATCGGGGATATCCTCATTCGCCAAACGAGCTTCGGTCGATATCTGGTATTCGTTGGAACTTTCATCGTAAATCAACCAACCCGTACTTGTAAAATTAGGCTCTGAGTAAGCATTCGCTTTTTTCGATAGGAAATTACTCGTCATATCCATGGGATCAGGTGTGTAGAACAATCCCGAATACAATTGATTTCTTTCTCTTTCAGCCTCTAAACGACTTAAGTCCACGGCAATTCGCCCTGGGTCGATCTTTGATCGAAAAGGAATTTTATCGGTAACCACGGCATCGCAAGCATGTTGAATTTCCGTGAAGCCATCAAATACAAAATCTGGATCGTTCCCGTAAACAAAAACTTCCCCTTCGAAACTAAAGAAAGGTGAGAGGTAAAACTCTTGTTCACTCGGCACCACTCCGTGGGCGAGCGTCTGATAGGCCGCATCGACGTACATCGTATCCATGATTATTGGGAAGGCCTCTTCATATCGATCATAATAATCGATCTTCGAATTACCCCAATAATCATTTCTCCCTTTAACTTTCAACGTTGCTTCGTAAAATTCATGATAAGGATCCTTCCACAACACGGATACGTTTGCATTCCTCAAACGAGCCATGTTGGCATTTCTACCAATAGAAACAAAAGCGCTATCCGGATAAATCCACGCATCGGCAACCGCCATTTGATCCACGCCAAACCCCTCTAAAAGCGTATCGGCCATATAGTATTTTGCCGTTTTAGCTTCATAATTAAGACTGTCCTGGTCCGGATGGTTACTCACCATATATGCAGGTCGCGCCGTGGCTAACTGATCCAAATCAAACGTTTTTGCATCCATGTCCCACACAGCGTGATCCATGTAAACAGAATATCTATTATCTTGTAATTCAATAGGATAACCCGGGTCATTCAAAGTGAATTCTCCACGTCGTTGACTGAAATCAATATCGCCTCGTGCATTGTTTAAAGAGAAAGACCATTTTGTATCCAAGACCAAATGCACCCTAAAATTTAAAGCGTCACTGTAAAGGCGATGGTGGTCGAACGTATAAAGCGCCGCATCCGTTTGCGCATTCTCAAAATCAGTTCTTCCACCTCCTTGTAGCCCACTAGGGCGCAAGGCAAGGAAGCCTTTGTGCTCGGCATTAATATCGAATATTCTAAAGGGCTGCCCTTTCCCATTCTTGATGAACATAACATCATTATAGGGTTCCCAATGCACCCGAGCATTTTCCGCCCTAGCGGGCGGATACTCCGTTCCCGCCAACTGAGCACGAAGTAAAAAAGTGTCTGCTATTGCATTCATGGAATCTAAAAAGAAGAGCGAATTGGTCGTGTGAACCGAACTCGTGAGATAATCCAATCGACCTTTGCCTTCAATTCCATCGTTACTGACTTTTATAGTATCCACATATTGCCCCTTCCCGCCGTAGGCGGCATACCCCGTGCTCGGTGTGGTCGTGATAAAGCCGAGCGAATAATCGCGCATCACTTTTAAATCTTCCTCGAACATAGGGAAGATATCACCTGAATAAAACTGACCGTTGAAGGCAAGACCTTCTGTTTCAAAAGAGTCAAGACTATCAATTTCAAAGGGTTCTACATGAAAATATACCCTCGAGCGATCATAAACCCCGTTGAATATGCGGCGATCATCCCAGTATACGTACGAGTCGTTCCCAGACCTGAAAATGGGATATTCGGGGAATACAGCCCGGCTCGATTTGTTATTGGGCTTGTCAATAAACAATTCACCCGTCATATCCTGGAGCTTGTTCTTGATAGGAACCAATTCCCTTCGACCGTATTCATCGGCTTCAAACGAAGGAACCAAGAATTTCATGGAATCAATGGTATTCATATTGATTCGAAAATTCTTGTACTCAAAAAAGAAGTCGCGCCCCATAAAATCAAAGCGTCCGGCCTGAATGGTACCACCAAAATTAAAGTCTCGATCCTCCTTCAAAACCATGAATCCTCCTGCTGGAAACAACACCACTTTCTGACTGTCGCTCAGTAGAATAGGGCGTACGCCGTAGAGCTCAAGATCTTGATTCAGCAAATTAAGTCGTGCATTCTCTTCTTCGGCTACCGAGACAAATCGAATAATGTCGTAATCAATAAAACCACCACGGGCATTGATATAATCAAACATGCGCTTCTCAAACTTTACGCGCCCTTCTTCCAAATCGTAGTTTACAAAGCCCATAATGGTCATTTCCATCATCAGGAGTTTGCACTGATGTAGCTCCATGCGGAGGTATTGAGCTACTTCTTCGATCCAGAACTCTTCCTGATGATCCGAGCGCTCCCACATTTTCTTTAAAACATAAAGCACATTCGAATCGTCCATTCCCTGGAGTTGGTCGAAACGCTCATCGCGATAAAAGTTGAAGCTCTCGAGTACTACGGGGTTTACATCACCGGCCTGTAAATTGCTCAGTTTCATGACGGGTTCATCCATATCCCACTCGAGCCGATCAAAATACATCTCAACTTTATGATAGCTATTGGAATAGGGGCGTTGCGCTAGGCCTTCATCTTCTCTATAAAGCGAAAGCAGACGCTCATCAATGAAAAAACGCAATTGTGTCTTCGGATGATAAAGCGAATCTTCTTCTATGGTTACCATGATTCGGCAATCTCCGCCAATGATTTCCTTTTCACCTAAAACGAAACGATTACTGAGTGCCTTTAAACGGGGCGCATCCTCAAATTCAAAAAGCATTTTCGCCTTTCTTTCTTCTGTACCGTAGCCGATGAATCGATCCCCTTGGGCACTGAATCCACCCTCATAGTACACGCCTTCAACGAAATCTGGAATTTGAAATTCCTTATTGTAACTGGTAAATACAGGGAAGCGATAGTTCCCTTCGCGAGCACTGGCCAAGATATTCTCTTCGAGCGATCCCAGCATAGGCTCTGTAATATAAAACTTGCTATAAAGCGTAACAGAATCCGCTTTCCATTCTGTACGATCCGTTCTAATGGAATACGTTTCTAACTCTGCACGAAGAGAGTCTTCACTGATCCCGGCACGGGTCCAATACAGCTCACCGCCTTGACCCGTTAGTTCATCGGCCATTAGATTAAAGGCAATGCGCGTGTTATACACCGCACTCGAGTCCTTCTTTGAATAGCAAATGAGCGCACCTTCATCTGTATCTACAATTCCGGCCTCATCCGGCCGGAAGGCCGCTAAACCACCAATCCAACGCCATTCCAGTGCTGCCGACTTAAACAGGATTCGATTGCGAAACAATTCTTTCGATCGAAGCATGTACTGATCAATACTTCGGCCCGATTTTGAATCAATGATTTGCGCTGTACTTTGAAACCAACTCGATGTAACTAAATCATCTGCTGAATCGGCTACCGCAATCAAGGCTTCTACGTAATCCATAAAACCCGGGAAAGGGCGGACCCTTTTTTTGAGCATTTGGTTAGACATAGAAATGATTTGAACTTCTTCATCTGCCGTATATACGCCTGAAATCCAATAGGATTTGAAAATATCCATAGACGCTACCGAAGCTTCCCCGTTTTGGCCTTCGAGTAGGATTGTGCTTAATTCGTTTAAAAAAGTAGCGCCATCGTCACTAAAAGAGCGTATTCTTTGCCCCTCGGCCATATTGACTAAGCTCATGGAAATTAAAAGCACTACGGAAAGGAAATACTTCATATCTGTTTCTGCCAGCGGGCTGCAACCCAATTCTTTTGTTCCCGACTATCTTCTAATTCAAATCCATATTTACGGGCTGCTTCGGCAATTAGAGGCAAATCCTCCGTGTAAAATCCGCTCATAAATAGAGCACCGCCCTCTTTCAAGCAAGCGCCATATTCGTCAATCTGATCAAGTAGAATGTTGCGGTTTATATTCGCATAAATAATATCGCACTCGATATCTTCTATTTGCTCTGAACTTCCAATGCGTAAATCTACCGAGCCATCAACCCCGTTCATTTCAGCGTTTTCTTTCGCGTTTTCAAACGCCCATTCGTCAATGTCTACAGCCCACACCTCAGATGCTCCTTGTTGTGCGGCTAAAATCGCCAAAACACCCGTTCCTGCACCCATATCAAGAAAACGCTTGCCCACGGCCGGATATTCTAATAGGTACGACAACATTAAATACGTGGTGCTGTGATGACCCGTTCCAAAGCTCATTTTCGGAGTAATCACTATTTCACGATCGAACTCCTCGGCGCGACTCGCATGAAAAGAGGCTCGTAAATACAACTTGTTCTCTATTTCAATGGGGTCAAAACTCTTTTCCCAAGTTTCATTCCAGTTTTGCTGTTGTACGGTTCGACTTTCAAATTCGGGTAGATCTCCAAAAGCGTAATGCTCGATGAGTAGCTCTTTATTGAATGTATCTTCCGGAAAATAGGCCATCAATTGCTCCGCTTCTTCGATTACAGAATCCGCTCCTGCCGAATCGAGCATATCAATAAGATAAACTCGTTGGATATCTTCCTCATTCAGATTCCATGCTACTTCGATATAATTCATAGCGCATTTCGAATTTCTACGAGCTTCATGAAATCTTCGGCTTTTAACGACGCACCTCCTATAAGTCCGCCATCTACATCGGGCTGAGAAAATAATTCGGCGGCATTAGCGGGCTTACAACTACCTCCGTACAATACGGTTGTTGAATCTGCCAAATCTGCTCCAAACGTCTCATTAATCCAACCGCGTATAAAGGCGTGCATTTCTTGCGCTTGCTCTGCAGAAGCTGTTTCACCTGTCCCAATAGCCCAAACGGGTTCATAAGCAATCACTACTCGGTTCATTTCCTCCTCTGTAAGGTCGCCCAGCACATCGTTCAATTGCTCACGAACAATGGCTTCTTGCTTTTGATCATATCGATCTTGTAATTGTTCTCCTACGCAATAAATAGGGCGGAGTCCGGCCGAAAACGCCCGGCTCATTTTTTTAAGTAATTGTTCACTGGTTTCTCCGTGGTACGCTCTCCTTTCAGAGTGTCCTAGAATGACGTATTCGCAACCGACACTATGAATCATCGGGGCTGAAACCTCCCCTGTAAACGCCCCCGATTCGTGTTCCGAGCAATCTTGGGCAGACGTATGCAATGCGGGAAAATCCTCCGTCATTTGTTGAATCGCCTCCAAGTGAAGATAGGGGGGCGCAATGACGACGGATACTTCGGGAGTGTCCATCGCTTCCATACGGTCTACTATTTCTGAAACCGTATCCACCGCTGTGGGGAAATCGTGATTCATTTTCCAGTTTCCAGCAACCATTTTTGTTCTCATAAGACTTAAGATTTTTGTAATCGAGGATCGAGCAATTGGTATACCCAATCAACGATTAAATTAATAAGTACAAACATTCCACCAATCACTAAAACAGCTCCCATTACTACAGGCAGGTCTAGTTGATTGAGCGATTCTACAATTTCTTTTCCCAGGCCGTTCCAACCAAAAATATACTCCACAAAAACAGCCCCAGCAAGCATAGAAGCAAACCAGCCGCTCGTAGCAGTAACTACTGGAGTTAATGCATTTCGAATGGCGTGTTTAGCGATTACCCTAACGGGTGGAATTCCTTTTGAGCGCGCTGTTCGGATATAATCCTGATCTAAAACGTCGAGTAGGGAACTACGAGTTAACTGAGTGATGACCGCCAGCGGTCGTATTCCCAGAGTTAATGCGGGAAGGATTAGGTTTTTTAAGTTGATGAACTCAAAGTCGCCGAAGTCATCAACGCTGTATAGACTCCCGGTCATATTAAGTCCGGTATAGGAAGACCAAACAAAACCAAAAAGCCAAGCAATTAAAATGGCGCTAAAAAAGGAGGGGAGCGCCATTCCAAGGGTGCTGAGTACGGAGAGAAAACGATCGAGGAACCCATCGGGCCGCAAGGCCGAAAATATTCCAAAAAGGATCCCTAAAAGAAAGGCTAAGGTAATGCTCGCAATAGCCAGCACGATTGTATTGGGTAGCGTATTGGCGATGATAGAGCTCACCGGCGTACCGTTTCGTTGAAAACTTTCGCGCAAGTACGGCGCTTTTAAAGCGATGCTTTGACCTCCAAATGGAATAGAGAACGCAATTGAATAGCCCGGCTTGTCGATAAAATTGAGGGCAGTTTCGTCTTGATTGTTTAAAATCCCAATGGGAGAGAGGTCGTTTAGGTAGTATGCGTACTGTACGGGAAGTGATCGATCAAAACCGTATTTCGCCCGAATACGGGCCAATTGCTCGGCATCTTCGCGCTGATCAAGCATCATTCGTGCAGGATCACCCGGCAAAATCGCGAATAGAAAGAAGAGAACGGTGGCTACCCCCCATAGAACGGCTAAACTATAACCCAATTTCTTACCCATAAGGCTAAGATAAGAGGCCAATCAGAGTTTTGAAATAGGCTTTAGACTTAGTTTTGAACAGCTTTACGTACAGCTTCAATGTCGTCAGGAAGGTCATTGAAGTGCCATTTAGCTTTGATCACGCCATTCTTAATGTACACCAAACCAGGGTTCGATCGAACAATTGTTTTGAGCGTTGTTTCATCGCAAAAAGCAACTTGATATTGGGCTTGGACTTCGTGTCGATATTCTTCAATTTGATCGTAACCAGAAGCGGACATACCTAAGAAAATAACGCCGTTTTCATCACAGGACTTCACAAAATCATTCATTTTTTTGTGCAGCTTTGGGTTTACAGGAGTATCGCCAATTCGATACATCACCAGCAAAAAGAGCTCGTTTTCTTGCATTAACGACTCTGTAAAATCGTTCCCTTCGAGCTCAATAGTGAAATCGTGAATAGGGGCTTCGTATCCTTTTTTAATTAGCTTTTGCTCTCGAGAAACATATTCAGCTCCTTCAATATTCCAAGGTTCCTCCTCCGTAGTGAATTCGGTGTCCACGCCATTCACTTTATAGACCCATGTGATTTCAAATTCATCGACTGGTGCATCCTCGGGGTGACTCATATCTGCTACGATGTCGGTTCCCACTTTATAGGCCCGGAAATCTTTCAAAGGCAAGTGATTCAGCACCCAGTAAGCGACAACGAGCTGCAGAACAATAGATCCTGTTAGAATTACACGCCCTTTCTTTAAGTCAACGATAGGCTCGATGGCTTTTTGACGAATGAACAGGAATATGATTAGGATTGAAAGAATAACGTCCTTGGTAAAAGACTCCCAGGGAGTGAGCGGTATCGCATCTCCAAAACAGCCACAATCCGTTACTTTATTGAAGTATGCGGAATAGAAGGTTAGGAACGTAAAAAAGATGATCATGAGCAACAAGCCCCAAAGGGTCCATTTCCGGTAGATCCCTATGATCAAGGTTATTCCGACGACTATTTCAAAAATACAGAGAAACACCGCCAAAAACAGCGCTAATGGTACCATAAACTCCGTGCCAAAAACGGTGAAATACTCTTCCAGTTTAAACGAGAACCCAAGGGGATCGTTCAGTTTAATGGCACCAGAAAAAATAAACAATCCACCCACTAAAAAACGGGCTAGCTGAGTCAAGGCATTCATATTAATTCTCTTTTAATTTGATCAGGGCGAAGGCCGAATAATTGATCATATCGTGATAGTTTGCATCGATACCTTCCGATACCAATGTCAAACCGGCATTATCTTCTATTTGTTTAATGCGCAACAGTTTTTGCAAGATGAGATCAGTGAGCGAGCTGATGCGCATTTCGCGCCAAGCTTCACCATAATCATGGTTTTTAGCCATCATTAGGTTTTTGACTACTTCCATTTGACGATCAAAAGCCGTTAACGCTTCCTCCACATTCAAATCGGGTTGTTCCGCTACACCCATTTCAATTTGAAAGAGTGCCATTACGCTGTAATTAAGGATTCCAATAAACTCGCCGTGAATGCCGTCCGAAACTTTTTGCGTTCCTTTATCTTCAATGCTGCGAATACGCTGCGCCTTGATATAAATTTGGTCGGTAAGAGAGGGCAATCGCAAAATGCGCCAAGCAGATCCGTAGTCTTTTAGTTTCTTTGCAAATAATTCGCGGCATTCCGATACTACGGTATCGTATTGCCCTTCAGTTTTACTCATATTCGTGCTCATGTCGACGACCAAAGGTACACTTTTTGCTCACAAAGAATCGCTTCGTATACGCGGTGAAGTGATCGAATTATCTACGCCAAAAGTAATGGGTATATTAAATATTACACCCGACTCTTTTGTCGAAAGTAGCCGCCATACCCGTGTTTTGGATGTTTTGAAAGGGGCAGAAAAAATGCTCGATGACGGAGCTGACTTTGTAGATATTGGTGCTTATTCATCTAGGCCGGGTGCTCAGGATATAACGATAGAAGAGGAGTGGAGTCGACTGGAGAAAATTCTCGGGCCCTTGCGGGCTGAATTTGGATCCTCGTTCATAAGTATCGACACCTTCCGCGCGGTAGTTGCAGAGCGAGCGTTAAACGAAGGAGCTGACCTTATTAACGATATTTCCGGGGGAGCAGATCCCAAAATGTTCTCTCTTATTGCCGAGCATCAATGCCCTTATGTACTCATGCATATGCAAGGGACTCCTCAGACCATGCAATCGAATCCAGTTTATGAAGATGTCGTTCGAGAGGTAGCCATCTTTTTCTCTGAAAAGATAGTTGAACTTAGAAGATTGGGCGTATCCGATGTGCTCCTTGATGTTGGTTTCGGTTTCGGCAAAACCTTGGAGCACAACTACACCTTGCTCAATGAATTAAAACACTTCGATTTCTTACGGTATCCGATGCTTGTTGGGATTAGTCGTAAATCGATGATTAATAAAGTGCTGGAAATTTCCTCCAAAGATGCTTTGAACGGCACCACGGTACTCAATACCATGGCGCTTGAGCGAGGGGCGAAAATTCTCCGAGTACACGATGTAAAAGAGGCCGCTGAAGCCGTACAATTATTTAAGGCCCTTCGGGCCGATTGATTATCTTAGCCGCAAAGCCATCAACTTTTGAGTTTTATTGACTTCGGAATTCTCGACGTAATTGATATCGTTTTAGTAGCGATACTTCTTTACCAATTGTATCAATTGGTGAAAGGTACGGTTGCCATCAACATATTGATTGGTGTAACCGCCATTTACTTGCTCTGGAAAATTGTCGAAGCCCTTAAAATGGAGCTCCTGAGCGAAATTTTAGGTCAGTTTATCGGAGTGGGAGTGATCGCCTTAATCATTGTATTTCAGCAAGAATTGCGGAAGTTTTTATTGATGATCGGTACAACGAGCTTTAGCAGCCGAAGAAATTTATTGCGCCAAATTGCCAATTTCAAGAAAGAGACCTCTGAACACCGCACCGACGTCGACTCTATCGTAGAAGCAGCAAAAGATATGGCTGCGGAAAAAACCGGTGCGCTCATGGTAATTACCCGGAATTCAGAATTAGCACAAATGGCGGATACGGGTGATGTGCTGAATGCGGAGTTGAGTAAAAGACTACTAGAGAGCATTTTTGCTAAATCGAGCCCGCTTCACGATGGCGCTGTCATCATACGCGAAGATCGAATTATTGCGGCGCGAGCCGTATTACCGCCAACGGAGAGGAATAACGTCCCGGCACATTTTGGAATGCGTCATAGAGCGGCTCTGGGTGTCAGTGAGCAAAGCGATGCCCTAGTAGTAATTGTTTCGGAAGAAACGGGTAAAATCAGCTATGCAGTTGGAGGTGACCTTAGGGTGAATTTAGAGCCTATGGAACTTCAGAAGCAACTCGAAAAAGACCTAAGGTAAAAAGCCTCCCGAAAAATCGAGAGGCTTCTTTCTGTAGTGTCAAATCTAATTATTGCTTTATCAAAGGCGATTGCCAGAAATAGGAATCGTTGATCATCTGCACTTGATACCATCCGGCCGCGAGGCCGCTGAGCGCTAGTCCAAAACCATTTTTCAATTCTGCTGAAGAAACTTCAATACTTTGAATTTGTTTCCCAGTAGCATCGAACAAATACAAAGTCATATCACAATTTAAATCTTCACCAACATACTGCAAGGTAACCTGATTCGAAGCTGGTTGTGGGTATAGTTTGATTGTACTCTGGCTAAGCTCGTTTATATCAATACCCTGAATGATTACATTCTCCGTTTGCACGGCCGATCCGCATGAATTGAATACCGTTAATTCTACTAAATAGGAGTTATTCGTTGCAAATGTATGCACAGGATTGTATTGATCAGAAGTCGTTCCATCATCGAAGTCCCAAAATAGGGAGTCGATGTTACTCGGCGTCAATTGAGGCTGAAATGATATAACTCCTGTGTTAAAGACAGAGGTTGTAAACGAAGCGTCTGCAGCTGCATTCACATCGATCACCAATGACTCTATTGCCGTTGGAACGCCATTATTAGCTGTAAGGAAAACATCTTTTTGATTTATTGAGTTATAAACTACCTCATGCGGACCAGAACCTAGAGCCGTTGCAGGGGTGGCGCCGGGTCCGAAATCCCACTCGTAACTTTGGAAAAAACCACCAGAATTTTCTGTAAACGTTACTGTATCCCCTTCGCAAACAATATTTGTGGAAACGGCTATATCCAAAGCGGGTAGAGGAGGGCCTATATTAATATTGTCTACGTATAAATTATTTCCATACCCGCTTTTAGCAACAAATCGGATTTGAAAATCGGAGGGTCCAGAAAAGAATGAGCTCAAATCAAAATCAGAGCAAATAGGCGTCGTTCCACACCACTCGTCTGATGAAGAAGGGGTGAAACCCGAGGTTAAGAATGAAGGGACCGTCGCAAAATTACCAGATCCGTCTTCTTCAAAAGATGCAATGCGCTGCCAAGATTCACCGCAATCAGTAGAGATGAACAAGGCCATTGAATCCGTGCTGTTCGGGTTGTACCGAGCATAAGCATGTTGAAAGGATACGTGAATCGGCGAAGTTCCATCATAGGCAAACAAAGGCGTTGTTAGCCAATCTTCTACTTCAATATTTGCAGCGGTACTGTAGTCATAATTATTTACACCGGCCGCAAATGAACCCGTATTCCCCGAAGCGGCTCTGCGTTGCCATGTATAGTCGTTGTCGGGGTTTGTAATCGTAAACTTATCTAAGGCGTTCGCCGATTCAAAGTCTTCATAAAAAGGAAGAGATTCACCGCCAATGGTAATAGATGAAATGAATGTGGAGTCGCTACCAATGCCGTTGTCTACTGATAATCCTACGCTATAGACACCTGCCGAATCGAATTGAACGCTTATGTTGAACGAGTTTGCATTCGTTCCATTGACATAACTCCAGCCAGTAGCAGGACTCACTCCCCAGTTAAATGTGCTTGGTGCTCCGGAAGATGTGTTTATGAAATCAATGATTGACCCAGGGCATACCAAATTAGCATTTGTCGAAATCCCAGCAACCGGAGCCGAAGTAGGCGCTTGGATGCTGAAGTCATCAAGCGAAATATCCGATTCGAAACTTGATCCCGTTTGCCCTCGAAAACGAATTGAAATCGTTTGTCCTGCATAAGGTACTAGAGTAAAATCAGCATAGTTCCACTGTGAGCCCTGATCGCCAAAGATCGGACTAATCACATCCTCATATAGCTTTCCGTCGCTAATAATATCAACGTGGAGGGTTCCCATATTAACTCCTGACATGTGGTAAGCAAAAGAAAACTCAAAACTTCCCGAGGCAGGAACATCGAAACAAGGAGTCATAAGCACTCCTGAACTTTCAAAACAACTAGACGCCTCGAGATATAGGTATCGCCCAGAAGCTGTTCCGGGGTTAATGTCCTGTGCAGGCCCTGTATTGCTTGACGGCGTTGATCCTGTATTGGTTCTCCAATCTATATCATCTAGTACTCCATTTTCCGGATTATACCAACCACCAGCTAATGAACAAACTTCCGCTCCACAATTACTGGATGTTCCACAAGTGTTAAACGAACTAAGATTGTCTGACCACGGAATTAATTGAATTGTAGAATTGTAACCTATCGGGTGTGCTACAACAGTATCGTTGTATTTATCTTGATCATCTAAATATTCATGATATGCTGTAATTTCAATAGGGCTAGTAGAGATAGCTATACTACTTTGAGCAAATGTATAATTCCATGTTGCGCCAGCAGGAATGGTATCATTAACGAGCTCTGTGACTGCTGGATTTGCATCGACTTTGTAGCTCAGATTAAAACCAAAGACCTCTTGATTTCCATTATTCGTAAGACTCACTTCCAAATCGAAATTTGAAGAACTCCCACATAGAGGAATAGGGCCATCGTAAGGGGCTCGTATTTCAATGGATAAGTCTCGATCAATATCGCAATTGATGTCTCCAGCAGGAACAAAAAAGGCGTTTCTTCTTTCTCCTTTTCCGCCATTAGGCCCAACAGTCCTGATGGTATAATAATAATCCTTTGACGGATCATGTGATAAAACTGCTCCACTATTAGTGGAAAAAGTCCCCATCGATTCCATATGTGTAGTACCCAACCTCAATATTTCATAAGCCGCCGCACCAACTACCGCATCCCAAGTAAAATAGATCGAATCAGGGCAAATAGAGCTCACTTGAAATCCTGTGGGCACATTGAAAACGGAATTCGTGCTATCGCTTTCGTCTGAAGCGCCTCCTCGTGAAACTCTAATTTTTACCTGGTCCGATCCTATGGTCGAAGAGGGGTTCCAATTTACATAACGCTGATTTGCGCTTGCCGTGCCAATGTTATTCCATGTAGCCCCATTGTCATCAGTGTAATCAATGGTAAATGAATTTGAAGTAGTCAACGCATCCCAACGAATTGTTTCCGTCGATCCTGGTCTTAAAGCTTCTCCATTATTCGGGTAAGTCACTGTTATTTCATCGTTTGTCTCGAAGTAATAAACGACCACGTATTCCTGCGGCCCAAATGGAACAGAAACTCCTGTTATATCAATAGTATAAGTCCCGGGAGTTGGGTTGTCAACAGTCACTTGCTCTGTATTATTGATAGCGTCTACACCTCGGGTAGCAGGCAAATTTAAATTGGTGACATTAGGGGTGTTGTCTAATACCCAAGGATCGAAAATCGCACCGGACGGGTCTGATAATTCTAATTGTAAGTCATTTACTAATGGGTTCAAGGCAAAAGAGGCTCCTTCTTTATCGTTCCAATACAAAAGGACTTTTAAACGCCCCACACCAATAGGAACTTGAAGTGTATAGGACTCGCTGTTACCGGTTGAAAGAGTATCTTGATAATATTGCTGGCCCAATAACTGGTCCATCGCCTTTTTCGCATTTACCCGTCCATACCCAAATCTAAAGTCCGGGCCAGCATTTCCTAGATCATCAGCTCCGTTGAGAACACATGCCTTAATTAACGCGGATATGGGATCTTGTTGATTATGGTTGTCCCTATAAGCTTGATACATCGTAGCTAATACGCCGGAGACGCCTGGAGCAGACATGGAAGTCCCCGTAATCGTACTGTATGTATTGTCTGGATAAGTGGAGTATACCGAGGTTCCAGTTCCAACCACATCTGGCTTTAATCGACCATCGCGAGCCGGACCGCGACTACTGCTCCCCGCTAAACCATCTGTGTAGGAAACGTTACCTACGACGATTCCATTTTTGGCTTGTTTGTGGCCTCCTGTGATATTTCCCCATCCGGTTACTCCATAACCACATGAGTTTGTCCCATTATTGCCGGAGCTAAAGACGTGCATTAGTGATGGATTATTGTAAATGGTAATATCCGTAAAGCGCGCTCCAGTGTTATACCCTTGACACGATGTAGTCGTATTTCCCTGACCCCAAGAATTGTTCGTTATTCTCATGGCATGTTTTACATAGTGGGCATCGGCACTGTCGATAACCTGGCTGTAACGATAACTATACGCAAAGGCACCCGCGGCTGCTCCTCGCGCATTTGGATCAAGGTTTCCAGCGCCTAAAATAGTCCCTGATACATGAGACGAGTGCGTTGATACGGCAAAGGTATTGTACTGATTATCAAAACGATTTTGATAATCTAAATGTCCACCTAACTGTCCACCATCACCAACTCCTACAACTACCCCAGAGCCATCATAGCCTCCTAACTGTTCGCCTCCATTCTGATAAAAGTTTGTTCTGTGGTTCGTTCTGGCTCTGAAATTATCAGATTCTGGTTCCGTATTTATCGGACTTAAAAAAATGAATTCTGGCAACGCAGCTAGATCGTCAATCTGCTTAATAGGCAGGCGAACAATCAGTTCTCCACGATCTGTATTCTGGTTTATAATAACTCCGCGTATTGAAGCTACGGCGGAATTCAAAAAGGAAGAGCTCATTTCAGGATACATGAGCACGTCTAATGTAATCTGTTGATTTTCGATAGCGTGAGCAGGGTAATCTTTATTCGCAAGCTCTTGAGACAACTTGTACCTACTTTTGTGGATCATTACCCCGTCAATATTCCAACTTTCCAATAAGGACAAATCCAGATTCGAATCGAAAAGAGCCAAATAAGAATTGTCTGGAACATACGATTTCAGGTCAAGTCCGGCCTCTAGCATTTCCTTCCGCATTTGTGCGGTCGGAAGCGTTTTAAAGTGAACAATACGAACGTAATGGCCATTTCTCAGCTCACCAGCATCATATGGATTTAGCAAGAATTCATTCAAGTTCTCTTGTACGACAAAAGTTCCCGATTTTAAATGGATCTGGTTCGCTATTGCCTGATTTTGAGCCTTTAATGACCCAGTAGTAAAAAAGAATACCAATGCTAAAAGTGTACAAACCTTCTTCATAGTCAATCGTAGTTTTTGTTTGGGGATGGCTAATTTAATCTTTAAGTATATACAAGGTTGTTAATAACGGTCTTTGAAAAAAGAACGGACTTGCTCGGAAGAAGGTTTGTTTTGAGGTGTAAAGCCTGTATGACCCTCTCCACCGGCATTTTCCGGCCGATCGAACCACTTCCATAAAAATCCACCTGCAAAGGTGGGTCTATTCCAAACCGATTCGTATAGTCCCATGATACCCAGGGACTGAATTTCGGGATTGTATTCACCTTTATTTCCCGAATCCCACGGCTCGCTTAATCCGCCCGTCACAGACCGATAGCCATACTCTGTAAACAGTATAGGTAGGTCAAATGGTTCAACGTATCGCTCTAAATCAAATATTATCTCGTCCCACGCGCGCTCAACATCGGCTTGTTTTGGTTTTTTCCTAAGCGAAATAGGGAAGTAGGCATCTACTCCAAAATAATCGAGTTGTGCCCAGAAAGGGATTAAGTAATATGAATCCCAATTGGATGCATAGGTGATGGGACCCTTATAAATGGTCCGGATGGAGTCGATTAACCCATTCCAGTACTCTGGTCGAGCCGCGGCAAACGCATCCAATTCGGTGCCGATAATAAAAAGATCCGCATTTTCCTCGCGCGCTACTTTTGCAAAGGCGAGTATATACGTTCGGTAAGTATTTTCCAGAATCTCCCAATCTTCTTCTTTCTTGAAAACCCAACGACCTGTATATACCCCGTTCATAATCCACAGTTGAGGCTTTATCGCTATCATGTAACCCAAATCCTTTGCGTTTTTTGCCAGCGCCCTAATACCTTCCGGAGTTTCTCCTTCCCATTGTCGATCGCTATTAAAATACACTGTGGGCTCTTTTTCTTTGGCGAAGCCAAAAGGGATTAAGCAAATCCAATTGGCTCGAATTTGATCAACAGATTTCAAGGTTTCTTTTTCTGGAACCTCACGGTTCGAAACCCAAGCTACACCGTGAATCTTTTTGGCATTCGGTTCAACTTGACCCTGAATTAGGGAGGGTATCAAAAAAGCGAATAGAAAAAGCCTCATTCTTTTCTTCTATAAATTCCGTAAAACATAGAAGTCCATGTTTCAAAATCCCTGGTTGCACACCAGTTTTGGACCACTTCACCATTCGGTAATGGGGTGAATGTCATCAAGTAATGCAGGGTTCCCGTGGAATCCTCTTTTTCCGCTTTGAAGATCATCTTCGTTTCAACCCAATGTACTTTAAAATGAATCGTTGATCCCCATTGATCTACCCACGTTTGGAACCAACTGTTCAATTCAGGATCATAAGAATTGTAACTCTTCCCATTCCCAAAGGAACTGGACGTCCAATTTTCCGATAAAACACAACCCCTCAGAATAAGCTGAACTTTATTGGTGCCAACTTGATTTCCAAAGGTGTCGTATACATTCCAATTACCAACCCAAAAACGAAATTGCCCGTGTCCGACCGTTTCGCAGGGCTCGGTGTACGAGTTGCTCGGTAACAATTCTTCCTGAGCTACTGCGCTCAAGGAGCACGAGAACATACTAATTAGAAGGACGATAAAAATCGAATGCTTCATCCAAAAACAATTTATCTAATTTAGGCTATCCAAAAAGAAACCCCTTTTGAACATGCGTATAAAGCTCCTTTGTTTTTTAATAGCTTTTGGTCTGGTAAACGACAGTATTGTCGCTCAGGAATATCGGACCGATTTAAATTCAAGTGAAATTCGTTTGGCTCTTGAAAAATTTGGTCATTTAGGACGAGTACTTTATTTGGCCGCTCATCCAGATGATGAGAATACGAGACTCATTGCCTACCTCGATAATGGTGCTTATATGAGAACAGCCTACCTGTCACTCACTCGCGGTGACGGAGGGCAAAACCTAATCGGAACCGAGAAAGGGGCTGAATTAGGACTCATTCGAACACAAGAACTATTAGAAGCTCGAAAAATTGATCGCGGGGAACAGTATTTTACTCGCGCCGTTGATTTCGGCTATTCCAAAAACCCTGAAGAAACATTTTCCATTTGGAATAAAGAGGAAGTATTGGCCGATGCAGTTCGTGTTATCCGACAGTTCAAGCCCGATGTAATTGTCACCCGTTTTCCACCAAACTCTCGAGCTGGACATGGACATCACACCGCCTCGGCGATGATTGCCGAATTAGCCATTGATGCAGCAGCAGACAAATCCTTTATGCCAGAAGATTTAGGCGATACACCTATTCACGAGGTGCGAAGATTATACTGGAATACGAGCCCATGGTGGTTCCGAGATCTGCCAGATCGCATTGCTGCAGGAGATGAGAAAATAATTAGTGTCGATGTTGGTGCCTACAATCCGATGTTAGGACAAAGCTTTACAGAAACCGCAGCGGAAAGTAGGTCGATGCATAAAAGCCAAGGATTTGGTTCCGGGAAAGGGCGAGGAGAGCAACTGGAATACCTCGAATATATGAAAGGGGATTTGGTTACGAACGGAGATTTAATGCAGGGCGTTCCTCGTTCTTGGTCCGAATTGAAAAAAGGAAATCTCATTCACGATCAATGGGAGCAAGTGTGCGTAGATTTCGATCCTGCTAACCCGCAGAGCATCGTGCCTTCATTAATTGAATTGAGAAAAACACTTACCAGTAGTGGGGTCGAATACGAAGACTTCAATTTCAAGTTAAAAGAACTCGATCGCATCATTCTGGCTTGTTCAGGTATCTATGCCGAAGCGGTATCCAATGTTCATTCTAGTGCTCCGGGTGAAGAAATTCAAATTCGATCTACAGTCGTAAAGCGAAGCGACATTGAAATTTCGTATCGAATCCAATCAAATGAAAACGCATCCGATGGCATTCCGTTAAAAAACAATATCCAATCCATCGACACGCTATTTGTACAGGCGCCAATGAATTATTCCGATCCCTACTGGCTGCGGAAGAGATATAAGGGTATGTTCGACGTGGAAAATACGAATATGATTGGCCGGCCCGAGTCATTGCCAGCATTATCTGTTGCATTCGAATTCTCTTTAGAAGATCAAAGTATTGAGTACACAACTCCAGTCGAATACAAGTGGACCGATCGCGTACGCGGAGAGTTATACAGGCCTATGAATGTATTGCCAGCAGTTACAGCCACTTTTACGGAAGCCAATTATATTTTCACTACTTCCGATCCCAGAATGGTCGAAGTAGTTGTTAAAAATCACTCGAATTCGGAACAAACGGTAACTATTGAACCTTGCTTTCACAATGAGTGGTCATCCCGACCTCCTCGGTCGGAAATTACCCTTCTTGGGGGTGGAAGTGAAAAAAGACTAAAGTTTGAAATTACACCGAGTAAAGGAGCAACGGATAATTTCCTGAGCGCCCTTATCATGATGGAAACAGACACCTTAACCGTTGGGTTTTCAGAAATTGATCACGAACACATTGAAATCCAAACTATTTTACCCGATAATGCAGCACGAGCCGTTCGCATTGAAGTTGAAAGCGTTGGATCACGCGTTGGGTACATTATGGGCGCAGGTGATGATGTTCCGGCCGGACTAGCGCAATTAGGCTACGATGTAGTATTGATTAATGAAGAAAATATTTCCGCGCTCGATTTGAGCGAGTTTCAGGCCATTGTTGCAGGAGTTCGCGCGTATAACACACTTGATTGGTTGAAATATCAAAAAGATCAGCTAATGGAGTACGTCGAAAACGGTGGGAACTACGTTGTGCAGTACAATACCAATAGGGGAGTGGACCCAGCCAATATAGGCCCTTATTCCTTCGAACTAAGCAGAACCCGTGTAACAGACGAAAATGCTGTGGCAACTATGTTGCTCCCAAAGCATCCTATTTTTAACAAACCGAATAAATTGAATGAAGCTGATTTCGAAGGCTGGGTCCAAGAACGTGGGCTGTACTTTCCAGATAATTGGAGCGAAGAGTACGAGGCGCTAATTAGTTGGTCCGATCCGGGAGAGGAGCCCGCAGAAGGATCGTTAATTGTCGCGCAGTACGGTGAAGGAGCTTTTGTTTACACAGGTATTTCTTTTTTCAGAGAAATCCCGGCCGGTGTTCCGGGAGCCTTTCGTTTACTCGCAAATATCATAAGTTACGATCCCAAGTAATATGGAAGAACCCAATTTACCACCGCCATTCTTTAAATCATGGCCAAGGATGTACGCATTCCTATTGGGGTTTATGGCGTTCTTAATTCTTTTGTTTTTGTGGATTACTCAAAGCTATAATTGATGGAAACGCTCGATTGGATCGTTCTTTTTGGTACGCTTTTCACCATAGTCGCTTATGGTACCTATAAAACGCGCCGGCAAAGCGGGTTAGAATCTTACTTAAAAGGCGATAACCAAATGCGCTGGGCGACCATCGGCCTATCCATTATGGCCACACAGGCCAGTGCCATCACCTTTTTAAGCACTCCTGGAAAAGCTTACGAATCGGGTATGGAATTCGTTCAATTCTACATTGGTTTGCCCATTGCCATGGTGCTGTTATCGGCTTTTGTATTGCCCTTGTATTACAAGCTTAAAGTCTATACCGCTTATGAGTATCTAGAGTCCCGATTCGACCTTAAAACAAGAATGTTCACGGCTTTCCTGTTCCTTGTCCAACGCGGCCTAGCGGCCGGAATAACCATTTATGCACCCGCGATCATTTTATCGACCATGCTCGGTTGGGACCTTACGTTTACCAACTTGTTCGTGGGGATTTTGGTGATCATATATACCGTTTCGGGAGGAACTCGAGCAGTGAGTCTCACCCAAAAGTGGCAAATGGCCATTATTATGCTCGGGATGTTTATTGCCTTTGGCTTAATAATCCATTATTTACCGGAAGGTGTAGGGCTTTCCCAAGCGACGGATATTGCCGGATACATGGGCCGAATGAACATTATCAATACCGAATTCAACCTTGATAATCGATATACTATTTGGTCCGGTTTGTTCGGCGGAGTATTCTTATTCTTGAGTTATTTCGGAACCGATCAATCTCAAGTGCAACGCTATCTAGGGGGTAGAGATTTAACAGAAAGTCGAATGGGACTTATGTTTAACGGCCTTTTAAAAGTACCCATGCAGTTTTTCATTCTGTTTGTGGGTGTCATGGTGTTTGTATTCTATCAATTTGAAAAGCCCCCCGTATTTTTTAATCGTGCCGCACAGGCACAAGTTGAAAACTCCATTGCCGCTCCCGATTTGGCCGCGCTATCCATGATCCATGACCTTATTTGGGACGAAAAGAAACAAGCTCAAGAAACACTGATTAACGCGCTTGAAGAAGGGGATGAAAAGCAAATTGAAGAGGCATCCATTCAAGTGAATGCCTACCAACAAGAATTAGAGATTATTCGAACAGAATATAAAGAAGTAGTTAAAAAGGCCGATCCCAATTTAGAAACGAAAGACTACGACTATGTATTCATTACTTGGGTAATGACCTATTTACCCACTGGGTTGGTGGGACTCTTATTCGCCGTTATATTTTCTGCCGCAATGAGTTCCACCTCTAGCGAATTGAATGCCCTTGCCAGCACTACCATCATCGACTTTTACAAACGGAAAGGGAAACCAAACGGGAGCGATAGGCATTACCTGTTGGCGTCTAAATTGGCCACTGTAGGGTGGGGGATATTCGCTATTCTATTTGCTGTTTATGCCAACCTTTTTGAAAACTTAATTGAGGCGGTAAATATTCTTGGTTCTTTATTCTACGGTACGGTCCTCGGCGTTTTCTTAGTAGGTTTTTTCATCAAATTCGTTCGGGCCACTCCTGTCTTCATTGCGGCCATTATTGGCGAGCTCAGCGTTCTCTTTTTGTATTTCTACTTCGGAAACGATATCGGATTTTTGTGGTACAACTTTATCGGTTGTGGAGCGGTAACAGTACTTGCCCTCATTCTGAATGGGGTCATTCGTAACCATCCAGCCGGGGAGGCTGTTTAAGTGTTCAAATAGAGAATTAAGTCTTTGATAATCGGTCGCAGACCGCTTAAGAAGAACTCTACGGCAATTACCATTACAATCAATCCCATCAAGCGCATCAAGATTTTACTGCCCGTTTCACCGAGTATTTTCATGATCCTACTCGCGCTCAATAGCAAAAGCAAGGTGATGAGGCAAACGGCGATAACACCGCCGTAAAAAGAAATGATTTCCGGCAAAGTTTGTGCCCTTTCTTTGAGAACGATAGCGTTTGTAATTGCACCAGGCCCCGTGATCATGGGTATAGCCAAGGGGGTAATTGAAATATCACCCACGTATTCTTTAACAGACTGCCCTTGCGTTTTAGTACGCTGAAGGCGCGCTTGAAGCATATCCTGACCCACCATAAAAAAGATGATCCCACCAACTATTCGGAACGAATGAACCGAAATGCCAAAGAAGTTGAACATAAGTTGGCCACTAAAGGAGAATAATACAATGGTGATGAAGGAAACGAGCATGGCCTTCTGAGCTGTAGCTTTTCGCTCCTGATCCTCAAGCCCATCAGTCATGGTCAAGAAAATTGGGAGTACTCCGAGAGGATTAATGATCGTGAAGAAGCTTGTAAACACGACCAAAAAAAATTCAAATTGCTGCGACATCTTGTATCTGAATTAAGGTGCAAAGGTGTAAATAAAAAAGCCGCTACCCAAGTCGGATAGCGGCCTTATTACCAGAGGCAGGGTTGAATTACCAACCGGCCATATCTTCTTTCAATCCTTCTGCGTATTGAAACTCTTCTCCTTCAGCTTTGGCTACTTCTTCACCTACTGAAATTGCTTTTTTCCCTACAATCTTCGCACTCTTAACATCACCGGATGCATTGAGAATTTGCGCTTTTATCCAAAAGGTATACCAGCTTTTATCACCACCACGGGCCAATGATTCATTGATCCAATCTTTTCCTAAGTCCAAGTTTGTATTGCTTTTCAGGCAGTAACTTGCCGCATTGCGGTATTTCTGCCACGATGGGTCAATTTCAATGGCACTGTTAATATTTGCTATTGCACGCTCTTGAACTTCAACAGATAATGGAACTTTTACATGATAAGTATCCCACATCAAGTTTAAGATTCCGGCATTTTCAGTGATGTCACTGAACCAGAATTCAAGACGTTCGCCAGATTCATCTTCTATTTCTACTTGAGCGGTAAAACGAGCAACCTCTTTCGACTCATCGTAGTCTCCAGTTCCCCAAAGTTCAGTTTCAGAGTTCAGCAATAAAACACATTCTTTTTCTCCTGGAATAGAAAACAAGCTATATGTTCCTGCAGGAACTGCAGTTGAGCCAAAATTGAATTCTGTTGAAGAAGTAAATTGGTTTGCTTTGTTTGCTCCAGTTCTCCACATTTCGTTATATGGAACAAGATCTCCGAAAATAGTACGCCCTTTAACACCTGGACGGCTGTACTCCATTTTAAAATCTGTAAGTCCAATACGCTGCATATTTGTAGCGGCCGGACTAGGTTGTGGCAGGTCTTGAGCTATTGAGGGCGCAGCCATTAGGCCCAGCATAGAAAGTATTAATAATGCTTTTTTCATAATGTCTTTTTTTGATTTGGGTGTTAAAGATAATACAAAGTGCGTAACGAACGCCTCACCCAACAGGATACAAAAGCGTCTAGGTACATTTATAGTTCACGCTGCAGCGCTACCATTTTGACGGCGGTAACAGCGGCTTCTGCACCTTTATTTCCATGCTTACCACCTGAACGAGCCCGACTCTGCTCAATATTGTCATCCGTTAATACCCCAAATATAATGGGTGTATTCAATTCAATGTTAAGGTCTTTTATTCCATGAGCTACAGCGGAACACACATAATCGAAATGCGCCGTTTCTCCGCGAATTACCGATCCTAAACATATAACTGCGTCTACATTGCGCGAATTAGCAATAAGCTTAGCTCCAAAAATCAATTCGTAGCTCCCTGGCACATTAAAGCGTTCTATATCGGATTCTGATACTCCGCAGTCCTTTAAAGCCTGAAAAGCTCCTTTATAAAGCCCTTCGGTTATTTCTTCGTTCCATTCAGAAACAACAATTCCGAAGCGCCAACCATTGGCGTTCGGAATTTTGCTGTAATTGATATCCGATAAGTTCTTGTGGATAGTGGCCATTTTAACCTTTGGCTTCTGCGCGCGCGATGTACTTATCAATGTTTTGCGCTTCTCTAGAATCAGGGAATTCAGATTCTATGCGCTTGTACATTTTTAACGCTGCTCCCGTTTGATCTAAAGATTCAGCAGTCATAGCCGCCTTCATTAAATAAAGAGGAGTGGTAAATGAATTATCCCGAGCATTTGCTGCTTTCGTATAGTATTCCAAAGCTTCTTCAGGTTGACTGATTTGCGCAAAGCAATCGCCAATGGCTCCGAAATGAACTGCGCTTAAAATTTCGTCATCACCGTCAAAATCCTCTAAGAAATCAATGGCAGATACATAATCTCCTTGCTGCATGTACGCCAATCCCGCATAGTAATTTGCGAGGTTACCCGCTTTTGTACCCGAGAAATCACTAGCGACATCGATAAAACCTAAATTTATTCCATTGCCATTTAGTGCTCCGTTAACGTCGTTCTTCTCGAACTGACGCTCCGCCCAAGCCATTTCAACCGCCGCTTCTTTTTCAAGAGGCGCTTGAACTAAGTATTTATAACCCTGATAACCTCCAATAATAACGACAATCGCAGCAACTACGATGAGGAGGGTATTCTGATTTTCTTCGATGTACTGCTCTGTTTTCGACAGCGCCTGCTCAACAGCTTCTAATTGTTGATCTCCTTGACTTTTATTCTGCTTGGCCATGAATCCTTCTAAATTTGAGGCACAAAAGTAATTCTTTTTCACAAAATTACAGCCATGGCTTCAAGGTGCTATTTTCTCTCGAATAAACAAGGTCATTATTCTATCTTTGAAGGCAATGTATTTAAAGCAACTTTCCCTCGTTCAGTTTAAGAATTACTCGGAGATCAAACTTGATTTTGATGCTCAGATTAACTGTTTCGTTGGGGCAAACGGAGCGGGAAAAACGAATCTTCTCGATGCACTATACTACCTCTCGTTTTGCAAGAGCTACTTCAATCCGGTCGACAGTCAGAATGTCCGTCACGGTGATGAGTTTTTTGTAATTGAAGGTTGGTACGATCGAAAAGAACGACCCGAGCACGTGTACCTCGGCGTTAAAAAGGGGCAGAAAAAATCGGTTCGCAGAAATAAAAAGGAGTACGCCAAAATATCGGAGCACATCGGCCATTTCCCCCTCGTAATGATCAGTCCCGCCGATCGAGATTTAATTTTAGAAGGAAGCGACGTTCGTCGTAAATTCATGGATGGGGTCATTTCCCAGAGCAACAGGCGATATCTAGATGACCTGATGCAATACAACCGAATTCTTCAACAGCGCAATAGCTTACTGAAGTATTTCGCAGCCAACCGGAAGTTCGATGCGGCGTCGCTAGAAATTTATGATGAGCAATTGAATCCGCTCGCAGAGCGTATACATTCTGATCGAAAAGAATTTTTGGACAAGTTCATCCCTATTTTTCAAACGTATTACCAGGATATAAGTGGGGGCGCAGAAGAGGTGAGCATTGAATATGAAACCAAACTCGAAGGAAAGAGTCTGCAATTGGTTTTATTCGAATGTAGAGATCGCGATCGGGCACTGCAATACACTTCTCAGGGAGTTCACAAGGACGATTTGAAATTCACTCTGCGCGATTACCCTGTGAAGAAAACAGGATCTCAAGGGCAACAAAAGACTTTTTTGATTGCTTTAAAGTTAGCGCAGTTTAGCTTTTTAAAAGAGTTGACAGGCATCACGCCCATTCTTTTGCTCGACGATATATTCGATAAACTAGATGACGACAGGGTAGGAGCGCTTATTCGCATGGTCGAAGAACACCGCTTTGGACAAATTTTTATTTCTGATACACATTATGATCGCACCGAGGATATTGTGCGTCAGTTCAATGAGTCGTACCAAATGTTTCGTATTCAAGAGAATTCAGCCCGATGAGAAACCAAGAAAAAAGTTTGGGCGATATCATAAAACTGATGACGAAGGAGTACGGTATGGAACTGAAACTGCTTCAAGCCCAAGCTATTGATCAGTGGTATCAAGAAGCCCCACCCGTATTTAAAGAGCACGTTACCGAGGTGTTCATGAAAGATCGTACGCTATTCGTTCGACTTGATTCGGATGTTTTACGGCATGAACTGCATTATCATCGAAACACCTTAAAAGATCGTATCAACCAAGCCGTCGGCCGAGCTATAGTCGAAGAGATTGTACTCAAATAAAAAAGGCGCTCTCAATAATTGAAAGCGCCTTTACTATAAATGCTATTTGCGTTCCTTAGAATTTTTCGCGTTCTGAAAAGAAGAAACTTCCTTCAATAGCCGCATTGTCATCTGAGTCGCTACCGTGGATTGCATTTGCTGCAATGGATTCAGCATACATTTTACGAATCGTACCTTCCGCAGCTTCTGCTGGATTTGTAGCACCGATCAATGTTCTGAAATCTTCGACAGCATTGTCTTTTTCTAGGATTGCCGCAACGATGTGACCTCCAGACATGTACTCCACTAATTCGCCATAAAATGGACGTTCAGCGTGCACAGCATAAAAAGCTTGCGCGTCTTTAATCGACAATTGGGTCATTTTCATTGCAACAATGCGGAAACCTGCTCCGTTAATTTTTTCCAAGATCGCACCGATATGTCCGTTAGCAACGCCATCGGGCTTAATCATTGTAAATGTTCTGTTTGTAGCCATGGGTACAAGAGTATAAGTGTTTGAGGGCGCGAAATTAGAACATATAAACTCTTTATCAAAGAGAATGCATTTGTTTACCTTTGGTCGAATGGAAAAAGCAGCTCTCGATAAACTACAATCGTTCTTTTCGGAACCGCATAATGTGGTCATCACAACGCATAAAAATCCTGATGGAGATGCTATGGGGTCTTCTTTGGCAGTGGCGCGATATCTTCAAAAGAAAAAGCAATTGGTTACCGTAATTGCACCTACCGATTATCCCGACTTCCTTCATTGGCTGCCCGGAGATAACAACGTACTTGTTTATACAGATGATCATGACCGCGCGAACGGAATTATTGAAAAGGCCGATTTAATCATTTGCCTAGATTTTAACGCTTTGAGCAGAATAGGGGAAATGGAAGAACCCGTTCGAAAAAGCTCCGCGGTTAAAATGATGATTGATCATCATCAACAACCAGAGCAGTTCGCGGCGTACACCATTAGTGAACCGGACATCTGTTCGACTTGTCAATTAGTCTTTGAATGGATGGTTGACATGGGAGATAAAGCCTTGATTGACAAAGAAATAGCGACGTGTATCTACACTGGAATAATGACCGATACTGGCAGCTTTAGATTCCCTTCTACCACAGCGAGAACGCACAGAATAGTAGCCGATTTAATTGAGTTTGGCGCAAACGGTGCCGATATCTACAATCGCGTAATGGACGGGAGTAGTGAATCGAGAATTCGATTACTGGGTTTTGCCTTGAGCGAAAAACTTCGGGTATTACCGGAATACAAAACAGCTTATATCAGTTTATCAGCAGAAGAGTTAGAACGATTCAATTTCCAAAAAGGGGATACGGAGGGGTTTGTGAATTACGCTTTATCCGTTAAAGGAATTCTTTTTGCGGCCATTTTTATGGACAAGGATGATCTTCGCAAAGTATCGTTTCGATCGAAAGGGGATTGGGATGTGAATTTGTTTGCGAGAGCTCACTTCAATGGAGGAGGTCACAAGAACGCGGCTGGTGGAGCGAGTGATTTACCTTTAGACGAAACACTCCAAAAATTCGTTGATCTTTTGCCGCAGTATCGCGAAGAATTAAGTGCAGAATAATGATGCGTAGATTATTAGCAATAATTGCTCTGGTTCTGACCTTTTCTGGATGCACCTCGTGCAGCAACCAGAAAAAGATTGAAGAAGCGCAGCAACAACAAACAGAGGACATTATCGAGGCGAACCGGAGAATTCTCGAGGAAGAAACCCACAGAATCGACGAGTACATAGCCGATAACCAACTTGATATGGAACGGAGTCGTACGGGGCTTCGCTATCAAATCGAGCCGTTAGGCTCCGGACCAACGCCCAAAACGGGCGAGGTAGCAACCATTGAATATACCACTCATTTTATTGACGGGACACTGCTTGGACCCGAGGAAAAAAGCACCATGAATATTTGGGTCAATCAAGACTATACTATTCGCGGATTGCTTGAAGGAGTACAAATGCTTCGGGTTGGGGATAATGCGAAGTTTATATTACCTTCGCACCTCGCGTACGGAGTGCACGGTGTTCCGGGCGAAATACCGAGCCGTGCAACTGTCGTATTTGACGTTACTTTAATCGCGATAAAATCAATATGAAGAACATTTTAACATCAGTCGTGCTAGGTTTAGGGTTCACCGCAATGGTTGCCTGCCAAGCACAAAATCAGAGTACAATGGTAAACGGAGAGAACGTATCCCTCGAAGATGGGATGTACGCTAAAATCACCACAAACAAAGGTGATATTTTAATCGAATTGGAGTACGAGAAAGTTCCAATGACAGTCGCCAACTTCGTTGGATTGGCCGAGGGGAATATCGAAAACAACGCGAAAGCTGCTGGAGAGCCTTATTACAACGGGCTTAAATTTCACCGCGTGATTGCCGATTTCATGATTCAAGGAGGAGACCCATCAGGAAATGGATCGGGCGGACCAGGATACTCTTTTCCAGATGAGTTCGACGCTTCGTTGCGCCACGACACTGCGGGAATCCTTTCAATGGCAAACGCTGGGCCTGGAACCAACGGAAGTCAATTCTTTGTGACCCACAAAGAAACTCCTTGGCTTGATGACAAGCACAGTGTTTTCGGACATGTGGTTGCAGGAATGGATATAGTAAATGCCATTGCACAAGACGATGTAATGGAAAACGTAGAAATTGTACGTGTGGGAAAAGATGCTGAGTCGTTTGATGCAGCCGCAGTTTTCACTGAAAAACGCGACAACTACGAAGCCGATCAAAAAGCTAAAGCTGCCGCCGAAATGGCTGCTGCTGAGGCAAAAATCCGCGAAATGTATCCCAACTTCCAAACCACTGAAAGCGGCTTAATGTACGTGATCAATGAAGAAGGAACTGGACCTCAAGCGGTTCAAGGAAGCAATATTAAAGTGGATTACGTAGGTCGTTTCATGGACGGTAAACTTTTCGACACAAGTATTGAAGCGGTAGCAAAAGAAAACAACGCGTACAACGAACAACGCCCCTACGAACCGCTTCCACTAGCAGTTGGAACCGGACAGGTAATTGCTGGTTGGGACGAAGGATTGATGCTTTTTAAAGAGGGTGGATCTGGAACTTTGATTATCCCTGGCCATTTGGCTTACGGAGAAAGAGGGTATCCTGGAGTCATTCCTCCAAACGCAACGCTTATTTTCGATGTAACCCTTGTAGAAGTACAAGAGTAAAAACCTCGACAATTCAAATACTTAAAAGGCGCTCAACATTGGGCGCCTTTTTTTGTTCCTTTGCGCCATGGATTTTTGGAACGTATATCCTCATTTTAGAAATAGTCAGTTTGAAAGTCGCTATATAGACCCCGAACAATGGAGTCAATACTGCGCGAAGCTGCCCGCTGCATTTCATCAAAAGTCTACAGGCAACTCTTATGAAGGTCGCCCGATTCATCATATCGTATGGGGAACCGGACCCGAGAAAATATTTATTTGGAGTCAAATGCACGGGAACGAGCCAACCGCAACAATGGCGATTAGCGACTTCTTTGGTCTTCTCATTCGGGGCGAGCGCGAAGATCATCCTGGACATTCGCTGATCAACGATTGGAAAAAGGCTTTTTCACTCCATTTCATTCCCATGTTAAATCCGGATGGATCGAAACGTTTTGAACGTCGCAATGCGGAGGGCATCGACATCAATAGAGATGCGGTTGCGCAACGGTCGCCAGAAAGCGCTTTTTTTTGGTCCTTGATCGAAAAAGAACAGCCCAATTTTGGATTCAATCTTCACGACCAGCGGTCCATGTACAGCGCGGGATTTAGCGAATCACCCGCTACTATTTCTTTACTCGCCGCAAGTCCAGATAAAGAACGCACGGTGAATTCTTCGCGAAAAACCAGTATTCGCATGGCCGGATTCTTGGCGCAAACGCTTCGCAATCATCTAGGCACACACATGGCGCGGTATTCCGACGAATTTTACCCGACAGCCTTTGGAGATAACCTTCAAAAGAAGGGGGTTGCCAATGTTCTTATTGAAAGTGGAGCCTCATTTAACGATCCCCATCGAGACCAAGCCCGAAGAGCTAATTTTGTCTGCCTAGCGGCAGGATTAGAAGCCTTGCGTGCAAACGCATTAAACGACTTCCACGAAATTCATTACAAGTCGCTCCCCGAAAATGAAACGCGCTTCTTTGACCTCGTTCTCAACGAGGTCTTATGGAAGGGCAAACCGAGCGATGTTGGTTTGCGCACGAAAGAAGTATGGAACGGCTCGGCATTAGAGCGTACTTTTGAGGTGGTCGATATTGGCGACCTGCAATTTGCTCCGCGCTTTCAATCCTTTGAAGCGAAAGGATTAACATGGGAAGGGAATTTAGAAATTGATAAAGCGCCAAACATCACTTTTAAACGCCCTAATGCCACCGATCTAACTTTAGACCGATTGGGCGGCACTCTTATTCACGAAAGCGAATAACACCACCGTAGTCGTAGTGATCGCCTTTTAATTCCTCGGTCCATTCGCCTCCGACCTTATCGAGCACCTCCTTCAAGGATTCAGGATCTACAAATACCCACGGAAACGTTGTGCTGAGTAAGCCACCATACCGGAAACGATAGCGGAATTCTCCGAAATATCGATCTTCCGGAAAGTAACCGGGATCATAGAGATACGAAACATCCGAGGAATCGAAGAGAATCTGGCCGTTAGGCCGCAACCATGAACGCACCTTGTCTAGAAATTTTGGGAGTTGATCGAGCGTGCCTGCTAATCCTAAACCGTTCATGATTAAAAGCACAGAGTCAAATAATTCATCGGGTTCATACGACCACAAATCGCGGCGCTCAATTGAATTAATTCCACGACGCTGCATGAGCTCACTGGCGAGCGGACTCATTTCCAACGCAGTAACATCCAAGCCTTGTTCCTGAAGATATAACGAATGGCTTCCAGCGGCCGCACCTACATCGAGTACACGACCGGATGCTTTTTGAAGCAGCTCTTTTTCGAGCGCCGGCATATCTCGATACGACCTCATTAAATAGGAAATCGGAAACTCTTCAGGAGCAAAATTCGGCGCATCCGTCCAGAGCTTTTCTTTGCGAACGCCATTCCATTCATCGATCAGGGCCTGCCCTAAAGGATCATTGTTCTTTAGCTGGGACAAACTTCAGGGATACAGAGTTAATGCAGTAGCGCATGCCAGTCGGGCGAGGGCCGTCGCTAAAAACGTGGCCTAAGTGGCCATCGCACCGGTTACAGAGCACTTCTGTTCGCACCATTCCCATGGCCCGATCGGTTTCTTCCGCGACATTAATATTATTTACCGGTTCGTAAAAGCTCGGCCATCCCGTTCCCGACTTGAATTTGGTTTTCGAATCGAATAGCGGAAGATCGCAAGCGGCACAGACATACGTGCCTTTATCTTTGTTGTTCCAATATTCACCCGTAAATGCGCGCTCAGTACCCTTTTCACGAATAACGTAGTATTGATCTGGGGTGAGTCGTTCTTTCCATTCTTCTTCTGAAAGAACCATTTTAGTTGAATCTTGATCGGCGCTAAGGGCCTCACGGCCCGAAGCATTTTCCATGCTTGGATTAGAACAAGCAAAAGTGATTAACGAGACGAATAAGAGGTACATATACTTTTTCATATTTAATCAGAGAACGCTTATAGGTTATTAGTGTTTTGTGCTTTAACAAAATTAACAACCCTGTGGATCACTTTTTCGTCGGAGAGAATCCGTCGATGGCCGAGACCTTTGGTCTCTACCAATTGAGCTCTACCGCGCCAAGCTCTTTCGATTTCTCGGGCATTTTCGATTGTTACGTCGTAATCTTCTTCATCGTGTACTATGAGTCCGAGTAAATTCGGTAAAGATTCTAAGACATGTGCTGAACTATAATGATCCGAAGGTAAACCAAATTGCTTTTCAATGGTCTCATTTAATAAGTCTCCTACTTTATATGAAGCGCGAATCATGCGGCAAAAATTCTCGATGATTTCGGTAATACGGTTGGGCGATCCAATCATCACTACGCGTTTTACTTGGGGAATTCTTGTTGCTGCGTGTAAAGAAGCCAGTCCGCCGAGAGAATGACCAACATACGCGTGTACATCGGGAAATTCTTTCGAGAGAAGTTCAATGGTTTCGACAATTTCTTGCAGATTCGATTTGGATCCGGCCGATAGGCCGTGAGCAGGAGCGTCATAAGCTACCGCGCGAAAGCCCGAATTGGCCAATTCCATAGCAATTTTACCCATTTGTGTTCCGCGACCCGACCACCCGTGTGAAAGGATTACAGTGGGACCTCGACCCCATGAAAACAATTGAATTGCGCGTCCTTGGATATCGATGACCTTACTTTTTTCAGATGAATTAAATACGTTTTCTTCATATGAAGGGCGCGGGAATCGAATAGGCCGAAAAAAGAAATGGCGCGCTAAGACAAAAGCCCATCGCGTATTTAATCGTTCCAAGGTAGAAACTGTGAATCGAATCCAATTCGGCAATTGAAAACTTTTCTTCTTTTTCTCCATTAGCCTTGAATCAAGAAAATACACGGTATTTTATTGAGCTTCGGGACGCCCGCTTTTTTCCATTCTTCTACAGTAAACGTTTGAACGAATTCTGCAGGCATCGTCAGATTGGCTGCCAGGCACAATCGAGTTTTAGGGAGGAGATGTACCAACAGATCATCAATTAATTTGTGATTCCGATAGGGCGTTTCTATGAATATCTGCGTTTGTTTCTCGTCCATCGACCTACGCTCTAATTGACGAATACGTCTTTTTCGGTCAGCCTTGTCAATGGGGAGGTAGCCCACAAAAGCAAAATTTTGTCCGTTCATCCCCGAGGCTGTTAAGCCAAGTAGAATAGAGGAGGGGCCCACCAAGGGCACTACCTGAATTCCTTGATCATGGGCCATACGCACCACCTCAGATCCTGGGTCTGCAATAGCGGGCATTCCGGCTTCAGAAAGAAGTCCTATGTTTTTACCTTTTTGGGCTGCGTCGAGGAAACTACTTCGGTCCGATTCGTCCGTATACTTATTTAAAACGTGAAGAATCAGCTTGTCTTGAGGTGTTTTAATGCCCACCTTCTTAAAAAACCGCCGAGCCGTTTTTTCATTTTCAACCACGAATTCATCCAATTCAATCACCACTTTTTTTACGGAAAGCGGCAATACTTCAAGAGGTTCGTTATCTCCAAGGGTCGTTGGAATTAAGTATAGTTTTCCGGGTTCAGCGGAGAACTCATCGGGCCGCAGGCCCTCATAATCTTCGGGTAATTCGATCACAAGCGTCGTTTAGAAGTTGATATACATGTTCAAATCCAGAGTCGCCACCAAAATAGGGGTCAGGAACCTCTAAATTAGCATTCGGATCTATTTCATCAAGGATACGATGTACTTTATTGCGATCACTTTCATTACGAGCTAATTGCAATACGTTGTTTCGATTCGATTCATCCATCACGTAAATAAGATCAAAGTCGTCATAATCGGAAACCTTGAATTGACGTGCGCGCTGATTAGTAAGGTCGATTCCGTATTTATGAGCCACTTCAATGGATCGCGGATCGGGTAATTCACCGACGTGATAAGCTCCCGTACCGGCAGAATCGACTTCCACTTCTCCAGGATTAACTTTAGATTCTAGAATGCCTTGGGCAAGGGGACTTCTACAAATGTTCCCCAAACAAACCATGAGTACTTTTTTCATAGGGTTAAAATAAAAAAACAGGAATCAAGTCGAACTTCATTCCTGTTTTAAATAGGGGTAGTTGATGAAATTTTAATTCAGCGTAAGCTTCTTTTCAATTTCCTCTACGTAGGTGCGGAATCGCTTATCTGTTTCAGCTAAATTATTAACCGTTCTGCAGGCGTGTAATACTGTAGCGTGGTCCTTATTCCCACATTGCGCTCCAATACTTGCCAGTGAAGATTTCGTCAGCTGCTTGGCGAAATACATAGCCAATTGACGTGCTTGTACAATTTCGCGCTTTCTCGTTTTACTTTTCAATAATTCGATAGGCATATCAAAGTAATCACAAACGACCTTCTGGATATAATCGATACTGACTTCACGAGTAGTGTTCTTGACGAACTTATCAATCATTTGCTTCGCCAACTCAAGCGTTATCTTCTTCTTATTCAAGCTTGATTGAGCCAACAAAGAAATAAGCGCTCCTTCCAATTCTCTGATATTCGTAGTAATAGAGTACGCGAGGTACTCAATCACTTCTTTCGGCATCTCAATGCCATCTTTGTACAGCTTTCTATTCAGAATGGCTATGCGCGTTTCTAAATCGGGTGCTTGTAAATCAGCGGATAGGCCCCACTTGAAGCGCGATAATAATCGTTGCTCCATGCCCTGCATGTCTACAGGCGCGCGATCTGATGTCAAAACAATCTGACGACCATGCTGATGGAGGTGATTGAAAATATGGAAAAAGACATCTTGCGTTTTTTCTTTGCCAGCGAAGAACTGTACATCATCAATGATCAAAACGTCGATCATTTGATAAAAATGCACAAAGTCGTTCTTCGTATTTTGTCGAATACTCTCTATGAATTGCTGAGTAAACTTCTCAGCACTAACGTAGAGTACCGTTTTTTCGGGGTATTGGTCCTTTATTTGAATCCCAATGCCATGAGCCAAATGCGTTTTCCCTAATCCAACACCTCCATAAATCAATAAAGGATTAAACGAAGTTCCACCGGGGTTCTTTGCAACGGCGAACCCTGCAGAGCGCGCCAGTCGGTTACAATCGCCTTCAATGAAATTCTCGAAAGTGTAATTCGGGTTTAATTGCGACTCTACATTGACCTTTTTAAGGCCAGGTATGATAAAAGGATTTTTTACGCCAGTTCCTCCTAATTCTACCGGCATCGACACCTTCGGATTGCGAATAGGGCCGCGATTATTGCTCGGTATTTTAACTGTGTAAGGCTTTGTGTTGCCGTATGTGTTCTCCATTACAATACTATACACCAACTTGGCGTCTGGCCCCAATTCCTTTCGAATGGCCGACTTAAGTAACTTGATGTAATGCTCTTCTAACCACTCGTAAAAGAACTTGCTGGGAACCTGAATACTAAGAACATTGTCCTTAATCTTCAACGGCTTGATCGGCAGGAACCAGGTCTTGAAACTCTGAGGGCTTATATTATCCTTAATGAATTCAAGACAATTATTCCAAGCTGATTCGGCAGTGTGTTCCATGAAAACCAAATAAAATCTAGGTTTGACGATAAATTCCTAGGGAAAGTAGAGTAAAATAACCTTCCTTTTGGATGAGCAACAAATTTGTTAACAAAAAAGTTATTAAAAAAATAATATCGGCCTTGAATATTAGTTTTTTTTTACCCATCTTCTGACCGAGTCAATAACGCTGAATCCCGTATTCTTGAGGGTAAACTATTGATATTAACAATCTTGTAAAATGATTCTACGAATCATAATTTCTCCTTCCAAAGTATTCTGAAAAGCATGATTCAAAAAGATGTCCAAATTCGGGTGCGCTATGCTGAGACCGATCAAATGGGAGTAGTCTATTATGGAAACTATGCTCAATATTTCGAAGTTGGACGCGTTGAACTTTTAAGAAGCTTAGGCACAAGTTACAGATTATTAGAAGAATCGGGGGTCATGCTCCCCGTGCTCGATCTGCATGTTAAATACATTCGATCAGCCAAATACGATGATTTGTTAACCGTACGAACCACGATAAACGAATGGCCCGAAACGAGGATAAACTTTAACCATGAAATCTACAACGAAGAAGAAACCCTGCTTTTAAAGGGGAGCGTGACGTTGGTTTTTGTGGATATGGAACGCAAAAGGCCCATTCGCATGCCGGAAAGCCTGGCTCAACACTTTAGCGAATTCTTCAAGGATTAGTCTTTGACCCGTTCTATAAATACGAGTTGGTCCATTTCTTCAACTAGATCATTAAACCGAAGCCGCGGCACTTCCAATTCTAAAGTGCAATCCGTTTCAAAAGTTTCTTTTCCACGTTGAAGAGCTTTATGATGCACCCATTTATTCACATCACTGGTATGCTCGTACGAATAGCGAATTAGAATCGTCCGAGTGATCGTTTTCGATAGAATTCCAGAATTTTCAATGGCTCCATGAGCTGCTTCTTTGTAGGCGGTGATCAGTCCTCCAACGCCCAGCTTTACACCCCCGAAATAGCGAACCACGATAATGATGCACTCATAAAGATCGGAAGAAAGCAATTGACCATAAATAGGTTTCCCTGCCGAACCACTAGGTTCGCCATCATCGTTTGCTCTATAATCCCCCGATTCTGGATCGAGTCGATATGCGTAGCAATGATGGCGGGCCGATGAATGAAGCGCTCGCACCTCGGATAAACGCAATTCCACCTCTGATTCAGATCTCACAGTGAAAAGATAGCCGTGGAATTTACTCCCTTTCTCTTTGTACAGACTTTCACCATTCCCTTTGGGTACGAAATATAAATCGGGGTTATTGTCCTGCATACGCCATAAGCCAGATAGAAAGCACCGCAATTCCGATTCCGAATCGATGAACAGTGTTTAGTTTTTCCTTAAATAGCCACACACCCAAAAGAGCACTCAAAAGAACAATAGCTACATTATTGATCGGAAAAACGAGGCTGGATGGCCATTTTTCCCATTGAAGCGTTTTTAACAAAAAATAGATGCTCCCAAAATTGGGTATTCCAAGCAGAAGTCCGGCCAAAACATCCTTTCTCCGCCATTTAGTATCGGCCTGCGGCCGGATTGTGACCTGAGCAAAACCGTACAAACCTGCCAGGCCAAAAACACAACTCGTGTACAAAACAAAATGACCGTCCTGCACGAAATGAGTCTGATGATACTTTAATAAAGTATCGAGTAAGCCTGCTCCAAAAAATAGAGTTACCGGTAAATACCAATACTTCGCCACGGGTAGGGCCCCTTCCGACCGATTAGGTCGGGTGATTAGAAATACGGCCACCAATGCACCCAATATCCCGAACCCTCCCAATAATGAAAGTCTTTCTCCATAGAGAAAAAGAGAAGCCGTAACCGGAATCGCCACTGACATTTTTACGGCAACAGAGCTCACGGACACGCCCGTTTTTTGAGCGCCAATAGCTAATACATTAAACAAGAAAATGAATAAAAAGCCCATGTAAAGGACATGAGGAGCCCAGGGTTCATTCCACCATGCGCTCTCAATCCACAACGATCCTTTCCAAACCACCCCAAGAGTAAGCGCAGTAAGGTAATTGATAACGATTGCTCGACGATTATCTATGCCAAAGCGGCCGAAACCGCTTAGAATGACAAAAACAAGACTTGAAGTGAGTATACTGAGTATTAAATAAATCAATGCAAATTTTTTAATAGGTCCAATTGGTCTTGGTCTACCATGGTTCTTTCGATATGAACGCCAGATATACGGGGTGCTTCAATTCCAGAGCCAAAGGTTTTGGTTCCCGTGAAAATTCGGGCTTCATCCCATAAGTCGCGCTCTATGAAGTAGGCCAGCGTTTGAGCTCCGCCTTCAACCAATATCGATTGGATACCCTCTAGATGGGCTTTTTCTAGGAGCGAATGTACCGAAGTCTCGTCCCATTCTAATTCGAAATGACGGTCCGAATAAGGATGACCTACCTCGTGACCAAAAGTCCACGTTTCGCCTTCCTTATTCCACATCTGCAAATGACCCGGCAACTGACTGTCCGGATCGATCACCATACGGATTGGGTTCTTCCCGTCGACTTCTCGAACGTCAAGTCCTGGATCGTCTATCTCAGCCGTAATTCTACCCACTAAGATTGCCTGCTCTTCAGCGCGCCATTGATGAACGACCTGTTTCGTTCTTTTGCCCGTTATCCAAACGGGTCCCGTTCTTTGATGATTACTACCCGGATCAATGTATCCATCTGCAGAAGCAGCCCACTTCAATACAACATAAGGTCTACCCAGCTCTCGAGAAGTTAAATAACGTCGGTTCATCCAGCGCGCTTCTTCTTCGCAAACGCCAATTTCAACGCTTATTCCCGCTTCTTTAATGCGTTCAACACCCTTTCCGCCTACGGCGGGATTTGGATCCTTCGTGCCGATAACCACCTTGGAAACGCGCTCCTCTATAACCCGCAAAGAACATGGCGAGGTGCGCCCATAATGGTCACAAGGTTCCAAAGAAACATACAAGATGCTTTCAGAAATGAGCTTTTTATCCTGAGAAACCACAGAATCAAAACAACGAACCTCGGCGTGCGCTTCACCGGCCTTTTGATGCCAGCCTTCACCAATAATGCGACTTTCGTGAACCAATACTGCACCTACCAAGGGGTTTGGATAGGTCGTGCCTAAACCTAAATGAGCCAAATCAATAGCTCTTCGCATATATACTTCGTCATTCACGTCGCTAAACTATTAAATTCGCAGAATGAACTGGACCCAAGCTAGAAATCATCTGCGCAATTCATTAACCGATCTTGAAGATCGAGAAAAGGATAGTTTGTTTTTTCTTATTTATGAAGACTTCACAAAAGAGCGAAAAAGCACCTTTTGGACGGAAAGCCATCGAGCCCTTTCTTTTGAAGATGAATCCCAGTTTAACAGTATTATTCAGAGACTAATCAATGACGAACCTCTTCAATATATTCTGGGGACAGCTCATTTTTTCGGTCGCGATTTTAAAGTTACTCCAGCCGTCCTCATTCCTAGACCAGAAACCGAGGAGTTGGTTCATTGGGCGCTTTCAGAAGTCTTATTAACTTCCGGGAAAATGCTCGACATGGGGACGGGTTCGGGGTGTATTGCACTGACATGGGCCGCGGAATGCCTTAATTGGGAAACGACGGGGTGGGATATCAGCGAAGATGCTTTGGAACTTGCCCGGATAAATGGCTCCATTATCGCGCCGAAGGCGCAATTTAAAAAACAAGATCTGCTCGATTTACAAACACATCGCGAATCCTTCGACGTTATAATCTCTAACCCGCCCTATGTTCGCTATTTAGAGCAGGAAGAAATGCACGCGAGAGTTAAGGATTATGAACCCAACTTAGCGCTGTATGTTCCTGACCAAGACCCCTTATTATACTACAAGGCCATTGCAGAATTCGCATTTCGCAATCTGCAGCCCGAGGGACATCTATTTCTTGAGATCAATCAATATTTAGGCAAAGAAACGAGGGAATTGTTTCTTTCTACTGGCTTTTCCTTGGTACATTTGAGAACCGACTTGAGCGGTAATGAACGTTTAATGCACGTCCGAAAATGAATTTGAACCCGATAGAAGCAAGTGCGCGAATTGAAGAATTGCGACAAGACTTACACCGACATAACCATAATTACTATTTGCTTGATCGGCCAGAAATCAGCGACCGTACCTTCGATGCCCTCATGGAAGAGTTAATTCAACTCGAAAAAAAACACCCTGAATTTTTCGATGCAAATAGTCCGTCACAACGAGTAGGAGGGGGAATTACAAAAGAGTTTCCTACAGTTCAGCATATTGCTCCCATGCTCAGCTTGAGCAATACCTATAGTGTCGAAGAAATTGAAGATTTTGGGAAACGCATTCAAAAAACAATCGAAGACCCCATTGAATTCGTTTGCGAACTAAAGTACGATGGTGCTGCCGTGAGTTTACTATATGAAAACGGGGAGCTCGTTCGGGCTGCCACACGAGGTGACGGCATTCAAGGCGATGATATTACACAAAACATAAGGACCATTAAAAGCATCCCGCTCGTGCTTAGAGGAAAAGGATTTCCAAAATCCTTTGAGATCCGCGGAGAGGTTTTCATGCCCATTGAAGGCTTTAATCGCTTAAATGCCGACCGTGAAGAGGCCGGTTTTGAACCCTTTGCCAATCCGCGTAACTCAGCGGCGGGAACACTAAAAATGCAAGACAGTTCTATTGTAGCCTCGAGGCCGCTCGATTGCTTTCTGTATTTCATTCAAGGGACCGACTTACCTTTTGATGATCATTTCGACAACCTGGAAGCTGCCCGATCTTGGGGCTTTCAAGTTCCCGAATACCTAAAAAAAGTAGACGCACTTGAAGGGGTTCACGACTTCATTGAGCATTGGGCGGTACAACGACACCAATTGCCCTTTGAGATTGACGGTATTGTAATTAAGGTAAATTCAATCCGACAGCAAGAAGAATTGGGAACCACGGCCAAATCGCCCCGATGGGCAATCGCGTACAAATTCCCATCCGAACAAGCCGCCACACTTTTAGAGAAAATCACCTACCAAGTAGGGCGTACAGGGGCCATAACCCCAGTGGCGAACTTAGCGCCGGTTCAATTGGCGGGGACTACAGTTCGACGCGCCAGTTTGCACAATGCCGACATCATTGAAAAACTCGACGTCCGCGAAGGCGACACTGTATTTGTAGAGAAAGGAGGGGAGATTATCCCAAAGATAGTCGGTGTGGATTTGACTAAACGACCGACTCATTTACTGCCCACCCATTATTTGTCTGCTTGTCCCGAATGTTCAACGACCCTCATTCGGGTCGATGGTGAGGCTCAGCATTACTGTCCGAATAAAATTGGTTGTCCGCCTCAAGTCCGAGGGCGAATTGAGCATTTTATTTCGCGGAAAGCGTTGGATATTGATGGACTTGGAAGTGAAACCGTAGATCAATTGGTTCGCGAAGGACTCATAAAAACCTATGCCGATTTATATAGCCTCAAATTAAGTGATTTACTCCCCTTGGAGCGTATGGGGCAAAAATCAGCAGAGAATTTAATTCGCGGGATTGAAGCCTCAAAAGAAATTTCCTTCGAACGCGTTCTATTTGGAATTGGAATCCGTTTTGTGGGAAGTACCGTCGCCAAAAAATTGGCCCGTACTTATCGATCACTCGAGGGTTTGAGCAATGCGAGCAAAGAAGAACTCATGAATGTCAACGAAATTGGTGAGCGAATTGCACAATCCGTGGTTGACTTTTTTGACGATGAATTGAATGTACAATTGTTGGAAAAATTAGCGTTGGCCGGAGTTCAGACGTCGCTTCGCGAAGAAGAAAATCAGAGAGGAGAGCAACTATTAGCCGGCAAAAAGATTGTAGTTTCGGGTGTTTTCGAAGTGTTTAGTCGCGACCAATTGAAGGAAGCCATTGAGTACTACGGTGGCGCTAATGTTTCCAGTTTATCAAAGAAAACAGATTATCTCATCGCCGGGGACAAAATGGGCCCTGCGAAGAAAGAAAAGGCCGAGAATTTGGGGATTCCTATAATTTCTGAACGCGACTTTATAGAATTGACAAAAGGAAAAGAATGAAATTCATTCAAAAAATAAGAGAGCAAATTGGCTTTTGGATGCTTCGTAGAAAAACGGAAGATGTCCAGAGGAATCGCGCCGATGCCATTCGGTGGAGCGAAAAACCAAGTATTGCCTTACTTTATTTTAACAGACCTGAAGAAGAAAAGTACCTCCATGATTGGATCGAACAAAAAGGCCGAGACGGGTTTAAAATTCGCTCCCTGGGCTTTGTGGAATTGAATAAAGGCGAAGTACTGCCTCCGGCAGGACTCAGATACGAGTATTTTTCGCAACACGATTTAAATTGGTGGTATCAACCCAATGCCGTCGCCGTTAAGAACTTCATTGAAGAGGAATTTGACGTTCTCATTGATTTAGATCGAATCGGCCGATTACCCATTAGATATGCGCTTCAGCAGTCAAAGTCGAGAATGAAAATTGGTCGTTGCGGAGAGGATGTACCTTTCGATTTGTGTTTTGAAGTGGATAAAAACACCCCAATCGAGTCTTTTCTCCAGACTACGGAACAGTATTTAGACATGTTCGACCCAAAAAATGTAAGTAATGAAAAAGTTTAAAGGAACCGGTGTAGCTCTTGTTACCCCTTTTCGGAACGACCGCCGAGTCGATTTTGGCGCGATCGAAAAATTAGTAAATCACTGTATAGATGGTGGAATAGACTATTTCGTTGCTATGGGCACTACGGGCGAATCGGCCACGTTAACTGCTGACGAAAAGAATGCTGTTCTCGAGTCAATTAAAGAGGCGAACTCGGGCCGATTGCCCATTGTACTCGGTATTGGAGGAAACGACACGCTCGAAATAGAGCGCCAAATGAGAAACCAAGACTTCAATGGAATCGATGCGATATTATCGGTGAGCCCTTACTATAACAAACCAACACAAGAGGGAATAGTAGGGCATTATAAATACTTGGCCGATCACGCACCCAAGCCCATAATTATGTACAACGTTCCGGGGCGAACGGCATCCAATATGAGTGCTGAAACCACCCTTGAATTAGCGGACCACGAGAATATTATCGCAATAAAGGAGGCGGGTGGTGACCTAAATCAAATTATGGAGATAATAAAAAATAAGCCGAGGTCCTTCGAGGTTATTAGCGGTGACGATGGTCTTACGCTTCCAATGATTGCCGCTGGAGGCTTTGGCGTCATCTCTGTCATCGGACAGGCATTCCCAGAGCCCTTCACTAAAATGGTGAATGCGGCATTAAAGGGAAGCTTTAAAAAGGCGCGAAAGGAACATTACCAACTTTGGGATACAACGGGTCTTCTTTACGAAGAGGGAAATCCGGCTGGTGTTAAACTCGCTCTCGAAATTCAGGGAATAATGGAAAGCCAAGTGCGTATGCCTTTAGTTTCGGGCAGCGCAGATTTAAAATCAAGGTTAACTACCGCCATGAAATTGGCGAAATTGATTTAAAAGAAAAACACAGAAATAAAAACAGGGTAACTCCTTGGTAATAGTTCAAGTGTTTTTTTGTTAAAACCAAGAACATGACAAACATTACCGATTCCGCCTTATGAAAAGACGTAAGGTAGATGTTGTTGTTATTTCCGATACCCATCTGGGCACCTATGGTTGTCATGCAACCGAACTCGTACGATATTTAAAAAGTATTCGGCCCGGTAAACTGATCCTGAATGGCGATATAATCGACATTTGGCAGTTTAGAAAACGGTATTGGCCCAAGAGCCACATGGAGGTAATGAAGCAAATTATTGGATTTGCGGCCAAAGGAGTTCCTGTCTATTACCTTACTGGGAATCACGACGAATTGCTGAGGAAATTCTCAGATTTCGATTTGGGCAACTTTCATTTAAGAGACAAACTGGTTCTTCCTTTAGGGCATCAAAAAGCCTGGATTTTTCACGGAGATGTATTCGATGCGAGTATTCAGCAAGCTAAGTGGCTTGCGAAAATGGGCGGATGGGGATACGATCTTCTAATAGTTATAAACCGGGTACTTAATCGCTTTTTAGAGTGGCTCGGACGCGATCGAATGTCCCTTTCAAAGAAAATCAAAAGCTCCGTCAAACAGGCGGTTAAATTTGTATCGAACTTTGAAGATACCGCAGCAGAACTGGCGATTGATCAAGGGTACGACTATGTCGTTTGCGGACATATTCATCAACCCCAAATGAGAAAGGTGAAGAGGAGGAACGAAAGTGTAGTGTATTTAAATTCCGGTGATTGGATTGAAAATCTATCGAGTTTAGAATACCACAAGGGAAGTTGGTCTATTTTTCGTTTTGAAGAAGATTTTGAAGAAATCGTCCGGCCGAAGGCCGAAATTGACAATGAAGACTGGTCGGAGTTAGTGGATCCGACCGAGATAATCCAGAAAATGTACTTAATTGGGCATGAACTGGATTACGATGAAGACGAAGATCGCTAAATAAAGCGTTTCACTACCTTTGACGCTATAATTTGAATCATGAAAAAAGTCTTTTTTGTACTCATCGTTCTTCTCACAGGTTTTTCGAGCTTCGCTCAAAATCAGAATGATCGATTTGTGGATCGCCTTCGTTTTGGGGGAAACCTCGGTTTATCTTTTGGTTCGGTAACCTATATAGACGTTTCTCCTATGGTGGGGTATCAAGCTACCGACCGCTGGATGCTTGGTTTAGGAGCCTCCTATATTTACTACAAATTCAATTCCAACACCGTGGGTATTCCGGATCAAGAAACGACGTGGTGGGGTGGAAGGCATTTCCAGCAGTTCAATATTACGCCTCAACTTTTTGCTTGGGGAGAATTCGAGTTGTTGAATGGGGAAGTTTACGATCCGTTTGATCAACTCTATAAAAGGCAATGGATTGAAAACCTCTTGGTTGGCGGAGGCTATCGCAGTGGACCAGTGATGGTAACGGCATTGTACAACGTTTCGTACCAATCGGGAAATGGATTCTACAATAGTCCTTGGGTATTTCGCGTTGGAGTATTCTTATAATCGTTATTACCCTTTCATTTTTGTACTTTCGCGGCATGATCGGAACTGCTAGAAAAGCCCTCTTCCTTTTATTGATGTCTGTTTTTGTTCTCGGATGTTCCGACTACAACAAAGCACTTAAGAGCCAAGACTTGAATTTCAAGTTTGAAACGGCCAAGAAGTACTATGATATGAAGGACTATGTTCGGGCAAGTCCTTTACTCGAGGAACTGCTAAATCTATATCGAGGAACGGCGAAATCGCAAGAAGTTTATTACTACTACGCAATGAACCATTACGGTATGCAAGATTTCATCCTTGCAGCCTATCATTTCAAGAATTTTGCGCAGACTTTTCCCCTTAGTGATAAGGCGGAAGAATGTTCTTATTTAGCCGCTTATTGCTATTATCTAGATTCACCTCGATACAGCTTGGATCAAAGCAGTACGAACAAAGCAATAAACGAGTTACAGCTATTTATTAATCAGCATCCCGGGAGTAACCGAGTCGATACAGCCACCGTTTATATTGACCGATTAAGGGATAAACTTGAGCGCAAAAGCTTTGAAGTAGGCAAGCAGTATTTAAAGATTGGCGACTATAAATCGGCCATATTTGCATTAGAGAACACACTAAGTGATTATCCAGACACGGAATTTCGAGAAGAGGCCTTATATTTGCAGCTACGTGCGAGTTATTTATTGGCCTTCAATTCAGTTGATTACAAGAAAGAAGAGCGATACTTAGCCGCACAAAAAGCATATCAAGTCTTTATACGATGGTTTCCGGAAAGCGAATTGCGCAAGGATGCTGATCGATTGAATGAAAAGACGGAAGCAGGTTTAAAAGAATTAATCATCGAAGAAGAATTGTAATGAATTACAAGAAAACAGAAGCATCGAAGAGTACTGAAACCCGTAATCCTGTTGAAATGACAAAAGGAACGGATAACATGTACGAGACGCTTGCTATCATAGCAAAACGCGCCAACCAAATCAATGCCGATATCAAAGAAGAATTATTGGCTAAGTTGAGCGAATTTGCAACGCACACCGATAGTTTGGACGAAGTATTCGAAAACAAAGAGCAGATCGAGGTAAGCCGCTTTTACGAGCGTTTACCGAAACCAACTTTGATCGCCATACAAGAATGGCTAGAAGAAAAAATACATCACCGTTACCCTGAAGTAGAGGAAGACGCAAAGGCTTAATTCATGTTGAGCGGCAAAAAAGTACTACTCGGCGTTTCTGCCAGTATCGCCGCATACAAATCGGCATTTATTGTACGAGAACTCATTAAAGCGGGCGCAGAAGTTAAAGTGATTTTAACTCCTGCAGCCCGCGATTTTGTTACTCCCCTCACATTATCTACCCTCAGTAAAAACCCCATCCTTTCATCATTTACGCATGAAGATGACGAAAATGAAGTTTGGAATAACCACGTCGATTTAGGTCTTTGGGCCGATCTTTTTCTGGTTGCTCCTGCTACGGCAAATACCTTGTCAAAAATGGCGCACGGTGAATCGGACAACTTACTGATCGCTACCTATTTATCTGCAAAGTGCCCGGTTTATATAGCGCCAGCTATGGATTTAGATATGTATCAACACGGCTCTACAAAAGCAAATTTAAATACGCTGGAATCGTTTGGTAATCAAATTATTGCCGCCACGTCTGGCGAATTGGCGAGTGGTCTTGTTGGTGAAGGAAGACTGGCTGAACCCCATGAAATTGTGGCTTTCATTCAAACGGACTTGGCTAAAAAGATGCCCTGGGCGGGGAAAACGGTTGTAATTACGGCGGGCCCTACGTACGAAGCCATTGATCCAGTGCGTTTTATCGGCAATTACAGTTCTGGGAAAATGGGCTTTTCATTGGCACAAGTCTGTGCTGAAAAAGGGGCAAAGGTCCATTTAATTTCAGGGCCGACAGCGCTTAGCTTAGATCACGCAAACGTTCAAATACAGCGCGTTAAAAGTGCCGAGGATATGAATCGCGCCGCTCAGGCGCTCTTTCCGGAGGCTGACATTGCGATTGCCTCTGCGGCAGTTGCGGATTACAAGCCAAAAGAAATGGCTCCTGAAAAAATTAAAAAAGACGGTTCTGCCCCGACAATAGAACTTATTGAAAACCCCGACATTTTGGCCGAATGGGGAAGGAGAAAGGAAAAGCAAATTGTGGTGGGGTTCGCACTGGAAACGAACAATGAAGAGACCAATGCCCAAGCGAAGTTGGCTAAAAAAAATGTAGATGTGATTGTTTTAAATTCCTTGCGGAATGATGGGGCCGGTTTCGGCCACGACACAAATCAAGTAATCCTATTTGACCGAAACAATAAGCGCGTAGAAACGGGGTTAAAGAGTAAGATGGAAATCGCAAAGGATATTGCGGAATTTATTGATCGAGAATGGCTTTAAAGAAATACACATTACTTCTAGCAGGAATGCTTTCCCTGTATACTGTTTCGGCACAGGAATTAAACTGCCGCGTTCAGGTTTTAAGTCCGAACGTGCAGAATACCAATAAGCAGGTATATCAAACGCTGCAACAGGCGATTTATGAATTCATGAACAACCGCCGTTGGACAGATCAAGTATACCAAATGGAGGAGCGTATAGAATGCTCAATCCAGATAAATATCACGGATCAAATTTCAGCCGATGAGTTCCAGGGTTCCATAAGTGTCCAGAGTTCTCGACCCGTGTACGGTGCGAGCTATAACACGACGGTGCTCAACTGGAAAGACCAGAATCTTTGGTTTCGCTATTTAGAGTTCGAGCCACTCGATTTTAATGAAAACACCCATCTGAGTAATCTGACCTCCATATTGGCTTACTACGCCTATTTGATCATTGCCATGGATATGGAAACCTTTTCGCTCAAAGGAGGGGAGCCCTATTTCTTGACGGCGCAAAAAATTGTAGGAAACGCGCAAGGAGATCGCGAAGCTTCGGGTTGGCAACCTTTTGAAAGCAACAGAAATCGATATTGGTTGACGGAAAGTTTCTTCGATCAAAACTTTGAACCACTGCGTACCGCAAATTATAAGTACCACCGACTCGGTCTTGATCAAATGGTTAAAGACGATGCTGAAGCAAGGAGGAGCATAACAGCGGCCTTAGAAGATCTTCATCAAGTACACCGCAACCGACCCAACAGTTTTCTAATGAATGTCTTTTTTGATGCTAAGGCTGGCGAGGTGAAAAACATCTATAGTACTGATTTAGTAGAGGATAAAGCTAGAGTCGTTCAAATGCTGCAAGACTTGGCCCCAAACGAAAGTGACTCGTGGGATAAACTCGGGAACAACAACTAAGTTTTCTATCTTCGGCCTATGTTAAAAGGCCTTCGCATTTCCAATTACGCATTGATTGATTCGCTGGATTTTAAGCCGGATCAATCGCTTAATACCATCACGGGAGAAACGGGTGCGGGTAAGTCTATTATGCTCGGCGCATTATCGCTTATTTTAGGAAATCGAGCCGATTTAACCGTGCTTCGAAATGCAGAACTGAAATGTATTATTGAGGCTGATTTTGACCTTCACGAACTAAATTTAAAAAGGTTTTTTGAAGATAATGATCTCGACTGGGAACCGGTTACTATCGTCCGGAGAGAGATTATTCCATCCGGTAAATCTCGTGCTTTCGTAAACGATACTCCGGTAAAACTGAATGTTCTTCGTGAGCTTTCAGAACAACTCATCGATATCCACGGACAAAACCAAACTCAATGGCTCAATGACCCTTACTTTCAACTGAGCTTAATAGACGGTTTAGCGCAAAATCGCGAGATGCTCAATGAGTATTCGGGTATTTATAAAGAGTGGAAGGAACTCGACCGTAAAGTGAAAACATTGCAGGAGCAAGAATTAAAGGGAAAGGCAGAGCTCGATTACCATCAATTTTTGCTTACTGAACTGGAAGAGGCGCTTCTTCAAACCAATGAGGAGGAATCCGTTACATCGGAGCTTTCTTCGCTAGAGCACGCTGAGGACATTCAGAATCACCTCGACGGTTCGATTCAAGTTCTTGATGATGAAAACTCGGGTATCTCACAGTTAATCAGCCAATTAAAAGATTCTTTGTCTCAAGCAATGCGTTGGAGCGAAAGGTATACGACCTGGCACGATCGAGTACAGAGCATTCAAATTGATCTAGAAGATTTATCCTTTGAATTGAATCGAGAATTAAGCGGGTTAGAGGTCGATCCACAGCGAATTGATCAATTGAACGCTCGCCTCAATTTGCTAAATAGTCTTCAAAAGAAACACCTTGTAGACAATGTTGATGCATTAATTAAACGAAGAGAAGAATTGGCTTCTTTAGTGCGGCATTCGGAAAGTTTGGCGGATCAAATAGTGGACGCTCAAAAGAAACTCCTTGAACTAAGAGACTTGCTTGACCATTCGGGTGCTGAATTAAGTGCATCGCGCCGTGAGGCGCAAAAGCCTTTAGTTACTCAAGTAAAGTCGTTGCTGGGTAGGCTAGGTATGCCTTCTGCGCAACTCGGAATTGAATGGAAATCGCTTAATTCTCCGGGGCCGCAAGGTTTGGAAGAAGTTGAGTTTTTGTTTTCAGCAAATAAAGGAGAGCCGCTAGAATCGCTGCGCAAAGTTGCATCAGGCGGTGAAATGAGCCGATTTATGCTCGGCATCAAGAGTATGGTTGCCCATTACCGCAAACTTCCTACGATTCTATTCGACGAAATTGACACCGGGGTTTCCGGTGAAATTGCGGATCGAATGGGAACGCTGATGGCTGAAATGGGCAACCGAATGCAAGTTATTTGTATTACACATTTGCCACAGGTCGCCGCGAAAGGGAGACTTCACTTCAAGGTGTTTAAAGAAGAATCAGAAGGTCGTACGCGTACGCAAATCGCGCCCTTGAGTCCAATAGACAGAGTGGAAGAAATCGCTGGAATGCTGAGCGGCCAAAACAAAAGTGAAGCCGCTCGTCAAACGGCGAAAGAATTGATCGGTTCCTAAATAGCGTTACAGAAAACGCAATTGTTATATTTGTCAACCAAACATTACGAAATGGCTACAGGATTACTCAAAGGAAAGAAAGGGATTATTTTCGGCGCATTGAATGCCGATTCAATTGCATGGAAGGTGGCGGAAGTGGCCTATGCAGAAGGTGCGCGATTTGTTCTTACAAACGCTCCCATCGCAATGCGAATGGGCGAGATCAGCAAATTAGCTGAAGCATGCGAGGCAGAAATTATTCCGGCCGACGCAACGTCTTTGGAAGATCTCGAGAATTTGATTTCTAAATCGCAAGAAATTCTAGGTGGAAAGCTCGATTTTGTTTTGCACAGCATCGGTATGTCTGTCAATGTTCGAAAAGGTCGTAGCTATACGGATCTGAATTACGACTGGCTTCAAAAAGGTTGGGATGTTTCCGCCGTTAGTTTTCATAAAATGATGCAGACTTTGCACAAGCAAGATGCTATGTCGGAGTGGGGGAGCATTCTTGGTTTAACGTATATAGCGGCTCAAAGAGTTTTCCCTGACTACAATGATATGGCCGACAACAAATCGTACCTCGAGAGCATTGCCCGCAGTTTTGGCTACTATTTCGGCAAAGAGAAAAATGTACGCGTCAATACAATTAGTCAGAGCCCGACCATGACCACTGCAGGAAGCGGGGTAAAAGGTTTTGGTGGCTTCTTTAAATACGCCGATCAAATAAGCCCGCTCGGAAATGCTTCGGCACTCGACTGTGCGAATTATTGTATCAGTTTATTCTCAGACCTTACCAAAATGGTGACCATGCAAAACCTTTATCACGATGGTGGTTTTAGCACCACAGGCATCAGTCAAGAAGTGATGGACATGTTCCAGAAAGACGAAGAATAAGTTCCTATATACCAGAAACAAAAAAGGCCCCGTGATTTAAATCATGGGGCCTTTTGTATTGATAGAAAGATCAATCTTTAGGATTTGACTCCGCCGGATCTTCTTTACTCTTTTTCGCAGATGCTTTTGGCTTCTTTCTTACCGTGACAACGATGTCCTTTTTCTTTTCATCGTAATCGACCTTTACACTATCGCCTTCGGCGAGATTAGAGTTTATAATCTCTTCGGCCAACGGGTCTTCCATATATCGTTGGATAGCCCGCTTTAAAGGCCTTGCACCAAAATCGCGATCGAAGCCTTTCTCGGCAATAAAGGATTTCGCTTTGTCCGTTAATTTAACCTTATAGCCCAAGTCAAGGATACGCTCATAAAGCTTCGCTAATTCCAAATCAATGATCTCGTGAATGTGTTCTTTCGACAAACTATTAAACAAGACCACATCATCAATACGATTGAGGAATTCAGGAGCAAAGGCTTTCTTTAAAGCGCCTTCTATCACACTTTTTGTGTGCATGTCAATGCTCTCCGACTTTGCAGTGGTTGAAAACCCGACTCCTTGACCAAAGTCTTTCAGCTGTCGGGATCCAATATTCGACGTCATTATGATGATCGTATTCTTAAAGTCAATTTTCCGACCCAAGCTATCCGTCATCATTCCATCATCCAGCGCTTGCAACAGTAAATTGAAAACGTCGGGGTGTGCCTTCTCGATTTCATCGAGTAAAATAACGCTGTACGGCTTTCTTCTAACCTTTTCAGTTAACTGACCACCTTCTTCATAGCCCACATAACCTGGAGGCGCCCCAATTAAACGGGAAAGCGCAAACTTTTCCATGTATTCACTCATGTCAATTCGAATGAGTGCATCATCCGTATCGAAAAGCTTGAGACTTAAAGCTTTGGCCAGTTCCGTTTTACCAACGCCTGTGGGACCTAAAAAGATAAACGAACCAATAGGCTTACTCGGATCTTTTAAACCTGCTCGATTTCTTTGAATGGCTTTTACCACTTTGTCGACAGCGTTCGATTGGCCAATTACTTTGTCTTTCAACTCAGCAGCCATGTTCTTTAACTTGTTGCTTTCGTTTTGAGCAATGCGCTGAACCGGAATACCGCTCATCATCGCTACTACTTCGGCAACATTTTCTTCAGACACTACTTCGCGATGATTTTTCAAATCATCTTCCCACGACTTTTTGGCAGATTTGAGTTCGTTCTCAATTCTCTTTTCATCGTCGCGCAAGCGGGCAGCCTCTTCATACTTTTGACGTTTAACCACTTGAATTTTCTCCGCGCGAATAGATTCAAGATCCTTTTCCAACTTAACAACGGTCTCGGGAACTTCAATATTCATTATGTGCACGCGACTCCCAGCTTCATCTAAGGCATCTATTGCTTTGTCTGGTAAAAAACGGTCGCTAATGTACCTGCTAGTAAGGGAAACGCACGCTTCGAGAGCATCATCGGTGTACTCCACGTTATGGTGCTCTTCATAGCGCTCTTTAATGTTCTTGAGAATCTCAAGCGTTTCTTCTGTATTGGTAGGTTCTACCATTACTTTTTGAAAACGACGCTCAAGGGCTCCATCTTTTTCAATCGATTGACGGTATTCGTCCAAGGTAGTTGCGCCAATGCATTGGATTTCTCCTCGAGCAAGGGCTGGCTTGAACATGTTGCTGGCATCAAGGGAACCGGCTGCACCGCCCGCGCCAACAATAGTGTGGATTTCGTCGATGAAAAGAATGATGTCCTCGTTCTTTTCAAGCTCATTCATTACTGCTTTCATTCTTTCCTCGAATTGGCCGCGGTATTTCGTACCAGCTACCAACGAAGCTAAATCAAGCGTAATAACGCGCTTTCCAAAAAGAACACGGGAAACCTGTCTTTTGACAATTCGCAATGCAAGCCCCTCAGCAATAGCAGATTTACCAACTCCTGGCTCTCCAATGAGTAGGGGGTTGTTCTTTTTTCTTCTACTTAAAATTTGAGAAACTCGTTCGATTTCCTTTTCACGCCCTACCACGGGGTCGAGTTTATCCTCTTCTGCTAGTTTCGTGAGGTCACGACCAAAGTTGTCTAAAACAGGGGTAGTCGACTTACTGTCTGATTTCTTTTTATTGCCGCCATTTCCCGAGGATCCAAAAGGATCGCCTTTTCCTTCATCTTCAAACTCATCGTCATCTTTATCGGAAAAGGGGAGATCAGCGCTCGGTTTGGTTCCCAAATTTGAATCTTCGCTATAATGTGCTTGATACTCTTCTTTCACTTTGTCATAATCTACGCCGCTTTGACGTAGAATGCGAGAAACCGGATCGTCTTCATTGCGTAAAATACAAAGGAGAAGATGAGAAGTGCCGATCACACTGCTTTTAAATAGTTTGGCTTCCAAGAAGGTCGTCTTTAAGGCCTTCTCGGCCTGACGAGTCAGCGGTAAGTTTGTTCTCTTACTCACTTTAGTCGTTAGGTCGCTCTTACTTATCGATTCAATTTTCTTGCGAAAGGCGGGCAAATCTACACCGAGAGACTCAAGAATCTCAATAGCGATTCCCTCTCCTTCGCGAATCAAACCAAGCATTAAATGTTCCGTGCCAATGTAATCATGACCTAGTCTCAGAGCTTCCTCCTTACTGTAGCCAATTACATCCTTGACCCGGGGTGAAAAATTTTCGTCCATGTGCTTGGTGTTTATATCGGATAACACGTTTGTCACCCAAAGGGTTTATAATCAAATGTAGCCATTGCGCTAATAAAACGTTTGTAAAGCCAAAATCATTTTATCAACACGAATCTGTGCAAAAAAGAACCAATATTCATGCCATTTAGAGACCCTGACAGGATGCCATTTTGGTATATTCGTACGTTATTAGAATTATATACGTAATCGTCCCTTTTTAGCATGAGTGAAGAAAGAATTGTGCCCATTAACATCGAGGAAGAAATGAAATCTGCCTACATCGATTATTCGATGTCGGTAATTGTTTCGAGAGCCTTGCCCGATGTCCGTGATGGACTAAAGCCCGTACACCGAAGAATACTTTTCGGAATGTATGAACTTGGGGTTTTATCAAACAGATCATATAAAAAGTCTGCGCGTATCGTTGGGGAGGTACTCGGTAAGTTCCACCCACATGGCGATACGGCCGTGTACGATGCCATGGTGCGTATGGCGCAGCCGTGGTCGCTCCGTTACATGATGGTCGACGGACAAGGTAACTTTGGATCCGTCGATGGTGATAGTCCCGCAGCGATGCGGTATACCGAAGCCCGACTTCAGAAGATAGCGGAAGAAATGCTTTCGGATATCGACAAAGAGACCGTAGATCATCAACTCAACTTTGATGACTCGATTCAGGAGCCTACGGTACTGCCGTCAAAAATCCCAAACTTATTGGTGAATGGAGCTTCCGGAATTGCTGTGGGTATGGCAACCAACATGCCGCCACACAACTTATCGGAAGTGGTAGACGGAGTTTGCGCCTACATTGACAACAACGAAATTGAAATAGACGAACTCATTCAGCACGTAAAAGCTCCAGATTTCCCAACGGGTGGAGTCATTTACGGTTATGAAGGGGTAAAAGACGCCTTTGAAACGGGTAGAGGTCGCGTAGTAATGCGTGCCAATGCCAATTTCGAGGAAGTGGACGGCCGCGAATGCATCATTGTA
>CBFIAJ010000002.1:125213-141039 GCA_965660515.1 Flavobacteriales bacterium | reverse complement strand
AACGATTCACATTTTCGTTTACTGGAACCACTGAGGACATAAAAGTGAAAAAAGAAGGATACTGAATTTCGTAATCCATGTCTTCAGTTCCTGTAATACCTCTCGATTCAATGTCATTTTTAATTCTCCACTGAACTGTTTTCATCGTTGAATCAGCAATGTCAAAACGATTTGTTTCAAGATAAGTCACCTCCGCCCATAATTCATAGGTCTTACCATTTACAGCTGACTTCCATTCTACATTAAAACCATTTGGGTTCGCTAAATTCACAGCTTGCAAGGTTGTAGGGCGCACAATTCGGTACCCTTCAACCAAATTAGTTTCAGCCTCCACAGGCGGTTTATTCTCAGCGGTCACAATTTGAAGTCGGTAGGTGTGCTCTTCATCTAAATCGATGTTCGAGCGATACAATACTTGATCGGGGCTAGCGAAAATGCCACCCGGCTTATTATTGTCAATAAAGTATTCGAAAGGAAATACGTCCCCCGTCGTTTCATCCGTTAACGTTACTTCAATCGTGTCTCCATAATAAAGAGAATCAAACTGTTGGGCCATATCAAAAGCATTCGCGTCGCCCAAAAAGGTGCGCCCGATTTTTAATATGTGCGTAGTGTCTGAGAAATCGAGTAATCCGTAAACAACGGTATTCTCTTCATAAGGCGCGTTGATATCGATGTCCGTAGTACATCCAGTAACCAACGCTCCAACAACGACAAAGGAGAGGAGCCAGTTTTTCATAAGGAGCAAAGATAATTAAATTTGTACTTTTATCATCACCGCAAGTAGCGGCTAAAAAACACCGCATGTATAAGAGTTTCTGGGCGATTCTGGCTCTTGCCTCCCTTTCATTTTCTTCCCACGGTCAGCAGCGAATCTACGGCGAATTTTCCGCGCCCGTTTTTGTTGAAGATTTCTATCAATCGAAAGGGTCATTTCCGACGATTACAACCGTTGAAAATTATTACACGGTGGATGACAGTACTTATTTCATGAACAGAAATAACCCGGTCAGCCCATTCGCCGTTATGGCTAATTTCCCAAATGAATTAAACGCCTTTCATCTTTCGACAAATTTAAAACTGGGCCCTTCCGAAACGAAAGAACAAACGGTCGGACTCATATTCATGTCGCAACGCGACAGCAATTCGGCCTACGTTTTTGAATTCAATAGAAACAAACGCTACAGGATTAGAAGAATTCGAAATGGAATTATTACTTCCATGGGCGAATCTATTGACGGATGGGTGAAATCAAATGCCCTCATGGGAATAGACGAATACAACAAACTTGAGGTCAAAACAGCGAATGGCGACTTCGACTTTTACATCAACGGTTCCTTTGTGACTTCCTTTTACGACAATACTTTTGAAAATGGAAACATGGGCTTTTTCATCGGCCCAATGACCAAAGCTCGGGCCGAGTACTTTCATGTTTTTACGACCGAGCCAAGCATTGAAGACGTTCAGAAATCTGAAAACGAAATGAGAATTGAACAGCTCGAAAAAGAGAATGCCGCCTTGAAAGCGGAACTTTCCGAGAGTTTAGACGCTAAAATAGTTGAACTGCAAGGAGTTATTCAAGTATTGGAAACGCAATTGGTAACGACCAATAGAGACAATGAAGTGCTGCGTCAAGAAATTGAACAGTACGAAGAAATTCGATTCCTTGTTGGAAACATCGACAAGGAGCTAATCCTAACGTTAAGTCGGAATTTACGAGAAGAAATTCTTAAAAATCAGGCTCTAACCAATGAGAACGTTCAGCTAAAAGATAGTATTGACATTCTTTCTGAAGAAATGGCAGAATTCAAAATGAACGTATTGGATAAAATCGTTGACGGCACCTACTTAATTGACGAAACTGGAAATCGGGCCGTGAACCCCGAAGCGGGTGAAGGCCCCAAACAGAATAAAGAAACGAGTCCGAACGGAACGCCCGAAAAATCGGGTCAAACTGAATTGCCAAAAAGAAAGGCTAAAAAAAGAGAATAATATGTCTGTCCATAAAGTAAACGCCAAAAAGGTAACCACTCAAACGCTTCAGGAAATGAAGCGCGCCGGAGAAAAAATTTCGATGCTTACCGCCTATGACTTCACCTTGGCAAAGCTAATTGATAGCGCAGGTATTGACGTTATTCTCGTTGGTGATAGCGCATCTAATGTAATGGCGGGTCACGAAACCACCTTACCCATCACCCTAGATCAAATGATTTACCACGCCAGCTCTGTCATTCGAGCGGTTGATAGAGCGCTTGTGGTAGTCGACCTGCCGTTCGGCTCATATCAAGGGAATAGTAAAGAAGCCTTGAGCTCATCTATTCGCATCATGAAGGAATCAGGGGCCCACGCAGTTAAAATGGAAGGTGGATCTGAAATAAACGAAAGCATTGAACGTATTCTTACCGCCGGAATTCCTGTAATGGGTCACCTAGGGCTCACCCCTCAATCGATCTATAAATTTGGTACTTATACTGTTCGAGCCAAAGAAGATGAAGAGGCTGCAAAGCTAATAAGCGATGCAAAACTTCTCGAAGAAACGGGCTGCTTTTCAATTGTCCTTGAAAAAGTGCCGGCGCATCTCGCAAAACGCGTAGCTGAGGAAATTGATATTCCGGTCATCGGAATTGGCGCTGGATCCGGCGTTGACGGTCAAGTACTTGTTTTGCACGACATGCTTGGCATGACTCACGAATTTAATCCGAGATTTTTGCGCAGGTATCTCGATTTGAATGACGCTATTACTGGAGCTGTTCAAACCTACGTAGAAGATGTAAAGCGCCTCGACTTTCCCAACGAAAACGAATCCTATTGAAAACGATAGCAGCCCGAGTACTTTTTGAAGACAACCACATTATTGCCGTCAATAAAAAAGCTGGGGAATTAGTTCAAGGCGACAAGACCGGTGATAAAACGCTCCCCGATTTAGTCAAAGCCTATCTCAAAGAGAAATTCAATAAACCGGGAAACGTGTTTTTGGGAGTGGTGCACCGACTCGATCGACCTACCTCAGGCGCTCTCGTATTTGCTCGCACAAGTAAAGCGCTAACGCGGATGAATGATTTATTCCGAAATAGAGAAACAAAAAAAGTGTATTGGGCACTAACGGAAAAAGCACCCGAAAAACCCGAAGGTACCTTAACTCATTTCCTGGTTAAAAACAGCCAAAAGAATAAAAGCTACGCCGTAAGTGAATCGGATAAGCGAGGAAGTAAAGCTATTCTCGATTATAAACTCATTGCGTCCTTAGATAAGTACCATTTAATTGAAGTACTGTTGCACACGGGCAGGCACCATCAAATCAGAGTGCAATTAGCAAGTATGGGCTGCATCATTAAAGGAGATTTAAAATACGGGGCTAAAAGATCCAATCCGGATGCGAGCATTTCACTTCACGCAAGACATTTGACTTTTATTCATCCCGTCACCAAAGAACCCTTAACTGTAACCGCGCCGGTTCCCAGTGAGCCTATATGGCAGGCGGCCGAAAAAAGCGCTTCATAAATGGCAACCATTGTGCTCGTAGTCTTGAATGTCCTCCTTTCTATCAAGGGCTTCAATGACCGCCTTTTTTTCGAAAAGTATTTATTTCAAGTGGGCAGTATTACGAATGGCAAAGAATACATTCGTATGCTCTCGAGCGGCTTTTTACATGGCGGATGGGCTCACTTGGCATTCAATATGTTCGCATTGTACTCATTCGGAGGGCTGGTTGAGAATCAACTCGGAATCATCTCCTACCTTGTGCTCTATTTCATCGCCCTAACGGCCGGAAACCTCACCTCTCTCTATCAACATCGAAACAATCTTTATTATCGTGCCGTGGGCGCTTCTGGAGCAGTAAGTGGCGTGGTTTTTAGCAGTATTATTCTATTCCCTCAAGGTTCTGTATATGTGTTCCTAATCCCCTTTGCCATTCCATCGTGGCTTTTTGGAATCGTTTATCTACTTATCTCTATTTACGGAATGCGTCAACAATCGGGAAACATTGGCCACGAAGCTCATTTTGGCGGTTCATTGGCCGGTATTGTAATGACCCTTTGGTTTATTCCTGGGTCGGGACAACGATTCGTTAACTACTTCTTGGCTTAACGTCGAATCACCCGTTTCACTCCTACTTCGCCGCGTGCGTTTTCAAGGTAAACCAAGTACAAGCCTGGGGTAAATGGAAGCTCCAAGTAGTCATCCCAAGTGAAATCACGGTATTCACGAACAATAGTTCCTTCCAGCGTATAAATAGCAACCCGTGCGAAACGTGCTTCAGCTCCCTTAAAGAAGAGTCTCCCGTCTTTATTTGGGTTCGGGTATAAAACGGCATCGATTCGATCTTCAAAGAATTCTGTTTGACTTACACTCGGGCCTTCGAACGCCGCCGCAACTAAAGAAGGAGTTTTATCGGCTTGTTGATACATGTTTCGAAAAGTATCAATCGCGGCACTCGAATAAGAAAACATTTCCGTCAAATACCGCGGAGGAACTGGCTGATAATAAACAAACACACTGACATTCAAATCATTTGAGTAACCGTCCAAAGGGATATGATAAAACACATCATCCGAACCCGATCCTTCAATTCCGTTCTGATAATTGAAGTTCAAATCGCTTGCCGCCACACCCGAAATCTTCACGCTGTCATATGAAGCGTGCAGTACAGAAAATCCCTCCGGAGGAATTCGATTGTCTTTAAGCGCCGTTTTTGCTCTTTCAAGAACCGTCGTAACATCATCGTTTACGTCGCCCATGACCTGTTCATATATCTGAACTTGATTTTCATTTCGGATAACTTGATGATGTGGTTCATAGGTCGCATCAATTCCTTGCAATTCGTAATTCGAGTCTAATAATCCGCTCGCAAAGAGCGTATCCATTTGCTCGTTCTGCACAATAAACTGAATATATGCCCTGCGCGCTGGGTAGCCACTCGGAAACTTATGTCCGGCCAAATTCTGAAGACGGACGCTGTAAATGGCGGTATCCATTGTTCTGGAAACTGCGTTTAAATCAATTTCCAAAGTATGTTCTCTCAGAAGTCGTTCTGTTCGAGCGATGGTAGAGTCGAACTGTTCGGTAGTAGCTGTTATGCCTAGCGGCACGATGTTATCTTGCAGCAAACGCAACATAAACGTGTTCCCTCCTACTAAATGGTGCAAACCATAGGGCCGACGTGGCGACAAAAACGCATAATTAGCCGCGATAATTATATTATCGTCAATACGCGGGATGTGGCACGATTGACATTCGATTTCATTTTGGTTGAAGTTGGAATTCAACCATTCGTGATAGGTCGCTTGTTCGACAAAGTAATCCCCCGTATAATTCCCTTGGAGATCTACGGTCTGCGTTACCAGTGAATGACAACTGGCACACACTTCCGAATCGTTGATATGTTCACTCCACTTAACGGTAAATCCTATAAATGAAGACATTGGATCCGCAAAGGGGTTTTTGTAGGGCCCGTAAACTGTTTTATCCGAAGAGTAATCAATTTGCCCGCTAAAGTCTAGGCCAAGAGAATCGGGTGGCAGAACCTGATGGCACGCACCGCAATTCACGCCGTCTAGGCCAATAGTATCTACAAGCAACTCGGCCATGCTGTAATGAGGCAGATTGTTAAAATGAGCCGTGTAGCGGCCAGCTGGGGCGTGACACGAGGTGCAAACGGATTCCAACTCTTGTTTGTGCGCTGGATTTACTAATCCCTCATGACTCACCTTTGCTCGCCACAGAGGATCTTTCGCGGAGTTTGCCATCATCGTCGCGCGCCAATCATCGGCAATATTGACGTCATGGCCATTCGAATCAACCATGGCTAAACCTGCTGGGTCAAATCCATGACAACCGGCACAAACACCGCTCGTTGCAAAATAATTATTTGTATCAATGGGCAGGTCCGTAGAAAGGGCCATAAAGGCGTTCATTTCTTCCGGACTATGGAACGACTCTGTTTTCTCAGGGGCCAGGCTACGCGCCATGCTCATCGTCAAAACGATCAACGCCAAACCAAATACCCACTTTAAGTGTTTCATTATCATTCCTTTCGTATAGAAGGTGCGAATTTCACACTAATGCGCAAAAAAGGCTAATTTTACTGCTAAATTATTCACATTACAGATATGAAACATCTTTTCCTTCTGCTTTTGTTCACGAGTTTATGCACGGTTTCGCTGGGTCAAGCCGGTGGAGAAGATTGTGCGACGGCAACCGTTATTACTTCGATCCCCTTTGTAGGAACAGGTTCGACGGCAGCAGCATTAGATGATTACGCAGAAAACTGTCCGGATGTAGGTAATCAAGGGGGTGCAAAGGACGTCGTATACAAATATACAACCGGATCTTCAGCAGAATACGTAACGCTCTCATTGTGCATTGCCGCCACCAATTACGATTCGCAGCTATACGTTTATCAAGGAAGTTGTTCTTCGGGGACCTCTTATGCGTGTCAGGAAGATGGTTGTACGAGCCCAGCCTATAACAATCCGTACAACAGTGAGATCTTTAACTTGATGCTTCAAGCAAATACAGATTATTACTTCGTTGTAGACGGATATTCTTCTGGGGCATCCGGAAATTATCAATTGAATGTTGACTTTGGAATCGCTCCCCCAACAACTCAGATAACTTTTGGCGACAGCTCTCATCTTTTACCGACAAGTACCGTTGCTGCTCGATCGGGTTCTCCTTTGGCTATTAGCGACATGAACAATGACGGACTCGACGATATCATTCGGTTACATAATTCTCAAACCGTACTTATCGCCTACCAACAACCCAACGGTACGTTTACAGAATTGAGTTTAGGGAATATTGCGCCATTTAATAAGGTATGGGCAGTTTGTATCGCAGACGTTGATTCTAATGGGTACAACGATATTGCTACAGGAGATTACAATGGAATCAAACTATTTACTGCAAACAGCACAGGAACAAGCTATGGTCAAAGCACGGTGAATAGTTTGAGTATTTTTGCGCAAGGGATGAATTTTGTCGACATAGACAATGACGGCCAATTAGATCTTTTCGCGTGTAATGACGTAGGGGAAAGCCAGCTTTACGTTAATTCTCCAACGGGCCTTTCTCTGGATGTTACAGCGCTTGATTACACTACTACTCCTATTAGCGATAAATCAGGTAATTATGCTTCGTTATTTACGGATCTCGACAACGACGGAGATCTCGATTTATACATTACCAAGTGCCGACAAGGGGTTACGAGTACTTCAGATGGAAGGCGAATCAATCAATGGCTCGAAAACACGGGAGCTGGAGCATGGGCAGAGAACACAACGACTCTCTTGCGCGACAGTGCTCAAAGCTGGGTTACTGATTTTGGCGACATCGATAATGATGGGGATTTTGATGCCATTGTCGTAAATCACGATCAGGTTTCCCGATTCTACAGAAACCTAGGCAATGGCGTTTTTGAAGATTTTACAGCATCATCCGGACTCACGCAAACAGGCTTTGCGGGAATTCAATCTTATTGGCGCGATTTTAACAATGACGGTTGGCTTGATCTGCTTGTAACCGGTTCCGAGCATAGGTTGTGGATAAATAACCAGGACACCTCTTTCACTTTAGACGTAGACCCTTTTAGCATTTTAAATGACTGGATGTTAAGCGCAGTGGTAGGAGATTTGAATCACGACGGATTTCTCGACATCTATGGAAGTTATGGAAGTATTTACAACACGGCTTCCACTTCCGCCACAGATCGCCTATGGATTAACCAAGGTGCTTCGGGGAATCAATTTCTTCAATTGGACCTAACAGGAGTTGTAAGCAATACCAATGCCATCGGCGCGAAGATTTTGGCCTATGGCCCCTGGGGCGTTCAAGTACGTGAGGTCCGTGGCGGCGAAGGTTATGGAACTCAAAACTCGTTCACACAACATTTCGGTCTTGGTGCTTCAACGAGTATCGATTCCCTTATAATAAAATGGCCTTCCGGTATTTCAGATCACCTATATAATGTTTCGAGCAATCAATGGCTCGCCGTAGTCGAAGGTAGCAATCCACTACCACCGGTAGTTTTAACAAATGGAGTCAGTTCGAACATAACGGACTCGTCGGCTTCCATTGCCTTAGACTTTTTATTGCGAGAAGATTTTGATACCGATATACTTTTCGACTATTGGCCTGAGGGCGGGTCGTCCACAACGGGAAATGGCGGCACCTTCAATTTAAGTGGCGGTGGCCCTCAAAGTTTCAATCCTTCTTTGAACCTTTTCAACTTACTTGAGGATACTACATACTACTGGACTGCCAACGCAATTTTTGACCCTAATGGATCCAATCAATTATTCCTTTTTGATACATTGACCTTCAATACCCTCTCCTCTTTACCATTCGACTCTATACCAGTCGAACTAAGGAATTTTGCAGGAACCAATGTTTTTTGGTCAACAGCTGCTTTATCCGTAGATACGAGAGTCCGAAAAGATGGCCCGGTATTACTGGAAGCCCATTATTGGCCTGTTTCCAGTCCGGGTTCGGTGCTTGTTGACTCTTTAGACACCTACGACTTATTGGGAGGCAACGCTACGACTTTTTCAAGCACAGACACCATTAACGTCGGCGGAAGCGGAGAATACGATTTCTTTATGAAAGCCACCTATTTGCCAGATGCATCGGCCGAAGTGTTTTACACGGATACTATTCGCTTGTTCATTACCAGTTCTGTTGATGAGTTATCCGAAGGTTTACTTACGATTTATCCAAATCCGACGACCGGAACTATTTTAATCGAAACGACTTCAGAACTAATGGGTATGAAGCCTTCTTATCGCCTGTTTGATTCAAACGGCAGACTCATTGAGAATAGGAATAATCCGGCTCAATCGGAGCGAATGAAGATCGAACCACCCGCAGGTGTCTATTTCTTGGAGGTGTCGACGGAGGATGGTCGACAAAGGACCTATCGAATTGTAAAACAATAAGAAAAGGCGCCCAATGGGCGCCTTTTTCTGTTCTTATCGGGCCGTTAGGCCTTATTCAATTACCATCGCATTAGTGCACTCGCCCAAGTAAAACCGGAGCCAAATGCAGCCAAACAGACTAAGTCACCTTCTTTCACCTTGCCTTCTTGAACAGCCTCAGATAAGGCTATTGGAATGCTGGCCGCAGTAGTGTTTCCGTAGCGCATTATATTGTTGTAAACATTGTCTTCGCCTAGACCCATTCGCTTTTGAATGAATTGTGAAATTCTCAAATTCGCTTGATGTGGTACGAGCATGTCAATATCCGAGGGTTGAAATCCATTGGTTTTTAAGGCCTCCATAATTACCTCTGCAAAACGAGTAACCGCGTGCTTGAACACAAAATTTCCGTTCATGTAGGGATAATAAGAAGTATCCTCGGGATCATTTTCTTCCATTATAGTATCCACCCAGCGAGAAGTCGCCGGACCGATTAAAGAGAGCTCCTTGGCATGTTGCCCTTCAGAATGCAAATGAGTAGATAGAATTCCGCGATCATCTCCGTCATATGCCTGTACTACGGCAGCTCCGGCTCCATCGCCAAAAATCACGGAAACGCCTCTACCACGGGTCGACATTTCGAGTCCGCCCGAATGATATTCCGATCCGATCACCAGGACATTCTTGTACATCCCTGTTTTGACGAATTGGTCGGCTACAGATAGCGCGTAAACAAACCCTGAACATTGGTTTCGCACATCTAGCGCTCCCACTTCCTTGATACCGAGTTGTTGTTGAACTAGTACGCCCGGTCCTGGAAAATAATAGTCTGGACTCAAAGTGGCGAAAACGATAAAGTCTATATCCTCTTTTGTAATTCCGGCGTTTTCAATGGCCATCAAGGCGGCTTTCGTGCCCATGGAGCTCGTTGTATCCTCTCCAGGCACAACAAAACGTCGTTCTTTGATCCCAGTGCGCTCCGTGATCCATTCGTCATTGGTATCCATCAACTCGGACAGATCGTTGTTGGTAACTACTCGTGGTGGCAAATAATGACCCATTCCCACGATTCGCGATTTCATCATAAAAATCTTGTTTTGGTTCCTGATCTCTTTCAAAGTAAATGGCACAATTAGCACCTTCACTCAGGTTAGTGTTCGAGACCGTGTCGAATATACATAAATTCCTAAGTCTTAAAGTACGTCAAATTGACAGCAAAATGTCAGTCTCTTCGGCTTGGCACGAGAATTGACCCTTGCAAGTCAAACAAAATTGCACGTAAAATGGCTAAAGGTAAAATCAACGTTCAGTCGGAAAATATTTTCCCCATAATAAAAAAGTTTTTGTACAGCGATCATGAGATCTTTGTGCGCGAACTAATCTCTAACGCAGTAGACGCCACCCAAAAACTGAGTACGCTCAGTCGCTTAGGGGAATTTAAAGGCGAGGTTGGAAATACAACCATCGAGGTATCCATTGACCAAGAAGCAAAAACGCTCACTTTCAAAGATCGCGGTATCGGAATGACTGGCGAGGAAGTAAAGAAATACATCAATCAAGTAGCCTTTTCTGGAGCGAAGGAATTCATGTCGCAGTATGAAGGACAAATGGAAGGAAAAGGGATTATTGGAAACTTTGGGCTTGGATTTTATTCCGCGTTTATGGTTTCAGATAAAGTGGAAGTTCATTCGAAATCGTTTAAAGATGGTGAGGGCACAGAGGCTGTAAAATGGGAATGCGAAGGTGACCCAGAATACAAATTGACAAAGAGCAAAAAAGAAGACCGCGGAACTGAAATTGTTCTTCACATCAACGAGGAATCAAATGAATTCCTCGAAGAAGCGCGGATTCAAGAAATTCTGAACAAATACTGTAAGTTCTTGCCCGTTGAAATTCAATTTGGCACGAAAGAAATTACAGAAGGTGAAGGTGAGAATGAGGTTAAGGAAACAGTTCCTAATATCATCAACAACCCCACACCCGCTTGGACCAAGTCACCTAGTGAACTTGAAGACAAAGACTATAAAGATTTTTATCGCGAATTGTACCCCATGCAGTTTGACGAGCCTTTATTTCATATACATCTGAATGTAGACTACCCTTTTAATTTGACCGGGGTGTTGTTCTTTCCGAAAATCAAGAACAACATTGAGGTTCAAAAGGACAAAATTCAACTCTACTCTAATCAAGTATTCGTAACCGATTCCGTTGAAGGTATCGTACCTGATTTTTTAACGCTTTTGCAAGGGGTTATTGATTCTCCGGACATTCCCTTGAATGTCTCGCGTTCGTACCTGCAGAGTGATAGCAACGTAAAGAAAATTTCCGCTCATATTTCTAAAAAAGTGGCGGATAAGCTAGAGGAGCTCTTTAAAAATGACCGCGAACGACTCGAGTCGATTTGGGAAGATATCAAGGTCATTATCGAATACGGTATGCTTAGCGAAGAGAAATTCTTTGACAAGGCGAATAAATTCAATCTCTACCCCAATGTTGATGGGACTTATTTCACCCTTGAAGAATACACTGAAAAAATAAAGGAGTCGCAAACAGATAAGGATGGTAAATTGGTTTACCTCTACACCAATAACCCCGAAGAACAGCACGGATTTATAGCCGAAGCAAAAGAGAAGGGCTATGATGTACTCCATTTGGATAGCCCAATTGTCGGCCATTTACTGCAGCGACTCGAAATGAACGGTGAAAATATTCAATTCGTTCGCGTGGATAGTGATCCAATAGAGAAGTTGATCGCCAAGGATGATGAAATGCCAAGTAAGTTGTCAGATGAGGAAAAGGAGGCGCTAAAGCCGATAATTGAAGAGGTAGTTCCTAAAGAACAATTCACCATTTCTCTTGAAGCACAAAGCGAATCGACACCCGCATTTACGATTACGCGACCCGAATTCATGCGTCGAATGAAGGAAATGAGCATGACGGGCGGTGGTTTTATGGGTGCGGGAAATCTGCCCGACAGTTACAATCTCATTGTAAATGTGAATCACCCGTTAGTTGGAAAGATACATGAAGAAAAAAATGCCGAAGCGCAAAAGGCCTTGATAAACCAAGGTGTTGATTTGGCAAAGCTTTCCCAAAATATGCTAAAAGGTGAAGCGTTAACTGCGTTTATTAAAAGAAGCTACGAGCTGATTGACGCCTAAGCAAATTCGAATTCTATTAAAAGAGCCACTCTAGTACTGAGTGGCTTTTTTTTGATACTACTGCGGACACTTCCGATAGGGTTTCTATTTTTAGCTTTTCAAAAAAAATAGATAAATACTATGAAAGAGCTGGGCAAATATTCCGAATCTGCAATCGATTATATTATAACGAACGGTCCTAAAGTAATAATGGCCATTGTCGTTTTAATTATTGGTCTTCGAATTATTAAAGTCCTAACGCGTCAGTCGGCCCGGATAATGGAGAAAAGAGAGGTCGATGAAACCCTTCGTCCCTTCCTTCGCAGTTTGGTGAGTTGGGGATTGAAAGCATTGCTCTTTATTTCCGTGGCCGGAATGGTAGGTATAGCCACCACTTCTTTCGTGGCTGTATTAGGTGCGGCTTCGTTGGCGATTGGTTTAGCTTTCCAAGGCACTCTTGCTAATTTTGCAGGCGGCGTGCTCATTCTAATGTTCAAACCTTTTAAAGTGGGCGATTTAATTGAAGCTCAAGGTCACAAAGGAGTTGTTGAGGAAATTCAAATTTTCGTAACAAAGCTCGTAACCCTTCAAAATAGGGTTGTCATTATCCCCAATGGAGTATTAAGTAATGGGAGTTTAACGAACTACACCGCTAAAGAGCACGTTCGAGTAGATATGACCTTTGGCGTTTCTTATGATTCAAATATAGAGCAGGCCAAAGCTGTACTCATGAAAGTAATATCGGAACACCCTTTAACCCTTGACGAGCCGAAGCCGTACGTCGGTGTTAGCGAATTGGCCGATAGCTCGGTAAACATGATGGCGCTGCCCCATGCGAAACCCGAACATTACTGGGATGTGTTCTTCGATTGCAACGAAAAAGCGAAAATAGAACTTGAAGCCGCCGGATTGGTTATACCTTTCCCTCAACGGGATATTCACATTCATCAAACAAACTAATTATGAAGGCTATTTGGAAAGGGAAAGTAATTGCGGAAAGCAATGATACCTTAGTTCTTGAAAACAACCACTATTTTCCTCTATCGTCTATAAAAACCGAGTTTTTCACCGACAGCGATTACCAAACCGTATGCCCGTGGAAAGGGACAGCCAGCTACCGGAATGTGGTTGTAGATGGTGTAACGAATGAAAACGCTTCGTGGTACTACCCAACTCCGAAAGATGCGGCAAAGGAAATCAAGGACTACGTTGCCTTTTGGCGCGGCGTTGAAGTAAGTGAGTAGTTGCAAACGGAGCTTCCAGATTTTTTTATAAATCGCCTTCGGCGCGATATTCCCGATAGAGCCAAATCGATTGAAAGGGCCCTAAACGAACCTCCGGTTTCGTCTGTGCGATGGAATTCAAAACATGCACCCCCCAATAATCTACAAAGTATCCCGTGGAATGATCACGGGTTTTATCTTGACAAAAGGCCTGTATTCGCCTCCGACCCGCTATGGCATGCGGGTGCCTACTATGTGCAAGAGGCGAGCTCTATGCTCATCGCGCATGCGATCAAAGCGATCAAAGACAATCTTCCAAAAAACTCGATAGCTCTGGATCTTTGTGCGGCACCCGGTGGTAAAAGCACCCTTCTCGATCAAGAACTCCCCCCCGAATCGCTCATCATTGCGAATGAGATTATTCCAAAGCGCGCTCATATTTTGCGCGAGAATGTATTGCGTTGGGGAAGCCATCGCATTCGCGTCACGAATAATCATCCGGCCGAAATAGGCCGTTTAGAAAGTACTTTTCAATTTATTCTTGTCGACGCACCTTGTTCTGGTGAAGGTATGTTTCGCAAAGATGAAGTGGCGCGAACCGAATGGACCATTGAATCTGGAGCATTGTGCAGCGCCCGTCAATCAGAAATATTAGAAGACATTTGGCCCGCCCTCGCCCCGGGCGGATACCTACTCTACTCCACCTGCACCTTTGACAGACTAGAAAATTTAGATGCCTGGGAGAACTTGGATGCCGAGGTCATTAATTTGAAACTGCCAGAATCATGGGGCGTTGAAAAAATAGGTCGGCCCAACCAATTTGGATATCAATGCTTCCCCGATCGAGTAAAAGGTGAAGGGTTCTTTTTCACCTTGCTGAAAAAACCGGGTTCCTCAGAAGAAACAGGAAGTTCAGCCCTTTCCATTCAAAATAAGCAGGTACTGCCGTGGTTATCTCCGGAAATTCAAACCACAGCCTTTGGCGATAAGCTGTTTGGTTCGCTGGCCATGTTTGACAGCCCTGAAATGCGCAAGGTAAAGCAGCTGAACTACCTTTTGCGAGAAACGCCTCTTGCCGTTAAAAAAGGAAACGACTGGAAACCGGAAACACCCTTGGCATGGTCAAAGAGCTTACCTCTATCCTTGCCTGAATTCGAATTGACCCGAGATGAAGCGCTAGAATATTTGCACGGTCAGGATATTCGAAATGACTTTGGGGTCCGCGGGTATGTCGTTCTTACTTATCGAGCCGTGAGGCTCGGATTTGGAAAGCAAGTGAACGGACGAGTCAATAACTTATATGCCAAATCGTTCCGATTGAGAAAATCTCCGAACGAATTAAAAGGCCTCCCTCTTCCCTGGTAAAAATTAACATTGGCTAAGAACTGCGCTTTCAGGCTTTTAGTCTCGGGATGAAAAACTTAACATTAGGTTCTCATTAGTTTCATTTAAATTTAACCCAGAACAAATTCTAAAGCTCCCTGCAGGACAAGCATGAAACTTGTAATTTTTGACATTGACGGAACTATAACGAAAACAAACCCTGTAGATCAGGAGTGTTTCCGCCGAACATCCGAATCTATTTTCAAACAAGAAATAAAACAAATTGATTTTCGCGAATTCCGAAATATAACGGATAGCGCGGTCGTATTTGAATTGTATCAAAAGTACTTTGAACGGGATCCAAATAGAGAAGAGTACGTTGAGTTCCGGAATCTTTTTAAAAAGAATCTAAAGGCCTTATTTCGTTCGGAAGCAGATGGTTTTGAAGCGGTTGATGGTATTCAAACTTTGCTGCGCGATCTTAGCGAACACGATAAATGGACCTTCATAATTGCTACAGGTTCCTGGAAGTTTTCGGCAAAGTTCAAATTGGAAAGCTCCGGTTTTTATGTGAAAGATTTGGATATAGTCACCGCCGATGATGGTCTTACACGTGATCGTATCATTTTAAACGCAATCGAGAAGGCTACAAAAAAGAACAAAGGCATCCCCTTTAAGCGTATTGTATACGTGGGTGATGCCGCTTGGGATATTACAAGTTGTTACAATTTGAAAATCCCCTTTATTGGTATTGATGCCGAAGAAAACGAAAAGAATAAGGGAGTATTGGGGAATTTCTTTGCCCTGCGTAAATATCCGTCTGTAAAGAAATTTCTGAAAATCGCTAAAGAAGCCGAAGTCCCTAGTCAGCCCTTTGCAAATCCTCTGTTTAGAGCTAGTGAGAAAGAGGCGAAATGAATTCGGATTACAAGAAGCACATAAATCTAGCTGCTCAAGAAAGCAAAGTAATCCGCAAGACTTTTCAGCATTGGAAACGTAAAGCCCCTAATAAGCTCGACGAGCATTTCCATAAAGCGCACGATGAAGCATTTGAAAACATAGACTGCCTAGAGTGCGCCAATTGCTGTAAAACGACGAGTCCCATTTTCATTGATCGCGATATCGATCGTATAGCCTCGCACCTGCGAATGAAGCCTTCTGCCTTTGTGACGCAATATTTACGGCTCGACGAAGACGGCGATTATGTGCTTCAAAAATCGCCCTGCCG
>CBFIAJ010000002.1:0-125116 GCA_965660515.1 Flavobacteriales bacterium | reverse complement strand
AAAACTCCCTTTCGTTATTCAAAGGATTGCAGTGATTGGCGCTCCCGACAGCTCTGGCCTCAAAGACTTTGAAAAGCAGTTGACTAATAATGAATGGGGGATCGATTTCCGCATGACCGTCATTCCTGTATTGGTTCAAGGCGAAAAGGCTACAGGTCAAATCACAAAAGCCCTACAGCAGGTCGACAGCGATCATTTTGAAGCGATTGCATTGTTGCGCGGAGGTGGATCAAAAATCGATTTAGATACGTTTAACCAAGATGAACTCTGCCGTGCCATTGCGCATGCAAAATTGCCTGTATGTACCGGAATCGGTCACGAAACCGACTTTTCAGTTGCCGACATGGTCGCGCATAGCTTCTTAAAAACGCCCACTGCCCTAGCCTACTTTTTCTTGGAGCGCGCCGGCGCTTTCTTAAATGAAATTGAACAAGGAAGAGTGACCTTGTCACATTTGGCATTACAGAAGGTATCATCGGCCCGTGAGGGCCTAAATAGAAACCTCGAACTTATTGGGCACGAGTGCCTGCGCCGGTTGCATATTGACGAGCCGCGCGAACTTAATCAGCAACAAAGCGAACTCGTTCATTGGTCCGAATTAATGCTTCAGCGGCAATATGATCATATCCAGAATTTGAGCCTCCGGCTCGATGTGCTCTCACCTGAAACGGCCATGAAAAACGGTTATACACTTACTCGGGTGAATAAGCAGTGGCTCCGAAAAGGAGCTGAAATAAACAAAGGAGATATGCTCCTTACTGAAACCGAAGATCTTTTGATACAGAGTGAAGTGACCGAAGTAACTCAGAAAAAATAATACCGCGAATTCCATTATGTCTGAAGAATTGAATTACGAAACGGCCTACAGCGAATTAAAAACCATATTAAGCGATTTGCAGAACGATCAAGTGACCGTAGATGTGCTCACTGAAAAGGTGAAGCGCGCAAAGTTATTGCTGGAGTTCTGCCGTAAGAAATTAGCCGATGTAGACGCCGATGTTCAGGACCTGCTGAGCGATTTAAAAGATGAGTAAACAAGCTATTTAAAAGGTTTTACACTGCCTTTACACTACTTTACACGATAATCATTGGGCTTTACTCGCCTTCGTGTACGTTTGCTTCGAAATCATTAATTCGAAACAATGAGTGCGATTAAAAATCAATTTATGGGACCCTTCATTCGTCTTGCTTTCCTTTTCATTGCCTGCATATCGTTTTCTTGTTCGGTGGGCCAAACGCCTAAAGAAGAGAATAAGACCCTTCGGGCCGATAAGATTCCCAAAGAAAGCCTTGTTAAAAAGCCGAAAAGAAAGGCATTACACCCCTACGGCGGTTGGTCATGTCCGGATAACCTATTCGGATTTCCACCCGTAAATGCGGCCGAACTCAACAAAGTGCCGGTTGTCGTAGGAAGATTACCAACAAAGGAGGAAACGCGGAATGGAACCTCGTTGATGTATTTTGACACTGCGGAAATTCCTTCAGCGGAACCCTTAGATATCACCTTGCCACAATTAGCCCGCTTCTACTCTACGCATACCAAAAAAAATGAATGGGTCGTTGTCATTCAGGCCGTTAGGGCTGAAAACGATACCGTAGTCGGATTTCGCTATTTGAATGGAGGAAATGGATCGGCTTGGTACGATGAAGTCACTTTTGCTTCAGAAAAAGAAAGAGAGGCATTAGGGGCCACGCCCTTTATTTCTGAAAAGATAAAAATCGAGGCTTCCAAAGAACGTATTTGGTCGATCATAACAGGTCAACAGTATGCCAAGGTATTGGGAAATGAGTTCGACGAAGGCGCTTTTTACCGTTCGGAATGGAAAAGGGGAAGCGCTATTGAATTTGTTTATGAACCTGATAGCGTGGCTGCTACTGGCGAAATCACCGCCCTCTGGATCGACACCTACTTGCAAATCGATTATGACTTCGATGGAGTTCATTATGCCGAAAAGTACTTAGTTACCAAAGACACGAATACAGATAAAACAACCTTGACTGTAGTGGCGGGACCTTATGGCAACGATTTCGAGGGTCAGCAAGTAGCTTGGGGCCATTGGATGAATAAAGTAAAAGAGCTAAGTGAAGAGGCGTTTAATCTGTATCTGCCTAAATAGGGCTTAGAATGCACTGCCATTGTTTTATATTGCAGGAAATTAAAATTAATTGAAATGAAAAGAATTGCAGCTATTCTCTCTTTTGTATTCGTACTCGGAGGATTAAGTACTACAGCCCAGAATAAGAAAAGCCCCTTCCAAACAGTACAGGGAAAAATTGGAAACGTGGGTGTCACCATCACCTACAATGCACCATCTATGCGCGATCGTGCAATATTTGGAGAGCTTGTTTCTTACGATAAAGTTTGGCGAGCGGGCGCTGACAAAGCAACAACTATCTCGTTTACAGAAGACGTAACGATAAACGGCACTGAGGTTAAAGCTGGTAAATACGCATTCTTCACAATGCCAAAAGAGAAAGGGAATTGGCCCATTATGCTCAACGCCGCATGGGACCAATGGGGAGCATATAACATGGATGCATCAAAAAACGTTCTTGAATCAGAAGCGAAGGTTTCTAAAATCAAACCGGTTGAAACGCTTACCTACAGTATATCTGACGGAATGATTCACATGGAATGGGAAACCACTCGTATTTCATTCGCAGTAGAATAATTGAACTTTAGTTGAAAGAATAAAGGCGTGCTATTTGCTTAGTGCGCCTTTTTTTTCTCTGTTCGGATATTGTTAGCAAAACTTAAAAGAGGATTCACACTATAAAAAATGGAATGTGATAACCAGCGCTTTTCACTACGCTTTTAAGGTGAAGGACATTGAATCTACGCGCGCATTTTACGTTGATATACTCGGATGTGCAGAAGGCCGCTCCACGGAGAGTTGGATCGATTTCGACTTCTTTGGAAATCAGTTATGGGCCCATGTAAGTGTTGAACTGTCCGAACCGGATTACTGCGGATTAGTAGACGGTGTTCAAGTACCTATTCCTCACTTTGGATGTATCTTGAAGCAAGACGATTTTAAGCGTATTCAAGAAAAATTGCTAACTGCGGAGGTTACATTCATTGTGAAACCACAACAACGATACGCAGGTCAAGTAGGCGAACAAGTAACCATGTTCGTATTGGATTACAGTAGGAATGCTCTGGAATTTAAGTCGTTTCGAAACACGAACGAATTGTTTTCGGAGCAAGGCGATGTTTAGGACTTAAAGACCGATCGAAAGAACATGCAGATATTCATTCACTACTTTTTACACCTCGGCTTTCCACTTCTTATTGCCTACACGTTTTTTAGGAAGGATTGGAAAAAGGCATACCTCATTTTCTTGTTGACCATGCTGGTCGATATGGATCATTTATTGGCCGATCCCGTGTTTGCGCCGAACCGTTGCAGCATCCAGTTTCATCCGCTCCACACCTACGTCGCTATGATTGGGTACGCCGCGTTGCTCTTTTTCAAGAAGCCTTTTAACCTCATTGGCATTGGGCTCTTGTTTCATATGCTCACTGATTTAATTGATTGCATAATGATGTACGCCTCTTGTTCCAGCTGCTTTAATGATGATCCAGCCTCCGGCGTACTGAAGTTCATTGCTGAAGCAATGGGGATTTGAGGCATCGAGCCGTTAGGGTAGAAAAACAAAATATAGAAGTTGATTACCAAGAACACTCATGGGGCACCGTAGCCAAGTTTTTGGACCCAGATGGTAATCTATGCACCTTCAAAGACACCGTGACGTTTAACAAACAAGTGACAGGCCATAATAGCGATAAATGAAAATACTCTAATAATCCCTTGGGCATATTAAACGCCGAATGGAAATGCTAACTTTCCAATTCTTACAATCTTTATGTTCGAAATAAACATCAATCTATTTAGGATAAAATGACGCATCAAGAAATAATTAAAAACGGTGAAGGCGAAAACTATAATTACTCAAGATCACTGTTTCGTAAAACTCTCATCACACCACACCAATGGTGAGTTATGCTTTGTAGAGGATACCTTAAAGCCCGGGTTTTATCTTGGACGCCACCACCATAAAATAATGACCGAGGTGTTTTACATTCTCGAAGGCACGGTAGAATTGATTTTTGATAACGAAACCGTTTTAGCCGGTCCGGGCGACACCATTACTGTTCCGCCAAATGTTTGGCACGCGGCGAAATGTGAAAAAGGCGGCAAAATGCTCACAATATTCAAAAATGGTCAGTTCGATCTGTACTTAGAGCGATTGTCAAAAATGACGGATGCCGACTGTGCAGATGCTGAATTAATGAAAGCGGTCTCAGCCGAGTTTGATATTTACGAGGGATAATAAGCACATGTTGAGTAGCTTTTTTCAGCGAATTCAGGCTTATCCCGGGAATCTCTTTCTTATGGATGCTCTCGGAGCGCTCTTGTCTGCATTTCTATTAGGGGTAGTTCTTGTTCGTTTGGAATCTCTTTTTGGCATTCCTGTTCCGACTCTGTACTTTCTTGCCTCCTTCCCTGTTGCATTCGCTTTTTTTGATGGAATCGTCTTTCTATCCAAGGCAGCCCCGGTTGCTCGCTACCTAAAATGGCTTGCTCTTTTTAATCTGCTTTACTGCTTACTTTCACTAACAACCGCTTTTTACCATTCCATTTCCGTTTTGGGTTGGATCTACATACTGGTTGAAGTGTCCATTGTCGCTTCTATCGCCGCTTTGGAACTGCGGGTAGCCAATTTATTAGGTAAATAGTTATTGCCTGCGCCGCTCCGCGCTTCGGCACGATGGGGCGTACTTGCCCAACTCTTTTTTGTGTTCCCAAGATTCATTTCATCCTACGGTTAAATGCGGAAAACGCCCCCTAAATAGCGGGGCCTTAAATTTCGACTTCATTTATACTCCCCATGAAAGTCGTTCTACCTAACTTCGCATTTCGATTTTAGGCGAGCCATATTATTCCAGGGCTCCGCAAACCTTTTCGATTAAAATGGCCGAGGATAAAGAAAAAATGGAACTGAGTTCCGATCAGATCGAGCAGTGCATCGCTATACTCGAAGCGCTGAACAACGACGCGAGTCAGATCTTTGAGATTTCGAAGGATCGGCGCATTGAATTGATTACGCAAGCCGGACGGCTCTCGCGACCGAATCGAGACGAATTCAAGAAAAGAAAAAAAGACGCAAAGAAAAACGCCCGTCGGAAGGCGCTTGAACGCGATAAACACGCGCGAAACAGAACAGGTATACGAAGTGCACGAGAAGAAGTGGTATTCTTCGCGCCCAAAATGATCGGGCCGAGAGGCCCCGAAGAAAAAGGAGAAAAAACCGACGTAGCTCCCCGGAATTGCTACGTATGTAAAGAAGTATTTACCACGCTCCATCACTTTTACGACACCATGTGTACCGAGTGTGGAGACTTTAATTATGCCAAGCGCTTCCAATCGGCCGATCTTACCGGTCAGGTTGCATTGGTTACCGGATCAAGATTAAAAATTGGCTACCATATCACCTTAATGATGCTTCGGGCCGGAGCAACCGTAATTGCCACTACCCGATTCCCGGTAGATTCTGCCGCACGGTTTTCCAAGGAAGAAGATTTTGCCGATTGGGGACACCGACTTAAAATTCACGGACTCGATTTGCGCCATATTCCGAGCGTTGAAATCTTCTGTAACTTCATTGAGCAGCAATACGACAGACTCGATGTACTGATCAACAACGCTGCGCAAACGGTGCGCCGACCGGCCGGGTTCTATCAGCACATGCTCGAATTAGAAGAACGGCCTTTTGCTGAACATCCGAAATTGGTTCAAGACCTGTTATCGGACCACGCAGCTTGTTTGAATGAGCTGGTTGCAATTAGTTCCGTGATGGGTGATCAGAATAAAAACTTGCCCGTTAGTTGGCACGGAAAGCAAGTGGGCATTGGATTGAGCGCGTCGGCGCGTTTGTCGCAAATAGAATACACGGTCGATCAAGCCTTGACTACCGATGAGGTTTTTCCCACAGGTAAATTGGATGCAGACCTTCAGCAGGTCGATTTGCGAAAAACGAATAGTTGGCGTTTAAAATTGGGTGAAATACATACCAATGAAATGCTCGAAGTGCAGCTCGTGAATTCCGTCGCTCCCTTTGTTCTGTGCAATCGGCTCGTGCACCTAATGAAAAAGGATAATACGGGTAAGAAACATATTATAAATGTTTCTGCAATGGAAGGGAAATTCCATCAATATCACAAAGAATCACGCCATCCGCATACCAATATGGCTAAGGCCGCATTGAACATGATGACGCTTACCTCTGCCGGCGATCTGGCTCAGTACGGTATTTTCACGAATGCTGTAGACACGGGTTGGGTAACGGATGAAGATCCGATCGAACTGGCAAAACGCAAAGAGGAAATCCACGATTTCCAGCCCCCGCTTGATATTGTGGACGGCGCTGCGCGCGTGATGGATCCGTTGTTCGACGGAATAAATACCGGTAAACATTGGAACGGGAAATTCTTGAAAGACTACAGGCCGATAAGTTGGTGATGGTTGGTTGAGGGCGCTTTTCTAATTACACTCTTTTTTGTGGGGAACTAAAACAAGGTAGCTTATTTCATGTGAAATAATGCATTTCACGGCGAATGCTGGAGCAAAATCTAAAGCAAATACCGCTCCCCTTGAGCAAGCTCCTTTGATCTGGTTGAAACCGATAAACAACTTGAATATTTCTTCGCCGGATAAGCCTGAAATTTTCGGAAACGAAAAATGACAAGCAACTATGACCTTTTCGCTACATATTGCGAATAAAGCTTGAAGTCTCGCGCAATTCTGCAAACGTTAATGCTAGTGCTAATGCTCATACCCAGGATTTCGCCTACGTCGCGCGGCTCCTCGGCGAGATCAACGGGGGCTTCCAACAAGCAACCCGCTCGCTTCGCTCTTTTTTGGCTCATGCAACGCTCCTCGAGCAAGCTCGATCGCCTCGCCTGAAACCAAAAACGGATGGCTTTCGCCATCCGCGGGTTGCTTGTGATCCCTACAGGATTCGAACCTGTGACCGTCTGCTTAGAAGGCAGATGCTCTATCCAGCTGAGCTAAGGGACCCGTTTGGGTTGGCAAAGATAATTGTTTTATCAAGATTTTCTCCCCTACTTTAGCAATGAACTTTCACACCACCATACTTCTTAATGCTTCATGAATAAATTTGATGTACTCATCATTGGGGGCGGCCCTATTGGAATGGCTGTCGGAATTGAATGCGAAAAGGAAAATCTGAACTACCTAATTCTCGAAAAAGGGACCCTAGTCAACTCTATTTACCGCTATCCGCATAACATGACCTTCTTTTCAACATCCGATAAACTTGAAATTGGAGCGGTCCCTTTTATATCACACAATGCCAAGCCAACTCGGCCCGAAGCACTAGAGTACTATCGTCGCGTAGCAGACGCATGGAACTTGAAAGTGAACTTGTACGAACAAGTTCTTCAGGTGAACCGGACCACCGACGGATTCGAGGTGGAAACAAATAAAGCCGAGTATCACTCGAAGAACGTTGTTCTTACAACCGGATTTTACGACGAACCCCATTTATTAGGGGTACCCGGTGAAGGGCTACCTAAAGTGCATCATTATTACCGCGATCCACACCCTTATTTCAGACAAAACATTGCCGTTGTTGGCGCAGCCAATTCGGCCGTTGATGCTGCCCTCGAAACCTATCGGAAAGGAGCCAAAGTAACCATGATTGTTCGCGAAAAAGAAATCTCCCCAAAGGTGAAATATTGGGTCCGCCCCGACTTAATTAATCGGATCCAAGAGGGAAGTATTAAAGCTTATTTTAATGCTAAACTCTTAGAAATCGGCACTAACCAAGTACGAATTCAATCAGGAAATGAAACTCCTTTTGAAATAAAAAACGACTATGTTTTAGCAATGACGGGCTATGAGCCAGATTTCAAACTTATCCGAAGCCTGGGCGTGGCTATTTCGGATGAAAAAACGAAAGCACCGGTCTATGATGAAGCTACAATGGAAACAAATCAGCCCGGAGTATTTGTGGCTGGTGTGGTCTGTGGCGGTCTCGAAACCAACAAGTGGTTTATAGAGAATAGCCGAGTGCACGCCCAACGTATAGTGAACAACTTAGCCAAAAAATAAATGCGCGGCTCGCCGCTTTATCTTCAAACGAAACCCGAAAACAAGCTTTACAAACCCCTATAAAACATCACAAGTAGTTGGCTTCTGGATTACCTCCCTTCGGTCGGTGATCCATGGCGGGTGGATTCAAGCAAAATGAAGGAAGCCGCCCTTCAAGCCTTTTTCTCTTTGCAAAGTCCGAAAGCAAGCTTTGCGAACCTCATTTACACATCGTGCAGTGTTGGCCTCAGGATTACCTCCCTTCGGTCGGTGATCCCTGGTGGGGTGGATTCAAGCAAAATGAAAAAACCCACGACGAATGTCGTGGGCTCTTTTTCATTTCGGTTGTCGGGGTAGCAGGATTCGAACCTGCGATCTCCTGCTCCCAAAGCAGGCGCGATAACCGGGCTTCGCTATACCCCGAACGAGGAGTGCAAAAGTAAACGATAATTATAAAATACCAAACACGGATTTGAAAAACTTTCGCTTCTATTCGAGCTTTTTTTCTATCACGCATTCTATCGGTTAAAACGCCTCGTAAACTCTTCAAACTCATATGGATTAAGCGCGGTAAATCCAGGTAAGTGACCTCTGAAAAGATTGGAGCCTGCAATCCACTCGCTATTCCGCGTCCTTTTTCTTGTCGTTTTCGCAAAAGAACCCAATTTCAATTCAGTCAAACGGGGATTACCTGATGGTGATCCCGAAGGGGAGGCCCTGCAAACCAATGGAAGCCCGTTCAAGCACTAAAGTGCTTAAACGTATTTTTTATCGCCATTTTCGATCAAGCAAGCTTTCAGCGTTTGAAACAAAATGGGGATTACCTTGCGGTGATCCCAAGTGGGAGGCCTGCAAAACAAAAGCCTGCAATCGCTTCGCTATTCCGCGTCCTTTTTCTTGTCGTTTTCGCAAGCAAGCTTGCTACATGCCAAAAAAAAGCCCGCGCATTTCTGCACAGGCTTTTGTTCTGCGGTGAGAGGGGGATTCGAACCCCCGGTACGGTTTAATCCGCACGCCAGTTTAGCAAACTGGTGGTTTCAGCCACTCACCCACCTCACCTTGGCTGTTCCGATTCTTTTGAAACGGACGGCAAATTTAGGTAATAAGTTCAATGTAACAAACACTCACCTGCGCTTTTTCAAAATACATCCCGCGTATCATTTTGCTATCTTCGTTTTTACCTATAATACCTCTCATGAAACAAGTTGTATCGGCCCTCATCGCACTTTTTCTATTTCTGAGCTGCGTTGAATCAAACTCGAACCAAAATCTCGAGTCGGATTTTTCCGTGGTCATCCACACCAGCTACGAACCTAATGGGCTCCATCCAGTCAACGATTTTTCAAGTATGCGCTCGCACATATACCTCTACACGCATCGCCCGTTGTTAAAAATAAACCTCGAAACCTTTGACCTCGAACCCCTTCTAGTAACGGAAGCGCCCACTACCGATGACGGAGTCAAATACCTCTATACCCTGCGCGACGATATAACATGGGATGACGGCTCCCCATTCACCTTCGCAGATGTTCTGTTTACCGTGAAAATGAATCTTCACCCATTAGCCAACAACCCAGCTCTAAAGCCCCTTTATGGAAGCGTAATTGCCGGTTTAGAAGGGCATCCCGACGACTCAAAAAAATTCTACCTCATCTGCAAAGAAATGCACGCGGGAAATAATCAAATCCTTACAGAAGCCAATATTCTTCAAAAGACTGCCTGGGACTCAACAGGAATCTTCGACACGGTCACATTGGCCTCCATTCTGGACGACTCCTTCCAACGCAGCGACGAAGTCAATTCCTTTTTCGAACGTTTCAACGACCCCTCCAATCAATTTGATCCCTCAAAAATAAATGGATTAGGACCCTATCAATTAACCGAGTGGGAAAAAGGCCAATACCTTACTCTTGAGAAAAAAATAAACTGGTACGATGCAGGAAAAGAAGGGCTATACAATCAGAATCATCCGGAGAAAGTCGTTTTTAGAATAATTAAAGACGATAACGCCACCCTCCTCGCTTTTCGCAATCAACAAGTCGATGTATCCAATAGACTTGGAACAGATGAACTCCTTCGCCTCCAAGAAAATGACGATTTTAACGCACAATACGAAAGCGCCTTCGTCGACCAATTTGCTTATTCCTATATGGGAATGAATTGTCGCCCGACCAAGCATCAACGAACTCCATTTTTTACTGACCCTATTGTTCGCCGGGCAATAGCGCATGCCACACCTGTAAAATCGGGCATTGAAGACCTTTTACATGGAAAAGGCGCTGCGGAACAAATTACTATGGTCTCCGCTCTTAAAACCAAAGAATACAACGACACACTCCCGTTTATCGCGTATGATTTAAACAAATCTGAACAGTTACTCACCCTAGCCGGGTGGATCGATAGTGACAACGACGGAATTCTCGACAAATCCATAAACGGTGCCAAAACGCCCTTCTCTTTCCAGTTAAATTACATTTCGGGTAATCAATCAACGGAAGATATGTGCCTTCTAATGAAGGAGTCTTACGAACAAATTGGTGTCGATTGCCAATTGAACGCGCTCGATTTCTCCGCTTTCTACAAAGAAGCCTATGACCAAAATTTCGACGCGCTCATGGGTGCTTGGAGCGAAAGCGCCGGCTATACAGACCCAATGCAGTTGTGGCACACAAATTCATGGACAACGAGCGGATCCAATTTTTGTGGATTCGGAAACAATTATTCCGACTCGCTTATCTCGCGCTATAATCGTGAAATGGATGAATCGAAACGGATTAAATACATGAAGGCCCTCCAAGCCGAAGTATATGCGTTTCAACCCTACGTATTCCTTTATTCAACCCGCAGAAAGGTAGCCATGCATAAAAAGTTTGCGAATAAAAAGGTCTATAATGAACGCCCTGGTATTGTAGTGAGCGAATTTACCCTTAATCCTAATTACGTTTCTGCGATAACTACTCCAGAGAACACTGAATAAAATGGCATGAGTCGATATTTAATCAGACGACTACTCTGGGTATGTCCTACTCTGTTGGCCATTGCTCTATTCAGTTTTTGGATAAGCATTGAAGCTCCTGGCGACCCCGTAGAACGAATGATGCAGTTTTCCGATGACGGCACGCGAGCAAGTGATCAACAGCGAACGGCCGAACTGAAGGCGCAATGGAGGGCTCGACTCGGACTCGACAAACCCTTGTTCTATTTTTCTATCCAATCGGCTTCCTTACCCGACACCTTGTACCGAATAACAAATGAGCAACAACGAGCCCACTTAAAAATGCTCGCTCGACAAAAAGGCGATTGGTCACTAATCGACAGCTACTTCAAGGCATTAAAAAAGGATCCAAACGCACTCGCTATTCTCGCTTCTGAAATGGAGTATAAGCAATGGCTCAAGAGCTCCGTTTCTTACCCATCATCTCCAAAATTAAGTGAATCGATTAGCGCCCTTAAAAATGCTTCAGGCTCCTTCTCTCGTCATCTCCCAAAAATATCTTTCTACGGAGCCAACAATCAATTCCATTTCTGGCTACGAAGGGCCATTATCGGCGATTTTGGATATTCTTATTACGATGGCGAATCCGTGTCGCAAAAGTTATGGCCCAAATTGCGTTTATCCTTCATCCTAACGGTTACTTCGCTTCTTTTTGCCTTCATCATTAGCATCCCCATTGGCGTTTACGCGGCCTCACGGCCAGATGGCTGGTTCGATCATACCTCTGCCGTCTTACTTTTTATGGCTTATTCACTTCCCACTTTCTTCGTGGGCACTTTGCTGCTTTTCACCTTCTCGAATCCCGACGTACTCTACTGGTTCCCCGAAGCCGGACTTCAAAACCCAGTAACTTTCGACCCGACAGGTTCCTTGGGCGAAAAGTTGAATCATTGGATACCTCATCTAATTCTCCCATTCATAACATTCTCATACGGTTCCCTTGCCTATTTGAGCCGCATTACACGGAGCAGTGTCGCGGAAGAAACATCGAAAGACTACATTCTTACTGCGCGCTCCAAAGGGTTATCAGAAAATAAAATCCTTTGGAAGCACGCGCTGCGCAACGCACTACTTCCTCTAATTACCGTCGTTGGCCAGTTGTTCCCAATCGCCATTGGGGGGAGCGTAATTATTGAAACCATTTTCTCCCTTCCAGGAATAGGTTGGGAAGCCTATCGCGCCGTAATGAATTATGATTACCCCGTAATCGTGGCTATTTTCACTTTAGGCGGATTTTTGACGGTGATCGGCTACATAACCGCCGATCTGCTCTACGCTTGGGCTGATCCTAGAATTCGATTCAATGAATAGAATAGGTCTATTTAGTGCCGTTGTTCTTCTCGCTCTGATGGTGGTTGCCTTATTAGCCCCTCTAATAGCGAATGACCTGCCATTGAAAGTAAAATATGAAGGGAATTCCTATTACCCGGCCCTCGCAGTTTATTTCGGACAAGAAGGGTCTGAACAGGTTGAGACGCCATCGGGCCGGGAGGCCCTCAATTATCAACGATACGACTGGCAAAGCCAAGCTTGGGATGAAATCGTAATGCCCGTGATTCCCTTTGCCCCCGACGAGCTCGATGCCTCTAATAGCTCACTCGTGAAGCCAGGAACAAATGGGCATCTTCTCGGTACCGATCGCGTCGGTCGTGACGTACTGGCCGGACTCATTCACGGTGCAAGAATCTCATTGAGCATTGGCTGGATCGCCATGGGAATTGCCGCTCTCATTGGTGTTCTATTAGGCGCTATATCGGGATTCTACGGAAATAATAGTTGGCGCGTATCGAAAGTTTCGTTCTGGGTGTTTTGGATCACGCTTCCCATCGGGTGGTTTTACGCTCAACACCTGCGTATAGGCTCTATCACCTTTACCCTTCCCCTCACTATAATCATTCCCTTGACCTTTTCCTGGGTCGTTGGTAAAACCCCATTTCTCGGAAAGCAAACGATGAATGTGCCCATCGATGGTATCATTACCCGCATCACTGAAATATTGACGTCTCTTCCAAGGCTCTTGATCATTATAACCGTTGCATCCATCACGAGTAAAAGCATTTGGATGGTCATGGTAATCATTGGACTAACTAGTTGGGCCAACATTGCGCGATATACGCGTGCAGAAATCCTTCGAATTAGAAGTTTGGACTACATCGCCGCAGCGGAAGCGGCAGGATTGAGAAAACGGAAAATTCTTGCAAATCACGCTATTCCAAATGCCCTGGCACCCGTGTGGGTGAATATCGCCTTTGGTATTGCTTCGGCCATCCTTATAGAAAGTGGTCTTAGCTTTTTGGGAATTGGCGTTCCCGTAGATACCGTCACATGGGGCTCCATGCTGAATTTAGGCCGGTTGAACTTTGAGGCTTGGTGGCTCGTTGTATTTCCCGGCATAGCCATTTTTATTACCGTTACTGCCTACAACATTCTCGGGGAGTCTTTGCGGAAGTGGTTGCAGCCAAAAGAGCAGGTTTAGGCCTTTTTCAGAATGGACGTCAAAAGAACAACTTGACTTTTTCCGATGCGACACTCAACCTGTGTAGGGTCCTCTGTCAGCCGTATGTTTTTGATTTTTTCGCCGCGCTTGAGCCCTTTAGTCATCCCTTTAATCTTGAGCGTTTTATTAATCATGACGGTATCCCCGTCATTCAAAACATTTCCAACACTGTCTTTGACTTCCATAGTTCTGATTAATCTGGATACTCTATTCGAAGGTGATAAATATTGAGCAGTTTCTTTTTGAGTACTTTGCGCACCAAATTGATTTCCTTCAAGGTAATATCTGCCTGAGCAAACTGCCCCTCGTCCATTTGATGATCAATAATATCATTCACTACGCGATCAATAGCGTCTGCTGTGGGCTGTTTTAAGCTCCTTGACGCGGCTTCCACGCTATCGGCCATCATAAGCACGGCTGTCTCCTTACTAAATGGTAACGGGCCAGGATAACTGAATTTTGCTATATCGACACTCTCATCCGGAAAACTCTTTACATACTGCCTGTAGAAATACTGGACGGTTGAATCACCATGATGCGTGCGGATAAAATCAATGATGCGATCAGGTAAATTGTTCTTCTTCGCAAGTTCAATTCCCTGATGCACATGCTCAATGATAATCCGGGCGCTATCATCGAAACTCAAGTCATCGTGCGGATTCATTCCTGTCGATTGGTTCTCGATGAAGAATAAGGGGTTTACCATTTTTCCAATATCGTGATACAAGGCTCCAGTGCGAACAAGCAGCGTATTGCCATTAATTTCTCCGACCGCAGTTTCGGCCAAGTTGGCTACCTGCAAACTGTGCTGGAAAGTGCCTGGAGCTTTCTCTGCCAATTGTCTTAATAATTTGTTATTCGTATCGGATAACTCGAGCAATGAGATATCACTTACCAATCCAAAGGTTTTCTCAAAGGCGTAAATCAACGGATTAGAGAACAGGGTTAAAAACCCGCTCCCCGCAAAGAGTGCGAAATACGAAAGCTCAATACCTTCAAAAGAGCCTTCCTGAAGAATAGCCAAGGCGAAGTAACAAACGAAGTAAATACCAATGATTTTTGCAGCGGAAATAAAGAGCTGTACCCTCTGGTACAGATTGGTTACGGTAAGAATAGAAACTATCCCCGCAATTAATTGAAGAAGCACAAATTCATAGGGGTTCGGCGCTACAAATCCAATAATGATCACGGTGACTAAATGCGTAAAAATAGCCACCCTTCCATCGAAAAATGCGCGCAGCATAATAGGAAGAATACAAAAGGGAGCCAAGTACAAATAGGCCGGCGCTAGGCGAATGAGCACGGTTCCCATTAACACCATCATCACGATGTTCAAAAGAATAAAACCAATTTGGTTGTTGTCCGCCAAGATCATGGGGCGGAAACGCTGTAAAAACAAAAATAAAACCAACAAAACAACGCTTACCAAAATCGTTTGACCCGAAACGATGATATAGTAATTGCTTTTCGACCATACGTTCGACTCGAACTCATTCTTTAATGAGTTGAGTTTTTGGTAGCTATCCTCATCAACTACTTCACCCCGAAGGATGATACTTTGACCGCGTTGCACCATTCCGCGGGTAAGCGCAATATTGTCAATTTCACTTTGGCGCACTTTCTCCGTGGTTTCCCCATCGTAGAAAATAGTGTAGTCCAATGATTCGAGCAAGAGCGGAACAATAACTTTGCGCTCTTCTTGGGTCCAATCACTATTCACTACACGTTCGTCAATTTTTTGAGAGGCACTTCGAATATTGAACCATTTCCCCGTTTGCGCATCCTCCGCCACTCCTGAATTGAGTAACCGTACCTCTTCCCATTCTTCCTGAGCAATACTTTCGGGCCAACGAACGATACCGGCCTCGTAAACCTCTTCAAGCAAGCTTTCTGCGGTTTCCAAAAGAGCATCGCGCCGAGGAGGCGCTAAAGAATCGAAAACGGAAAGGCTACTAAACTGGTCGCGGAAAGAAATTAAGGCTTCCTTTGAAACGCTTTGATCGCGCACAAAATATAAATCGATCCGCTCCAAAACTTCGGAACGCTCTAAATCGATTTGATCCTGAGACTTTATGATGGCAAAATCGAACGGGGCAATAAGGTTTTCATGAAGCCAAGGTTTGCCCTTTTGAAACTCGTATTTAAACTTTCCTTCCTTGGGAAATAAATACACAATAAGTCCGATCGCCAAAACAAATAAGGCTCCTTTGTAAATAACCTGATGGTTGTCGCGCAATGCGGATAAACCTTTACTCATAGATACAAACCTACAATAAATCAATCGCACCTTTTCGTTCCTATTTGGTTAACTTTGCACATAAATTACTACCAAAAAGAGATTTTCATGAAAGACGTTGTCATTGTATCAGCAGTTCGAACCCCAATGGGGAGTTTTTTAGGATCATTAAGTTCCGTTTCAGCACCTAATTTGGGCGCTGCGGCAATTAAGGGTGCATTAAATAAAGCTTCGCTAGATCCGGCTTTGGTTCAAGAAGTATTCATGGGCAACGTTCTTCAAGCGAATACCGGTCAAGCACCGGCGCGTCAAGCGGCTATGTACGCAGGTATTCCAAATACGGTTCCTTGTACCACTATCAACAAGGTGTGTTCTTCGGGCATGAAATCGATTATGCTGGCTGCACAGTCCATAAAGTCGGGTGATAACGATATCGTTATTGCCGGTGGTATGGAAAACATGTCTCAAGTACCTCATTATATGGCGAATGCCCGTACCGGGCAAAAATTGGGTGATCAAAAATTGGTCGATGGATTGCTTCGCGACGGGTTAGTCGATGTTTACAATAAAACCCACATGGGTAACTGTGCGGAGCTCTGTGCAAAGGAAGGATCGTTCTCTCGAGAAGAACAAGATGCCTTTGCCATTGAAAGCTACAAGCGCAGCGCAAGTGCGTGGAGTGATGGAAAATTTGCCAATGAAGTAGTTCCCGTTGAAATTCCTCAACGCAAAGGAGATCCTATCCAAATGACGGAAGATGAAGAGTACAAAAACGTGATCATGGATAAGATTCCAAATTTACGTCCAGTATTCGATCGGGAAGGAACGGTTACAGCAGCCAACGCGTCTACTTTAAATGACGGCGCCTCTGCCCTTGTATTGATGAGCGCAGAGAAAGCGGCTGAGTTGGGTCTTACCCCTATTGCCCGTATCGTGAGCTATGCCGATGCGGCACATGCACCTGAATGGTTTACCACTGCTCCGGCCAAAGCATTGCCGATTGCCATTGGAAAATCGGGATTGCAACAATCCGACATCGAGTATTTCGAATTAAACGAGGCTTTTTCCGTGGTTGGATTAGCCAACATTAAAGAGTTAAGTCTAGATCCTGAAAAAGTGAATGTGAATGGCGGGGCCGTTTCCTTAGGTCACCCACTAGGTAGCTCGGGAAGCCGCATCATTGTTACGCTCATTAATGTCTTAGATCAAAACAATGCTCGCTATGGAGCCGCCGGAATTTGCAATGGCGGTGGCGGTGCTTCGGCAATGGTCATCGAAAAATTATAATGATCTTATCGACCTCACGGTCGGAAGCGCCCTTATTAAAAAAATGTAACGAGCCTTCTCGATTCGAAAGACGTGCGTGCTTTCCCTCCCTTGCTTGTCGGATTAGATAGGTCAATAGGTGTATATCTGTTAATTTGAAACAGTGAAATATACCCTTCGGGGAACATTTCTGACACCTCATCACGCACGAACCAGTTCTTCTGGTAATTCGTTGTAATGATTTGTTTTTCAGTAATTAACGGATCGGGGGTAGTCATACTGACTCGGATAGAATCGTCGTTGGGCTGCTTCCCTTTTCCCGTCCATTCCAGTCGATGATCAATTTGTAAGTACAGGCTGTCTAATTCGTCATCAAAATCGAGTCCGTTCCAGTTCTGTACCGGAAATTCTTGGGTTAAAGTGTCGTTCATTTGAACGAGATCGATTCGTACCGGTTTCGTGAAATCGTAGTTGAAACGGTACGCATAAGAACTCGTAGATGGACAATCGCATGCATATATAAAAGGAGAATCTTGATATTCGCCATTGTAATACAAATCAATGTTATTGAGCTCAACAGGTGCAAATTCACCGCCTTCGCTAGTTTGAACAACTAGGTAAACATAATCCGAGTTGCGAATTACCCGTTCAAGAGTAATGTCGAGGTAAAGTTCATCCAAACTTAAAAAGGATGGCACTACGGGGTCTTCATCTTTACAACCCGAAAGAAAGACCACAGCCACAAGTATCAATGCCCTTTTGAGAAGTATGCGTGCACTCATATAGTAAAAATAGCAGGTTTTCAATTACAGTAGGCCTTTATCCTGTAAACATTACGAAAGAAAGCGATAAATCGTTTGATGATTCATCAACAAACCAATGTGAACATTTCCTGCCGAAGGCAGAATAGTTAGATTATTAAATTAACGTACTTAGTACCCGTACAATGAAATACGGTATTTGCCCCTTAAGTATTGTTCCCGTCCGCCGGGAAGCTGATGACAGCAGCGAAATGGTTACACAAATGCTCTTTGGCGAGGCGTTTAAGATCATACGCGCAACTAAAAAGTGGGTACATATACAGTTGGCTTACGATCAATACGAAGGTTGGATCGACAAAAAACAGGTTCTTGAATTGAGCCAGGAGCAGTTTAAAGAGATTTCGGAGGGGCAACCGACCATTACCACTGACTTGGTTGACGTAGTCATCAAAACCAACTCCAATAGAATGACACCCATCGTAATGGGTTCTACCTTACCACACTTTAACCAAGGCGAATTTTTACTGGCAGATACGTCGTTTAAGTACGAAGGTGCGGTAACAGATGGCGTGCTCCCAAAAGCTCATTTAGTCGAAAACGCGTACATGTATTTGCACGCGCCCTATTTATGGGGCGGTCGAAGTCCGTTCGGTATCGATTGCTCTGGTTTTACTCAAATGGTTTATAAAATGAATGGTGTGCGTCTTCGGCGCGATGCCAGTCAGCAAGCCACACAGGGCGAAGTACTGAGTTTTATTGAAGAAACCCAACCGGGAGATTTAGCATTCTTCGATAACAATGAAGGTACCATTACCCATGTCGGAATCATTCTAGAAGATAACCACATCATTCATGCAAGCGGGCAAGTGCGCATCGACAAACTAGATCAGCAGGGAATCTTTAATAGAGATCTGGGTACACACACGCACAAACTACGACTTATAAAAAAGGTCATTTAGTCAGCTAACCTGCTGTTTACTAAGACAAAAGGTCTTGGTTTTTTAATTTTTTCTGACACTTTTTCCGATGTTTTCCTTTGGTGCTTCTTTTGATTCCTTCGAGCAGACACGAAACACTCAAACGAAGAAATGATGAATTTGAATCAATTCACTATAAAAGCGCAGGAAGCTCTAGCTAATGCGCAACAGCAGGCCACGGCAAATCAACACCCATCCATTGAAATAGCGCACTTATTTAAGGGCATGATGGACGCCGATGAGCATGTAATCCCCTTTCTACTTAAAAAAATGAACGTATCTGTTGAAGCTGTTGAAGCGGCCAACGACCGAATTCTCGAACATTTGGCCACGGTCGAAGGAGGCCAAATACAGCTTTCAAGAAGTGCTCAGGAAGCGGTAAGCAAGGCAAGTAACTACCTTAAGGAGTTTGGCGATGAATACGTAACCTTAGAACACCTGTTACTTGGTATTCTCTCAACCAAAGATCAAGTTGCTCAAATGCTCCGCGATTCTGGCGTATCCGAAAAGGAATTGAAAAAGGCTATTAACGACCTCCGAAAAGGAGCCCGTGCTCAATCGCAAAGTGCAGAAGAAACGTACAATGCCCTCAATAAATATGCAAAAAACCTCAATCAACTCGCCAAAGAGGGCAAGCTAGACCCGGTCATTGGTCGAGACGAAGAAATTCGTCGCGTATTGCAAATACTCTCACGCAGGACGAAGAACAACCCCATACTTATCGGTGAGCCCGGCGTTGGTAAAACGGCTATCGCTGAAGGAATGGCCCACAGAATTGTGAACGGCGATGTTCCGGAAAACTTGAAAAACAAGCAACTGTTCTCGTTGGACATGGGCGCCCTAGTGGCCGGAGCCAAATACAAAGGCGAATTTGAAGAGCGCTTAAAAAGCGTTGTGAAAGAGGTTACAAACTCCGATGGAGAATTACTTCTCTTTATCGATGAAATCCACACCTTAATTGGAGCTGGTGGCGGTGAAGGAGCCATGGATGCCGCGAATATCCTAAAGCCCGCCCTCGCCCGTGGTGAACTTCGCGCCGTAGGCGCAACGACGCTAAACGAATACCAAAAGTATTTTGAAAAAGACAAAGCTCTAGAGCGCCGTTTCCAAAAAGTATTGGTCGATGAGCCCGATACCGATTCGGCCATCAGCATTTTGCGCGGAATCAAAGAGAAATACGAAACGCATCATAAAGTGCGTATCCAAGACGCGGCCATCATTAGCGCTGTGGAGCTTTCCCAACGCTATATCACGGACCGTTTTCTTCCGGATAAAGCCATTGACTTAATCGATGAGGCAGCCTCCAAGCTAAGAATGGAAATCAATTCGAAGCCCGAAGAAATTGACGTGCTCGATCGAAAAATAATGCAGCTCGAAATTGAAATTGAAGCCATTAAACGAGAAAAAGATGAAAAGAAACTGGCCTTTCTGAACGAAGAAGTGGCTAATTTAAAAGAGGAGCGATCTGGTTTAAACGCGCAATGGCAGCAGGAAAAAGAGGTAGTTGAAGGAATTCAAAGTGCAAAAGAAGAATTGGAACACCTCAAAACAGAAGCCGAACGCGCAGAGCGCGCCGGAGATTTCGGGAAGGTAGCGGAAATCCGGTACGGAAAGGTTAAAGAAGCACAAGAACGGCTCGACCAATTCGGGGCGAAACTCAGTGAGATGCAGGGAAGCCACTCGCTTATTAAAGAAGAAGTCGATTCTGAAGATATTGCAGAAATCGTTGCCAAATGGACCGGTATTCCAGTGCGTAAAATGCTTCAGAGCGAGCGCGAAAAACTCCTATCCCTAGAAGATGAGCTTCATAAAAGAGTTGTTGGGCAGTATGAGGCTATTCAAGTAGTAGCCGACGCCGTGCGTCGTAATCGGGCCGGACTCCAAGATGAAAGGAAGCCCATCGGATCCTTCTTGTTTTTAGGGACTACGGGAGTAGGGAAAACTGAACTAGCCAGAGCACTCGCCGAATATTTATTTGATAACGAGAACGCCATGACGCGCATTGACATGAGCGAATATCAAGAACGGCATAGTGTTTCGCGCCTGATTGGAGCGCCCCCGGGATACGTGGGCTACGATGAAGGTGGCCAGTTGACCGAAGCCGTTCGCAGAAAGCCCTACTCTGTAATACTACTCGATGAAATCGAGAAAGCGCATCCAGATACCTTCAATATACTGTTGCAGGTTCTCGATGACGGTCGACTTACCGATAATAAAGGACGTGTAGCTAATTTTAAGAATGCCATAATTATCATGACTTCCAATTTAGGAGCGCACATCATTCAGGACAAATACAACGGGTTAACGGAAGAAAACGAATTCCAAATACAGGAACAAACAAGAACAGAAGTACTCGAACTGCTCAAGAAATCGATTCGCCCAGAATTCTTAAATCGAATTGATGAAACCGTCGTATTTACTCCTCTTTCAGAAAAAGACACGCAAGAAATTGTTCGGATTCAATTAAAGGATATTCAAAAGCGGTTAGTGGCCAACGAAGTTACGCTCGATGCAACGGACGAGGCTATTGAGCTAATCGCCCGTCGAGGTTATGATCCGCAATTTGGGGCTCGACCCGTGAAGCGCGTACTACAACGAGATGTCCTCAATGAACTTTCCCGAGAAATTCTCAAGGGAACCGTAGGTGCAGACTCGGTAATTCTGATTGATGTGGAAAATGATCAGCTCGTTTTTCGCAATTCAGATGAATTGCAGCAAGCTTCAGTTTCATAAGTAGGCAATTCCGTAAATTGGGGCCTTTAAGAATCAGTACCTCTATGAAAAAAACAATTTTAATGCTCGCCCTCGCGGGCGGATTCTTGGGCGTTCAGGCTCAAGATGAACTCATCAACAAAGTAAAAGACAACGGCGGCGAAGATGGTTACGTTTTCGAAACCGTTGTCAACCTCGATGCCACAGAGGTCAAAAACCAAGGAAGCTCCGGTACATGCTGGAGTTACTGTACTACTTCGTTTATTGAATCTGAAATGATTCGCCAAGGAAAAGATCCTGTAGATATTGCGGAGATGTATACAGTTCGCAAAACCTATGAAGACAAAGCCGATAAATACGTCCGTCTTCACGGCGAGTTGAATTTTGGTCAGGGAGGCGCCTTACTCGACGCTATGCATGTAATCAAAAACTACGGCGCAGTTCCACAGTTGGCGTATGAAGGACTCGAAATCGGATACGACGTAAATAGACACGGCGAAATGGAAGCCGTTCTTAAAGGGATTGTAGACGCGGTTATCGCCAACAAAAACGGACGTTTGAGTCCGGCCTGGAAAGCATCGTTCGACGCAACACTCGACGCGTACCTCGGCGCGGATCCAAGTGAGTTCGAATGGGAAGGGAAAACCTATACCCCGCGCACTTTTGCAGATGAAGTCGTCGGAGTAAATCCGGATGACTACATTCAGTTCACCTCCTTCACGCATCGCCCGTTACACGAAGAAATGATGATTGAAGTACCGGATAACTGGCTTTGGGCACCTGCCTATAATTTGACCTTAGATGAAATGATCGAGTCTATTGATCATGCACTCGATGAAGGCTTCACTATCAGTTGGGCTGCAGACGTTTCAGAAAAGGGCTTTAGCATTAAAAACGGTGTGGCGGTAATTCCGGATCGCGATTGGAAAGATTTGAGCGACGAAGAAAAAGAAGACCTCTTTAATGGCCCTCACCCACAATTAGAAGTGACCCCAGAAATTCGTCAGCTGGAATACGACAACTACCAAACAACCGATGATCACGGAATGCAAATCACCGGAATGGCTACAGATCAAGAAGGAAATAAATTCTACATCGTCAAGAACTCCTGGGGGACTAAGTACGGTTTTGATGGATATTTATACTTCAGTGAAGAATATGTACGACTCAAAACCATTAGCTATGTCGTGCATAGAGACGGGGTTCCAAAAGATATCGCGAAAGCAGTGAATCTATAAAGCGAGAACTGCCTGCCGAAAACAAAAAGCCTTCCCGTTTACGAGAAGGCTTTTTTTATTCTTTTATTCCGAGTGCTCTTATCCCTTCATAAGCGACAACTCCTACTGCATTCGCCAAGTTTATACTACGGATATGAGGACTAAATAGCGGGATTTTATACGCTTGTCCTGAGTGCTGATCAAGCAGTTCTTTGGGGAGCCCAACCGATTCTTTTCCAAACACTAAAAACAAGTCTTTTTGAAAAGGTATTTCAGTATAACTTCGCTTTCCATGACTCGACAAAAAAGTAAAACTTCCGTTTTGATTTTGAGCAAAAAATTCATCCATGCTTTCGTATATATGCAAATCCAAATGCGCCCAGTAGTCGAGTCCTGCCCGTTTAACACGCGAATCATTTAATTCGAATCCGAAGGGCTTTACCAAATGAAGCTTTGAGCCAGAAGCGAGCGCGAGTCGCCCAATATTTCCGGTATTATTAGGGATTTCTGGTTCAACGAGAACAATATTAAATGCCATAGAAATTATAAAGCGAGTGCGATTAAGGTCAGTAAAATCTTATAGGGAAATGATGCCTTCTATTTTTTCAGCTCTTTTGTAGCGCTGGATGATGGATTCGGCATCCATCATAACCTCCTTGGCAGAAACGGATAAATAATTTCCATTTTTTGAAGCACGGGTTGTAATTTGAGCCGTTTCACCGAACAACTGGTTCACTTGAGCCATTTTATGATTGTCAGCCGGAATAATAAATTTGAACATATAAACCGTAGGCCAATCGGTTTGCTCGTTTAATTTTTCCTGAAGAGATTTATAAAAGTCTTTTTTGTCCATTACTCGAACTTACAATTCATTTTTAACAACGCATTCATGCTCAAAAGGATTTCTCCGTTCCTCTTCGCTTTCTTCTTTGTTCAATGCGCGTCGGACAAAACTACTGAATTGACCCCATCGAGCCGTGAGGCTCCCACGAATTTGGAAATACTGGCCATTGAATTACTGCACAAAGCATACGAACGCGAATCGGCAAAATTCGAAATCCAGGAACTCGCAAAACTCGACCCGTCCCAATTGGAGATACAATTAACTACGGATGCAAAGAAAATGGCCTTTTGGGTAAATTTATACAACGCCCAAGTACAATTACAACTGCAAAAAGACAGTGCTCAATTCAATGATCGAAACGCATTCTATAAAAACCCAAACCTTATCGTGGCCGGACTCACACTGAGCCTAGACGAAATAGAGCATATTATTCTCCGGCGCTCAAAGGGCAAGTATTCACTGGGCTATTTACCGGTGCTATTTTCGAGTGCTCATTCTAAAAAATGGCGCGTTGACAGCGTTGATTGGCGAATCCATTTTGCACTGAACTGCGGCGCTAAGTCGTGCCCTCCTATTGCTTTCTATCGAAGCGATCGGCTCAACGAGCAATTCAACGTTGCATCGAGAAACTACTTATTGAATAGCGTAGATTTAAATATTGAACCCCTTGGGATTCCAAAACTTTTCTTGTGGTTTCGCGCAGATTTCGGCGGAGCTAAGGGAATCACAAAAATTTTGCAGAAATTCGGAGGCATCGAACAAAACCGAGCAAAGGATTGGCAATACCTTCCTTACGACTGGGAACTCGATTTGAATCAATGGTATGCACCCGGCGCTTTAATTGAAGCGCCACAAATAAAATGATCATGCGCAAATGGTCTTGGCTTTTCGTTCTCGTGGTTTGGATTGGCTTACTCAGTTATCCGTGGGCTGGACTCCCACCCCTTCGAGAATTCCTATTATACCCTACTACTCCACTTCAAATAGAGCACAGCTCAGAGGCAATTGAAATTTCAGATGCTCCTTATCCGAGTTTGTACCTGCGGTACGATGAGCGGGGTGTCCCGCATGTATTTGGAAATAGCGAATACGCCGTTGCTTATGGAATGGGATATGCTCATGCAAAAGATCGATTGTTCCAGGTAGAAATGCTCCGCAGAACTGTGCGCGGCCGACTGTCTGAAGTAGCGGGTCCAGCAGCCATAAAATCGGATCGTTTCTGGCTCAAATTTAATTTTGAAGCAAAAGCCGAAGAGCAGTTTGAAGCTTTGAGAAAAACAGATCCCGAATTGGTTCTGCGGTTCGAAGCCTATGCAGAAGGGTTTAATAAGTATTTAGCCGATTTAGATCCAACACAAAAACCGCTCGAATATCATTTATTGGGCTTTGGCCCCAAAAAGATGGAGGCTCATACGCCCATCATGCTCATCCGATATATGGACAAGGTTCTTGATTACCGTGAAGATGATTTAAAATTTAGCGCTCTAAAAAACTTGCTTCCCGATTCGTTGATCGAATTGTACTACCCTTGGTCGCGAGAATACGAGTATCCCATTTACCCCGAATTATCAAATTCTAAGAGTGAATCCAACGCTTCTCAAACGCTTACTGCCTATACATCGAAATCGATGTTTCCCGAAGCCGAGGTTCAAGACGATATCACCCAAGATCTCGGAAGCAATAATTGGGCGGTCTCTGCCGAAAAATCGGCAACTGGGAATGCCTTCCTATGTAACGATACCCACCTGGGCCTTGATTTACCAGGCACTTGGTATGAATGTCATCAGGTCATTAATGATCGCGTTGTACACGGATTAACAGTGCCGGGAGCGCCCGTGGTTGTATCGGGCTATACAAGAGATCTCGCATGGGGAATGACCAACGCAACCTGGGACTTAACCGATTTTTACGCTTTAGAAACGGACGGAAAAGGCAATTATAAACTCGACGGCGAATGGTTAACGCTGGAGCCGCGAGTAGCTGAGCTTCCCGTTAAAGGCGCAAAAACGTTAAAGATCACTTACTACGACACCTATTTTGGGCCCACGGACACCATTGAAGGTGAATTTCTAGCAACGAATTGGGTAGCCAGCCAATTCGAGAGTAATGAAATGAAAGCATTGATCGGGTTAACAAAAGCAAAATCAGTTCAAGAAGGTTATGAATCGTTGCAGCAATTCGGTCATCCCCCTCAAAACTTCGTTTTAGCCGATGCGCACGGCGATATCGGAATGGTTACGGCTGGCTATGCAGCTATTCATAAGGCGCCTACTCGAGGAATTATAATGGGCAAATCAAAGGAGGATCGGGTTGTTTATCAGCATATGGGAAGAGAATTATTTGTTCTTGAACCAGAGAAAGGCTGGAATCACAGCGCGAATCAGGCACAAGTAGCCAATGAGCGCACACCCTTTTTAAACAACAGTTTTGCTCCGACCGCCCGAGGTCGCCGAATTGGTGCCATGATGGAGGCACGAGGAAAAATAGACCGGGCCTACTTGAAAGAGATGCAGAACGATGTTCATGACGGTGAGTGGCCTCTTTTGAAAGACCATATCCACGAGACCGCTCCGTACGATATGATGAAAGTGCTGCGTGAATGGGACGGAAACTGTACCGAGCAGAGTCAGGCCGCAACGGTATACAATTATTACAAATGGTCATTGCACGATACCATTAGTTCTTTATTGATTGGTGATTTCGATTACCCTCCGCGGGCCGAAGACTTATTTTATTTGATCAGTCGATCAGATACCCTTCCCGGAGTAAACAGTCCGATATACGTTCAAGAAATAGCCGCCAGAATGTGGGCTAAGGTATTGCGCGACATGAAAGAAAAATACGTCAGCAAGGAGCCGAATGATTGGCGATATGGAGAATATCATCAAATTCATTTCCGTCACATTGCCCGTATTCCGGCCTTTGAATTTCCTCCCTTTGCCGCTAAAGGAAGCTCAAGAACTGTAAATGTTTCAACCGGATTACCAGGGACCCATGGAGCTGCGATGCGCACGGTCATTGAACTCACTCCTGATGGCCCGAAAGCGGATTTCGTCATAGCCGGCGGCCAAGTAGGCCGACCAGAACACGAACATTATACAGATCAAATTATGGATTGGTATAATGGCCGATACTTCAAAATCGAGCCGATTAAGGCTCCGCAAGAAAAAGAGTGGCAACAAGAAATAACCTTTAAGTAAAATGAAAAACAATTCACTCCCTTGGCTACTGCATTTCGTATTATTCACTGTTGGCTTTGCTTTAGAAGACACGTCATTACTATTTACGTTTGCCGCTATGGCCGGACTCTTTCCTCGGCGAAGGATTGCCTTCTGGTCGTTTTTTAGCGCCTCAGTAGCTTCTTTAATAGCGTTGTATATTGTTCAAACGCCCGATCCTAAAGTCAGCGAATTATTAGGCTCCGTACTGGGCTTGGGCAGTGTGCACCCTTTTCTATTGGTGGCATTCGTAACCAGCTTAACGGCAACGTGTACGGCCGTTGCCGTGAATCGAATCACGCGCAAAGCGGACAAAAGCAGCGCTCAATACGTTTAATATGAGAACAATACATGAATGGCTCGATGAATACGGGCAAAGCCACACAAATAAAACGAACAAGCTGATTCATTGGATATGCGTCCCGCTTATTTTCTGGAGTGTTTTGGGGCTCTTATCCGGGCTGCCTTCGGCAGGATTAAAGGCTTTAGTCGGACCTGATTTCCAGCCTTATGTTCATTGGGGTACGGTGCTTATAGTGGTCGGGCTCCTTTTCTACATTCGCCTTTCAACGGCCATGTTTTTGGGAGTAGCTGCGTTTTCGGCATTTTGCCTGTACATCATTAAAATATTGGCTCGCGATGCTTCTATGCCTGTTTGGCAAATTTCGCTTATCGTTTTTGTCGCTGCATGGATTGGTCAATTCATCGGCCACAAAATTGAAGGAGAAAAGCCTTCCTTCTTAAAGGACTTGCAGTTCCTTATGATTGGCCCAGCTTGGTTAATAGGCTTCATATACAAATCACTGGGTATTAAATACTAGTTCGACCAGAACTAAGATTTTTTTATTCCGGGTTAATTAGGTTCTCTAAAGAACAATTTGGCCTCGACATTTACTAAGTTCGCAAGACGATGTCGAGCATTGAAAAAACACCGGAACAAGTACTTCAAAAGTACTGGGGATATCCCGCTTTTAGATCGCCTCAAAAGGAGATTATTTCCGCAGTTCTTCAAAATGAAGATACGTTGGCACTCATGCCGACGGGCGGCGGAAAATCACTTTGCTTTCAGGTGCCAACTCTTACACGAGATGGCCTAACACTGGTTATTTCTCCGCTCATTGCGCTCATGAATGACCAAGTAAATGCACTGAAAGAAAAAGGGATTTCGGCCGTAGCACTTACTTCCGAACTCGATTTCAAGCAAGTAGATCTCGCCTTGGAAAACTGCATGGCCGGTGCCATATCATTTCTCTATCTCTCTCCCGAACGCTTGCGAAGTGAAATCGTACGAGCTCGACTTCCTCAAATGCCGATACGTTTAATTGCTGTGGACGAAGCACATTGTATTAGTGAATGGGGGTACGACTTTAGGCCTTCCTACCGCCTACTCGTGGAAGTGCGTCAGTGGCTTCCCAAAGTTCCCGTGCTTGCACTTACCGCTTCCGCAACGCCTGGAGTGGTACGCGACATCCAAGAACAACTTTCTTTTTCGAAAGAACATGTAATCAGGAAAAGCTTTGGACGCGAGAACTTGGCTTATCGTGTATGGCCAACAGGAGACAAATTTGGCGCCGTATTAGCCTTGCTTAATCATCATCCGGGGTCGGGCGTGATTTACGTTCGAAATAGAAGAAAAACCCAAGAGATCGCCGATTTTCTGCGAAGACGTGGAATTGCCGCCGCGTATTATCATGCGGGTGTAGACGCCCAAGATAAGGAAGAGCGACAACGTAAGTGGACGAAAAATGAATTGCGGGTAATCGTAGCAACAAACGCCTTCGGAATGGGTATTGACAAACCAGATGTACGATGGGTATTGCACTGGGAACCGGCAGATTGCATTGAATCTTATTTTCAAGAAGCGGGCCGAGCCGGACGTGATGGCGAAGAAGCGGTATCCTATGTGCTTTTCGAAGATCGCGACGGACGCGAATTGAAAGAACGCTATTTAGATCGAATGGTGAGTGCCGAAGAAGTTCATCGGCACTACGACGCCTTGATGAATTTCCTACACTTAGGTATTGGATCGGGCGCTGAACAAGCTTTTGATCTGGATATTAAAGTTTTTGCAAAGCATTACGATTTTGATCTGTACGGTGTCTACCAAACCCTGGATTTACTGGAAAAAGACGGGTTCTGGCATGTTAGCGATGGTTACAAAGAGCGATCTTTTCTGAAAATCACTGCCAATTCGCGCCAGCTGTACGAAACCAGACTTCAAAGTGAATTGCGCGATCTTTTGATCCAGTTACTCCTTCGCTCCTATCCAGGAATTACAGAGGAAGGAGCTCATATTGATGAAAACCGCCTAGCGGCGCGATTAAAAACAACGCCCGGTCGAATCAGGAAGGAACTAGAAAACGGCGCATTAGAAAATTGGTGGCTGTATCGACCGAGACCTACCGGTGATCGACTTTGGATGGTTTTGGCGCGACAGCCGACTAAACACCTGCCCTGGAACAAAAAGGCCCTCGATGATTTAAGAAAGCGAAAAACAGAACGGATCGAATCGATGCTGGCTTATCTTCAAAAAGAGGGCGGATGCAGGAATCAATCCTTGTTAAACTATTTTGGTGAAAAGAATATTGACGACTGCGGAAAATGCGACCTTTGTTTGCAGCGAGCGAACTGGAATAGTAAACCATTTTTTGACTACCTCAAGGAACAACCTCGCGAATGGAACGATTTAATGGCTCAGTTTCCCGGTCGAGCAAACATTATGAAAGTAGAACTTTCTGATGCTGTAGAACGTGGAGTACTAAAATGGATCGGACCTGAAATACACATGGTAAACACATAAGGGTAGAATAAAGACGGATGGGAGAATTGTCGAATGAGCAGTAAAAAAGAAGTTTTGGACATCGTATTTATGGGGACGCCGGAATTTGCGATAGGAACCCTAGAAGCTATTCATAATAGTTTACACAACATTGTTGGCATCGTTACGGTGCCCGATAAACCAGCTGGCCGCGGAAGAAAGTTGAGAGCTTCTGCCGTAAAGAACTTTGCGGAGGCAAACAACTATCCCCTGGCGCAACCCGAGAAGTTACGCGACGAAGCTTTTCTGATTCAATTAAAGGCCTGGCGGCCCGATGTTATTGTCGTTGTTGCCTTTCGTATGCTGCCGAAAAGTGTTTGGAGCGTGCCCTCCTTGGGAACCTTCAATGTGCATGCTAGTTTATTGCCAGAATACCGCGGAGCTGCGCCCATCAATTGGGCTTTGATTAATGGCGATTCGAAAACAGGTGTCACCACCTTCTTTATAGATGAAGAAATCGATACGGGTAACATCCTGCTGCAGGCAGAAACCGAGATAGAGCCAAATGAGCTACTCGAGGATTTATATGAACGCCTGATGCATATGGGAGCGGAATTAGCCGTTCAAACTTTAGACGGTATTGCTTCCAATTCCATAAAGCCCGTTTCACAGAAAGACCAAGGCGATTTAAGGCCCGCTCCAAAGCTTAATTCAGAAACAGGACACATTGATTGGAATGCCGGTTCAACGGACGTGCACAATCTTATACGCGGCCTCTCTCCATTCCCTGGAGCTTGGACAGAGCTGATTGAAGACAATGGTGAAAAGAAAAAGGTTAAAGTATTTCGCACTCTTCGCGCTACCGGTAAAGAAGATGCGGGTTTAGCGCGTATTGAGGGGAAACGACTCTTTGTAGGGACCGGAAACGGGCGATTAGAAATTCTCGAATTACAACCTGCAGGTAAAAAAAGAATGGATATTTCGGATTTCATAAATGGTTTAGGAGGCAAATCGAGCTTAAAATTCACCTGAAACCCGCACCAGCAGCGGGATTCAACCGTGTTTATTAACAATTCGACCCAATTATCAACAAATCGAGGTGAAAATATGGGCAAACCTTGCGTAAACCCGCTACAAGTCTAACTTTGTCTTGCATTGAAACCAACGCAATAATTTTTTTAACCTTAATTTTGATTTGTTATGAACAAAGCTGACTTGATTGACGCAATGGCGGAAGACGCTGGAATCTCAAAAGCCGCTGCTAAAAAAGCATTGGACTCTTTCGTAGAAAACGTATCGGGATCTTTGAAAAAAGGTAACCGTATTTCTTTAGTAGGATTCGGATCTTTCTCAGTATCTAAGCGTAATGCACGCGAAGGTCGTAACCCACAAACGGGTGCAACCATCAAAATTCCTGCAAAAAATGTAGTGAAGTTTAAAGCTGGTGCTGACTTAAACAGCAAAGTGAACTAAGAAATTTGTTTGCAAAAAAGTAAACCCCGCACTTGCGGGGTTTTTTTTTGCCTATTTTTTCATCTCGAGCACTTAGACAAACAATTTAATACAATCCAGTGCATCGTTCTTCATTGAAAAGTCTGAGTTCATAATACACTCAAGGAGCTAAGCGATCAATTTTCCATTGGTCGCTCGAGGGTGAATATCGGAATCGATCGTGCAAGCGACTTGCCCTACCCTGCCAAAATTCAAAAAGGCTTGGCTGAATAGCATAACCACCCCAATGGTCAGGTCTTTTTATTTGTTCTTCGTTAGGAAAATCGTTCCGGAGCTCACTCCAACGTTCTTCAAGCCATTGACGGCTTTTAATGATTTCGCTTTGGGGTGAAGCCAACGCTCCCAATTGACTCGAATATGGGCGACTATTAAAATACTGATCAGAAGCGTCTTTCGAGAGCTTCGTTGCAACGCCCTCGATTCGAACCTGGCGCTCTAAATCGCGCCAAAAGAAATTCATCGCTACATTCGGGCAGCTTTCTATATCCATTCCCTTTTCACTCAAATAATTAGTGAAGAAAACAAACGATCCACTTTCAACTCCTTTTAAAAGGACTACTCTAGAAGCTGGCGTTCCATTTTTTGTAATTGTACTTAGGGTAAATGCATTCGCGTCAGGCACTCCCATTTCTTTAATTTGATTGAACCACAAGTCGAACTGCTTGAGGGGCGATTCGCTCAAATCGCTTTTGTGAAGCGTCCCTCGTGTATACTCTTCACGCATATCTGCTAACATTCCCATAGCTCCATTTTTTTGGATTCGTAATTCTGTTAACAAATATACTCGGTCCGTTTTGGATTCTTGCCTGTCAGCCCATACATTCGTTTCACATGAAAGATTTAAAACCAATAAATGAACCCCGCCAAGGACGCTTTCTAGTTGCGGAGCCCACCCTACTCGATCAAAGCTTCAACAGGACGGTTGTTTTACTTACAGAGCATAATAGCGAGGGGTCTGTAGGCTTCGTTTTGAATAAACCAATGGATTTAAAACTTCATGAACTTGTGCCCGATTTACCTTCGGGCAATTTCCCCATTTTCTTCGGTGGCCCCGTTCAAAACGATCGAATTTTCTATATCCATTCAATGGGTGATCAATTACCTGGAAGTGTTTCCGTTGCAGATAATATTTTCTGGGGCGGAGATTTTGAAATACTCAAAATGATGATTCGAAAGGGCGAAGTAGAGCCTGACAGAATTCGCTTTTTTATGGGTTATTCAGGCTGGGGGTCTACGCAACTCATTGAAGAACTAGATGAGAAAAGTTGGGTCGTACTTGAAAAAGGTACCCTTGACCCGCTGAATGATGCTCCTGAAACGCTTTGGAAAAAAATCTTACTCAATTTGGGAAATGAGTATAAAATTTGGGCGAATGCGCCTAAAGATCCGATGTTAAACTAGGTTAACATCATATTTAATCGGCGCACTACAGAATTGGCCTCGTTGGCCTTGTATTCTTTCTTTCGATACTGCTTCACCCATTCTATCCCTCGGATGGTGTTCGTCATCCACACCTCATCCGCACGTTGAAGCTCAAAGGGCGTAATCCGTTCTTCTAATACTTCGTAACCCCATTTCGGTAAATAGTTGAGCAAATTAGTTCTAAGGACCCCTTTTACACATCCTTCCGATAAGGAAGGGGTTTTAATTGTTTTCCCATAGACCAGCCAAACGTTACTCTGGATTCCCTCCACCAAGCATTTGTGTTCGTTGATGAGCACACAGTCGTCAAATCCGTTTTCCTCAGCGAAAATACCAGCCAAAGTATAAACCTGTCCGTTGTTTGATTTCAGGTTGGATAACAAACCGGTCGGCTTATGGTGGTCTTGAAAAAGTTGCAGTTTAATCCCTGCCTCCGGCAGAATATATTCTTCATCGATCAAAGGGCTCACTTCAATCAATGATTCTACTGATCGCGTTTCCGGGGTATAACCGCCTGCCCCTTCGCGAAAAACGGTAAAGCGTATCCGCGCTGGCCCGTTATGAAGGGCATTGGCTTCAAGCGTTTTAAAGATTTCGGCCTCTAAATACTCGGGCGACCAGTTTAAGGGAATTTCCATCCGCAGGATGCGCATATCGGCCATTAGTCGAAAATAGTGATCCTCAAAAAAGGTAATCTTCCCCTTAGTAAATCGAATGGTTTCAAAAACACCATCGGCATATCGAAAAGATCGATTGGTTGTACTCAGTGCCACTTGTCCGTCAGGAACCAGCGTTCCATTATAATTAATCATGCGAGAATACTGTATTTAAATCCGAATTTACGGGCACCTTGTAACCGCGGACACCCGCGTTTTCCGCACATGCAACGTCTCTATCCTTATCGCCAATCATAAAACTCATAGAAGCATCTATATTAAATCGTGCCAGCGCTTTTTCAATCATTATGGATCCTGGTTTTCGAGATAATGATTTTGAATAATCATCGTGGTATGGACTGTAATAGATTTCGTCAATATGGACGCCATAGGTGTTAAAATGCGCTTTCATCTTAACATGAATCTCGTCGACCGTTTCAATTGAATACAATCCCTTGGCAACACCTCCTTGATTCGTGATAAGAATGAGCAAGAACCCTTCCTCTTGCTTTTTCTTTAAAAAACGCTCGATGCCTGGCAAGAAATGAAATTCGTCCCAAGATCGAGTATAATCCCCTGGGTCGTGATTTATTATTCCGTCGCGGTCTAAAAAAAGAGCTTTGTTCATCGGTGTAAAAGTAAAAAACCCCGCCGAAGCGGGGTTTTAAAATTATTGAACGATGACTTTTCGAGTGGCTCGATCGCCGTTCTCAAAATCAAAGTTGAGGAAGTATATTCCAGATTCAAGTCCGGGCAGTGTCCATTCAAGGGTTAATCCACTTACTCTTTCGCTGCGGACAACTTGACCTAAAGCATTTACGAGTTCAACGCTTTCAACAGAAGTAGAAACTTCGTTCATATCAATCGTTAAACGGTCTACTACAGGATTCGGGTAGATGCCAATAGAGCTAGCTGCTGATTCTTCAGGCACACTAAATACTTGTGCTCCCGGAAGGGTCATCGCCAACATCACACGAGGTAAGGCGTAGCCTACAATCGTATCTAACCACGCATTTCCAAGCGCAGGGCTCATATTCGGATTACTCGCTAGTGAATTCTGGTGAATCGTGTTCGCGTCGTAGCTTGTTCCTAATTGACCGTTAACACCGGCAACAACCGCTGTTAATGTATTTAGATCCCACCATTGCCATGGAGCTCCACCGTTTAATAGCTGAGCCGGGGCAAGAGGAAGAACCACTGGGAAGCATCCATCGAGATAGGTCTTCACGGTAAGGTTGTTATTTGGCGCAGGCAAGAAATAACTATAGGTGTTACCATAGATAGAACGTGCACGCTCCGTGTAAGGGTCATCAAAGAACATCTCGTCTTTGAAAGAATCGTTGTTCCCTAGGCTATTCGCTTTTCTGATAAATAAATTTGGCCCTTGAACTTCAACAACATCTTCATTCGTTGTTGGAACAATTACAATACCATTTTCAAATGGAGCGTATCCGTCACGAACGGCATGAAAAGAAACCATTGGTCCGTCTCCGGCTTCAAGCCAAGAAGTATCCGCTAATGCACCACCTGTATTTACTTGCATTGCCACATCGGAGTTGGCACCATTATCTTGGTACAAGTTCAATACACCACCTAATCCGTCAAGTCCTCCAACGGTGTTGGTGTCAATGTAGGATTGGCCCGCACTTGGACCTGTAGCCCAAACAAATTTCGAAAGCGTAAGCTCTGAGTATTTGTCCATACTTAAGTAGGCCAAAGAAACATAACCACCTGACCCTTCACCGAATAAAGCGATTTTGTTCGGGTTGATTTTATACGTGTTTGTTGTGTTTGCATCTGCTTTTAACGTACGAACACACTGTTTCGCATCGTGAATGGCACGGTATACTGCGTTTAACAAAGTAGCGCGGCGCTCTTCTGCATTTGAGCTGGTTGGTAACCATCCACCGCGATAATTCATAGTAATTGCCACATATCCTCTTTCTGCATAGCGTTTCGCTAGGTTCACAATAGAGCTATCAGCCTTTGAACCCGTTGGAGATCCATTGATGATTGGAGGTAAGAAGTTACCTGTGTGAAGCAAAAGAATAACCGGACGTGCGCCCTCAGTATCCACCATTTGGTCTGGCTGATAAATATCCATTTTAAGGTCCGTAACCTTAACTACGGATGATGGATCGGCAGGGTTATAATAAGTAGTAGGTATAGGTTGACCCGTTGCAATTGCCGTTTGAATGGCAATTAAATCCGATTGCACTTGCGCTGCATTCGCAGGATCAGAAATTCCTTGAGAGAATATAAAATCGATATTCGTGCCATAAGTGACATCTGAAGTGATATCAATTTGACCTGCAAACACCGGATCATAGTAACGAAGGTTTTGGCTAAAGGCCATAGAACTAACAAGCACAGCTGCTAGTGAAAGTAAATGTAGTTTTTTCATCATATTTAAAATGTAAGGTTGCTGATTCGTAAAAATAGACTTTTATTTCTTTTCAAGGTCAAAAATAAGTTGAGCATATACCATTCGTCCAACAACGGGGCCACCATAAACCTGGAATACTTGATTATTCAATAGGTTTGAGGCTCCCACTTTCAAGAGTAAATTCCATTCGGGTATAGAGTAGTTTGCCTGAGCATCCACTAACGAATAACTCGGTACAACACCTGTAAACTGTGGTGATCCTTCAAATAGGAACGACTCTACCCACTTATAGTTCACACTCCAACCGAGGTTTTGAATATTGAAAATGGAAAGATCTCTACCGGTGATTCCTAAATTAAATTTGTGCTCAGGAGTATTATATGCAGGAATGATAGGGTCATCGCTGTTTTGAAGATCCAACCGGTTCCAAGAATAGTTTCCATTTAGGATGTAATGATCGTTCAAGTAATAGTTACTCCCGATGGAAAACCCTTGTGTGAATACTCGATCTTTACTGTTGGCTGCAATTCTGTACGCTTGGAAGCTCGCAGGCGGAAGTCCGTCTACATTCGGTATGGAAGCATCGACTCCCACATTAAATCCAATGAAATTATCGTAGGCGCTGAAGTAATAGGTCATATCGACGTACATCTTTTTTCCTAGTGAAGCTCGGTAGCCTACTTCAGCCGTTTGAACGCGCTCCGGGGCAATCGGATCAACATTAAAGTATTCTAATACATCTCGATCGTAGGAGTTTACATAATCTATAAACGAATTCACAGTGATTAATGAATCGTACCCATTTAGGTTTCCTATGAGGATCGCTCTACCCACATTGTAATAAAGATATTGATCTTGGAGTGTTGGGTTCCGAATTGCCGAACTGAATGTCAAACGGATCGTGTTTTTTTCATCCGGAGAATAAACGGCTGAAACTGCCGGTGAAAACAAATAATCAAAATTTTGATTTTTATCTACTCGACCCGTAAGATTCACTTTTAAGCGGTCGTCCAAAAATCTTCGTTCTAAGCCTAAATAACCGCCATACTCAGAGTTTCGAATGACGATACCCGCCGTATCATAAAAAATAGTCCCTTGACTGTTTGGAAGGTACTGTCTGAAATTTCCTCCAACGACCACATCGGCAAACGAAGTTTCAAATCGGTATTCTCCGTGAACGTGATAGAGTGCACTCTTGTCAAAGAATCGAGATCCCCCTTCTGCAAAACTTCTCGTCGTTACGTATTCAAAAAGTGAATCGTACCGAGCAGTACCGGGCTCAAAGAAAGGAACCCCGTCGGGCCGAGGTGTCGTATCGGTGTAGGTTCTGGTTTCATCATGGAACCCTTGAATGGTTTCTTCATTTTGAGCAAGAATGCTATTGTACAAATCCATGTCAATGGGGAACGTATTCAATACTTCGTTAATGGACACTGTATTTCCTTGTGAATCAACCCCCGTTAGATCTCTTACTTGACTACTATAAACCGATCGCCAATAGGCTTTGTAATCAATTAACCAATCGTCGTTATCTTTTGCTACGTTCTGCATTTGAAAAGCGGTGAAAACAGCGTCATAGGTGTCTCCAGCATCTTCATGCGTAGAATATGCGCGAATAAACCATTTCCCCTCTTTCTTGAGCTCGATCCGGTTCTGAATGAACTGGATGTTCTTTAAACTATAGCGGTTATCTCCTTGATATACGGTGGTTCCCGTTCCATAATTTAATGCGTACATCAATTCGACGTCGGGTTTGATTTTATAGTGAAAGCTCGCCGCAAATTTCCCGTTTCGCGTATCGTAATCAACCAATTGAGGTTCTGAATATCCAGTGCGGTGCAAAATCCCAAGCCCTGGAACATCGCGCAAATTCAATGCATCGGTATAATCGTTCGACCGACTCGCTAAGTCTTCGTCACCATAGGTGTTGATTCGATCCCAACCGCCCGGATTTCCGAACGGTGCATCGGTACCATCTACGGGCTGGTCATTCGTCGCCTCCCAATCGTAGGCTGTCAGATAAAACAAGTTCAATTTAATAGCGAACCGATCTGTTCCCTGTTTATCTTGAAAAACGTGGGCGTAACGAACTGCTACCTCAGTTAATGAGCGCTCCCCCACTTTCAATGAGGCACTCAACCCTTGGTACCGAAATGGATCCTTCGTTTCCATTTGAATAACACCGTTAAAAGCACCGGGTCCAAAAAAAGCCGAGCTCGCGCCCGCAACGATATTCACGCGCGCCACATCTAAATCGCTAGCTCCTAAAAAATTCCCTAAACTAAAGTTGAGCCCAGGAGCTTGGTTGTCCACTCCGTCAATAATTTGAAGCGAACGAACGGGCGAAGTTGAGTTGAAACCTCGAGTATTGATGATCTTAAAACCCATACTGGCCGAAGTCATATCCACCCCTTTCAGATTTCCTAAGCTTTCATAAAAAGAACCAGAAGCTGCCTCCTTTATGGCAATTACATCTAGTGTTTCAACCGTTAATGCCGCCTCTTTCTGCTTTTTCGTGATGCGCGATTCAACCACCGTAACATCGTTGAGATTGAAACTAGAAGGTTTTAACTTCACTTTGAGCACATCTGTACTCGATTCAACGCGTTGTTCAATTTGCTCGTAACCGATGTAACTAATCTGTAGAATAAACGGATACGCTGTAGGTCCCGGATTTAGGGTGAACTTACCGTCAAAATCCGTCGATGCTCCTATTTGAGTTCCCTTTATGACAATTCCGGCTCCGAAAACAGGTTCTCCCGTTTCGGCATCTTTAACAGTTCCCGATATATCCTGAGCATATATCGATTGCGCTGAAAATAATATAAAGGCCAAAATGTAGCCAAGTCGTAGTTTTTTCTTCATGTACTCACTGGTTCTATAAGCTTTCTAAACTAGAAAATATCTTCTAAACTCTTATCTAGTTCACCCTAGCGGGTGGATTTTATTACTTTTGCCCCTCTTGAATTAATAAAGCCCTCTATGATTAACGGTAAGAAACTCGTCGTGGTATTGCCCGCTTACAATGCGGCAAAAACATTAGAACAAACCTACAACGAATTGCCTATGGATATCGTTGACGATGTTATTCTCGTTGACGACCACAGTCCGGACAACACAATGGAGGTTGGTAAGAAATTGGGAATCAAACACGTTATTCGCCACGAAAATAACAAAGGGTACGGCGGAAACCAAAAAACATGTTACAATACAGCCCTTGAACTCGATGCCGATATCGTAGTTATGGTTCACCCCGATTATCAATATACTCCGAAGCTCGTTGCTTCTATGTCTTATTTGATTGCCAACGGACTTTATCACGTTGTTTTGGGTTCCCGTATTCTCGGAAAGGGCGCATTGAAAGGTGGAATGCCCTGGTACAAGTACATCGCAAACAGAATTCTTACGTTGACGCAGAACATCCTCTTGAACGAAAAGCTTAGTGAATACCACACGGGGTATCGGGCTTTTTCAAAAGAAGTATTACAGAGTATTAACTACAATGTCAATTCCGATAACTTCATTTTTGACAATCAAATGCTTTCTCAAATCTTTTATGAGGGTTACGAAATTGCCGAAGTAACTTGTCCAACAAAATATTTCGACGACGCCTCATCGATTAATCTAAAAGATAGCTCTGTTTATGGTTTGGGCGTACTGCGCGTTTCACTGATTCACCGTTTGTGTAAAATGGGATTGATGAAAAGTAAACTCTACAAAGACTAACTAAGGTTTCGCTTTCCGTAAGTACAGAGCATAACCACCCCTCTCATCAACGAGTTCGAGTTCTGAATAGCTATTTAATAGCTCCTCAATTCGTTTATTCCTACTTACGAAGTAGGCATTCTTATCAATCTCACCCGTTAAAAGCCATTGCTCTTCGCTCATACCTTGCGGCTTTATGCTAGGGCCTGATTTTTCACCGTAGAATAAATATCCATACGACTTCATTCCAATGGGTATTAAATAAGCACCGTCCTCCGCTGCCCTTTTGTAGAATTCAATAGCGGAGTTCTGGAAATAGCGTTCTGCTTTGGGTGTAATAACCAGAAGAACAATCATAGTAAAAACAAGCCCTGTTGTTAATTGATAACGGGCCCAGTTTATATTTCCGGCCGCTAGGCCGAAAAGAAAGACTGCTGAAAACAAGAAATAAGCCGCACCAATAAAGCGAGTATAAAGCGGCCATTCGATCTCCTGAGTGAACTGTGCGGTAGTAAACATATCCACGTTCGACCAATCAATAGAATCGGCAAATACCTCGAGCCAGGGCAATACGCTAAATGCAATGGAAACCATAAGAGCGGTAACGATTCCCAAAATGGCGAGTGCTTTTGGGAGTTTTGCCTTTTTCTTTTCGAGCCTATAGAGCGTGAGCGCGGCCAAGAACGTCAAAGGAAAATAAGTAAGTGAAGAATAGTGAACGATTTTCGTTTTCACCACAGAAAACAAAATGAGAACAACCCAGAACATAATCTTCATCCAAAGGTGGAAATGCTCTCGTTCGTAGGTATCGAGTCGCTTTTTGCCCATCGAAGGAATGGCAAAAATACTAATGGGAAAGCAGCCTATTAGCAGCACAACGAAATGATAGTAAAATGGCTGGGCATGCCCAGCTACTCCTGTTGAGAAAAGCTCTTGTTGAACCCGAATAAATTCGAAAATAACTTCTGGGGTACCGGTGATAAAATGGTAGAGGAACCAACTTCCGCCCACGGAGAGAAACACGGCCAGAAAAAGCAAGATTTGTGGGATTTTTGGGAATCCATAAAATCGCTTAACAAGATAATAGACCAAGGCGCTCAGCCCGAAGATTAAGAATCCGACCGGACCTTTAACCAGGAGTGCTAGAGCCATGAAAAAACCGCTGAGTATCACTACACGCTTTTTTCGTTCTTGAAATTTCGACGTAAAGCGCGCGCCGTAATAAATACCGAGAAATATAAAGAGGTTAAACCATGGGTCGATGATTCCAGTTTTGAAATACATCACTGGAAGAAGGGCTCCGAGGTAGGTCAGTACCCACCAGCGAGCCAAGGCATTGTCGAACCAGCGTCGACCAATATTGTAAACCACCACCAAAGTGAACGCTCCACAAATGGCATTGGGAAGGCGAGCGGCAAATTCATTGACTCCAAAAATGGACATGGAAAGGCTCTGCATCCAAAAGAATAATGGAGGCTTCTCGAAGAACGGCTTGAAATCGATTTGCACATAACTGAAATTGCCTGTCAGCAACATTTCACGGGCCGCTTCGGCAAAATTGAGCTCATCCCAATCGAATAAATGAACCGTGCCGAGCATGGGAAGGAAAAGCAATAACGCTCCAATAAAAATGAGGCCACTATGAAGCGCGTTATCTTTCATTTAATAGTGATTAACGGCTTGCCCCAACGGCTTTCGAGCTCACTTGTTCCTCGATAAAATAAGGGGTAGCAAAGGCCAACAACGGATGTGCCTATTAAAGAACCAATGTAGATATCTTCAAGAAAATGCTGACTCAAATATACCCGCGACAGACCTACTAAAAGGGCTATCGCGAAAAAAGACAAAGATGTCCACTTCCGATTCAATACAAGCGCAAGGCTGAAGTAAAGGCAAAACGCGGCTGCGGTATGTCCTGAAGGGAAACTGAAGTTATTGTGTTGCTCTACGCCAGCAACGGTATGCCATTGATCAATAGTGGAAAAGTAATGAAGGGGACGAAAATGATCTGGAAATACAGACCTTTTGAGAAACTGAACGAGAAATGAGTCGATGATACTGGTTGTCGCGAGAAAAGCACCTGCCCGCAGTTCGACAAAAAGGAGCAGCAAAAGTGTGATGATACCGACGGTATAGCCATCACCCAGATGAGTGACGTACTTAAAAAACGTATCAAAAAAACCGGAGTGAAAACGATTTAGTTGAAGGTGGAGTTCCTTTAAATCAGAAGATAACAATAATACCGCCCCTGCGGAAACAAGAAATAATAAATAGGGAAAGAGGAACCATCGCGCCGAGAGGCGCCATCGATTACTGCGGAAAAAGGTCATGACCCGATTGCGTGCAGCAAATTGTGAATCTGGCTTTCCCATAGCATCTTGCTTTCTTCGAGCTCGTCTTCATCAGCGTAATCCGTAATCAATAAGGAAACGTCCTTTGTGAGGTCGTCAATTTCAATTCGGAACTCGAAATAGGTGTCCTCGTCATTCTCGAGCCAGCGCAGTTTCATGTATGCATTCGGCTTTTTACTGATGATTTCAGCCTCTTCTTGACTATCATCCCAAATGAAGACATATTTTTTTCCTCTAAAATTTACGTCGTCCGCAAACCATTCGGATAGACCAGATGGCGTGGTTAGGTATTGGTAAAGCATCTTTGGAGAGGCCTTTACAGGGAATTCGAGTTCGTATTTAATCATGTCGGACATGCGCGGTAATTTGATGGGTCGCAATATATAAAAATACGGCGTTTAGAAAGTTGTAATAAAAAATCAATTTACGCTATATTTGCAGCCTCAATTTTGAAGGCGAGGTAGCTCAGCTGGTTAGAGCGTCGGATTCATAACCCGGAGGTCGGGAGTTCAAGTCTCCCTCTCGCTACAACAAACACAAGGTCCCGCATCAGCGGGGCCTTTTTGCTTTTCGCATTGAGCAAAGTTTACTTTTGCGAAAATGAGTAAAGCAAAAGGAAGCTGAGTGTAACGAAGCTTTGTTTTGGTTGTAAGGCCCCCCAATAAACGACTCAGCGACCCTAGGGAGCTAACTCTCCCGCTCGCTTCAATTCGAAACAAAGTCGCGCAACAGCGGAATTTTTTCTTTTTTGCCTATCCCCGCTCACTAGGTAAATGGCTCACTTCAATTAAGTTGACTTCAATATAGCCTCGCCGTGAATGGAACGATCAAGACCTTCCAATTCCTCTGAATCTGATACGCGCATTGGGATCATTAGGTCTACAATTCGCAAAATGGCATAAGAACTAACCCCAACGAAGACAACTACAAACAACAAAGCTCCAAGGTGTTTCAAAAAGAGTGTTGGGTCGCCTGTAGTGAGCCATCCGCCTTCCTCAGCATAAACTCCGGTCAAAATCATTCCTATCATCCCGCCGAGCCCGTGACAAGCGAAAACATCTAAGGTGTCGTCCACACTCGAGCGTTTAAATCGTTCTACTACAATATTGGAAACGAGTGCTGCCGACAAACCGATAATTAATGACGGTCCATAGCTTACGAATCCCGCCGCAGGCGTAATAGCAACCAAACCAACAACAGCGCCAATGCACGCTCCTAAAGCCGTCGGTTTTCGGCCCATCATGACATCGTATAAAACCCAACCGATCATGGCAGCTGCTGAAGCAAAATGGGTGTTCACAAAGGCCTTTACAGCTAATGAATCTGCTGCTAAGGCCGATCCGGCATTGAATCCAAACCATCCGAACCAAAGTAAACCTGTTCCGAGAATAACATAGGGCACGTTAATCTCAGAGGGATCTACCAACTCTTTTACTTTTCGGGGGCCTAGATACCAAGCTCCAACAAGCGCCATTATTCCCGCGCTGATATGAACGACGGTTCCTCCAGCAAAATCAAGCACCCCTAGAGTGAATAAAATACCATCTGGATGCCACGTCCAATGTGCTAAGGGACAGTAAACCAAAAGTGAAAAAAGAACCATTAATACTACGTAACTCCAAAATTGTAATCGTTCGGCCATAGATCCGGTAAACAGTGCAGGAGTAATTATGGCGAACTTCAATTGAAAAGCGGCGAATAGGATAAAAGGAATACCCGTGGCTATTCGAGGATGGGCTGCAGTCCCTACGTCATTAAAGAATGCGAAGCTCATTGGGTTGCCGATCCACCCGCCTAAACTATCGCCAAAAGCAAGGCTAAAACCTATAGCATACCAGAAAATACTCACCACTCCTAGTGCAATAAAGCTTTGAAGCATCGTACTCACCACATTTTTGGCGCGCACCATACCCCCGTAAAAAAAACTGAGCCCTGGAGTCATAATTAGAACAAGTCCGGCAGCCGTTAACAGCCAGGCTATGGTACCTGAATCCCAAGCTTCAGTGGATTCAGGGTGGCTAGCAGGGTAAATACTGGCAATTATAGCGACCAGCACCAGAAGAAAAAACATTAATCGCGACACATATTTCTTTCTTGTTTCCATACAACCCTACTTTTTTGATGGTTAAAGAGTAAATTTATTCACTTACCGCGAATCAACCCCTATTTTTTAAGGGGTATTGATGCAAATTTATCAACAATTATAAATATAACCCCCTCAATATGCAATGAAGAATACTTACATGTTGATTTTTCTTTTGATTGTGCTTTTTTTCGGACCTTTAATAGAGAAAACGGGATCAACATGAATGCCATCACCACCATCCAAGAATTGAGCAATGAACTGAGCAAAGGGCCTGGAAAAGACGGCTATATGGGCATCCTAAAGCGCGTTCAACTAGATATAGAAAAGGAAGTGTACCCCTTGTGCATATGGAACGATGAGCAATACACTCGTATCCCGCTGTTTAAGAATAGCGATTGTGAATTACTATTAATGTGCTGGGAACCGCACCAAACCTCTCCCATACATACGTATGACTATCAAGAAGGCTGGTTATATATTCTTCAAGGGGAACTTTGCATTGAGCAGTATTTTACTTCAATGCTTGAAAACAAGCTTAAGCTGATTGAAAGTACGCGCCTTCCGGAAAAGTCTATCCCCTACCTAAATGATTACATCGGATTCCACCGCGGATTTAACTGCGTGGATCGGAGAACGATTAGCCTTCATATATACAGTCTACCCATTGAAACATGGCAGGTTTACGATGAGGAAAATAAACGCGTTCATCCCATGAGTGTTTGGAGTGATCCCCTCACGAAATAAAAAAAGCCCGCTTTATAGAGCGGGCTTCGTTCACTTTAAATAAAACATCATGCTTTACCCTTGAGCATTAAATCCCAATACATAAAGGGTAATCCGTATTTTTTAAGCATCCACATACTCCATTTTTCTTTAGTCGTATCGACAAAAGTACTGATCATAGGATCGCTCATTCTTTTGTTTTCATATCCGAATTCGGCAAGAACCATTTTACCATACCCTGTGACCAAGGGGCAAGAAGAATATCCTTTATAGCCGAGATTATGTGCATGGCGCCCTTCAATCATGTTTAAAATATTATCCACAACTACTGGGGCCTGCTTTCGAACCGCCGCTCCAGTTTTCGCCGTAGGTAAGGCTGCAGAATCGCCTAGTGCAAAAACGTTTGGGTAATCTGGATTCTGCATAGAGTGAATATCTACCTTCGCCCATCCTTTGCTAGGTCCTTCTTGATGGGCAATCTTTGACTTCTTGACAAAATCCGGAGCGCTTTGTGGAGGTGCTAAATGAAGCATGTCAAACTCAACTTCCTCAATATATTTTTCTGGCGTTCCGCTCTCAGTAACAACCATACAGCCCATATTGTCGTATTTAGTTACTTCATATGTAGCGACTTTTTTCTCGCCATCTATCTTCAATAAGCGATGATGAAAACGAGTATCGATACCATAGCGATCTACCACCTTGTCTAAGGTGATTGCGAATTCTTTCACCCCGAATATCACACTTCCAGGGGAAGCGAAAACGACTTCACTCTTATCTTTTAATCCGTGCTTTCCGAAATAATCGGCCGCCAGGAACATAATCTTCATTGGCGCACCGCCGCACTTTATTGGAGTTGCAGGCTGCGTGAACAAAGCTTTACCTCCCTTCCAATTTTGCAGTATCTCCCAAGTATATTCTGGATCGATATAATTAGAACATACATTGTTCTTTCCCATGGTCTCAGCCAATCCTTCAATTCCGTGTAGATCTATTTGAATTCCCGGTGCAACCACTAAGTATTCATACTCAATTTCCTCACCATTTCGGAGCACTACCCTATTGTTATCGGCATCGATTTCCTCTGCGTACTCTTTAATCCAAGTGACTCCAGCGGGAATTAAAGAACGTTCGTCACGTTCCGTCTTTTTCATGTCAAATGTGCCTGCTCCGACCAAGGTCCAAGCGGGTTGGTAATAATGCTTGTCAGACGGCTCAATGATGGCGACATCGAGCTTGTTATTCTTTCTCATCATTTGAGCGGCTACCGTGATTCCGGCAGTTCCACCCCCAATAATTAATACTTTGTGATTTTTCATAGCGTTTATTTTTATCAAGTTAATTGAGCTTTTCATAGCGCTTGTCGGTAAAATAGTCCCGAAGCCCACCCCTGAGCCTCGGGACACGCTATGAACCTACTAGATGCTTAAAGCATCGTGGAAGGGCATACATATTCAGACATAGGCAAACTTGTTTGCTCTATGGCTTCAAAACCTCCGGCAACGTCTACCAACTTATGATAGCCTCTTGCCTTCAGTATACTGATGAATACCATACTTCGGTATCCTCCAGCGCAATGGACATAGTACTTAGTATCTGCGTCCAAATCGTTCATACGGTCGTTGATAACATCTAGAGGCATATTATCGAAGCCTATAACATGCTGACTGTCAAACTCACTTTGCTTGCGAACGTCCACAACCATAGGTGAAGCTTGTTCCACCAAATCGGCTAATTCGACAGCTGTTACCTGGGCAACTTTATCGGCCTCACGGCCCGATTTCTCCCAAGTTTCAAATCCGCCATCTAAATAACCAATGGCATTATCGTATCCCACCCTACTCAAACGAGTCACTACTTCTTCTTCGCGACCGGGGTTAACAACCAATAAAATGGGCTGCTTTAAATCGGGTATCAAGGTTCCTACCCAAGTGGCGAAGTTTCCGTCAATTCCAATAAAAATAGACCCGGGAATGTGACCGTCACGAAATTCATCTTGCGATCGGGTATCCAGTATGATGGCGTCTGTTAAATCGACACTTTTCATGAAGTCTTCAGGATTCAAGGCGTTTAGACCGCGGTCCATTACCTCTTCAAACGAGTCGTACCCCATTTTATTCATCACGGCATTCTTAGGAAAATACTGGGGAGGATTCACCAACCCGTCTGTTACTTCCAAAACAAACTCCTCGCGCGTCATATCTGCCCGAAGGGCGTAATTGGTTTTGAGCTGATGGCCCAAGGTATCTATGGTTTCATCGCTCATCTTTTTACCACAGGCAGATCCTGCACCGTGGCCCGGATAAACAATAACATCTTCTGGCAAGGTCATTACCTTATCACGCAACGAGTCAAATAAATGCCCTGCTAAATCTTCTCGGCTTAAATCTGTCTTCACTGCCAAGTCCGGACGACCTACATCGCCAATGAACAAGGTGTCTCCAGTGAAGATCGCATGTTCGTTGCCCTGTGCATCAATTAAAAGAAAAGTAGACGACTCCATAGTGTGACCAGGAGTATGAAGTACTTTAATCTTTATTTCCCCTAAGTTGAGTATTTCACCATCAGAAGCGATATGAGCATCGTAGTTGGGCTTTGCTGTTGGACCAAATACAATTTGAGCGCCGGTTTGCTTTGCTAAATCAATATGACCCGAAACAAAGTCCGCGTGAAAATGCGTTTCTAGCACGTATTTAATTTTCGCACCATCCTTTTCAGCACGGTCAATATAAGGCTGGGTTTCGCGCAGTGGATCAACAATGGCTACTTCCCCGTTCGATTCAATATAATAGGCCGCTTCAGCCAAGCAACCCGTATAAATCTGTTCTATTTTCATATTACTAAGTGGTTTATTGTAACTATCCTCAAAAATAGAACGATGCGAGCGGAAGGTCCGTGGCATCGGTCACAAAGCAAACTGACATTTGTCAGGTTTCGAACTGACTTATACTTAATGCGGAAGCTTATCGCGCAAGAGTCCGTAGGTGAAGGTTCCGAGCATCGCGCTTAAAATCACAATCAATATTACTGGCACCCCGTAACCTAAAAGAATGAACATTGGACCTGGGCAGGCACCCGTCATTGCCCATCCCAATCCAAAAATGGTTCCCCCGAATAAGTAACGCGGTATACTTGGCGCCTTCGGATTGAGGGATAATTCATGGCCGTTTACGGCTTTAACTTTGTATTTCTTCATTAACCAAACGCCGATTATGCCCAGCGCAACAGCCGATCCAATCACGCCATACATATGAAACGATTGAAACTTGAACATTTCGTAAATCCTGAACCAAGAGATTACTTCTGCTTTGGTTAAAACGATTCCGAAAACGGTTCCTACGAGTAAAAATTTGAAATAATTCATAGTCAGAAGTATATGTTCGTTATGAGATTAAAGTGATGGTAATTGTGTCGGTTATGAATAAGTTCGGGCGCTGAATAGCCCCCTTCGAGCAATCTATTGTGGACATACAAAAAGCGAATGGTAAGCCCTTGCCAAATACCTTGAAAACGGTACTTAACATCTAGATTGTATTGATCATAGCTGTCCAAAATATACTTGTTCAATTCGGTATTTGCCTCTCCCGGGGTAAACGTTCGACCGGCGTCAATTTCAATGCTCAATTCGGGATGACGAGCAGGCACCCACACGCCTTTGAGCATAACCGTTTGCCCATCGCCCATTCCCTCTACCCTGCCACGACCAATGGTCGTATAAAATTGCTCTCGACCAAATTCACGCGGGAATAAGAATCGGCCTGAATCAAAAATATGTGTGAAGTTTCCAGAGAGGGTGAAGTTTTTAATCCGTTTTCCCAAACGGAAACTAACCATATTCGTTGTTTGGTTAACGGGATAATACGACTGCTCTGACTGCTCTGATCCGCCCGAATGAAGGGCGTCTTCACGTAAATATTGAACACCGGAAAACCAAGTTTTGTACTTGTACTCTACTTGGGTAAAAGCAGCATTGAGAATATTATCGAGGTAGTAATTCCAGAACTGTACACTGAGGTTCTTTTTGTCATAGGCGAATCCAGCAATCGCCATTCCCCGAGTGCTTAAATTGCCCTTATAGTCGGAAGGAGTTCCATCTGGATTTACTCCTTGACCATAAAGACCCATTGCATCTTCAAGTCGGTACCAACTCACTGTCGAACGGGGCGACATCTTTGTAATGTATCCAGCGTGTAAAACCCAATGATCGGACGGCCTAATATCTGCCCAAAGACCTTCAACTAAATACGGTTTCATTCGTCCGTCTTGAGGATTCACCAACGGTGTATAAAGCGCGTGCTTACCCAAGGTGATAGAAACCCAGGAGTTAGAATAATTGATGAAAAGTTCTTCTAGCCGATCGAGATCATATTTGTTACCAGGGTCAGTAACATCAAACAATTGTTTTTCAAAACGAGACGAACGACCCGATAGTGGATCGTGCTGCTCCAAATCCGAGGAACCAATATTGTAAATGAAGTTTCCTCCCAATCCCAATTTGATGCCCTTCCACTTTGCCGTTTGATAACGGATGGTACCCCCTGCCGCATTCGCATAATAATCCGTGAGCTCGCCAGGCGTATACGTCGACATAAAATAATAGCGAACGTGCCCGCTTACATGTCCTCTCGAAAAGAATTCTTTCACATTCTCAATATGCGTTGAATCCGAATCCGAAAACCCATCGCTATCCAAGCCATGCGTATTCTGGCCGATCGCAAGTGTAGAGCTTAAAGCGCTTGCTATGAGGAGCTTCTTTTTCAATTAAGCGCCGGGTAAAAGGTGTGGTAGTATGAAATAGGTCATCAGTAAACCTCCAATGAAAAAGCCAATAACAGCAACCAAAGAGGGCCATTGAAGATTACTCAAACCCGATATAGCGTGACCAGAAGTACATCCGCCAGCATAGCGCGTTCCAAAACCGACGAAAAAACCGCCTCCAATCAAAAGAACTAAGCCTTGCCACGTGGATAGGAAATGCCAACTGAACAATTCTTTTGGCATGTACGACTCGCCGGCATTGGCAATACCCATTCCTTCTAACTCCGACACCGTTGCAGGATTAAGGGCAATCATTTCGGACGGCATCAAAAACTTGTGGGCGATAAACCCACCCAGAATGGCCCCTACGGCGAAAACCAAATTCCAAATTTGATTTTTCCAGTCGAACCGAAAAAAATCAGAGAACTTCCCCGCCCCTGAAATAGAGCACATCGTTCTGAGATTCGAACTGAAGCCAAACTCCTTTCCGAAAAGGAGCATGAAGAGCATAATAAAGGCGATTAAAGGTCCGGCCACATACCAAGGCCAAGGGGCGGTAATCCATTCCATAGTGTGAATTTTTATCAAAGGTAATCTCAAACATCAGCTCAATTTGTAACTAAAGTTACCATAGGGAGCAGAGTTTTATCATGGGGTCAAAAAAAAGTCCTTCCGAAAAGGAAGGACTCCTGTTTTTTAAAAACTTATGCCGGTTCCGCTATTTCTCCGGTCCAAGACATAATTCCATCGGCTAAATTAAACAGTTCCGAAAATCCTTTTTGGGACATAAATCCGGCAACCATTCCGCTTCTATTACCACTTCTGCAATAAATGTAATAAGCTTTCGAACGATCCAAATCGTCAATTCGGTTGGCAAAATCGGGTTCCATAACGTTAATCAATAAGGATCCAGGAATAATACCTTCATTCCATTCCCCTGGCGTACGCACGTCTAGGATTACCGAATTCTCATTTTTCATTCCGGCCTCAAATTCGGCCGGATTTATATTTACATAACTCATAACTGTTCTTCTTTTTGTTGTTTGCGAAGGGTTGACGGACAAACATAATCAGTTACTGGAAGCTCTGTTTCACCAGCAATGGCTTTAAATCCGCCTTGAACATCCACCAAATTATGCAGACCTCTTGATTTGAGGATCGAAGCGTAAATTACCGAACGATATCCTCCTGCACAGTGCACGTAATAGGTCTGATCCTTATCGAATTCATCCATGTATTCGTTGATGAAATCGAGCGGGCGGTTAAATGCTTTATCTAGATGCTCCGCTTCGAACTCACTTGGCTTACGAACATCAAGGACATGCGTTTTTTCCACATCCCAACGACGTTCAAATTCATTCGCAGGGATTGACTCAATAGATTCGACTTCCTTTCCAGCTTTTACCCATGAATCAAAACCACCTTGTAAATAACCCAGCGTATTGTCGTATCCAACACGGGCTAAACGGGTAACCGTCTCTTCTTCGCGACCTTCGGGAGTCACCAGAATAATGGGTTGCTTTAAATCGGCAATCAAGGTGCCGACCCAACCGGCAAAACTTCCGTCAATTCCAATGAAAATTGAATTTGGAATATGTGCTTGAGTAAATTCGCTTTGATTCCGAACGTCTAATACAAGGGCGCCCTCATGGTTTGCCATTGCTTCAAAACTTTCCACACTTAAGGGAACGTTCCCCGTTTGAAGTACCGAATCGATAGACTCGTACCCTTCCTTGTTCATCTTGACGTTTTTGGGGAAGTACTGAGGTGGAGGCATGATTCCGTCTAAAAGTTCCTCAATAAACTCTTCTTTCGACATATCCGCCCGAAGGGCGTAATTCACCTTTTTCTGGTTCCCCAATAAATCGGTGGTTTCCTTACTCATATTCTTTCCACAGGCAGAACCTGCTCCATGCGCCGGATAAACGATCACTTCATCTTCCAGCGTCATGATTTTTGTGCGGAGACTGTCGAACAACATTCCGGCTAAGTCGCGCTCCGTAAGATCGCTCTTCACCGCTAAATCCGGTCTTCCAACATCCCCAATGAAAAGCGTATCTCCGGAAAAAATAGCGTGGTTTTTACCGTTTTCATCGATAAGTAACCACGTTGTACTCTCTGGCGTATGCCCCGGAGTATGAAGTGTTTTTATTTTCACTTTACCAATGGAAAACTCCTCGCCATCGACCGCGGCGTGCATGTCGTAAGTGGTTTCGGCTTTTGGACCAAAAACGATGGTCGCACCTGTCTTTTTGGCCAAATCGATATGACCTGAAACGAAATCCGCATGAAAATGCGTTTCGAAAATGTATTTGATCTTCGAATTGGCTTCTTTCGCCTTTTCTAAATATGGCTGAACCTCTCTTAGCGGATCAATAATGGCCGCTTCGCCATCCGATTCAATATAATATGCGCCTTGCGCTAAACATCCTGTATATATCTGTTCTACTTTCATTTTGTTGTAATTGATTCTGTCACAATGATTGAGGATACAAAAATACTGACAAATGACACACCTCAACGTGACAGATGTTACTCAAAAGAACGCGTTAATCCTCGCGAAGTTCGTTGGCCTTTTCCTCACTGACGTGATACGCCTTGAGAATTTTCTTTCTCATCATCAAGTAGTTTATAAAACCTAAAACGATGATTGAAGCACCCAGGGCCCAAATGAAATACGTGACCCATTGCAGGTCTTCTAGGCCCGGTACTCGATCTACTGCAACGGCAGTAACGAATAAATAAAGTCCGCTCCGGAAAAAGCTCAAAACGGTTCTTTGATTGGCTAATCGTGTGCGATCGATTGCTAAAAAGTCGCGCAGAATTAGGTCCTCTCGGACCGATCGTCCCTTTTTACCCATGACTATTTCCCGAATTGGTTTGCATTACAATTTTTGCGTCTACCCGTGCCGCTCCTTCTCTATAGTGATTGATTGCATCGGGAATGTCAAAAAAGAAATTCGATTCTCCAATAAATTCGGTGAGTCCAGAACGATACATAACATCGCGAATGGGGCCTTTAAGACCGCAGACAAAAAGATCTATGCCTTTGTTTTTGTAGTGTTGCGTTATGTCGTGCAAAACATGCACCGCCGATGAATCGAGACCATTTATCGCTTTTGCATTCAACACGATTAGCTTTAATGAGGGTCCCTTCTCGGTAACCCACTTCTCCAATTGATCACGGAAATACTGAGTATTCGCGAAATAGAGTTGTGCGTCCATACGTACAATAAGTACATCGTCATCGACTCGTGCTTCAGGATAGCGGTCGATGTTTCGGAATTGTCCTGTTTGCGGCAAAGCGCCTTCGACTGCCATATGCGGATAGGTTACACGGTATACAACCATAGCCAAACTAAGTACAACCCCTACACCGATACCCTCTTCAATTCCCAGTGTTAGGGTGGCCAAAAAGGTGACCAGCAACATGAGAAAATCCTTTTTATCTGAGTGCCACAAGTGTTTCGCCTCTTTAAAGTCGATCAATCCAAATACTGCGACCATAATAACACTTGCCAAAATCGCTTTGGGCAAATAGTAAAATAATGGAGTTAAAAACAGCAGGGTTAGGATAATCAATAGCGCACTTATAATACTCGCTAATCCGGTACGAGCCCCCGCTTGATCATTAACCGCCGTTCTTGAAAACCCGCCCGTAGTTGGAAAGGCACGAAACAAAGCACCACCAATATTCGCCAAACCCAAACCAATAAGCTCTTGATTCGGCATCACTTCGTAATTCTTGTGCTTCGCTTGGATCGCTTTTGCAACCGCTATAGACTCCATGAAACCGACCAAAGCAATAGTTAAGGCAATGGGGAATAAATCACTGAGCGATTGGTAATCGACTGAAGGGAAAACGGGTGTCGGAAGCCCAGAAGGCACTGTTTTCACGATTTTCATTCCGCCGTCAGCCAAGTCTAAAAAATACACAGCCAATATGCCCAAAACCACCACTACTAAAGGTCCGGGTATCGCTTTAAACTTCTTCTTCAAAAAAAGAATGATGCCAATTGCAGACACTCCAAGAATAACGGTTGGTACATGAGTAGCTCCAATATTTTGAGCAGCGTCAAGAATAATTTTATGAATGTAATTGCTCCTGGGAATATCGATTCCCAATAAATGCTTCAACTGACTCAAGCCAATAATCAATGCCGCAGCACTGGTAAACCCGGAAATAACCGGATGTGAAAGAAAATTCACCAAAAAACCCAATCGGAAAACCCCTAGGCTGAACTGTAGAATTCCAACCATGAGCGCCAGAAGTATGGCAAGCCCGATGAATTCATCACTGCCTATTGGCGCTATAGCTCCTACTCCACTAGAAATCAATAGAGCCACCATCGCAACGGGTCCGACAGCCAATTGACGACTCGTTCCGAAAATGGCATAGAGAATTAATGGAACGGTAGAAGCGTAAAGACCATAAATAGGTGGCAACCCAGCGAGCATAGAATATGCCATTCCTTGGGGAATAAGCATAACACCGACTGTTAATCCGGCCGATAGGTCGCCGCGCAAATCCGACTTCTGATAGTTCGGAAGCCAATCTAAAAGTGGAACAAATTGTTTGAGGTTCATAGCCCGTATTAGTTTGGCGCAAAAATAAGCGATCGCCCCCCCTCTAATCGGTAACCTAGGTCACGTGAATAATTAATCAAGTCGAATGAGTTGGATCCGGTTTCTCCCTAATTTAACCATTCCATCCTTTTCCATTTTCTTGAGCAAACGCGATATGACTTCGCGCGAGGTATTTAATTCATAAGCCACTTCTTGGTGACTCAAGCGAAGCACCATTGTATTTAATACCTCCGAGTTTTTTCTTAGGTAGTCGAGCAATCGTTCATCCATGCGATGAAAGGCAATGCTGTCAAGGGCTTTCAACAACTCTTCAAAGCGATTTTGATATGTCTCAATCACAAACCGATACCACGATTTATATTTTGACATCCATTCGGGCATCAGAATTACGGGAATGGATATAAATTCTGAATCCTCCATCGCCACCGCCTTTACCTGACTTGTTTGATCGTGAAGCGTGCAGGCGAAACTCACGGCACAGGCGTCACCGGGCTCCAAATAATAAAGAAAGAGCTCATGTCCATCATCGTCTTCTCGAAACACTTTAATTCGACCGTCGGTGATGAGCGGGATCGATTTTACGTATTGTCCCATTTCCATTAACGTAGTACCCGCTGGAATGCGGCGAATAGTACAATCTTCATCCAGAGACTTAACTAACTCCTCGTCATTGAATTGGGGGAAAACCTGGGTGACTAGCTCGCTCATTTTGTATTCTTATTAGACCTGAAACTATTAGACTTCGAAAATAACATTTTGAAATTGATTATTTTCTCACAAAAATAGAAGGAATGAAATCGTACATCCTCGCCACAATAATTACCCTATGTGCCTTCGGCACGATGGCGCAAGAATCTCCCAGAGAATTTTCTTACCAAGAAGGAGACCAAACCTTTCACATGAAAAGCTATGTGCTATGCTTGCTTAAATCGGGACCCAAGCGAAACCAAGATTCAACGGAATACGCAAAGCTCATGGAGGGCCACTTGGCCCATTTCAACGATTTAGCAGAGAAGGGCAAAATCGCTATGGTCGGACCTATTGACACGGGATCCGACTTAAAAGGCATCATCATCTTTGATGTTGCTTCCATTGAAGAAGCTCGTAAACTAGAAGAACAAGACCCTATGATTAAAGCAAAACGCCTGACTATGGAGCTCCATACCTGGTGGACCGAAAAAGGCGCCGTTTTACCCTGAAACCTTCTGATTGAGCACGCCTATCAGAACAAATACAATATAGATATCGGCTATATATAATCTAAACTATCGATGTAAGTTATTGACGCTCGAGGCGGCTTTCTGATGAAATCATCATACTTTTATACTATGATTGAAACTAAAAAAACAAAGATGACAACAACCAGTAAAAGCCTTGGATTCAATTCAGAAGAGGGTCAAGAAATTATTGATAGTTTGAACTTGGTCTTGGCCAATTATCAAATGCATTATCAAAAATTGCGGAATTTTCACTGGAACGTAGTGGGTGACGATTTTTTTGACCTGCATGAAAACTTTGAATTGTATTATACAAAAGCCGTTGAGCGGATTGATGAAATTGCCGAGCGAATTCGCATATTCGGAGGCACTCCTTGGTCTAACTTCAGCGATTATTTGCGAGAAGCAACCATTCAAGAAGGAAATCCCAATACAGAATCGAGAGCTATGGCAGAAGAGATTTTAGGTGATTTCGAAGAAATGCTTGGCTACTTCATTGAAGCAATAGACATTGCCTCGGGTCATGGCGATACGGGAACAGTGACTGTTTTACAGGAGTATACAAAGGATATGGAGAAAGATCATTGGATGCTTCGATCTTGGCTAGGTAAATAAACTGCATAGCCCTTTAATCACTAAGCGACAACCAAGCACGGTTGTCGCTTTTTTTATGCACAATAGCGAATAAAATAAGGGTCGACACTCCGAAAAGGATCGCTCGAAGGAGTGCGTTCTTCCATTCTATTGAAAAAGCCTCCAAAGGCGTTAACAAGAATACCCACATACCGAACCAAGCAATTAAGTACACGTGCTTTTTTGAAAATGGAGACAAATTGTACTTGCGAAATAAAAGGCCGCTTACGAGTGTGTTAAATATGGTGATTGAGAGCGCGCTACCCCACGCGGCACCAACAATCCCCTCAATAGCCGCTTCCTTACCCCAGATAGGAATAAACATTAAATCGCATACAATCATGGAAGTAGCGAAGAGAAGGGTGAACAAGGTTTCGTATTTAAAAATAGCTGAATTCCTTAGTATACCCCTGTTGATACTGGTAATCATCTCTACCATTCTTCCGAGACCAAATGCCAAAAAAACAGGAAGTATGAGTTCGTATTCAGAACCCAAGTAACTTATCAACACGGGGGCGAAAAAATAACCGCCAACAAACAATGACCCCGACCAAAAGAAGAGTCCGACCGATGTGTTTCGATAGAGCCTTTGGATCGATTCCAAGTCTTTTTCAGCCCAATAATGGGCAATTTTTGGGAAGGCCACTTTTTGAAGTGCGCGCGAAGGAATTACCACAAAGCTTACGATGTAGGTACCAATTGAATACACGGCAACACCTGTAAGACCAACCAGTGACCCAATAATTAATACATCAATAGTAAGCGTTATAAAGCCACTTGCTCGAGATAAAACATTGTAAAAAGAGAAATTCAGAAACTCCCGAAATTCCTTGAATGATACAGGCTGAATTTTCTGGAATAAATCGTGCCGGTAGGCAAATACAATTAAGGGAATACAAACGATGAGCGGGATAAAGCTGTATCCGGAAACAAAGAGATCCCAATCGATGCCTCCGAAAGCGTACAATGATATTGCAAGCGTAATTAAGAGACGGAGCCAAACCTCTTTTAGCCTCGACTCAAAAACAGATTTCTGTAATACATGCGTCCATGAACCAAGCCATTGGAAAATCGCAAAACCGAAAGCCATGGGTAAGGTCCAAATCGCGTACTGCACAAATAATTCAGAACGTGAAGCGTAGACACCGAGAAGAGAATCCTCAAACAAGTACAGCAAGATGGACGAGCTTAAGAGACCGACTAAAAGGATCACGAAACCCGCTTGAAATAAGCGGGCATTCCCAAGTTTCTGGTTCCGCAACCCTGGGAAAAAGCGAATCGTTAGGTTATTGCCGCCAAAAACGATGAATTGAGCATACAAGGTAGCCGCCTGAAAGAGAATACGTGTAAGGCCTAGTTCCTCAGGTGAAAAGAGTCGACCCATCAACACTACTTGATTCACAAAGCCAAGTCCAGCCCCGGCGAACCCGATCAGCGTGTTCCAAAGGTTTTGTTGCTTGCTCTTAGCCAATTTGATTACTTTTGATCATCTATGGAAAAGCCTTCGGCTCGACTTATTTTAGTTGGTAATGCGCCTAGTTCCGGGAGCACTTTACTTGCCGATATTATTGACAGCGCTCCTTTTGCTGCTTGCGGACCGGAGTTAGAGTTTTTCTGTAACCGAAATCTGTACAATTTTAGTGAATTTAAACGGTCTTCAAATCGATCTAGCTACACAGCTACTTTAAGGTCGACTGGTGTTTTCTTTCGAAAAGACCATTTAGCTGCTTATGGTTTGACAGGTAAACAATGGGAAGAAAGGCTCAAGAATGCTCTTGATCTACCCGAGTTTACAGACCAGTTTGCCGAACATTTTTTAAGTATTCGATCTAAAGATCCTCAAGGGTATCTTTTTGAAAAAACACCTCAAAATGTTAATGCGCTCGATTTATACTTTAAAACCTTTTCCGATCAACCTTTTTTGTATTTGGTTCGAAACCCTCTTTACGTTATCGATTCGCTATTGAAAAGAGGCTGGGGTACTTATACGGCCGCTGCGACATGGCTCGTGCACGTGGCTTTGATGTGGTCGTTCAGGAAGGACCCAAGAATGGTGATTGTTCGTTATGAGGACCTTACTGCACGACCTTTTGAAAAAGGATCCGAGCTACTCAATAAACTGTGTTCGGGATTTCAGGTTGATGCAGAGGTATTAAAAAGTGGATACGAATCAAATGAGTTCCGTTCTAACTTCGCTCCTCACCTTTCCTCATGGAGTACCGGGAACGAGCGAGAAGTGAAAAACGCAAATGAAAAGGAGATCAGCGAACAATCGAAAAAATTAGCTGCTGTTTTGCTTCGATCAAAAATTAGTTCAAGGTTTGCCAAGGCTTTCAATGTGCCTGAAATAACCATGACCGATGCACTCCAGTTCTTTGGGTATTCTCGAGAATATGAAGAACAATTAACCCCTGAAAACCGTATTATTGATTTACCAAAGTCGTTAAGCGACTTCCGTAAAATGACAGCAAAAACAGCAAGAAGCTGGCTCCGGGGTGACGGACAAAAAATCGCCCTTGCCCATTTTCATGCCCTTGAAATGGATAATTTTTAAGGATTTATGAATTCGATCAAAACTAAGCTCCTTTTATTTCTATTTATTTTGATTTCGATTTCGGGTTGGTCTCAGAATTTCGGCATACAAATAATTCCTGTTCTTGGAGGAACGGGTTCGTCAATGATCGACTATGATGATGACGGCGATTTAGACGTATACGTAACGATGTCCAACGGGAACAACGTACTGTTGGAGAATGTGGCAGGTGTATTGACTCCTGTTGCGACGCATCCACTTGTGCAGCAAACCAGTTTCGATTCACAGTCGAGCACCTGGGCCGATTATGATAATGATGGCGATATAGATGTATTTATTCCAACCGGTGGCGATGTGCTCTCGCCGCTTCAATCGAACCAGTATTTCGAAAATATTGGAGGAACTTATACGGCCTACACGACCGGATCTTTGTTAAATACGCCCAATAAGGCAAATTCTACAGGAGTTATAGACCACGATCTAGACGGTGATGTAGATATTTTGTTGAGCTTGAGGAATAGTTCCAACGTTCTGTACGAAAATGACGGCACGGGGCTCTTCACGTCTGTTTCGAGCCAAATGGGTATACCCAATCAGTTTGCAACCGGGACCTATTGGTCCGATTTGGACAATGACGGCGACGCTGATGTAGTACAAACGCATCGAAATTTTCAAACGCTGATCTATAGAAACGACGGTGGCGGGGTCTTCGTTGATATAACGCCACCCAATTTATTTACAAACATCACCCACGTGGAAAGTTGTGATATCAAAGATTACAATAACGACCTCTTACCGGACATCCTACTGGGAAGCAGAGCTTCTGGATATTATTTATTTTTCAACCAGGGCGGTTTTGCATTTATGGATGTAACCACAACCAATTTACCCGCACACACGCAGACTGCTAATGGAAGTGCGTCGGCAGATGTGGAAAACGATGGTGATATTGACATTTTCATTGCGGCCCGAACGGGTCCGAGCCGGCTTTGGTCGAACAATGGAAATGGGGTCTTCACAGTGGCAACAAGCACGGTCAATGAAAATGACGAGGTTATTGGAGCAACATGGGGCGATTTAAACGGAGATGGGTACCTTGATTTGTACACCCCAGTTGTGGGCGGAACTAATAAATTCTATTTGAATCAAAGTAGTAACAATAACTTTTCAGTCTCCATTGAAGTTGAAGGGCTTGTTTCGAATAAATCAGGTATTGGAGTTCAAATTAAAACCTTGAGCCATAATGGAACTACCGCCTTTTGGCAAAAAAGAGAGGTTCAAGCTGTGAGCCACCGACAGGGTCAAAATCCTTTAATTCAACATATTGGCATGGGTACAAACCAGCTCCTCGACTCGTTGATTATCGAATGGCCCTCAGGGCTAATTTGTCGATACCACAATCTACCGGGAAATCAGCTCTACTACTTTTTTGAGGATTGTTGCCCAACCACACTACTTCCATCCGATTACGATTTTCAATCGGATAGCCTAACCGTAACGGGCATCGGAACGGTTTCAGATTACAATTACGAATGGGAATTTGATCAATTCCAAACAGATACAGCAGATACAGCGTCGTATACCTTCCCTTCACTCGGTACCTACACAGTATGCCTTATTTATGGCGATTATTGCGCTCGGGACACCATTTGTGACACCATAGATTTATGCGCACCCTATTACATTTGGAACTTGAATGCGGGCTTTACCGCTGATAGTAACTATGTTACTTTAAATGCCCCCAATCATCTCGACAGCATGTATTGGGACTTAGGTGACGGAACGCTTCTCTTTGCTGCGGATACCTTTCATACCTATGCTCTTAATGGATCCTACAATATTTGCGGCTATGGCTTTAACGGATGCTCATGGGATACCGTGTGCGGCGTTGTAGAAGTCTGCGGCGGTATTGGCCCACAGTACGAATTAATCATCGCGCCGACAGGCGAAACCAACGAATACACCTTTTACACAACGCAGTCACTAGATTCACTCTATTGGGATTTAGGGAACGGAACCTTGCGGTTCGATTCGGCCTTTACCTTTACCTATTTCGAGCCAAACACGTATACAGCCTGCGGTTATGGATTCGACGGATGTGATTGGGATTCCGTTTGCCTTGAATTCGTGATCACCCTCCTACCCGAGGTATATATACCAAATGCCTTTACACCCAATGGGGATTTGTTAAACGACGAATTCATTATTACCGGAATACCCGAGGATACACCGCATTATTTCGCCATTTTCAATAGATGGGGAGAAACCATTTTTGAAACGGATAACGCCGTATTAAACCGTTGGAATGGAACATATAAAAACGAACTAATTCCCAGCGGGTCCTACCCATTTATCTTTAGAATGGAGAATGAGCCAGACATACGTGGCTTCATTCATTTAATTCGATAGATGTTAAAAAGGTCTGTGTCCGTATTTTTCAGCAATGGCCTTAAGTTGGCGAGTGCCTTCTTCAGTCAAATAAGGCTTATAACATTTAACACCGATATACGAGTAATAATTAAATGTGGCGCGATCTTTTGATTTCGCTTCGTACGGTATGTATTGTATCATCCACGTGGTCATTACCAAGAAATTCTGATCTCTTAATCTAAGCAACTCATCAGAGCTCACTTCATTAATGAGACCCGATTTTCTCATTTCGGCATAAACCTCGTTGAACTTAGAATAATAATACTCTAAGCCCTGTTGATCGGCCTTGCGCCCTCGTTTCGTAGGGTTTATCTGAGCCATTGAATAGAGCAGCGATCCCCGATAGGCCCATTGAGTTTTGGTTATTTTCTGATAGTACTTGAAATAACTATCCATGGTCATTTCTGCCCAGTCAACTCCTTCAGTAATAGCTAATATTTCATTTCTACACAGATCCGCTACACCCTCCAGTATATCTCCTTTTTTAGGAAAGTAATACGTAATATTCCCAGGGCTCAGCTTTAAGCTGTGTGATAAATCCTCAATCCTGAGTGCGGTTGGACCATTGGAGTTGATTAACTCCAATGTTTTTTGAAGAATTCGTGCTCTCGTTTTCATTTTCCTAATTTGACATTGCGCGTGATCAAAAGTACGAAAATTTTCAGGATTTTTTTTTAAAAAATTCCCTTTACGCACTGATTATCAAGCATCCATTAAAGTAGTTTTGTAAAACTGTACTAAAGTAGCATTTCCTATCTTGGAAAGGTAAATTGAACCTCATGAAAACGCTTAAGAAAGAATATCAAAAAGGTGCGACCACGGTTATTTGGGAGCCTGGGAAATGCGTCCACTCCGAGAAATGCTGGCGCGGACTCATCGAAGTTTTTAATCCGAAGAAAAAACCGTGGATTAATGTCGATGGAGCTTCAGAAGATCGAATAATCGACCAAGTAGGTCATTGTCCGAGCGGAGCTTTAAGTATCCGAAGCAATACAAATTTAGAAAGCAACGAAGTGGCGACATCAATCAACATGGTTGCCAACGGCCCTTTACTTATTTCACCGCCCGTACAGATCACTTTTCCCGATGGATCCGAACGTGAAGAAGAGCGTCCAATTGCCCTGTGTCGTTGCGGACATTCGAGCAAAAAGCCCTACTGCGATGGTTCTCACAAAAAAATGAATTTCGAAGGATAAACATGGCGGAAAATAAAACTAAGCCAACAGAGTCGTCCGTTCATGATTTCCTAGAAGCTATTGAGAACGAACAAAAGCGCGCTGATGCCTTTTGGCTTTTACAACGAATGAAAACCCTTTCGGGATGCGAGCCCGTTCTTTGGGGTCCGAGTTTAATCGGTTTTGGAACCTATCATTACAAATACGATTCGGGTCGGGAAGGCGATTTCTTCAGAATTGGGTTTTCACCGCGAAAGACGAGTTTTTCACTATACATCATGGCAGGATTTTCTCGATTCGATGAACTTCTCGAAAAACTTGGGAATCACAAAACAGGCAAGAGCTGTTTGTATATCAAACGTCTATCCGATATCAACGAGGAAGTTCTTGACGAACTAATGATTGCCTCCCTTGAATATATGGCGAAGCGATATCCCGAGTAAAGTAAGGGCTTATAGGACCTAATCGATTATACCCCAACCGAATTATCTTCTTGAAAAGAGGTTAATCCAGAAAAGCCTACTCGGCCCTCGCGGGCCGATGCCTTTTTTTTGTTCCGCAGCTCACTGAAACCTGCGGTTTCGAGTCGCTCCGAAACAAAAAAAGCCTTCCGAATTACGGAAGGCTTTTCTGGCTTGCGGAGAGGGAGGGATTCGAACCCCCGGTACCTCTCGGTACGTCGGTTTTCAAGACCGGTGCATTCAACCGCTCTGCCACCTCTCCTTTGCGAGGGGCAAAATTAACTAATATGTTTGAATTAGAACAAGCCTTAAGAGAATAAACTGTGTATTTTTTTCGTAACTTGGTGTGTTCTGGGTTATCTCTATTTTGTCTTTATTATGAAAAAATTAGCGCTCCTCATTCTGAACATCACCATGTTCGGCTCTATCGTACAATCCAAAAACTTATCCGTTTTTATGGATTACGCCACCTTTAATGTGGCAGGTCAATCGCCTTACTTAGAAGCCTACTTCTCCGTAGTGGGCTCTTCACTCATTTGGGAGAAGTCTGAAGAAAGTGCCCAGTTCAATGCGGCTGTAGAAGTGCTCATATCAATCTCAGAAGAAGATTCTGTCATTTATATGGATCGTTACAAGTTGAATGGCCCCAGTATTACCGACACTACCGGTGACATAAACAACTTCATTGATATCCAACGGATCCCGCTGAAAAATGGATCTTATAACGTATATATCGAAGTTTCCGATGCGGCAAACCCTATGTCTAGTTTAAGCTCGAGCATTCCAGTCGTTATAGACTACCAAAACAGCCAAGCGAAATTTAGCGACATTCAATTTGTAGAACGCTATTCGAAAGCAACTCAACCCTCCGTATTGACGAAGAGTGGATTTGATCTCATTCCCCTTCTTCCCTTCTATTCGTATTACTACCCGGGCACTGTGAGTCAAATGAACTTCTATGCCGAGTTGTATAATATGGATCAAAAAATCGGAGCGAATGAGCCTTATCTAGTTCAATATTACATCGAATCGGAAGCGACAAAAGAACTTGTCCCAAAATTTGCTGGTTTTGAACGTAAAACCGCATCCCCAGCAGAACCGGTCTTGCGCAGCTTTAATCTTGCAAATCTTGCAAACGGCCGTTATCGACTCGTTTTAGAAGCGCGTGATAAAGAAAACCAAATAATCGCCAGAAACTCTATTGCCTTCGTGCGGGAAAACCCAGACCTTGAAATCAATATCGAGGATAATTTAATGGTCAACATAGAAAACACCTTTGTTAACCAAATAACCAATGAAGACACGCTAAAAACATACATCGATTACCTCTATCCTATTTCCGATCGACTAGAAAGAAGAGTGGCTGGGGAAACGATTAAAAGAGGCGATGTCGCCGAAATGCAGCGATTCTTCTACAGTTTCTGGAGTAATCGCGACAAATACAATCCGGAATCTGTTTGGGATGTTTATCACGACGAAGTCAAATTGGTAAACAAACTCTATTCAACACGCATTCGCAAAGGGTACAACACCGATCGAGGTCGTGTACATCTCCAATACGGTATTCCAGATGACCGCGATGGCCGTCCGTTTGAGCCAGGCGCCTACCCCTATGAAATATGGATGTACTATACCATGGAACAAAACAACCAACGGAATATCATATTTGTATTCATGAACCGCGATTTATCGACGAATGACTTTGAACTCATTCATTCAGATGCGCTAGGTGAAATCAATGATCCGAATTGGCAAATGCAAATTGTGCAGCGCGATGTTGCCACTCGAAACATGGACATTACCGACGCCCCCGATCGCTGGGGTAGCTCCATCCAAAACAATATCATTATTCCGAATAGATAAATTCGGCCCTATAAAACGTACCTTTGTGCACTTCTAAAGTGACCTCCCTTTGTCAATCAAAGTTGCCGTAGTAATCTTAAATTGGAATGGTCGCTCCTTGATGGAGCGTTTTCTGCCCTCGGTACTGGAACATTCCGGACCCGAGGCCGGTATATTCGTAGCCGATAATAATAGTGATGATGACTCTGTGGCTTGGCTGAAAGAAAACTATCCGACCGTTACAGTAATACAGAACGAAGAAAATGGAGGCTATTCGAAAGGCTATAATCAAAGCTTAGCCCAAATAGATTCTGAATATTACGTTCTGTTGAATAGCGATATTGAAGTGACTTCAAACTGGATTGATCCGGTTATTCAGCTTATGGAGAGCGATGAAATGATTTCCGCTTGCCAACCCAAAATAAAAGACCTCAATCGGAGAACTCATTTTGAATACGCAGGGGCTGCCGGTGGGTTCATCGACTTATTTGGCTACCCCTTTTGTAGAGGGCGAATATTCAGCACGTTAGAAGAAGATAAAGGCCAATACAACGAACCAGAATCTATTTTTTGGGCTTCTGGGGCATGTCTATTCGTTCGCGCAAATGCTTTTCGGGAAGTGCGCGGTCTCGACGAGCACTTATTCGCCCATATGGAAGAAATAGACATGTGCTGGCGCATGAAGAATTTGGGCTATACAATTATGTACTGCCCCGATTCTGAAGTATTCCACTTGGGCGGCGGCACCTTGAATTCGGGCAGTCCACGAAAAACCTACTTCAATTTCAGAAACAACCTTTTCATGGTGTTTCAAAATTTACCCCGAGAACGCTTAGTTCCCGTACTGTTAGTACGCCTTATTTTGGACGGAGTAGCTGCGTTAAAGTTCTTGTTGGGCGGTCAAATTAAACACGTGTTGCCCATTTTTAGGGCGCATATAGATTTCTACAAAAATCTCCGGAAACTAACCCAAAGAAGGTTTCGCAACGAAGTACGATATAGACGCATTAAGTTCTACAATGCCTATAGAGGAAGCATTGCCCTCGCCTACTTTTTGCGACAAAAAAAGACATTCCAGAAATTGAACACCAGAAGGTTTTATAGCTGAATTAAAGCTTCTACACCGAGACGATAACTGTCGAGTCCGAACCCCATGATGATTCCACTTGCGTTTTTCGCCAAGTAACTCTTTTTCCTAAAATGCTCGCGCGCATGAGTATTCGAAAGATGTATTTCTACATAAGGCAGCCTAACAGCTCGAAGCGCATCTGCCAGGGCAATAGAGGAATGTGTGTATCCCCCGGCATTGATGAGGATACCATCCTGCCGATGAAGGCAGGCGTGGATTTCATCTATTAATTCACCTTCATGATTCGATTGAAACCAGCTCAAATCATGCTCCTTGAATTGATCAGTGAGCTCCTCGAAGTAGCGCTCAAAGGGCTGCACACCGTACACCTCAGGCTCGCGATGTCCGAGTAAATTAAGATTAGGTCCGTTGATGATTTGTATCTTCATTGCCTTGCGAAGATAAGCGATGAATTGGACAACTGCACAGAAGGCGTTTACGAGTTACCTTAAACTGGAAAAAGGTTTGAGTAAGCACTCTATTGAGGCCTATTCACGGGACCTTGAAAAAATTGCACGATTTTTCAAAGACAAAAAACCCACTGCGATAGAACTGAGCGATTTGCGAACTTTTTTAAATGAATACGCCGAACTGGGGTATTCATCGCGATCGCAGAGCCGTCTTATTTCCGCACTTCGATCTTTTTACCAGTATTTGAGACTCGAAAAACTGATGGATTATAATCCGGCCGAGCAAATTGATACACCAAAACTCGCGCAGCACCTCCCAGATACTTTGAGCGTGGAGGAAATAGATCGACTCATAGCCGAAATTGATTTATCTAAACCGAATGGAGAAAGAAATCGCGCCCTCATTGAAACGCTTTATGGATGCGGCTTGCGGGTAAGTGAGCTCGTTAATTTGAAAATAGATGACCTCCACCCCAAAGAAGGTTTTATCAGCGTTATTGGCAAAGGAAATAAACAAAGACTCGTTCCACTTTCAAGCTATACCTATAAACTGATAAAGCTTTATATCAACGAAATTCGCATTCACCAAACCATTAAGAAAGGGCAAGAAGCATTTGTTTTTCTCAATCAACGAGGCAGCTCATTATCCCGGGTGATGATTTTCACCATTGTGAAGCAGTTAGGGGAAAAGGCCGGACTCAGAAAAAATATATCGCCCCATACTTTTCGCCACTCCTTTGCCACTCATTTGCTTGAAGGCGGAGCTGATTTACGCGCTGTTCAAGAAATGCTCGGTCACGAAAGTATAACGACTACGGAAATATATACGCACCTCGATAAAACCTACTTAGAGTCCGCATTGAAATTTCATCCACGCGCATAATTACTCGTATACGGGGCGCTCCAATATGCCAGCTTCGAATGCCCGCAATAGAATATTTTCGATCCAGCTATCCTCTTGGTTTTCTCCTGGTTGATACACCGATTTTAAATCGTTGTCGTAGATCTTGGCCATAGATTGCCAGAAAAATGCATTGAAACCACCTCGGTACTCCTTAATTAGTTCGTGCGTAGTGCGTTCCGTTTCTCTATTTGTCAATTTCACCAAGACTCGGCCTTCGCTTCGTGTGAATTTCTTTAATTCCTCTTTGAAGTTTTCTTCGAGGTATTTTTCAATGCTTTTGGCGTACTTTTTTCGCTTTCTTTTTCGGTCTTCGCCTTCGAGCTCCTTTTCCATTGCGTAAAGCTGTTCTGCCGCCTCCTTGGCATATGGCCACACCTTAATCACCTTCCTACGCAAAATGTAATAGTCGCGCCGATCCTCGTAATTGCTGAGATCGGGTAACGCGGTTACGGTTACTTCATTGAGCCAATTCACTTCAAGAGTATCCACTCCAACAATGACTTCTTTTGTTAACGTGTCGGTTTGCGCTAGACTACTGAAAGTCAACACCATAGAGAATACAGTAATGAATCCCGCTCGTTTCATAAGTGGCTTTTGGGCCTATCGGCCCGATTTTAACTCAGTCGATTTTTCTTCCAGCGAGAACCGCCTGATCCGTTTTCGGGCTCCTTTGAAATTAAATTGACCTGACTATTGTGCTTTAATAAAGCAGCGGCTACGATAGCAGCGACCTCTTCCTCTGAATCATCTCTTTGGTCTAACATTTCCGGCGAAAAGAAATTCTTTACAAAATGGGTGTCAAAATCGCCGCTCACAAAGGCTTCGTGATTCATGACAAAGGCGCCAAAAGGTAACGTTGTTTCTACCCCCGCTATTTCATAATCGGCAATAGCCCTTTTCATTCGTTCGATTGCCTCGCCTCTATCCTTGCCATAAGTAATCAACTTCGAGATCATTGGGTCATAATAAATAGGCACATCCATGCCTTCTTCAAAACCATCATCAACACGTATTCCCGGACCCGATGGCCTCTTGTACGTGTCTAATCTCCCGATGTCAGGAAGGAAATTATTTTGCGGGTTTTCCGCATATACTCGAACCTCAACGGAGTGCCCCACTAATGGAATTTCTTCTTGGGTATAGCCCAAAGCCTCACCCCGTGCCACTCTAATTTGCTCGCGAACTAAATCGATTCCTGTAACCATTTCAGTAACCGGATGCTCCACTTGCAAGCGCGTATTCATTTCAAGAAAGTAGAAATTTCGGGTTTCATCAACCAAGAATTCTACCGTTCCCGCTCCTACATAATCACAAGCTTTCGCGACATTTACAGCCGCAGTTCCCATAGCACGTCGCATCTCTGGGGTTAAAATAGCACTGGGCGCCTCCTCTACAACCTTTTGATGTCTTCTTTGAATAGAGCATTCGCGCTCGTGCAAATACACAGCGTTCCCGTGGGTATCTGCCATAATTTGAATTTCAATGTGCCGCGGCCCCGCTACATACTTTTCAATGAAAACAGATCCGTCACCAAAAGCACTCTGAGCTTCAGATACGGCCAGCTCCATTTGCTCTTTAAAATCGGAGCTCTTTTCGACGATTCGCATACCCTTTCCACCGCCTCCAGCAGACGCTTTGATAAGAATAGGATAGCCTATATCCTCAGCTATATGAGTTGCCGCCTCTATATCCTCGATGGCCTCATCAGTTCCCGGAACCATCGGTATATCGTATCCTTTAACCGCTCCTTTTGCCGCTAGCTTATCGCCCATTACTTCCATCGCCGCTGGCGAGGGGCCAATCAGCGTGATTCCCTCGTCCGTAACTCGTCGAGCAAACTGGGCGTTTTCCGACAAAAACCCGTATCCAGGATGAATTCCATCCACACTTAAGTCTTTACACACTTGAATGATTTTTTCCATATCCAAATAACTTTGATTACTCGGAGGTGGACCGACGCAAATGGCTTCGTCGGCATAACGAACATGAGGAGAATTGCGATCTGCCTCACTGAAAATAGCGACCGTTTTAATGCCCATGTCGCGGGCAGATCTCATAACGCGAAGGGCAATTTCCCCTCTATTGGCAACCAATATCTTCTTCATCTATAGAATCCCTCATCTTTTAATAATTCGACCAGAGCCTTGAACTTCATCGTTATTCCAACGCAAAATGTAGTTTCCGGCCGCTAGGCCGCTCAAATCCCACTTCTTTTCAGTTAAGCCTTTTGGGAAATCTTCGAAAATCAACTTCCCAGTGATGTCGTATAGCGCTATTCTCTTAATATCATCTTTCGCCTCCCATCGCAATTGAACAAAATCACTCGTTGGATTGGGACCGATAAAAAGCCAAATATTGTTTGCTTCGTTTAAAGAAGCCGCCGCCGTGATAAAACTAATATCAGAACCGTAAAAATCACCGGCCAAATCTTGAGCGAACGCCCGAACATAATACTGCGTTTCAGGAACTAAGTTCGTCATCGTACCCGAGTATTGACCGATGCCCTGACCGCTGGCGACCATCCCTAAATTCGTTAGAATCGTTGCTCCAGTATCGAGGTCCCAAACGATTCCCCGATTGAAAATGAAATTACCTCCATCGGAAAGAATGTCCCCTCCAGAGATTGCACTGGTAGCGGTTATCCCCGAAACGGGCAATGTAATTAATTGAGGTGCTTGAGTATCGTTTTGTGCAGAAAGAGCGCAAGGAACAAGTAGTATCGCAAAAAGGAGGGATCTGATCATATCCTGAATTTTAACTCGAAGATACGGAATCAATAACGCAACAAATAGGGAACCATATAAAAAGAGAAAAGGCTCCTTACTAGGAGCCTAACTCTACCTTTTTCAAGGTGGCGCTATGTCAATCATCAATCATCTTGACGACACTTCAAAAATGCGATGATTTTATTTATTTGGTAAAAACCATGTTGCAATCTCTTGCACTATTGTTTCACGCTAAAACAGCCTTCACTTTATCGGCCGCTTCTTGCAAGAGAATGGCAGATTCAACTTTCAAACCGCTATTGTCAATAATCTCTTTGGCCTCTTCGGCATTCGTCCCTTGTAATCGAACGATGATTGGCACTTTGATTTCACCAATATTTTGGTAGGCGTCAACGACTCCTTGTGCAACGCGATCACAACGCACAATACCACCGAAAATATTTACGAGAATTGCCTCTACCCCATCATCTTTCAAAATAATACGGAAAGCATTCTCTACACGTTTTGCATCGGCAGTACCACCTACGTCGAGGAAGTTAGCCGGGTTACCACCCGCTTGCTTTATGATGTCCATGGTCGCCATGGCAAGTCCAGCACCATTCACCATACATCCCACATTCCCGTCGAGCTTGACGAAATTCAAACCAAACTCACCTGCCTCTACCTCGGTAGGATCTTCCTCACGAGTGTCTCTTAATGCAGCATAGTCCTTGTGACGAAATAAAGAGTTCTCGTCTAGAGTCACCTTTGCATCGACTGCTAAAATTTTATTATCCGAAGTTTTAAGTACCGGATTGATTTCAAACAACGCGGCATCAATTCCCGAATAGGCATTCCAAAGAGCAGTGACAAACTTCACCATGTTCTTAAACGCATCTCCGGACAAGCCTAAATTAAAAGCGATTCTGCGCGCTTGAAAACCCTGTATACCCAATGCTGGGTCAATCTCTTCTTTGTAAATGAGTTCAGGAGTTTCTTCAGCAACTTGCTCAATGTCCATTCCACCTTCTGTAGAGTAAACCACCATATTGCGGCCTGTTTCTCTGTTGAGAAGAATAGACATATAGATTTCAGAAGTGTCAAATTCGCCTGGATAATAAACGTCTTCCGCTATTAAAACTTGATTTACCAACTTTCCTTCTGCCGAAGTTTGAGGTGTTACCAGGTGCATCCCTAATATGTTAGAAGCATGCTCGCGCACTTCGTCCTGGCTCTTTGCTAGTTTTACTCCACCGCCTTTTCCACGGCCGCCTGCGTGTACTTGAGCTTTCACTACGTACCAAGAAGTACCTGTTTGCTCCGTTAGATCCTTTGCTGCCTGTACGGCATCATCAGATGTACTGGCTACAATTCCTCGTTGGATATTAACTCCGTAAGTAGCTAAAATGTCTTTTCCTTGGTATTCGTGTAAATTCATTTGGGATTCTTTTTATGAATGCAGTGCAAAAGTACGTGCTTCGTGTTAATTATGGAAAAAACAACTGAACCATTTCTCGGTTAATTCATTGTTAAGTGAACTTAGTACCTTTGGACCGATCAGTTTCTAATGTCAAAACTGTAGGAATCACTGCAGAATGAAATACATTTTATCGGCAATTTTGCTGCTTTGGGGCGCAGTGACTTTTGCTCAAATTGAAGACCGAAAAAACATCGAGGCAATCCGCATCGATGATATTCCGCACATAGATGGGCGTATAAACGACGATGTTTGGCGACTTGCGCCGATCTCTACCGGTTTTTCAGAGCTTGAACCCAACAACGGGCTTTCGGCTCCGGCGGAGTTTAGAACTGAATTTCAAGTAGTATATGACAATTCGGCTCTTTACTTTGCTGTGAAAATGTACGACCCACAACCCGATAGCGTACTCCGCGAACTCGGCCCACGCGACAGTGAAGGAAAAAATACCGACTGGATTGCCTTTTGGATCAATCCGTACGCCGATGGTCAAAATGATATCAACTTCGTCTTATCTGCTGCAGGGGTTCAAATGGACAGTAGAACGACCATTAATGGAGACGACAAGGCTTGGAATGCCGTTTGGCAAAGCGCAGTGCAAATGACGGATTATGGTTGGTCATGTGAGGTCAAAATACCCTACTATACACTGAGAATTCCGGAAAACAATATCGATTGGGGGCTAAATATTGGTCGGTATGTGCGCAGAACAAGAACCACTTACACGTGGAACTTCATCGACAAATCCTTCGGAACGTATGAGCAACAGAACGGTCGAATTAAAGAAATCAAAGACATTGACACCCCCGTTCGCTTATCATTCATGCCCTATGTAAGTGGCTATTTAAATAATTACGATGGCGAATTTTCAACCGATTACAATGCGGGGCTCGATTTAAAATATGGCATCAACAATGCCTTTACCCTCGACATGACCTTAATTCCTGATTTTGGACAAGCGCGCTTTGACAATCAGGTTTTGAATTTAAGTCCGTTCGAAGTCCGATTTCAAGAGAACCGACAGTTTTTTACAGAGGGTACCGAGTTATTTTCAAAAGGAGATATGTTCTATTCCCGCCGAGTAGGCGGATTTACGTACGACTCAAATAAGCCCCATGAAATTGCGGACACCACCGGTGAAACAGTTATATCCAATCCGCGACAAGCGCAGGTTATTAACGCTACAAAAGTATCCGGGAGAAACGACAAGAACCTAGGTATTGGTTTTTTTAACGGGATCAGTGTGGATACCTACGCCGTTCTTGAAGACAGTTCAGGGAATCAACGTCAAGTAATAACAGATCCCTTTTCCAATTACAACATGATTGTGCTGGATCAATTGTACGGAAACAACAACTACGTAACACTGGTAAACACGAACGTACTTCGTCGAGGTAAGGAGTTTCATAACGCAAATGTAACTGGGCTACTCGCCCGGCATCAAACAGAAAATAGTTCGGTTATTTTAGATGCAAGTGTGAAGTCGAGCCAACTTTTTTATGAAGACAGCACTTCTGTTGGTTTCGCAAGTGATTTTTCCATCAGACGCGGGAGAGGAAACCTACGATGGCTCTTTCGGCATTATATGACTACGGCTGAATACGATCCCAATGATCTCGGTTTTCTAAATCGGAACAACGAACTAAACCATTACGCCGGGCTTAACTATCAAACTTTTGAATCGGGAAGTTGGTACAATAGCATAAGAGCTGAGGCGGGTATTTTTTACGGGATGCTTCAAAACCCGCTCGCGTACCGTTATTTTGGCATGGACGGTAACGGCCGCATTACCTTTTTAAATTTCTTTACGGTGGGCGGTAACTTCGAAGTCGATTTTCAGGACCAACATGATTATTTTGAACCGAGATCTCCCGGAAGATTCCTTGTTAGGCCCACTCGAGCATACGCTCAGGGATGGTTAAGTACCGATTACAGGAACCCCTTCGCCTTTGACCTCCGTTTGAATAGAGCGGTCTACAGTGGTTTTGGATCGGATGATTATGGAATCGTTGCTTCACCCAGAGTTCGGATAAACAATCATCTAAGCTTCATATACAGATTAGAACAAAGCTGGAACATCAACAATGTAGGTTGGGTAAATGAAGAAGAGGATGGGGATATCATTATGGGAAAACGAGATCGAAATACCACGGTCAATCAATTAACAGCGGATTATGTTTTTGACGAAAACACGTCTGTAAATCTAATTTTCAGGCACTATTGGTCAACGGCAGATTACAATGATTACGGCGTTCTTCAAGAAGATGGGTCCTTAGTGTGGTTGGGCGACTATTCTGAAAACTACGATGTAAATTTCAACGCTTGGAATATTGATCTCACTTTTACTTGGTGGTTTGCCCCAGGTAGTCAAATGACATTCCTCTACAGGCAAGCCATAACCGCTGCAAATTCAGATCCGGATCTCGATTTTGGGGAAAACTTGAACTCATTATTTTCCCGACCTCAGCAAAATAATCTTAGTTTGCGTGTTATCTATTGGCTCGATTATAATTCGCTCCGAAAACATCATCATAAAAAATGATCCGCGCAACGCATCTAATTAAGCAGTACGACGATTTAACCGTATTAAACAATGTCTCTCTTGAAGTAGCCTCTTCAGAGGTGGTGAGCATTGTAGGAGCGAGTGGCGCTGGTAAAACTACGCTCCTACAATTATTGGGGACCTTGGATCGGCCGAATTCAGGATCCATTGAAATTAATGGAACCGCCATAGATTACCTTACACCGAAAGGGTTGAGCGATTTTAGAAACGAGCACATTGGATTTATATTCCAATTTCATCATTTGCTACCGGAATTCAACGCGTTGGAAAATGTCTGTATGCCCGCGTTTATAATGGGTACTCCGAAATCCAAGGCCCTAAAACGGGCCGATGAATTATTGGGCTTTTTAGGACTTGGCGACCGAACCACTCACAAACCCTCAGAGCTGTCTGGAGGGGAACAACAACGCGTTGCGGTGGCCCGCGCATTAATGAATAAACCGAGTGTTGTGTTTGCAGACGAACCTTCTGGAAACCTGGACAGTCAGAACGCAAAAGAATTACACGAACTCTTTTTTCAGCTTCGTTCGGAATTCAACCAAACCTTTGTCATCGTAACGCATAACGATGAGCTCGCACAAATGGCGGACCGTACGCTCTTCATGAAAGACGGTAAAATCGATCGATCTGTTTCCAATGGAGCATCGTGAACTTAAGTCTTTTCTAGACGAAAAATTCGAACAATACCACGGTTCAAGCTTTCTCGACAGCGACCCTATTTCTATTCCTCATCGATTCACAGAGCCAAAAGACATAGAAATCTCCGCGTTTTTAACGGCGACCATTTCATGGGGGAAACGCATTATGATCATAAAGAATGCCGATACCCTGATGTCGTTGATGGATTATGCTCCACATGACTTCGTTACCCATTATTCTGAATCTGACTTAAAACCATTTCAATCGTGGTGCCACCGAACATTCCAGTTCGAAGACCTTCAATACTTCTTGAAGGCGCTCAAGCGAATTTATGTTGAGCAAGAATCGCTTGAGCCTCTCTTCGTTGCTGATAACGACAAGAATTTATATCACGGAATCCACCGATTTCACGAATCTTTTTTTCAATTCGAGCCACCTAGTAGAACCTATAAACACGTAAGTGATCCGTATAAAGGATCGGCGGCAAAACGCTTGAATATGTTTTTGCGTTGGATGGTTCGGCCCAATAATGGCGGTGTAGATTTTGGCCTATGGACGACCATCAAAACAAGTCAATTGAGTTGCCCGCTCGACGTTCACACAGCCAATGTTGCACGAAAATTAGGCCTACTACAACGCAATCAAAACGATTGGAAAAGCGTTGAACAACTCGATAACGCCCTGCGCGCCTTTGATTCCAACGATCCAGTGAAATACGATTTCGCCCTATTTGGTTTAGGTGTATTCGAAGGGCTTTAATTACCTTTGCCCTCAATGAAATTTGCCCACCCTGAGTTTCTTTACGCTCTTTTCGCACTGGCCATCCCCGTGCTCATCCATCTATTTAACTTCAGAAGGTTTAAAACGGTTTATTTCACGAACGTTCGATTTTTAAAAGAACTTCAAGAACAAACCAAACGGCAATCTCAATTAAAGCACTATCTCGTTCTTCTCAGCAGACTGTTGGCTATTGCCTTTTTAGTTTTCGCTTTTGCAGGGCCCTATCGGGCCGATGAGGCCCAAGGCACAGCCCAGAAGAACTTTGTCAGTATTTACCTTGACAATTCGTTCAGCATGGACGGACAAAGCTCTGAAGGTCGACTTTTTGATGTGGCGAAACAGCGAGCTATTGAATTAGTGGAAAGTTACCGCAGTTCAGATCGTTTTCAATTGGTTACCAATGATTTCGAAGGGAAACACCAACGATGGCTATCGCAAGAAAGCGTTGTGAACGAAATGGAACAAATTGTTTTAAGTCCATCGGTTCGCTCATTGCAGCAAGTGTACAATCGACAAATTGATATGCGCTCGAACCGCGAGGAAGAAGGCCGGTTTACACCGTTTTGGTTTAGTGATTTCCAACAGACCTCTTCGGACTTTTCGGCTTGGCAACCCGACTCCGCATTTCCAGTTCAATGGGTTCGGTTTACCCCGCAAATTGAGCAGAATTTATACATCGACAGCATTGCCTTTGAGCGACCCGTTCGACAAGCAGATCAAACGGAAAACATGAACGTGTGGGTGCGCTTTTTAGGAAATGAAGAGCGCTCTGACATTCCGCTTCGACTCAACGTCAACGGTACCCAAAAAGCAATCACTAATTTTTCTATCGAACCCGGTGAACGAAAAATGATCACCCTGAGCTATTTGAACGGTGGGGCCGGACTTTACAAAGGTGAAATTACCCTGGAAGACTACCCGATCACGTTCGACGATCAGTTCTTTTTCCAGTATCAAATACGTGCGTTCGTCCGGGTATTGGAGATTCATGAAGACGTTTATTCAGCTAGCCCTCTCACACAACTCTTTCAACGGTCCGAATTCGAATACGATCGAGTTCAAATAAAATCTATCGATTACGGCGCTTTAAACAGTTACGACTTGGTGATTCTGAACAACCCAAAAGAAATACCTTCCGGTTTGGCCACAGAGCTAAATCGGTTCACTCAAGCGGGCGGTACCATGACCGTATTTGCTGGTCCTAATACCAACAACACTTTGGCCTTGGGCGCTCTGGGAATAGGTCCGGCCATGTCGGATACCCTGCGCCTCAGCTCAATTGAATACCGTCATCCCTTATTTACAGATGTTTTTGAAGCGCAACCGGAGCGAATGGACTTTCCAACCGTTTATAAGTTTCGACCGGTATCGATCCCGCCGCAGGCGGAAACCCTCATGGAAATGGAAAACGGACTTCCCTTTTTATACCGTGTTCCGAATGAAAGTGGACAGATATACGTGTTCGTTACCGACCTAGAGAACGCTTCTGGGAATTTCGCGCGACACGCGCTATTTCCACCTACGCTTTACAATATGGCTTATTTGAGTATTCCCCAAGCCCCTCTTTATCAACAAATTGGAAGAAACGAACTCATTGAATTAAAAGGCATTATTGACGCTCAATCAACGAGTGATGTGCCCTATATGCTTACTGGTGAAAACAGCTCTTTTATTCCACCACAAAGACAACAGCAAAGTGAATTATGGGTCGAAACCTTTGACTTAGTTGAACAAGCCGGAATTTTCCAACTCAACAGAATGGACAGCACCTGCGCCCTACTCGCGTTTAATTATGATCGAAGAGAGAGCGACCCGAGTGTTTGGAGTCGGAGTGAATTATTGGCGGCAATTTCTACTTGGCCCGAGAATGCTAAGAACGATTACGAGGGTGAAAAAAGTCAACTGGCCGGACTCATTCAAAAAGAAACGAATGGCGGAAGCCTGTGGAAAATAGCGATTCTATTAACTTTGCTCTTCGTTCTTATAGAAGTTCTGCTCCTTAAATTCTGGAAGTGATGAAATTATTGTTACGCTCTGTACTCATAGTAGACCCTCAATCTCCCTGGAATGGGGATGTTGTGGATATTGAACTTTCCAATGGAAAAGTCACGGGAATTGCGAAGGAAATTGCGCTCCAAAAAGGATTTACCGAACGGGACTGCAAGGGACTATCCCTTTCACCCGGTTGGTTCGATTTGAACGCCGACTTCGCTGAACCCGGAGAAGAGTGGCGAGAAGATTTAAGTACAGGCGCAGAGGCCGCTGCACGCGGTGGTTTTACTGGAGTTTTACTAAGTCCTCTAACACAACCAGTCGCGGATAACAAGGCAAGTATTGAATACTTTACTCGACGAAGTGAACAAACGGTTGTCGAATTGATTCCCAAAGGCGCCCTAACGGTCGGAGCCAAAGGTGAGAATTTGGCCGAGCTTTTCGATATGCATCAAACAGGCGCACTCGCCTTCTCAGACGACACAAATGCTGTGACCAACCCAAATATCATCAAACTGGGGCTTTTATATACACGTGATTTTGACGGAACGGTCATTAGTTTTCCGCACGAACCAAATATTTGCGGCAAAGGGGTAATGAATGAAGGAGTTCAAAGCACCTACCTAGGGTTAAAAGGAATGCCGAAGATGGCCGAAGAATTGGTCATTGAACGCGATCTCAAGCTCGCTGAATACACGGGTGGAAAACTTCATATACGTACCGTCAGTACGAAAAATGGTGTCGAACTCATTAAAGCGGCGAAGGCAAAAGGATTAAATATTACTGCGGATGTTAGCATCGCACATCTTTTGTTTAGTGACAGCGAGCTCAAAGACTACGATACACGTTGGAAAACTCTACCTCCCTTGCGGGAAGATGAGGATCGGAAAGCCCTCGTAAAAGGGCTCAAATCAGGCGTTATAGACGCCGTGTCCACCGACCATAAACCTCAGGACATCGAGTCTAAGAAATGTGAATTTGATTTAGCCTCCTTTGGAATGCTGGGCCTTGAGACTGCTTATCCCCTTCTCCAATCCATTTTTTCTTCGGACGAAGTTGTGCGCTTCATGGCGATACAGCCAAGACAAGCTATGGGATTAGAAGCACCTGTAATCGATATGGATCAAGAGGTGAATTTCACTTTATTCGATCCAAACTTAAAGTGGACTTGGACCGAACAAGATGCAGCCTCAAAATCAAAAAACTCCCCGCTTTTCGGCAGGGAGTTTCAAGGTAAGTCGATCGGCGTGCTTCGCGGGAAGCACTCCGTATTCTTTTAAATCAATTCTTCACGAACGATTTCGTTGTTGATGCCCCATCCATTTGGATAACAAACTGATAAGCTCCAGCGGCCAACTGATCTGTTTTGACAACAATTGACTGCGATCCAGTACTCATTTCCGAACTCGCATTACTCATTACCACTCGACCGGTTAAGTCGATCACTTGATAAGAAACGTTTGCAATCGTTTGTAATTCGAAGTCGATAGTCAGTACATCCGAAACAGGGTTTGGATATAAATTCAACGAAGCAAATTGCTCCTCTTCAATACCAACCCCACTGAGGTCCCAAATTTCAAGGTCATCTACCGCGGCCTCTACGAGACTACCCGGGTCATAATCAGATGCTATGAACTGGATACTCACCGTGGCTGTAGGGGTAACATAGTCTGAAACACGGACTACGTTTCTTCTCCAGCTTGCATCTGTTGTACGTGAATCTTCTATTTGAACCCAAGTAGAGCCGTCGTTTGAAATATACACTTCCCAAAAATCTTGACCTGGTGTTGCACCGGCCGAATTAGTATACCAACGATAATAAGAAATTGCCGGGTCCGTATAATTGGATAAATCGAAATCGGGTGTTTGAAGTGTGGTTTGTCCGCCATCGATGTCATTGACACCAATTCCATCATTAGGTGATGGGGCATTACCAGTGATCGCGCAGGCAATTCCTCCTGGAGTGTGCTGCGAACCCGTTTGCACTTCCGTTCCATTGCCAGAATAACTTGGTGTTGGAACATCAATAATCCATTGCCCCGTTGTGGCTTGGTCTCCGGGAAGTCCTTCCAACCAATTACCTTGTTGGGTATCAAAATCTTCGATGGCCAACTGGTTAAATCCTACCATCACGAAGTACGGCAGATTCCGGTCCACTGGATCGATTTCATCCACCCGGAAAGGTTGAGAAATTGCTTCGAGTCCATTAACGTCATCAAGCGTTACGTAATAGGATAGAATAGTACCAGATGGTTGCGCGGGAATTTGACCTTCATAGGTTATTCCCGAAGTAAGAACCAAAGGTGTGGTCATCCAAGGCCCGGTTCCATTCACTTGATAATGTGCTGTTACTTGACCGAAATACGAAGCATATTCAACGTTAACATCTGCGCTCAAGGTAATATCTGTATTGATCGCAGCCGTCTCAACAGGCACGTGCGTCAAATCCGAGATGCCGAGTAAAGAAATTCCATGATCATTAAATCCTTCTAAAATAGCTGAACTGTTCGGCGTACCATTCGTGATATCATTATCCCCACCATTTGCGGGCACATCATCGGCAAAAAGCATGTCGATGAGCACATCTCTATAGATGGTTCCTTCGGTACCGTCAATTCCGTCAGCAGCCTCAATAAAGGCTTGAGACCAAATAGCTGTAAGTGAATCCATGGTTAAACCGGAATACAAATAAGTGTCCCATATGCTACCGGCAATAATTTCACCGTCATTATGCACTTGGCCAATTAAATCTTGTGGGTAAATTTTTGGGCCTTGATCATATCTCCGAATTACCGACGATGTGTCATTTGGATCATTTCCTTGAGCTAAAATTGCATCTTCCGTGATCGTAAACGCCCATACATCTGCATATCCTTCATTCATTCCCCCGCTTCCCATTCCAAAGAGACCTTGAGATGAATAATAACGACCATTTATTCCGTGCCCGTACTCATGGTATACCACATCTTTAAGCTGAGCTAATGAATAACATCCGGCGCCAGCTGTGTAAAAATTAATGGAAGATCCATTATAAAAAGCATTACACTGATGCGGAGTGATTTCAATATTGCACGTTAACGGAATGTCTAGCCCCCCAAAATTGGGTAGGTAACCCTTCATGTGGTTGTGAATAAGGTCTGTATGGAAATAAGCCGATCTCGCTTCTACACTAAAAGCTGATGTAAGATTTACTGTATCGGTTAGACTATCTAAGGTAGTCACATAACTTGGGGTTACCCCGTTGTCACGAACGTCAACCCAATCTCCTTTGAGGAAAAAAGTTGCTGATACTGGTGATGTGATGCTGAAATCAATATCCCCGTCTGCATCGGTAGTACGCGCTAATCCGTCAATAATAGCATCCAATCTCGGTAATGGATTATCTGTTTCTGGTTCAAAAACGCGCCCAGTGCGAACATCAGAACGAACATTAATTATTCCCGTAGCACTCGCAGTGTGAATTCTATTCACTCGAAAGAGAACGGTACCGTCGATGGCATCAACGTACGTTTGGAATCTTCCAGGGACTCCTTCTTCTTCCGTGAGGATATCTAATTCGAGAATTTTTCTGTACTCATATTTACCACCATCTGGCATAGGTAGAATGGCGTATCCTTTGATTTCTGTGTCTTGAACATGACTCATTCCATTTATTGCAGCATTGACCAATGCGGATTCAGTCAATTCAGGATCCGTGCTGAGTTCGATATTATTGTGTATCTCCAATCCAAATAGCACCAGCGACCCTTCTTTGGTGATTTTGAAATCAGCCCGTGCATCCTTCACAAAAAATCCGTCGTGTTCTTGATGAAATAAAACACGGTAGTAAGCATTGCTTTCGATTACTGATACAAACTTAAGCTCTTCTAGAGGTACGTTATACCCTTCTAGATTGTTCTCAAAAAAAGATAATGCCATTGCTTCCGGGGTGGGTCCAGATACTGCGATCGGAGAACCAAATGCTCTATGCGGCATCCCTGTGCGCTCATTAAAAAGCACTTTCCATGAAGGATAACTTTGCAGAAAAGATTGCCAGGGCGTCTGGGCGCGCAAACTGGATTGAATATGATACTGCATCACTTCCTCTTGGGGATGGAAGTAGGTTACACGGTATTCATCATCGTGATCATGCCCTTCCGCCATAAGTCCAACGGGCAGTAAAAAACATAATACAATTAAGCTGAGGATCGTTTTTCTCATCGATTTTTAGTTTGGGTGAGCATTCGAAAGTACGCAACTCTCGTAAAATAAAGGTCATTGACGTGACAATCAACGGAATATGCGCTCTTATTGTTTAATACGACGCGATTTGCAATTGGGTTGGCCAATTTCAAAAAGATATGCTGAGTCCGTCATAAGCCAATTCGATTGTATCGGGAAGCTCTTGGTTAATTTCCTCCGTTAGTCCCAACTGATGACTCACATGAGTGAAATAGGCCTTTTGTGGATTGAGCCTTTCGATCCATTCGACGGCCTCTTCCAGATTGAAATGGCTGTAGTGCTTTTCACGCCGCAAGGCGTTTAAAACAATCGTGTGACTCCCTCGTATTAATTTTTCCGCCTCCGGCGAGATAATATTTGCGTCTGTGATATAGGTGAAATCTCCGAACCGAAATCCATATACTTGAAGATCTCTGTGCATGACCGATATTGGTTGAATTCTATGTCCGCCCAATTCAAATGCCGCATCTTGAATTTCGTGTAAACTTATACTCGGAACGCCGGGATAGTTTCCAAAAGCATATCCGAATCTCGTTCTTAAATCCGCCGCAGTGTGATCCGAAGCAAATAAATCCATCGGCTTCTTTTGGAAATAATTGAAAGCGCGGATATCATCCAATCCGGCTACATGATCCGTATGCTCGTGGGTAAATAAAACAGCATCCAAGCTCTTTATGCCCTCACGAAGCATTTGCTGACGGAAATCCGGCCCGGTATCCACAACCAATGAAAAGTGATCCCATTCAACATAAATGGACGACCTTAAGCGTTGATCCTTTGGGTCCTTAGATTCGCAAACTTTACAATTACAACCAATCATTGGAACCCCTTGAGAAGTACCTGTGCCGAGGAACGTTATTTTCATGGGTGTAATTTATGATTTATACCTGTTAGCTGTTACCTTTGCTTCAACGTACACGTACACTATGGATCGTATTATTCTTCCGACCAAGCAGAAAGCACTGCAAATCAACTTGGACTCCGACATATATGGTACGTTTGCCGAAATTGGGGCAGGTCAAGAAACAGTGCGCCATTTCTTTAGAGCGGGTGGAGCTTCCGGTACCATAGCGAAGGCGATGAGCGCCTATGATAAAGATTTCTCAGATGCTATTTACGGAAAAGGAACCGACGGTCGCTATGTAACCGAGCCGCGCCTTCGCCAGATGCTGAAGCAAGAATATGGCCTCATGGTGGAACGCCTTGATCGAAGGAAGTTTCCAACAAAACGCTTTTTTGCATTTTCAGATACCCTGGCCACCATCAACTTCGCCAAGACGTTTAAGGGCCATGGCTGGCTAGGAATTCGATATCAAGTAGAGCCCAATACGGAGCCATCTGAGATCGTGGTCCATATTCGACTCCATGAAAACAATGCTCGTCAACAGCAAGAAAGTATTGGGGTCTTGGGTGTAAACCTTATTTACGGCGCTTACTTCTTCTTTCGAGACCCAAAAAAGTTATTGCTCTCGCTTTATGACAATTTAAGTCGTGAGCAAATTGAGATTGACATGATCAATTTCTTAGGTCCGATGTTTGACAAAGTGGATAATCGATTGATGAGCCTTCAATTGGTAAAGAACGGCATGACAGATGCCGTGATTTTTGGGCCGGATGGGAAAAACATACAGCCCTCGGATTTATTGTACAAAAAGAACATCCTTACGCTTCGCGGTAGCTTTAGACCGGTTACCAAGGTGAATATTGATATGATTAAAAATGGCTACAAGCTGTTTGTTAAAACGAAGCGCGTTCAAAAAGAAAAGCTTCAGGTCCTTTTCGAAATTACCTTGCACAATTTGAGCATGGATGGTTCACTGGATGAACAAGACTTTATTGACAGAGCAGATATCCTCTGTAGTTTAGGTCAGACCGTTCTCATCTCAAACTATCAGGAATACTACAAGCTGGTAGAGTATTTTTCACGCTTTACTAAAGCGCGGATGGGTCTTATAATGGGTGTGAATAATTTGCTTGAAATCTTCGATGAGTCTTATTACCGCGATTTAAGCGGGGGTATTATGGAAGCTTTCGGGAAGCTCTTTAACCGCGATTTAAAAGTATTCTTATACCCCTATCAACCCAAGAGGGACGAGCCTTTGTTAAATTCGAAGAACCTGAAAGTTCATCCCAGGTTAAAACCTCTTTATCAGTACTTACTTTACAATCGCCGAATCGAAGATATTGAACATTTCGACCCAGAAATTCTCGAGATTTTCTCTCCAGAAGTCTTGCGCATGATTCGTGAAAATGAAGAAGGCTGGGAACGCTTAATTCCACCTTATGTGGATAACATTATCAAAGAAAAAAAGCTCTTTGGTTTTAATTCAGAAGCCAAAGAATCGGTTGATTCAAACAAGTAAATTAGTCTTGATATAAGCGAATCAACTCTTTGAGCGCGTAATCTACTTCTTCTTCAGTGGTGTAGCGACTAAAGCTAAATCGTACCGCAGGTCTTTTTGGATCACTTCCGATAGCGCTCAGGACATGAGAGCCGACATTACTTCCCGAACTGCAAGCACTTCCACCTGAAACGCAAATACCGAGGATATCTAAATTGAATAAGAGCATGCTACTCGCTTCATTTTCGGGTAAGCAAACATTTAAAACCGTATATAAACTCTTGTCCAAATTTGCACTGTCGCCATTAAAACGCACTCCTTCAATTCCGGCCGTTAGGCCGTCGATCATACGCCTTTTCAAAGACTCTATATGGGTTCGATGACCTTCGATGTCTTCGTACGCCAAGTCCATTGCTTTCGCTAGGCCAACAATTCCGTATACATTCTCTGTTCCGCCGCGCATATTGCGCTCCTGGGCGCCTCCATAAATAAAAGGCTCTTGGGCCAATCCTTTGCGAATGTAAAGGAAGCCGGTGCCCTTAGGGCCGTGAAATTTGTGAGCAGCGCAGGTGATAAAATCTACCGGAGTATTCGCCAAATCGAATCGATAATGAGCCATAGACTGAACCGTATCGGAATGAAACAACGCGTTGTGCGCACGGCACAACACCCCCACTTCAAACAACGGTAGTAAGTTGCCTATTTCGTTGTTGGCGTGCATCAGAGTAACGAGCGTCTTGGGTGCCTCTTCCTTGAGCAACGCTTCCAAATGACCGAGATCTACATGCCCTTTTTCATCAATTCGAACATGTTCTACCGAAACAGCCCCTGCTTCTCCGAGATGATCAACAGTGTGCAAAACAGCGTGGTGCTCTAAGGCGGAGGTAATAATTCTTCGCACGCCGTGGTCACGTACCGAGCATTGAATGGCCATATTATCCGCCTCCGTACCGCCTGAAGTAAAAAACAACTCCATGGGAGAGCAATTCAGATGTTTGGCAATCTTTTTTCGCGCCATCTCTAGATGCGAGCGAGTTTCGCGACCTTTATGATGTGTGCTACTAGGGTTTCCGTACAAATCGCTCATTACGGGAACCATTGCTTCGACCACTTCAGGAGCCATCGCCGTAGTTGCCGCATTATCCAGGTATACTTTCATCACTTATTTTGTTAAGGCTAGGACTTCGTCGCGAAATCGGTCCGCGAGTTGGTCTGCTTTTTCTTGTGTGGTACTTTCCGAATACACACGAATGATCGGTTCTGTATTCGATTTCCGCAAATGTACCCACTCTTGATCAAAATCAATCTTTACTCCGTCAATCGTTGTAGGATTTTCGTCTTGATAGTTCACGGTCATCTGTTCCAATAATCCATCAACATCCAATCCCGGTGTCAATTGAATCTTTTGCTTACTCATATAATAGCTCGGATACGTCGCCTTGAGTTCGGTCATTTTGCCACCAAATTTTGCCAAATGACTTAAAAAGAGTGCGACACCCACGAGCGCATCGCGACCGTAATGTAAATCGGGTAATATAATTCCCCCATTCCCTTCTCCTCCAATAACTGCCTTGGTATCTTTCATTGCCTTTACTACGTTCACTTCACCCACGGCACTGGCAACATAGCTTCCGCCTCTTCTTTCAGTAACATCTCTTAAAGCTCGTGAAGAGGACATATTACTCACGGTGTTTCCATTGCGGAAGCTCAAGAAGTAATCTGCGACGGCAACTAAGGTGTACTCCTCGCCAAACATGGAGCCGTCTTCGGAAACAAATGCCAGTCGATCAACGTCTGGATCAACAACGATACCTAGATCGCAGCCTTCTTCCACTACGGCTGCAGATAAATCAGTTAAATGCTCGGCGAGTGGCTCGGGGTTGTGCGGGAAATGACCCGTCGGCTCGCAAAAAAGAGCCGTAATTCTTTCTACCCCAAGTGCATCCAGTAATCGCGGAATAGCAATACCGCCCGAAGAATTTACTCCATCAACCGCTACGGAGAAATTCGCTTTGCGAATTGCCTCAACATCTACTCCCTCAAGCTTCAAAACCCGTTCAATATGGCGGTCGATATACTCGTCTTTAATCGTAATCGTTCCCAACTCGAGAACAGGAACGAAATCAAAGTCTTCCGCTTCGGCAAGTGCAAGCACTTCAGCGCCGGCTTGAGCGTCTAAGAATTCACCCGCTTCATTTAATAGTTTTAAGGCGTTCCATTCAATTGGATTGTGACTTGCGGTTAATATGATTCCCCCGTCTGCTCCTTCTAGAGGAACGGCGACCTCTACGGTCGGAGTAGTACTGAGTCCAACATCAATCACGTCGATCCCCACAGATTGCAGACTAGACACAACTAATGACTGAACAAGCGGTCCGGAGATTCGCCCATCGCGACCAACCACAACAATGGGTCGTTTTCTGTCAGAATGGCGCTTTAAACGTGTCGCATAGGCCGAAGCAAACTTAACAGCGTCTAACGGCGTTAAATTCTCGCCAACTTGTCCGCCTATAGTACCCCGGATTCCCGAAATCGATTTTATTAATGACATGGAATAGTGTTTGAAGAGCAAAGATAGAAGATGACTTCGCTTTTCAATAGAGTGTTGTTAAGAACTTTGGATAATTAGTGCGAAATTTGCGCGCTATTCTCGGTATTTTCGAGAAAACGAGTAACCGGCGGAATTTATGGATTACGAAGAACACGAGGCAACGGAGGAGTTGATCGAACGTTTTGAACAGATGTTGAAGGATAATTCAGTGCTCTTCTTTGATGTGCATGAATTTGAGGCGCTTGCCGATCATTACATGATGACGGGCAGCATGAAAAAAGCCCTCCTGACCACACGTTACGGCATACAGCAGCATCCAAACGCTGTGAATCTCCCACTAAAAAGGGCTCAACTCCTTGCGGCGTACAATAGAACGGATGAAGCGTTACTCGAATTAAATCGAGCCGAAGGCTTGGACCCATACAACGAAGAACTCTTCATTTCAAGAGGAATGATTTTTTCAAAAAAAGGTCTCAGTCATCAGGCAATTCAAATGTTTGAAAAGGCTATTGAAATTTCGGAAGATGGGCCAGCGGATGTATTCATGCTGATTGGAAATGAATATCAAAACTTAAAGAAGTACGAAAAAGCGATTCACTTTTATAAGCTCGCCCTGGAACAAGATGGCGAAGACGAATTGGCCCTGTATAATATTGCCTATTGCTTTGATCTAACGGATGGCAATGAAGACTCCATCACTTTTTTCACCGATTTTTTAGATCGCAATCCATATTCAGAAATTGGGTGGTATCAACTCAGTGTGAGCTACCACAATGTCAGTAAACTCGAGGAGGCGTTAGATGCGGTTGACTACGCCATTGTTATCGACGATGAATTTGCCGCGGCTTATCACGAGAAGGCCTCAATTCTCGAAGATTTAGAAAAGTACGAGGATGCCATTTCCGTGTACAAAGAGTTAATTGAACTCGACTCTCCGTCGGGTTTGGCTTACCTGAGGATTTCCAATGCGTACAAGCGTATGAATAATCCGCGGGCAGCATTGGTCTACAGCATCAAGGCAACCCACGAAGATCCAAATTTAGATGAGGCTTGGATGGAACGCGGACTATTGCTTGACGAAATAGGAAAACTTTCTGAGGGTATTTATTTTATCCGGAAGGCCACAGAGTTGTCGCCAACGAATACAGACTATCAGTTCATTTGTGGAACTTCGAACCGAAAAATGGGCTTTCTCGGTGAATCGAAAGAGAATTTTCAAAAACTGATTGAACTGGGACATATAGAAGCACGGGTTTGGATCAACCTCTCGGATCTTCTTATTGAAATGGAAGAATACGATAACGCCATGAAAGTCCTCTCCAAAGGAATTGACTTGAATCCCGAAGACCCGGCCTTGAACTACACGTACGCGGGTTATCTGTACTTAATAGGCTCTGTTGATGAGGCCGCGGGATTCCTCGAAAATGCTTTAACTTTGAACAGCGATATTCGTTCCGATTTCCTAAAACACTTTCCTTTGTTAGCGGAACACGAACAAGTGAAAATATTGCTAGAAAAGTATCAAAGCTGAGAAATGATTAAGGAGATTGAACCCAGTAGACTGCTCGAGATTATAGAGCGGAAAGAAAAGGTATATCTGGTCGATATTCGGGAGGATTATGAATATGAAGACGGCCATCTACCTGCCCATCACATGCCTATGGATAATGTTTTGGAAGCTTCACAAAGCTTTCCAAAGGACTGCCCCGTCATAATTTACTGCCAATCGAGTAAACGCAGCAGTGCAATGGCCTATATGCTCCATAGAGAAAAGGGCTTAGAAAATGTTTTCTCTGTCACGGGCGGTTATGAAGCCATCGCTCAATTAATGGCTTAATATGCGTACAAATAAAGAATATGCCCTACTTGTTCTAAAAGGTATGGGAATGGGTGCGGCGGACGTTGTTCCCGGCGTTTCAGGTGGAACCATCGCTTTTATATCCGGGATTTATGAAGAGCTTATCGACACCCTGAAGTCCATCGACTTAAATGCTCTCAAGCTTTTACTCAGCTTCAAAATCAAGGAGTTCTGGACGGCTGTAAACGGATCTTTTTTAGCCGCTGTTTTTGCCGGAATCGCGATCAGCGTGCTCAGTCTTGCCAAACTCCTCACCCACCTCCTCGAAAATCACCCGGTCTTACTCTGGTCGTTTTTCTTTGGGCTCATTTTGGCCTCTGCATTACTGGTTGGGCGAAAAATAAAAAAATGGTCCGTAGGTAGTTTCGTCGCTCTAATTCTAGGTGCGATCATCGCTTTCTACATCACTATTGCTACACCCGCCACGACGCCAACGGCGCTGTGGTTTGTTTTCTTATCAGGTGCATTGGCCATTTGCGCAATGATTTTACCGGGAATAAGCGGAAGCTTTATCTTGCTGCTTCTCGGTCAGTACCGATTTATTCTCGATAGCATTAGCGCCCTTCGGCCGGATGTTCTCGCAGTCTTCCTTGCCGGGTGTGCGATCGGACTATTGAGTTTCTCTCGTCTCTTGAGTTGGATGTTCGCCAAATACCACGATCTCACCGTAGCGCTACTTACAGGATTCATGATCGGTTCATTAAACAAAGTTTGGCCCTGGAAAACGGTATTAGAATATCGTGTTGACCGTCACGGAGAAAGCGTTCCGTTCTTGGAAGAGAACGTTCTTCCGAATGCATTTGAAGGCCAACCTTTTATTCTCTATGCCACGCTTCTAGCACTCTTTGGGTTCGCCTTGATTTACTACCTTGAACGGCTTTCCACCCGGAAACCGTAAACTCAATGAGGGCGTCAGATCCGTTTTACATGCTTGTCATCAAAGCAACCCTAATGGGCACAGGTAATATTATACCTGGAGTTTCTGGAGGCACAATCGCTTTGGTAGTAGGCATTTACGAGGAGTTTATTCACAGCTTGAAGAGAATCAACTTAAAAGCGCTAAAGCTTTTATTCAAAGGTGAGTTCGCCGAATTTAACAATTACGTAAACGGGCGGTTTTTATTAGCTATGATGCTTGGGATCATACTTTCCGTAGTACTCATTGCTCAACTATTCGAATTCCTTTTTAGAGAATATCCCATTTTCATTTGGTCTCTTTTTTTCGGACTCATTTTGGGATCTGTATATTTCATAGGTCGCAACGTTGAATTCTGGAATAGAACCACCAAATTCTGGCTCGTACTCGGTTTAATAATCAGTATTTCCTTCGCTTTCTTACCGCCTGCCCTCGAAAACAGAGCTTGGTGGTATGTTTTAATTTGCGGAGCCGTGAGCATCAGCGGAATGACACTCCCAGGTATTTCGGGCTCTTTTCTACTGATACTCATGGGTAATTACGAATTACTCCTGATTAATGCCGTCACAGATTTGGACATCCCGCTCCTGTCCCTTTTTATTTTAGGAAGCGTTCTGGGGCTAATCGGTCTTTCGAATCTTCTGGCCTATATTCTAGAAAAGAGACGTGACGAAACGATGGCCACTCTTACGGGATTTGTTCTGGGCTCTACATTGATCATTTGGCCTTGGCAAAAGCCGGTAAAATCGGCTATAAACAATCGCGGTGAGGAAATCGTTCTCCTCTACAAGCGCTATTGGCCGGGCCTTTCCGACGCTTCAACTTGGATCGCCATTCTAGTAATGCTGGTCGGACTCGCGCTTATTTTTGGATTGGAATTTTCTGCGAAACGAAAAGAATCGTGAATAGAGTTGGACTCATTGGCAATGGTATAAAACACAGTTTTTCACCTTCATTTTTTAATGAAAAGTGGTTTCGTGAAGGCATACGGCACTGGAGTTATGACCTATTTGACCTTCCTTCTTTCCCCGAAGACTTAAACGCTTGGTGGCATAAACAGCCCGATTTAATTGGTGTGAATGTCACTATCCCGTATAAGCAGGATGCCTTTCGGGCCGTAGAGGCCCAATGGGTCAGTAACGCGGCAAAGGAAATCCGAGCGGTTAATACAATTGTATACGATCGCGAATCGAACGTCCTTCGGGCGGAAAACACGGATTGGAATGGTTTTCTAGGAGCTCTAGATCAAGAGCAGGTGCTAGGAACAGGAAAACCGGCACTCATCTTGGGTACCGGCGGGTCTTCGGCGGCAATTGCCTTTGCCCTGAAATCGATTGGAGTTGATTTTGCTAAAGTTTCTCGTCAACAAAAAGCAGAATACATTGGCTATAAGGATTTAAAGGGCCAATTAAAGGACTACGGACTAATCATCAATACAACGCCTCTGGGTGGACCAAATTTCCTGGATGATTACCCCCCAATTCCCTTCGAAGAAATTGATGATGAACATTACTATTTTGACCTTAATTACGGAGCTGATTTGAGTCGGGCCATGCGGATGTGTTCATTAAGAGGTGCTTACGTTCAAAACGGTAATGAAATGCTCATTCGACAGGCCGAATTAGCCTGGGATTTCTGGCGTCAATGGTACCAATAGTTTCGTTAAATTTGCAATCCTTTGCCCTAATCACAGGGCTTTTACAGAAACTGAAGGCATGATTGAAGAGAACGGAAATAAGGTAGAAGAAAAAGACAATTCAACGAATGAAAATCATTCGAATGAAGCGCCGAAAAAGGAGGAGCAGGAAGCTTCAGATTCGGGAGAACCCACAAAAGAGAATGAGGTGCTTGAACCTACTGATCAAAACGAAGACTCTGACCAAAAGGGTTCAGAGCTCAATAAAGGAACAGGAATTTCTGAAAGTTCAGAGGCTGTAGAGCCGTCTAACGAGTCAAAAAACGAACTTGACGCACCCGAGCAATTGGCCGCGGAGCAAAAGACAGAAAAAAAGGTAGCCGAAAGCGCTATTTCTGAGCCCGAGGAAGAGGCGGAAAAAACACCGTCAAAAGAACCAGAGACTAAAGTCGCTGAGGAAGAAGCCGTCGGTAAGGACTCGATCCCAGCCGAAAAAGCGAACGAAGGTGCACACGATGTAGTCGTCGGAGAAATTGAAGAAGACGAAGAGGAAGATCACGACGAGTCCGAGGCGAATTCAGAGGAAGAAGACGAGGAAGCGAGCGCGAAAACAGAACGCATACAACTTCCCAATTTAGAAGTACTCGAATTACCTGAATTACTGGCGGTTGCAAAAAAGTTAAGGTCGGATCATTCTATGCAATTGATCAAACCGTACTTGGATGAAATTAAGCACCACTTCTTTACTAAAGCCAAAGCCGAACGCCAAGTGAAACTGGAGGAGTTCGTTTCGGGAGGAGGTGTTGAAATTGATTTCGAGTACCACGAGCCGCTTAGAGAAGAATTCAAAGCTCTACTCGACGCCTATCGAAAAGAGCGCGAAGAATACCGCCAAAATTTAGAGCGTGAATTGAACGCGAATTTGAAATTTCGCGAAGAGTTAATCGAAGAATTAAAAGGACTATTACAGAGTGAAGAGAAGTTCTCGGAAACATTCAATCAGTTTCGCACATTACAAGAAAAATGGCGGAATATTGGACCGGTTCCTCGTACAGCGAGCAGTGAAATATGGCGTACGTACCATCATCACGTAGAAAATTTCTACGATTACCTCCGATTGAACGACGATTTGCGCGACATGGATTTCCGAAAAAATCTTGAGCACAAACAACGTCTCGTCGCGAAAGCGAAAGAACTTGCAGCAAGTGATGATATTCACGCGGCTTTTAAAGAATTGCAGGGGCTTCATAAAGAATGGAAAGAAGAAGGCGGCCCTGTGGCGAAGGAACACAGAGAGCCCATTTGGGAGGAGTTCTCCGAGTACACAAAGCAAATTCACGATAAGCGACATGCCCACTACGACGAATTGAAATCGCAATGGGAAGATAATTTACGACTGCGAGAAAAGGTTTGCGAGAAAATTGAAGAAGCTACGGCTGTTGAAATTAACACTCACAAAGATTGGCAGGCCAAGATCAAAGAAGTTCGCGGTTTAGCGGATGCTTTTCGGGAAGTAGGACGTGTGCCAAAAGGAAAAAGCACCGCTGTTTGGCAACGATTTAGAGAAGTCCTGCTAAAGTTTAACACAAAGAAAAATGAGTTCTATAAAGAGCTCAAAGATGCCTACAAAGGGAATCTGCAGGATCGACACAATCTTATTGCCAAAGCCGAAGAGCTAAAGGAAAGTACCGATTGGCGAAATACAGCCGATGCCCTTAAACGGTTACAACAGGAATGGAAAAAACTCGGGCCGGTTGGGCATTCCGATAATCAAAAAACCTGGAAAAAATTCCGAGAAGCCTGCGATCACTTTTTCACTAAAAGAAAAGACCATTTTGCTGAGCAAGACAAAGAGTTTGAAGATAATTACACCGCTAAGGAGGCCTTAATGGCGGAATTAGAAGCATTTGAATTGCCAAAAGCAACGGGTGATGCGGTTGCCAAACTCAAAGAGTTCATGGGTAAATGGCGTGAAATTGGTTTTGTTCCAAGGAGCAAAATGGGAATAGACAAGAATTGGAAACAATTGATTGATTTGAAATTTGATCAATTGAAACTCAGCGGAAAAGAAGAAGGAGAAGCGCGATTTAAGAACAAAATCGAAATCCTTGCTGCGAAAGGTGGACGCGAATTGAATCGGGAGAAAGACACTATTCGACGCGAAATAAACGAAGCCCAAAACGAGCTCAAGACCTTAGAGGCAAATATTCAAATGCTCACGCCTACAGGAAATAAGCCAAATCCATTCATTGCAACCGTTGAAAAGAGCATTGAAGCGCAACGTAAAAAAATCGATCAACTACGTGCTAAATTGCGCTTGGTAAAGGATGTAGAGGTTTCTGAAGATTAATTGACGATATGGACTTTGAGCTGATTTCCGATTACAAACCCACTGGCGATCAGCCAACGGCAATTTCCGAACTCACGGACGGATTAAAGAGAGGTGATGACGCCCAAGTGCTTTTGGGTGTTACCGGTTCAGGAAAGACGTTTACGGTCGCCAATGTGATTAAAGAAGTCCAGCGGCCTACGTTGGTTTTAAGTCACAACAAAACGCTCGCGGCGCAATTGTACGGGGAATTCAAACAGTTTTTCCCAAACAACGCAGTAGAGTATTTTGTCAGCTATTACGATTACTATCAGCCAGAAGCCTTTATTCCGGTTTCGGGTACGTACATTGAAAAAGACCTGAGCATAAACGAAGAAATTGAAAAACTTCGATTGAGTGCTACTTCTTCCCTACTATCGGGCCGTCGCGACATAATCGTAGTGGCATCGGTGAGCTGCATCTATGGAATTGGAAACCCCGAAGAGTTTAATAAAAATGTGATCGGTCTATCGACCGGACAAGTAATTCCCCGGAATAAACTGCTTCACTTACTCGTGGGAAGTTTATACGCCCGAACCGAAGCCGAGTTTAGTAGAGGGAACTTCAGAGTAAAGGGCGATACAGTAGATGTATTCCCGGCATACGCGGATATTGCCTACCGCATTCACTTCTGGGGCGATGAAATAGAAGAACTTGAAAGTTTTGATCCGGCTACGAACGATCGAATTGAGAAGTTTGAACGCTTAACCATTTATCCGGCGAATATCTTTGTAACCTCAAAAGATAGCCTTCAAAGAGCGATACACGATATTCAGGACGACTTAGTGGATCGAGTCGATTTCTTCCGCGAAGTGGGCCGCCCTTTAGAAGCGAAACGACTCGAAGAACGGACTAATTTCGACCTCGAAATGATCCGAGAACTCGGTTATTGCAGCGGTATTGAAAATTACTCGCGTTATTTAGATGGTCGTGAGCCCGGGACTCGCCCCTTCTGTTTAATTGACTATTTCCCCGATGACTTCTTAATGGTCATCGATGAAAGTCATGTTACTGTTCCTCAAATTAACGCGATGTACGGCGGTGACCGATCGCGAAAAGAAAACTTGGTTGAATACGGTTTTCGCTTACCCGCAGCTATGGACAATCGTCCCCTAAAATTTGAAGAATTCAATCAACTTACCGGGCAAACCCTGTACGTTTCAGCAACACCTGCCGATTACGAGCTTGGAGAATCCGGTGGCGCGTATGTCGAGCAAGTCATCCGCCCGACAGGGCTGCTTGACCCGAAAATTGATGTTCGGCCTTCAGAAAATCAAATAGACGACCTTCTTGAAGAAATTCAGAAACGCATTGAAAAAGATGAGCGCGTACTAGTTACGACCCTCACAAAACGCATGGCTGAAGAACTCACAAAATATCTTCTTCGGTTCGATGTAAAGACGCGTTATATCCACAGTGATGTGGACACCCTTGAGCGTGTAGAAATCATGCGCGACCTTCGTTTAGGGATTTTTGACGTATTGGTTGGTGTGAATCTACTCCGTGAAGGACTCGATTTACCTGAAGTCTCATTAGTGGCTATTTTAGACGCAGATAAAGAGGGTTTTCTGCGTTCCGAGCGATCATTGACTCAAACGGCCGGTAGAGCGGCGAGAAATGTAGACGGGCTCGTAATTATGTACGCCGATAAGATTACAAATAGTATGGCGCGTACCATTGAGGAAACCGAAAGGCGCAGAGTTAAGCAAATTCAGTACAATGAAGAGCACGGAATTACACCGACGGCGCTTAAAAAGTCTAAAGATCAAATTCTAGGTCAAACTTCCGTTTCGAGATATTTTACTCCTGAAGAAAAAGACGAGGCCGCTCGAATAGCAGCAGATCCGGTATTGTCATTCATGAACAAAGCGCAGTTGGAGAAATCCATCTCGAATTCACGTCGCGAGATGGAAAAGGCCGCGAAAGCATTGGATTTTGTAACCGCGGCTAAATTTAGAGATGAGCTGCTAGAAATGGAGCGTTTACTTGCTGAAAAGAAGGAATAATGACTTCTGATAGTCTCCTCTACTTCATCGCTGCCAGTGTCATACTCACCCTATCTCCGGGTCCCGATTTATTGTTTGTGATTTCCCAAAGTGTAAGCAATCATTGGAAAGCCGGGGTTGCAACTGCAGTGGGTTTGTGCAGCGGGCTCATTGTGCACACAAGCGTTGTCGCATTCGGTGCCACTCTTTTTTTCGATCGCTACCCTTGGAGCTTCGAACTCCTTAAATACGCCGGCGCGGGATATTTGCTCTATATCGCTTGGCAAGTATTCCGACAAAATGAGACGGCTCATCTTGTCGCTTTGGAAAAGAGCGCCTATTTCAAGTTATTCAAGCGCGGTGTAACTATGAACTTGTTAAACCCCAAGGTGACCTTGTTCTTTTTGGCGTTTTTACCTCAGTTTATTCCAGCCACTGCGGGCTCCGAGTCGTTTAACTCTGCACAGTATGTCTTCCTTCTTGGCACTGTTTTTTTAATCCAAGCCTTAATCATTTTCTCCTCTGTGGCATTTATTACCGGTCGCCTAGCGGCGCGATTCTACCAAAAGCCCTGGTACCTCGGCTTTATGAAATGGGGCCAAATTGTAGTGCTCGTCGGTATAGCCATTCATATTCTAATGCCTTAACAAGTCATTTAAATATCATTTTAGTGTTTTCCTTACCTTTCGGGAAATGAAAAAAGCTGCGTTTCCAGTTACTGAATCCGAACGACTCAAAGCTCTAGAAGAGTATGAGATACTCGATACTCCTGCTGAAAGAGCCTATGACGATGTTGTAAAACTCGCCTCCCATATAGCAGGCATGCCTATCTCTTTGATTAGCTTGGTGGATAGCGATCGTCAGTGGTTTAAGGCGAAAGTCGGGGTTGATTCGGCAGAAACACCCCGGGACATTGCTTTTTGCGCACATGCTATCTTAGGGCAAGACCCTATGGTGATTAACGACGCTCTTAAAGATGATCGTTTCCTCGACAACCCATTAGTTACGGGAGACCCAAATGTTCGATTCTACGCAGGAATTCCCCTTGTTACGCCCTCAGGACATAATTTGGGGACGCTTTGCGTGATGGACGACGAACCCGGATCCCTTTCAGAGGAGCAAATCTTCGGATTAACCACTTTAGCCAACCAGGTAATTCGGAATTTTGAGTTGCGCAGACTATTGATCGAGGAGAAGAAGAAAAATCACTTGATTGAAAAACAGCGTGATGGCTTAGTCCGATCAAAAGCTTTTTTACAACGGATGCTTCAAATTATCGGGCGAGACATTCGGGAGCCATTGAACGGACTAAAGTCCATGCTTCAATTGATTTTTAGAGGAAGCCTTGACGCTTCTGAAATGGAAGAGATCGGGCCGGAGGCCCTTGAAAGTATAGAACGATCACAAAGTTTGATCGATAATTTAGTCCGTTGGGGAGAAGCTCAAATTGACGAAGAAATAAACCCAGTAGAAATACCCCTCAAGGGATTCATCGAAAATGAATTTCTTCGATTTCAATCACTTGCAAACGAGAATAAAGTAGTTTGGAAAAATGAAATGGAAAGCGCAATTTCGGTTTCTGGAGAGCCCCGAAGAATGAAGTTTATCTTTAGAAACCTCATTGAAAACGCGCTCCGCAATACCACAAATGGGAGCTTGTCCGTATCGTTCGAAACAAATGACGAGGACGTATTAATTTTCATGAAAAGTTCGGGCGAAAAAGGCTCTTCAAATACTTTTAACGAAGCAATAGATTGGAAAAGCCTTGAAAAGGGCAACAGCGGGAATCAAAAAGGAGTGTCTCTGCTATTGATATCAGATTTTCTGCGTCAAATGTCCGCGAAAATGAGCGTTGAAAATTCTTCAGGCGAGGAGACAACCCTATGTCTTCGGTTCCCTCGATTTCGTGAAGAATCAGATTTATTCTTAAAGAACTAAGACCACGGTTTTTTTTCACGTTTTCGCAGTGCTATGTTGAAAAGCACTCTACTCCTTTCATGAAGTACTTTTTTCTGCCTTTTATTGCCGGAAATACTAGTGGCTTAAAACAACGATGAAACGGTTGTACATCCCGAGTATGATTAGATCGAGAATCTCATTATTCTGAGTGAAGATTACTGGTATGTAAATACCGACTCTTCAATATTCTTTGCGAATCAAGTCCTAGCTCAGGGACTTCCACAAAACTATTTTTTTAAATCTTGCTTTTCCAGCATTCTTTTAAATGGTCATTCACCATTCCGGTTGCCTGCATAAATGCATAGCAAATGGTCGGACCCACAAAATTAAAACCTCTTTTCTTTAAGTCTTTACTCATTGCTTTGGCCTCTTTCGTTTGAACCGGCACCTGAGTCATCGTCGACCAATCGTTTTGAATCACCTGGTGGTCGGTGAATCCCCATATATAATCGTTGAAAGAACCAAAATCCTCTTGAATCTTTACAAAAGCTCTGGCATTTTTAACGGCACTTTGGATCTTCAATTTGTTTCGGATTATTCCGGTGTTGGCGAGTAACTGCTGAATTTTATCATCGCCATACTGGGCAATTTTAATAGGATCGAAATCGTTAAATGCGATTCTATAGTTCTCTCTTTTTCTAAGAACTGTATGCCAACTAAGTCCGGCCTGAGCGCCCTCGAGCATTAAAAACTCGAACCATTTGCGATCCTCATAAACGGGAGCTCCCCACTCTTCATCATGATACGCTCGATATAAATCGTCAACCTCACACCAGGGACATCTTTTTTTCTCCATATTCAATGCTGCTCTTTCTTGTCAAGTTATCAATTCGAGCAATTAATCTTTTATAAATTGCTCGAAAACTAAGTATATGCGCATTTTTCTCTCCCTTATTCTTATTACTTCCCTCCTGTTCTCCGCCTGCGGCGGGATGTCTTCCGACCGAAGGTCGAAAGCAGACTTATTGGTCTATAATGGACTTATCTATACGGTTGATAGTTCCTTCTCTACCGTGAACGCAATGGCCATTTCCAACGGTGAAATCCTAGAAACCGGATCCCTCGAATCACTGGCGCAAAAGTTTTTGTTTTCAGATTCGCTCGACTTAAACGGAAAGTATGTTTACCCGGGACTCATTGACGCTCACGCCCATTTTAGAAACTACGCTCAGACTCTTATGCGAGTCGATTTGTCTGAAACTACAAGTTGGGATGAGTGTTTAGCGCGCGTACAAGAATTCGCGGAAACGGTAACTGAAGGCCCCATTCTGGGTCGCGGATGGGACCAAAACGACTGGGAAAGTCAAAAATACCCGACACGAGTGGAGCTCGATCAAATGTTCCCGAACAGACCCGTTCTTCTGACCCGAATCGACGGTCATGGCGGAATCGCCAATAAAGTAGCCCTCGATTTAGCCGGGTTAACGATCGATTCCAAAATCGACGGTGGAGAAATTTTCATTGAAAGTGGGTCGCTCACCGGGGTAGTGCTCGATGCGGCCAAATCAAAAGTGAAAAATGCGCTCCCTCGAGAATCAAATAATGAATACACCAAAGCACTGATACAAGCCGAGAAAAACTGCTTTGAAGTGGGACTCACCGGATTAATGGATGCTGGCTTGCCCAGAAGTGATATCGAAATACTCGATAGTCTCCAAAAAATAGATTCACTACATCTTCCATTAAATGTGATGGTGAGCATCAGTTGGGAAGCTTTGGACTTTTACTCTGAAGAAGGTCCTTATGAAACAGATCTTATGAAGGTCAATAGTTTTAAAGTGTATGCCGACGGAGCTTTGGGCTCACGCGGAGCGTATTTAAAAGAGCCTTATCACGACCGCCACGACTGGACCGGATTTCTAGTAACCGATTCCGCAACTATTTTTGATTTAGCCGTTTCCATTGAAGAAATGGGTTTTCAAATGAATACACACGCCATCGGCGATGGCGGAAACAGAATTGTTCTTGAAGCCTACCAAGCCGCTCTTAAAGGAGAAAACGATCGCAGATGGCGGATTGAACATGCGCAAGTAGTTACCCCTTCCGACTACCCTCTTTTCAAAGAAAACAGCATCATCCCAAGCGTACAGCCAACGCATGCAACGTCCGATATGTATTGGGCCGAAGATCGGTTGGGTAAACATAGAATCAAGCACGCGTACGCCTACAATGATTTGAAAAACATCCACGGATGGCTTCCACTCGGAACGGACTTCCCCGTCGAAAAAATAGATCCCAAATTGACCTTTTGTTCCGCCGTTTTTCGCCAGGATGCGGACGGATTCCCAGAAGGTGGTTTTAATTCAGAGAATAAGTTAACCCGCATAGACGCCCTGCGAGGTATGACTATTTGGGCAGCTACTTCCGCATTCTGGGAGCATTCGAGAGGAAGCCTTGAACCAGGTAAAAGAGCCGATTTCATTGTAGTAGGTACCGATTGGATGACTGCAGCACAAAAAGACATTCGAGCGAGCTCAATCGATCGGACCTACATAAATGGCGAGCGTGTGCATTAATTAGTATCTTTAAAGTGGTCGTGAAACAGCCGAGCACTTCCTCAAAGTGTTTTTAAGGTGGTGGATTTTAGGTTGCCCTCATCTTAATTTTGGTGACACGGCCGGCTCCTTCAGAAGGGCCGGCCTTTTTTACGGAAATCTTTTCTCCTTTTGTATGAAATCAAATTCTACCCTTTTCCTCTTTTCTCTGCTCTCGGTCTCGTTTTTCTTCACAGGGTGCAAGAAAGACCCGGAAACACCGAATACGGGAAATCCATCAAGAGTAGTTGTTCCCGCAGAAGCACAAAGAACGGGAGATCCGATCGCAGGTCGAGAATATTTACTCAATGGAAACTACATAAGCAGCGGGATACCATTGGCATTATTCACTCAGGTCATTGGCAGCGATCCCGAGAATGTACTCAACCGTAGCGGTGACAACGCTACCATTCCGCCCGAATTTACAGCCATTGACGCAGACAATGGTGTTCGAGTAGTGGCGGCGAATTGCATGCAATGTCACGGTCAAAAAATAAAAGGCGACTATATTCTCGGACTTGGTAATTCTCTGGGCGATTTCACCAACAATGGCGCTGCATTAATGCCCTTAATAGATGCGGGAATCCTCGCTCTCTATGGCCCTAACAGTGATGAGGCAGAGGCATTTTCCCGCTTTCGGCGTGGAACCATGGTTACTGGCCCCAATATTATTACCGAAGTGGTGGGAGCGAATCCGGCGGATAAGCTAACGCAAGTTCTTGTCGCCCATCGCGATCCACAAGACTTGAGCTGGTTGTCTGACGCTCAATTCCCTTACGATACAGAAGTTATTCCAACCGACGTTCCGGCATGGTGGCTTATGGCCAAGAAAAATGCTGAATTTTATACCGGTAGCGGAAGAGGAGATCATGCTAAAATATCTACGGCTGCAGCGCTTCTTACCATGACCGATAGCTCGGAAGCGCGTAGTATTGATCAGAATGCTGCGAATGTAATGGCTTTTATTAAAAGCATTGAGCCTCCCCTATTCCCGGAAGCTACCGATCCTATTCTGGTGGAAGAAGGAAAAATGCTCTTTGAAAATAATTGCGCGACTTGTCACGGCAACTATGGCCAAAATGAGTCGTACCCCAATTACATCGTAGCGTTAGACGACGTTGGTACAGACCCTGCCTTGGCCGAGGCCCATTTTGCGCTCGCTGACTTTGAAAATTGGTACAATCAATCGTGGTACGCTACAACGGCACCTGCGGCGCGATTTGAAACCGAAGGAGGGTATGTAGCTCCCCCACTCGATGGTGTGTGGGCCACTGCTCCTTATTTGCATAATGGGAGCATTCCCAATCTATGGACTTTACTCAAGAGTTCGGATCGACCCACTTTCTGGAGGCGATCTATGGATAACGAAGACTACGATTTATCGATGGTTGGATGGGAATTCACCGAGGAATCATCTAAAACAGATGTGAACACTTATGATACACAACTTCTCGGATACGGAAATCAAGGGCACAATTTTGGTGACGGCTTGTCCGATGCGCAGCGAATCGTACTTATAGAATACCTAAAAACGCTTTAGTCGGCGGATTTAGTCACGTGGTACTTAATCTCAATCTTGACTTGATTGGGTTGTTTTGGCGCTTCCGGCGGTGGCGTGAAGCTCACGTTGAATTGTTTGTGAAAAGTAAGGCGCATTCCTCTATTTTCCGGCACTTTAAACTCGAGTAGCTTAATGACGCGCTCTGCCTCTTCATCGCATCCATGACCAATTCCAGCAATCACGGTCGTCTTTATAATTCTTCCGACCTTATTTATATCCGCCTTTACACGAACGACTCCTTTTACACGTTGTTCTTTAGCAGATTCTGGATAAACCAAATTCTTCTTGATAAACTCAGTCATCGCTTTATTACCACCAGGATACTGCGGCTGGCGAATCGATTGATGTTTATTTTTGTGCTTCACCTTTCAAAGGTACTTTATACTTCCATATAAGTCTATCTTCGCCTAACTATGCGCAAACTACTGTTCATTTTCCTGTTTTTTAGTGCCTTCGGCACGATGGCTCAGTCGAGCGATTGGCTTTTTTTGCTCCCCAAATGGGAGGTAGATGAAAGGGTGATGTTGACCATTACCCTCAATGAAAAAGTAACGAGAAATGACACCGTTTTGCGGGACGAGCAAGACTCTACGCATGAATACCTGAAGGTTTTGACCGCAACGCCGCAAGGCTTTACGGTCGAGTGGATTTCCGAGCGTTTTCGACTGGATGTTTTTAAAGACGTTCCGGAATTGCAGAACGCCGTAGATCAAGTTCTGGCGAGAGCTGACAGCCTATTAATGGAGGTAAAAGTTCATCCAGCCGGTAGGCTGACGGGGTTGAGGAATTGGCTCGACGTGCAAAGCGTTTATTTTGCCATCTTCGATTATGTGGGCACTAGCTTACGTCAGCAGGGTATTGAAATGACCGACGAAGAAATAACGTCTATGGTCAGTGAAATGAAGCAGCGAATTCAAAATCGACTGGAAGTAGAACGAACTGCTTTGAGCCCTTTTGAAACCTTGTTTAGCGGATACAATTACGCCATGCACAAAGATTCAATTCAAATTCAAGAGTTAGAAATACCCATCTCTTTTGCACAAAGACCGGTGAAAGCAACAATTACCACACGCATTGAAACGCTTAACGACAGCACCGCAGTGGTAGTAAATGAAACAACCGTTCTTGAAACAGATGCCCGAGCCGCTATTAACGATTATTTGAAATTTCAGGAAGCCATGGGAGAAGCTCCCTTCGAACCCTTGGGAGAAGGGGCTTTCCAATTCTACGAAAAAAGCGTGTACTCGTACGAACGAAAAACGGGTTGGTGGACCGATATTCAGTTCGAGGCTCGAACGGTGATCAATGAAACGGTACTTGAGCAATCAGTTGTTTATAAGGTTCAAAAATAGCGGGTTTTGTATCTTGCACCGATAAATACTGTTTATGAAAAAGATCATTCTCTCCTGTTTATTTATAGGCTTTGCCTTGAACAGTTTCGCTCAATTAACGATTGGAGCAAAAGGAGGGTCCGTACTTTCGGATTGGAAAGCGAGCAACGATACGGCCGATATTGACGTCATTTCAAAATATGGTGGGAATTTCGCTTTAGTCCTCGAGTATCAAATCATCGATAAAATTTCTTTCCGGACCGAGCCAGGCTGGAGCTCGCGTGGCGCAACGGTTCGTCAGGAAGCTACGTTTAATGTCGAAGGAACTGACTACACGGGCATTTACAGAGAAGAATACGATATAAATTATTTCGATATTCCATTAATGGCGCAACTGAACTTGGGCGACGGTCCCCTTCGCTTGCGGTTTTTATTCGGATACAACTTTAGCTACGCGACCTCCGGTGAAGTTCGCGATCGTTTTATTTTGGAGCCACCCGTTCCGGGTGTTGGCTTCGACCGGCGAGAGGCTGTTAACTTTAATGCACGCCAATGGAATACCACGGACCACGCGCTTATTTTTGGTGGTGGACTCAACTTCTTTTTCGGTCGCCACGTAGCCTTGCGGCTCGATGCTCGGTATTTCGTGGGGCAAGATGACTTATTCTTGAGTGACCAACAAGAGGCAAAAAACCGCAGTTGGTATTTGAATATAGGATTGGAATATCGATTCGAATTCTATTAACCCATGACGGTACAGCAACTGGAATACATAGTAGCTCTTGATACACATAGGAGCTTTGTACGCGCTGCGGAATCGTGCTTCGTTACTCAGCCTACTTTAACCATGCAGGTCAAAAAGCTTGAAGATGAATGGAGTATGTTGCTTTTCGATCGCACCAAAAAACCTATTGAGCCTACTCCGTTCGGGGAACGAGTAGTATTGAAGGCACGTCAAGTATTGCGTGAGTTTCACCAACTTGAAAGCATCATCAAAGAAGATAAAGAAACCATGAAAGGGGAATTCCGGGTTGGCGTCATCCCCACCCTGGCTCCATATGTAATGCCCCGGTTTCTCAAAATTTTTACCGAACGTCATCCAGAAGCTAGATTGATTGTAGAAGAAGTTCAAACTGCCGATATTATCCATCGCCTAAAAAACGACCTTCTGGATATCGGCATCCTTGTAACTCCGCTTGAAGAGCCTAATATTCGGGAAATACCCCTCTTTTTAGAGTCGTTCTTCATTTATGCCTCTGAAATACATCCGCTTTACGGCCAAACCGATATAGATCCGGAGCATATCCCTATGGATGATTTATGGATCTTGAATGAAGGGCATTGCTTCCGCAGTCAGGTACTGAATATTTGCAGACCAAAGGCAGAACAAATAGACCATCAAGGTTTTGTTTATGAAAGCGGCAGTATAGAAACCTTAAAAGAGCTCGTAGATCAAAACGGCGGGTTTACCCTCATTCCGGAGTTATCGGCCCGCCAGGGCGCTAAAAAAGGTCAGATAGTTCCATTTAAGGAGCCGCAACCCGTGCGAGAAGTGAGCTTTGTTGTTCACCATGGGTTTACGAAGGAACTCTTGCTTGCGGCTTTGCGAGACGATTTTCTCGAAAGTCTTCCCAACGCTGTTCAGAAGAAGAAATCGTATATCAGAATAAATTGGAAATGAATACCGAACGCAAATTCCCCATTGGCCCGGTTCCCGAATGGGACGAATCTTCGATAAAACGGCAGCCATTTTGCGTATTACTTCGTTTCCCACAGAATTAGAGCAGTTACTGCGCGGAATTGTCCCAGAGGATTATTCGTTAACCTATCGAACCGATAGTTGGACGATACAGCAAGTGGTCCATCATTTAGCTGATAGCCACATCAACGCCTATTTGCGATTGAAGCGGGGGCTTACGGAAAATCACCCCGATATAAAGGCATATAACGAAGTTGCTTGGGCGGAACTCCCGGATGGAAAATCGAGCCCCTTAGAGGTGTCTGTTTCTATTCTTAAAGGGATTTATTATCGCATGGGATTAACACTTTCCGAATTAGAAAAAGAAGACTGGCAACGAAGTTATTTTCATACCGATCGAAAAAAAACATTCACCATTAACCAATGGCTCGTTGAATATGATTGGCACGGTCGCCATCACCTCGGCCATATTCGCTGGGCGCTCGAAAATCGTTCAAAATAGCGTACTGACACCCTGTCATTTTTAAATTATTATTATTTGTTTACCAGGACTTTAAATAGTTTCGATTAAACTAAATTAGAACAACGGATCACGGTTGTGAAAATTTGAAATCAACGCGCTTTTTAAAGGGTATCCTACCAGAAAAAAACAGGAAATAAAATCCATGGTTAAAACTTTGTTTAGAAAAGTTCTAAATAAGCTTTGAGGTTATTTAGAATCATTCTACTTTTGTCGGCGAACTAAAAATACCGACCGATTAAGCTTTAACTAAATGAGCAAGCGCACTCCTACCCTACTTTTATTTTCCCTTCTTTTTTCGATGCTTTTAAGCGCACAATCGAACCAAGTAAACGTAACCATTTCCGGTCCTGAATCGTTTCAAGCATTACCCGATGTTTCCGTTTATCTCGACAAAACAAAATACGGCGGCGTAACCAATGCGCAGGGAACTTATTCCTTTAACGATCTTCCGGAGGGCACGTACTCACTTGTGATCAAGTCCATCGGCTTTATTACTCAAAGACGAGAGCTCATCATTCTTGATGGACAAAATGAAGATCTCGCATTTTCCCTGGAAGAAAACATCACTACATTACCTGAAGTAGCCGTTTCTTCTACTACACTAACCGGTGGATTAGCACGCGCCACAGCCATTGGGGGATCTGCTACCTACCTATCACCAAAAGTATTAGCGGAACAAAAACAGACCGATATCGGGCGTATTCTGCGTGAAATTCCCGGCATTAGTGTTCAGGATGAGGACGGTTTTGGTCTTCGACCCAATATTGGAATGCGCGGAACAGGATCTGAACGGTCGTCAAAAATCAGTCTAATGGAAGACGGGATCCTTATGGCTCCCGCCCCCTATGCGGCACCAGCAGCTTATTTCTTTCCGACCGCAGGTCGCATGCAGGGAATCGAAGTAGTTAAGGGCTCGAGTCAAATCGAATTCGGCCCGTACACTACAGGTGGGGCTTTAAACTTGATATCAACTGCCATTCCCAATGAGTTTTCCGGACTCATTGACGTTCAAGCTGGTGAATACAATACGAAGCAGCTTCACGCCTACGTAGGTAACAGCGGTGAAAATTTTGATTTTCTCGTAGAGAGCTTCCAGTACGGAAGCGACGGTTTTAAAGAACTCGATGGCGGGGGTACCACCGGTTTTCAAAAAGCAGACTACCTGGCGAAACTCCAGTATCGATTCGGAGGAAACGCATGGAAAAACACCTTATCATTCAAAATTGCAAGCAGCAGTGAAGAAAGCGAAGAAACCTACTTAGGGCTCACGGCCGATGACTTTGAAGCAGCTCCCTATCGCAGATATGCGGCCTCTCAAAACGATTTAATGACTACCCAGCAGGAGCAGTATAGTTTGCGGTATTCCGCGGAAATTGGAAATCGCTGGCAACTAACGAGTGTTTTATATCGCAATGATTTTCACCGGAATTGGTATAAACTAGACAAGGTGAACGGCACCTCTATCTCAACGGTTCTGGCGGATCCTTCTGAAAACGATTTAGCCTACCAAGTGCTCAGTGGCGCGAACAGCGAGGCAGACGCTTTATTATTAAAAGCCAACAACCGAAGTTACTTCGCTCAAGGCTGGCAAACATCGGCGAGTTATCAGTTTTACACGGCAAAAACTAGCCATTTAATAAAAGGAGGAGTTCGCTTGCATCAAGATCAAATTGATCGTTTTCAATGGGTCGATGGCTATCAAATGACCGAAGGGAACCTATTCCAAACCAGCGCTGGCACTCCTGGAACAGAAAGTAACCGAATTGAAACAGCGAACGCGGTGGCAGCTCATGTACTTTACCAGATTGAGCGAGGAGCTTGGACCATTACTCCGGGACTGCGAAACGAGCAAGTTCGCATAAAGCGTGAAGACTTTGGAAAAGAGGATCCAAATCGAGTAGGAAGTAATCTTTCAGAGCGCGAAAATCAAGTGTCGGCTTGGATTCCGGGCATAAGTGGAGACTTTCGATTTGACGAAACCACCAACCTTTTCGCGGGTATTCACAAGGGTTTTGCCCCACCGGGAAGTGCGGAAGGAACGAATCCAGAGGAAAGCTGGAATTATGAAGTCGGAATTCGAGGAGCACAACACGCTTTGCAATGGACCGCGGTTCTCTTTTTTAATGACTACGAAAACCTATTGGGCGTTGACTTATCGGCCGGAGGTGGCGCGGGAACGGGCGATCTTTTCAACGGCGGAACTGCCCAGTCTTATGGGCTAGAATTGAGTGCTCAATACGATCTTTTAAACGCTTCCCGCGGTAAATGGCGTTTACCTGTTCGATTCAATTACACCTTCACACAAGCGCAATTCACGAATAGCTTTGACAGTGATTTCGATCCATGGGGGTCTGTTGAAAGTGGAGATCAACTCCCTTACTTGGCCCAGCACCGTCTCAACTACACTGTTTCTGTAGAATATGGCAAATGGGATATGCACCTCAGCGGTCAATGGCAAAGTGAGAGTCGCGCCGTTGCTGGCCAAGGAACCATTCCACAAAACGAATTGATTCCGTCCTTTCACGTGCTTGACCTATCACTGGAATACCATATGAATCCGTTCGTGGAAATCTATGGGACCATTCGCAATGTGACGAATGAAGTCTATTTGGTTTCTCTTCGCCCTGCGGGCGGACGACCAGGCTTACCTCAATTAGCTCAAATAGGGCTTCGAGCCTCCTTCTAAATCAATCTGGCAAACCACCTTCCGGATGAACCTCCAAAACGGGTTCAGCCGTTTCTTCGGGTGCATAAACCAAGTCCATTTCATCTACTAAATAACCGGCTCCGGCAAATTTATCTATGATGAAGAGCACATAGCGCACATCGACCATGATATTGCGACAACGGCTTTCATCGAAATTATAGTCGCTCATGGTTCCTTCCCATACTCGATCGAAGTTAAGTCCGATAAGCTCCCCTCTTCCATTGATAGCGGGCGAGCCTGAATTTCCACCGCTAGTGTGGTTGCTCGCGATAAAGCAAACGGGTAATTCGCCTTTGTCATTAGCATAATCCCCATACTCTTTTGTGCTGTGTAGTTCAAGAATACGAGCAGGTAAATCAAATTCATAATCACCCGGTTGGTATTTTGCTACCAAACCATCTAAGGTTGTATAATAGTCATAGGAAACGCCATCGCGCGGCTCAAAGCCCTCGACTTTCCCGTAACTCAAACGAAGGGTGCTATTTGCATCAGGGAAAAATCGGTCTTTGGAAAACACCTCCATTTGGGCCTTCATGTACAATCGGTCCATACTATCGAGCTGCGCTTTCACAGTGCCATATCCGGCCGCTAGGTCGGAGCGGTAGAATGAAAACATAGACAGCACCAATTGAAAGAAATCGTCTTTAGCAAGGGTCTTATTAATCTTTTTCGCACTCTGACTCATGGCTTTTTCGAAACGAAGCTCGTTTGTGAAAATAGAGTTGTTGAACATCTCCTCCGCCTTTTCATTTGACCACTCATTGAGTTCGGGAGCTCTTAAATTAGCGTCGGATTTAGCCACATAATTCGCCATAAGCGTTATGAATAAATCTCGCTCCAAATCCTCGTTGTAGTCTTTCCAATGCCCTTGCGCCGCAGATAATGCGTTTTCTGCTGTATTTGGTGCGCCTTCTTCAAACTCGGAAGGCAAACGGCGCATTTGATAGGCAAAAGAAGTGCTTCCAATGGCCCGAAAACACGTTTCTAAATACAAATTACGCGCTTGCACATAGGGCGACCATTGTCCGTATAGCTTCGAATAATTAGGCAGGAGTGTTTTATAGGATGAGTCGAATCTTCTGTTCTTCGTAACTGCATTTTGGAATGCTTCTTCCCGCCTGCGTTTCTTTTCAATAGCGCGTGTTGCTGTGATTCCTTGTTCGATACCGATCCATTTTTTCCAGCTATTTGCCAAACCCGCTTGTGTACTTGCATACTGGATTTTAACAGCTTCATCAGCGCGCATCGCCTCGCCCATTAAATCAAGTGCCATTGCGCGAATTTCGATTTTTGCTGGATCCCAAGAACCCACCATCATTTCTAGTTCTGTCGCCGGCATATACTCGTCTGTACTTCCGGGGAATCCGAACACCATAGTAAAATCGTTCGGCTGAATCCCCGCTAAAGAAATGGGCAGATGATGTTCGGGTGTGTACGCTATGTTGGTTTCGCTGTATTCAGCTGGATTATTATCGGCATCTGCATAAATTCGGAATAAAGAAAAATCACCTGTGTGTCGCGGCCACATCCAGTTATCCGTATCTGCTCCATATTTACCAATGCTAGAGGGCGGTGCCCCGACTAATCGTACGTCACTATATGTTTGGGTTAGAAACAAATAGTATTGATTGCCTTGGTAAAATGGGCGTACCATCGCGTCAAAACCGTATTCCTCCTCTTCCAAAGCCTTCACAGCTTCAATATTCTCTTTGATTTTATCCGCCCGCTCCTTCTCGGTCATGTCATCCGTAACCTCGTACAAGACGTGCTGAGTAACATCGTCAATTCGCTTTATGAACCGCACAAAAAGTTTGTCATTCGGCAATTCTTCTTGTCTGTTTTGCGCCCAGAACCCGTCTCTTAAGTAGTTATTTTCAACCGAACTGTGCGATTGAATCGCTCCAAATCCACAGTGGTGATTCGTTAAAACCAATCCTTCACTAGAAATCACTTCACCAGTGCAAAACCCACCAAAATGAACGACCGCATCTTTCAATGATCCTTGATTGATACTGTAAATATCCTCGGCACTAATCGACATGCCCAGATCTTTCATTTCGGACTCATTGAGATCAGCTAAAAGCATGGGGATCCACATGCCCTCTTTCGCCGTTGCACTGTGCAACCAAACAAAGCATGAAATAAAACAGATCAATATATTTTTCATCGCGTATTTTTTTGAAGTAGGAAGATAAGAAATGATGCTTTCACCAGAAGAAGAAATTGATACCTTTCACCACATTAATTCAAAATCGAAGCATACCATGTTCCGCGCTTTTAGTGTATTTAGGAAAAGGCTATTTGTCAAAAACCGATTTACGTCTTACTAACTATATGGAATTGGGGAAATTGTGTTGGTTGTGATCGGAATTCTTATCGCGCTTCAAATCAATAATTTAAACGGTCAAAAAAAAGAAAGAGCAAAGGAAACCTTGTACTTGGGTAGTTTGAAAGATGAGCTACAAGACATCAATCGCGTTGCGACACAACGGCTGAATTACGAACTCACCATGCAGTCGACCTGCGAAAAGGCTCGATTCATGATTAATAGTGACTCCATTAACCTCGACAGTCTTTCGGCTATATTGAATAGCATTTCAACCCGAACTAGTTTTGTTTCGTACAATCCAATTTTTGAAGAGATGAAATTTTCAGGAAACCTCGCCCTTCTTCAAAACAACGACTTTAAAAATGCACTCACTGAGTTTTATGAGGGGATGGATTACATCGCATATGTGGTCGGTGCCAACAACGGGAGGTTTATGGACGGACTCATTCTATTCCTTATGCAATATCCATTTTCGGACTATGGAATGCTGGAGAAAAGAAAAAATGGGGGTTTCACGGGCTCCTTTTAAAACGATTGCATTTAAAGAAGCTCATGAAGTGCAGAGCAAGTTGCTCACAAACCCTATCGACAAATTCAAACTACAAAATCATTTGGCCAATCGAATCTCTGTAACAGCGGTACACGTGAGCCTGTATCAAGGATTAAAGCATGATACAGACTCTCTGAGCACCCTGATTGACCTCGAGCTTAAAAGTAGATAGCAATTAGTATAGAATTTAATAAACACTTTAAACATTCTATTTGATAAACGACATGGAAAGGCTAATTTTGAGCAAATCAGGCTAAACGGCCAGTTTTATTAACAGGAAAGAGATTTAAAATGAAAAAAGTCCTATTTGTACTATTTGTAGCCCTTTCATGGGCAGGTACCGCGCAAAACATGAACGATTACTTGGAGATGTCGCGTGAGGTACTAAGTGTAGAGAAAAAAGCGGCAATCGCAGAAGTAATGGTACTTACCGAAGAAGAAAGTACCGTGTTCTGGGAAATGTACAACGACTACAACAACGAGTTGTACAAAGTGCACAATGAGCGCATCGCTATCATTCGCGACTTCGCCGAGAACTACGAAATGATGACCGATGAAAAAGCAGATGAGCTTTGGATGGCTTCAATGAAGTATCAAGAAGACTTGCACAAGTTGAAAAAAGCTTGGTATGGCAAGTTTAAGAAAGCTCTTCCGGCAGGGAAAGTGGTTACTTTCTTTCAAGCAGACAGCAAGATTGAAACCCTAGTAAATGCTCAATTAGCATTGGAGATTCCATTATTGGAAACGGAATAAGGAACATTTATTTGTCCTACAACATAAAAAGCCTCGAGTAACTCGGGGCTTTTTTGCTTTCGTAAAACCGTACATTTGCCGCCCCATTCCTGGAAAAACCAATTACCATGTCTCGATTCTTTCACAGTTTCACATTTGATCCAAAGTCCGATATTCTTTCTGGGCTAACCGTTGCCCTAGCTTTAGTTCCCGAAGCCGTTGCATTCGCCTTTGTAGCAGGTGTTGATCCGTTGGTCGGACTCTACGGCGCGTTCATGATGGGGCTAATCACCTCTCTTTTTGGGGGAAGGCCCGGAATGATTTCTGGAGCTACCGGAGCAATGGCTATTGTAATGGTTCACCTTATTCAAAAAGGGAACCAAATTGGTCTCGCACTGGATGCTCCAGTTGAAAACCTCGGTTTGCAATGGCTCTTCATTACCTTACTCATTGTCGGTTTAATTCAAATGTCCGCAGGTTTCCTTCGCTTAGGGAAATTTGTTCGTCTTATCCCACATCCGGTAATGATGGGATTCGTGAACGGTTTAGCGATCGTCATATTCCTTTCTCAGCTTGGAATGTTCCAGGAAACCGTTCATGGTGAACGACAGTGGATTCAGGGTGCTCCTCTATATCTAATGGCGGGCTTAGTTGCGGTGACGATGCTCATCATGTATTTACTTCCTAAACTGACTAAGAAAGTGCCCTCTGCTCTTGTTGGGATCGTCGTCGTTGCTGGAGTTGCCATCTTGGGCGGGTTAGATGTTCCCACGGTGGGCTCCTTTATTCGCAATGGCGGTGGGGAAGGCCTCAAGGGCGGCTTACCACAATTTCAATTTCAGATATTCTCGTTTTTTGAAACCCTAAATGGCCATTGGGGATTGATTCTTTCAACAGCGATAATTCTCGCCGCGGTCGGATTAATTGAATCGTTAATGACCCTGAACCTTATCGACGATCTCACCGAAACCCGTGGATCCGGCAACAGAGAGTGCGTGGCTCAAGGAGGCGCCAACATGATTAACGGTCTTTTTGGCGGCATGGGTGGATGTGCGATGATTGGACAATCCTTGATCAACGTTAATTCAGGCGGAAGAGGTCGATTATCAGGCCTTGTCGCTTCACTGGCGCTGTTGTCATTTATTCTCTTCGGTTCTGGGCTAATCGAACAAATACCGATTGCCGCTTTGGTGGGTGTAATGTTTATGGTCGTCATTGGAACTTTTGCTTGGAGCAGCTTCCGAATCCTCAATAAAATTCCTACCGCAGACGCTATTATTCTGATCGCCGTGTCCGCCATTACTGTTTGGCAAGACCTCGCTATTGCCGTAATTAGTGGGGTCATCATGTCGGCTTTAGTATTCGCTTGGCAGAATGCGACAAAAATTAGAGCGCGGAAAAGGATTAAAGAAGACGGCACCAAAGTATATGAAGTATGGGGCCCATTATTCTTCGGATCCATTCAATCGTTTAATGCTAAATTCGATGTGAGCAACGACCCGAGTTCGGTAGAAATTGATTTCATCGAATCGCGTGTTAGCGATCATTCGGGTATAGAAGCCATTTGGAATTTAGTCAACAAATATCGCGAACAAGGCAAGCAAGTGAAATTGACCCACCTGAGTCCAGAATGTAAATTACTCTTGGAAAAAGCGAGCCCCTTATTTGACGAAACGGTCATTGAAACCGCTATTGACGACCCGCGTTATCATGTGGTGACCGATCTTATGGACGCAGACATATAAAATATGATCGACGAAGAATTTAGAAATATAGATTTTGCTAAATCGGAGCTCGCGTCGTCCTACGTGGGGTGTAGCTTCGAATCGTGCTCCTTTGCTCGGGCCGACGTATCCGACATTCTCTTCGAAGACTGCACTTTTATAGACTGTGATTTTTCAACTACCAAAGTTGTGGGAACTTCTTTTCAGGAAGTCACCTTCGACCGTTGTAAAGTTCAAGGGGTTCTTTTTGAAACGGCGAAACCCTTTCTTTTTTCTTTTCGCGGTTTAAATTCCAATTTCGACCACAGTTCCTTTTATAAGGTCGATATGCAAAACTGCACCTTCAATGGAAGCTCGCTTAAACAAGCTGACTTTTCTGAAAGCAACTGCACTGGCGTGCCTTTCAAGGCTTGCCTTTTGCACGATACACGTTTTGACCGTTCGGCCCTTCAACGGGCCGATTTTACCACTGCTGCTGGATTCACCATTGATCCAAATATCAATGATTTGAAGGGGGCCAAGTTTTCAAAAGATAATTTATCTGGCCTCTTGAGCACATATCCGATCAAGATCATTTGAAAACCTTTATTTTAGGCTCAAATTTGAATAAATGGAAGCCGAAGCTGCACTCACCCCACCTCTTTTTTCCAACGATGCCATCGTATTTGGTTTATTAATGGCCTGTTTGGGCCTTGTATTTTACACTTCGAATCTTGAAGGGAAAGGATGGAAAAAGTTTTATGCTGTTTTCCCACCGCTATTAATGTGTTACTTACTTCCTTCTTTGTTGAATTCCTTCAACATCATAAGCACGGACGTAAGTGAGCTTTACACGATGGCGAAAAACTATCTGCTCCCAACTTCTCTTATTCTGATGACCCTTTCTATTGATTTCAAGGGAATTGTAAATCTTGGACCCAAAAGCATCATTATGTTCCTTACTGCAACCGTGGGGATTGTATTAGGTGGTCCTGTTGCGGTTTGGATTATGTCCATGATTTCCCCCGAAGTAGTGGGTGGTGTCGGACCTGATGAAGTATGGCGCGGTTTAGCTACTCTAGCGGGAAGCTGGATTGGCGGCGGTGCAAATCAAGCAGCTATGCTTGAAATCTATGAATACAATCCAGAAAAATATGGCGCCATGGTATTGGTTGATATTATTGTTGCTAATATCTGGATGGCGTTCTTACTCTATGGTGTAGGGAAACAAGTAGCTATTGACAAATGGTTGAAAGCAGACTCATCGGCAATTACCGAGCTTAAGGATAAAGTAGAGGCCTTTGCAAATAGTATTGCGCGCATGCCTACTCTGAAAGACCTCATCGTCATTTTGGCCGTCGGTTTTTTTGCCACCGGTTTTTCGCATTGGGGAAGCGGCGTAATAACGGGTTTCATCGATACAAATGTACCGGCCTTGTCGCAATCCGTTCTAAATTCTGGTTTCTTTTGGCTCGTAGTGTTGGCTACAACCATTGGTCTTGGCCTGTCGTTTACAAAGGCGAGAGAACTAGAAGGGGCTGGAGCTTCAAAATTGGGAAGCGTTTTCATCTACGTGCTCGTCGCTACTATTGGAATGAAGATGAATATTCTCAAAATATTTGATAATCCGGGACTTTTGGCGGTCGGACTCATGTGGATGGTTTTTCACGTTGCTCTTCTTTTTATTGTTGCTAAAATAATTCGTGCGCCTTTCTTCTTTTTAGCGGTAGGTAGCAAAGCGAATATTGGAGGCGCAGCCAGCGCTCCAGTCGTGGCAGCTGCTTTTCACCCCTCCTTAGCTCCTGTGGGAGTTTTGCTCGCCGTTTTAGGATACGCCCTCGGCACCTATGGTGCGCTTATTTGTGCGCAATTAATGGAGATGGCATCGCCGTAAGTGAGAAACTACTATCAAATACTAGAACTTGGGGAGGATTGTTCCGCAGAGGATATTAAACAGCAATATCGAACCCTTGCCAAAAAATACCATCCAGATTTAAATAAAAATCCAAAAGCCCACGAGCAGTTCATAGCAGTACAACGCGCCTACAAAACACTTTCCGATCCGAAGAGAAGAACGCATTACGATCACGGTCTAAAGTATGTTCGGACGCGAAAAACGTATGAAAACTCGAGTTTTCAGCGGGCAGCTCGTCCGAATCCAGGAGCGGGTAAAACGGAAGCCGAACGCAATAGGAATTACGAGCAGAATCGACGCCGGGCGCACATGAAAAAAGCTCGAAAAGAAAAAGAAGATGCGCTCTACTTCCATAAATTCAAGAAATACGCACTAGCAATTAGCATAATAAGCTTCCTCCTGTCCATGAGCTTTTTTCTCGATTACGCCCTTTCTCCAGTGGGTCCAACAGAGCAAGTTCAATCCAAAGCCTACCTCTTCGCCCAAACACAAGATCCCAACGATCGCGATCATTATCGAATTCGCACAAACCTGAGCGAACATCGAATTCACATGGATCTAGTCGATGACATTAACGCGGGCGATCAAATTGCCATTCAGCAATCTCCCTTCTATAAAATGATCATTGGTATTGATGTATTGCAAAAGAATCAGTTCGTTCGAATAAAAAACACGGCCTTCTCGGCCGGATTCAAATTCTATGGTCTATTGCTTATCGTTGCCCTTTTGACCTTTTACAACAGAAACAAAAACGAATGGGCCGTAAATCTTACGCTGCTCAACCTCCTACTCTTGGCCATTGATGTGCTTCTACTCAAAATGGTACTCGCCAATTAACCACTTCGAGGTAACAAAAAAAGGCGAACCACTTTTGGTGATTCGCCTTTTTTTTAATTTCGATTGGTACTTTTAGTTCCCTCCTAAAATAAGAGGTAAACCGTCTTCCCCAGAACCCACTACAACTACTTTGGCATTTGGAGATTTAGCCAACTCTAAGGTAGCTTCAATTCCACGTTCACGAAGAATATTTTCCGTTAATGAGCGGTTCAAGATATCATTCCCGTCTGCCTTTCCTTGCGCTTCAATACGAATTCGCTCGGCCTCTTTCTTGGCTCTATCCAGTTTAAACTCATATTCCAATGAAGCCTGCTCTTGTTCGAGTTTGCGTTCAATTGCCTGTTGTAATTTCGGTGGCAACTCTACTTCGCGAATAAGCACGGCATCTAGGTACAAATTCTTGTTTGCAAGTGCTTTCTCTGTACGTTCGAAAATCTCATCTTGAATGGCTTCACGTTTCGTACTGTACAATTCTTCTGGAAGGTACTCGCCAATCACCTCTCGCGTTGCCGAACGGATTTCCGGAATAATAATCGTTTCCAGGTAGCTTTTACCTACTTCGTCATGTAAGAACCCAATTCGCTCTGGATCTGGATAGTAACGATAACTAATTTCCGCTTTAATCGTAAGTCCGTTCTTCGATAGAACTTGCATAATGGACTTATCCTCTTGCACTTTGACGTTATAAATAAACATGGTATTCCATGGCGCAATGAAGTGAAATCCCTGACCAATGGCATGCTCCTTGTCAAGTCCTCCACCGAACTTTCGGAAAAGAACACCCTTTTCTCCCGGGTTAATTGTAACTGTAATGCTCGACCAGAGCAAAATGAAAGCGAAAACGCTCACACCAATTACGATAAAAATACTCCTCAATCTTGGATCCATAACGTATTATTTAAGTGCCTATCGGCACGATTTTGAAAATTAACTGCTCTAAGATAACGGTTTGATCGACGAAAGGATCAATAACCACCGTTTCGTTTACGGAAAAACCACTCAAGCGAAATGAGTCCGAGCAAAATAAAGAACAGAAAGCGCTGCTCAATAAGTTCTTCAAGTACGCTCTGTTCATAAAGCACTGGCTTAACGGTCTCATTTTGTGCTATTTGACTCGCGAGCGCCATCAGGCCGTTAGGCCGAACCATGCTGCCACCTGAGTTCTCTGCCCATTGTTGAAGAAGAGCGTGATCAGCGCGTAAATTTTGAAGCTCCCATTCCAACGCCCGAACCGTGAAGACACCCCGTTGAACGTATGCGGTCCCCCCTTGCTCTACACGAGCTTCCCATGTATAACTTCCCTTCGGCAATACTCCGGCATTCAATCGGTATCCATTGCCCGAACGAGAAAAAACAAAGGGAAACTCCTCCTCGTTTTCATTGGATATGGTGATTCGAACCTCCGGATCAGTAACCGACTGAAAAGATGCGTTATACACCTCCGCCTTCATAATGATTTTTTCATTTTCGTTGAAAAGTCGAGCCGACTCCACACGAAAACGTTCTTTTCGACTGTTTGACGCCAAATATTGAGCAGATCGAAGTACCCATTCGTCAAAATGCTCGTGGGATTTATTTAACTGAAAATCTGCCACGCGCCATCGCCAAACTCCTTCACCGCATACCACAGCCCATCGTCTGCCGCTTCGATCACCATAAGCAACGAGCGGAAGTTCGGTAGACATTGAGCCTACTTTTTGCTGAAAGAGTAATTCCGTTCCCGGATTCACCGTGTAAGTGCCAAACGGAACACTTATCGGCGGCACCTGACTGAACCAGGAAAGCGTTCCACGACTCAGTTTGAAGGGGCTAAATCCATCTACGTATCCCGGAGCAACCTCATCTATTTCAGCATCCTGCTGTTCAATGGCAATAAGCGGTTGCCAGGGCGCCGAAGGTTTTCCTTTTATTGTAGATCCGGTAAAAACCCAAAGCGGGGTTTCAGATTCACTCAAGGTTTTCCATAGAGAATTTGATTGTGCGAAATCGGGCTGATACAAAATGACCAAATTATAATCGGAAAGAGAGAACACGTCTCGGCCGATAAACTTTTGCTCAATTTCAAATCGTTCATTTTTTTGAAGGCTCGAACGCAAAGCCGCTAAATCAGGATGTGGTGCCGAAGTGAGCAATAAAATTTTCTGTCGTGAATCGATGATGTCCACGTAGAATACCCTGCTATTATTTGCTGTGTTTCGTTCTTCTAAATCACCAGACACGGTAAGGGTGAATTTCTGAAGTCCCATAGCATTCGCTTCCAACTCAAAATCCAGTGTTTCACTGAAACGATCGGTGGTTACTTCAACCACTTCTTGCTTTATGACGCGGCTTCCTTGACGGAGCGAAATAGTTATTGCCTGATTTTTGAAGCCATCTGCCTGAACGAGTGTTTGAACTGGAAATCGATTTCCCAAAAAGGCCAATTCATTGTTTCTCACATCGGCAATTCGACTGTCTCTTTCCTGTGTGGTATCGCCCAGGGCTATCGTAAAGGTTGGAGCATCAAATTGCTGACTCCTATATCGTGGATCGGACCCTCTATTGAAACGTCCATCGGTAGCAATGACAAGGGCTCCTATGTTTTGATGTGTAAATCGATCGCGCCAATCATTGAGCAAGACATCATAATCTGTGTAGGGAGCACGAAGCGAATCGATCAGCCCTTCCGCGAGCTCGTCACCAAAAGAGAAAAGGCGAACATCGAAATCTTTGGAGAGCTCATCGGTGAATGCTTGTAAATCGCGCCGATAGGCGCTGTAATCGAAAGTTACATCGCTTTCCGCAATAGACTGTGACACATCTTGCCCAACTAGGATGATCGGTATTTCTTTTTCTATTTCTGTAAAGCGGAGAAAGGGATCGAGTAAGAAGAATGCAAGACCTGAAACGAACAAAGCGCGCAAAGCGGCCATTCCCATTAACCAGGGCGTTGCCAATTCGCCATAGCGGCGATCGCGATAGTAAAGTAAACTGGCATAAATAACACCGAGGGCCAAACATAATAGAAGGGCTCCCCAAGGATATCCGAGCGTTAATTGCATATAGGTTGAAACCTTATTCGGACGATATTATTACGTGAGCATTCCACCATCTACATTCATTACCTGGCCGGTAATGTACGTAGAGAGGTCTGAAGCGAGAAAAACACAAGCGTTGGCAATATCGGCGGGCGATCCACCCCTCTTTAACGGAATGGCATTACGCCAACCTTGAACTGTATCCGCGTCTAATTTGGCGGTCATTTCCGTTTCTATAAACCCAGGGGCAACAACGTTGCATCGAATATTACGCGAACCTAATTCAAGTGCTACGGATTTGCTGAAACCAATAATTCCCGCTTTTGAAGCTGCGTAATTGGCTTGACCTGCGTTTCCTTTTACCCCTACTACGGAGCTCATATTGATAATCGAGCCCGATCGAGCTTTAAGCATCGTTCTTTGAACGGCTTTGGTGAGGTTAAAAACCGATTTAAGATTCACCTCAATAACGCGATCCCAATCATCTTCGCTCATCCGCATCAATAGTCCGTCCTTGGTGATGCCGGCATTATTGATCAAAACATCAATCGTGTCAAAATCGGAGAGTATTTGTGCGACAAGCGACTCGGCCTGATCGTATTTCGACGCATCAGATTTATATCCTTTTGCAATAATGCCATAAGCGGAAAGCTCACCGGCCAACGCCTCACCGGCTTCTACCGAACTCAAGTAAGTAAAGGCGACATTGCAGCCTTGCTTGGCGAATTCGTGCGCAATTCCGTTTCCAATTCCTCGTGAAGCACCCGTTATGAGTGCCGTTTTTCCTTCCAATAATTTCATTCGATCAACTTTAAGGGGCAAATATATTATTTATGTCGGCAATTAGGGACTGGGCGTAACGGGTTCCGCAAACTTTGAGAAGTCGATCACTTCAAAATAGTGGCGGTCGTCTATTCGGTACGACTTAACCCCGAGTCGGGCGAGTAACAGGCCTCCTAAAACGAATCCGCCGGCTACGGCGGCCTCACCTCCAGTAATTATCGGTGAATCGTTGTTTATGAGGCCATTTGTCACTACAATTCCAGCAAATACAAGCCCGCCAAAAGACATGGTTGCTCCATTGCCGATAATTCCCATGTTGTATTTTTTTATCTTTTTAATACTGTCGAGGGGCATGCGGCCTTGATCAAGGTAGATAGACTTTGGTGTGATTTGAACTAAAATACCCGATTTTTTACGTCCTCCTTTCGTGATGACCTTTACTTGATCCCCGGGAATAAATCGACCCGTACGTGCCGATTGCTTTTTCTTTACCAGCAGCAAGGTTGATTGTGCTTCGGACGAAAAAAAGAGTCCAAAAAGAAGCGCGATTAAGATTCCCCATCTTTTCATTTAGGAAAGGTACTAAAAGGTGAAATGGATAATACCTACTTTAGGGAATTCAATCCCAAATGGAATCAGAATACTGCATGAAGTCTCATTATCGCATATTAATAATACTCATTTGTGCCGGTGAAGGGATCTTCCTATTACCATTTGCTCTGCCTCGGATTTTTCGCCCCACGGTATTGGAGGTTTATAATTTGAACAACCTTGAATTGGGCTCTTGTTACTCTGTTTATGGATTAGTAGCTATGGTTTCTTATATACTGGGAGGCTTTTTAGCCGATCGATACGAAGCGCGAAAGTTGTTATCCATTGCCCTCTGGACGACCAGTTTAGGCGGGTTTTACGCCGTGAGCATCCCGAGCTATGGTGAATTATTGGCACTGTACGGATATTGGGGTTTCACGACTATATTATTATTCTGGGCTTCGCTTATTCGCGCAACGCGCGAATGGGGCGGGCTTTCAGATCAGGGGAAAGCCTTCGGCCTGTTAGAAGGTGGTCGCGGGCTAGCCGCGGCTGTTATTGGTGTTTTATCGCTTGGCTTTTTCGCGTGGTTTATGCAAGATTCAACAGCCTTTGAACCGGTACACAGGCGAGAGAGTTTTCAAATCATTCTAATGCTCACTTCGGTAATTATATTCAGCATTGGACTTTGGACTTGGTATGGCTTACCGGAAGGTAAAATTGATCCCGAGCATAAAAAAAGGATGGTAGGAATCAGTGAAGTCGCGATGGTACTGCGTCTTCCTACAGTCTGGCTTCAGGCACTGATGATCGTTTGCGCCTATGTAGGTTATAAAATAACGGATGATTACTCCCTTTTCGCCAATCAAGTGCTTGAAATGGATCAAGTAAGTTCGGCTGGCATTAGTACCGCGTCAATGTGGCTTAGGCCCATTTTTGCTATCGGTGCTGGTTTTTTAGCGGATAAATGGAATAGTGATCGAGTGGTAAGCATTTGTTTTGCCGGAATGGCCCTGTCGGGCGGATTAATATTCTTCGGAGTATATCAACACGGCGCCATCATGACCTTTACCCTATTCACTACTGCGCTTCTCGGAATTTACGGACTTCGCGGAGTGTATTTCGCATTGTTTAATCAAGCAGCTGTTCCATTCGCGCTAACGGGCACCGCTGTCGGATTTATTTCGTTTGTAGGCTACACGCCAGATGTATTCATGAGCCCTCTTATGGGTTATCTGCTCGACTCCTACCCCGGTGCTCGCGGACACGAATTCGTTTTTGGAGTCATGGCGCTTTTTGGAGTGCTCGGCTGGATTTTAAGCTTGCTTTTTAGAAGGGTTTCAAAAAGAATTATTGATAATCCAAATCGTCTTTTGGTGACCGCATAAAATAGAAAAGCTCGAATCTTCGGATATACGTAAGAACGGCCGCCAAACCGCCTACTACGATATTGGGCCCCACCATCTCAGGCTCTAAGTTGGTGAAATGAACTCCCATTGCACAAATCATTAATGCGGTAATTCCGATCCCCGCGTATGCGCGCAGTCCTTTAACAAGCACGCCAATCGCGCCAAGCACTTCGAGTCCACCTACAAAGAACATAAGCCAATAGGGCAATTCCCAGCTGATGAAGTTTTGGTCGTGCACGTCGCGCATAATTTCACCATCAATTTCGATGGGAATAATCTTGGTGATCCCTACGAACATAAAGGCTCCAAAAAGGAGTACGGCGATTAACCACCCGAGGACGTTGAGTATTTTTTCTTTCATAGCATTTTTATTTGAAACCAAATTAGAAGACTACTCATCCAATTGAAATGACAAATGTTAGTTTTTACTTTAGGCTTACATTAAATAATTATGCCGCCTCAACTGAATCCAAAAAGAAACGCCCTCCGGTCAGTACCGAAGGGCGTCTATATTTTAGGCTCAACCAGAGCCTTAGAAAACGTCGTATTTAAATGACTTCAGCCATTTTCTTTCCAATAGAAGCCGGAGAATCAACAACGTGAATTCCACAAGAACGCATGATGGCTTTTTTCGCCTGTGCAGTATCTTCTGCTCCACCCACAATGGCTCCTGCATGCCCCATCGTTCTTCCCGCTGGCGCTGTTTCACCGGCTATGAATCCTACTACTGGCTTCGAGCCATTTTCTTTAATCCATTCAGCCGCTAGTGCTTCAAGGTTCCCCCCGATTTCACCGATCATAACAATACCGTCAGTGTCTGCGTCATTCATCAAAAGTTCAACGGCTTCTTTCGTAGTTGTTCCAATGATTGGATCCCCTCCTATACCGATAGCAGTGCTCACTCCCAATCCAGCTTTCACTATTTGATCCGCCGCTTCGTAGGTTAGTGTACCTGACTTAGAAACGATACCGATACGTCCTTGCTTGAAAACAAACCCGGGCATAATACCCACTTTGGCTTGTCCTGCAGAAATGACTCCTGGGCAATTTGGCCCGATCAAGCGACTTCCTTTTGTAGCGAGATATTGCTTCACTTTAGACATATCCTGAACGGGAATTCCTTCAGTGATGGTCACAATAACTTTAATTCCCGCGTCTGCCGCTTCCATGATGGCATCGGCCGCAAAAGCTGGCGGAACAAAAATGATGGAAACATCGGCTCCCGTTTCACTTACGGCATCACTCACTGTATTGAATACTGGGCGATCTAAGTGGATTTGCCCTCCTTTACCCGGAGTAACACCACCAACCACATTGGTTCCAAACTCAATCATTTGGCTTGCATGGAAAGTACCTTCGCTACCCGTAAATCCTTGAACTATAATTTTTGAATCGCTATTGACCAATACGCTCATAATATGCAGTTTGATTTTTTATCGCTCTGTTGAACGAGGCAAAAATAGGTCAATGCAGGGGCATAAAAAAGTTTTTCTTTCCTACTTATTGACGTCTTATTGAACTGCGAAATCTTTGTGAAGAAGATCAATCGACCAATGGCGATTTTTAACCTTGATTTACCTTCTTTCAAAATCTCCTTGATACATATGCTTTGTTAGGGCTGTACTTCTCTTCGTATAACGACAAAATGGGTTGTTCCCTCGGGGGATTTGGCTCGTTTTAATTAAGGATACCTTACTAATCGTTCAAAGCTCCTCCATGGCGAGGAGTTTTTTTTTTATTTTTCCGCTAAATTAAAACGAACGCCTATGTGGATGCTACAACGAACCCGATTAACGGCCATTATCCTTATTGCCTTTTCCGTACTGATCCTCTGGGCATTGCCTGTGCAAGAGATTAATCCGACCATGGTAGCCTTTGTCGTGTGTTTATTCGCAACGATTATCGTCGCTTTCGCCTCCTCTGAGTTATTTCATCGAATCAACATTGATCAAATGAAATACAAGTATTCTATCAGCGGAGCTTTGGGAATTATTGTGGGGATTATCGTTTATTTCGCGCTTAAAGATTCTAACTTCTTCTCGCTTCATTGGGTGAACGTTTATGGAAAAGACGCCATGTTGATCGTCAATATCGTATGCGCTATTTACATTTTCTTCTACAAAGGACGTACGGAGGAGACCGAGTAATTTGGAACCACTAGAGCCTATTGTTGCCCTTTCATCGGCCCCAGGGATGGGTGCTATTGCCCTTATCCGACTGTCTGGTAAAGACTGTATTGAATTGGTTGACCGCGTTTTCCGGCCCATTGGCCAGAAGGGCTCGTTGACTCAAAAGGACGGCTATACAATGCATTACGGTCGAATAGAACGTGACGGGCATATCGTTGACGAAGTTGTGGCCGGAATATTCAAGGGCCCTCATTCGTACACGGGCGAAGATGTGGTGGAAGTATCCTGTCACGGATCTGTCTATATACAAGGGGCATTAATTGACCTATTTTTAGATGGCGGAGCTCGTTTAGCGGAGCCCGGTGAATTTACACTTCGCGCATTTCGAAACGGCAAAATGGATTTGAGTCAGGCCGAAGCGGTTTCCGATCTTATTGCTTCGGAAAGCGCGGCGGCGCATCAAGTGGCCATGCAGCAAATGCGCGGTGGTTTTTCGAGTGAAATCGCATCGCTCCGTGAGGAGCTCATTCACTTTGCCAGTATGATTGAGTTAGAACTTGATTTTGCCGAAGAAGAAGTGGAATTCGCGAATCGAGACCAATTACAGGAACTCATCAATCGCATTAAAACGGTTTTAAAAAAACTCATTGATTCATTTGCGCTCGGAAATGTCATAAAAAATGGAATCCCTATTGCCATTGCAGGAGCACCCAATGCAGGTAAATCAACTCTATTAAATGCACTTCTCAATGAAGAGCGCGCGATTGTGAGCGAAATCGCGGGTACCACCAGAGACACCATTGAGGACGAAATAAGTATTGAAGGAATCTCTTTTCGCTTTATTGATACGGCGGGCATTCGTGAAACGACTGATACAGTAGAAAGCATCGGAATAAAGCGAACGTTTGAGAAAATGGATTCCGCACGGGCGGTGATTTATTTGTTTGATGCGGCAAGAGAACACGACCAGGTGCACGAAGAGCTTAAAACGATTGAAGATCGATTGGGCGATAAAGAACTATTGATTCTGGCCAATAAAGTAGACTTGGCTGACGAAAACCAACTGAAGAAAGAATTCGCGCATTGGCGGAATTTCATACCGATAAGTGCCTTGCGGCACGATGGTATCGACGCCCTCAAAAAGCACTTGTTAGAGCTCGTTAATACAGGAGCACTGCATTCTGGCGAAACGGTGGTCACTAATCGCCGACATCATCGCGCACTCCTAGATGCTTTGAATAGTTTAATACGCACGGAAGAGACAATGCACAGCGGACTTAGCGGCGACTTAATGGCACAGGATATTCGTCAGGCCCTTTTTCACCTCGGAGAAATAACTGGGGAAATAACTACGGATGATTTGCTGGGGAATATCTTTAGTAAGTTTTGTATCGGGAAGTAATCATCCCTCGTCGGGATGCATCTAAATATTCATTTTCCACTACTTATTATTCATTTTGAATCTGTCACAGGAGGTTTAAAATCCTTGAATCATTATATTCAAGGAACTTATTTCAATATATCCTGGTTCAACTAAATACAACCCTTGAAAACAATTCAACAGGTACTCGATGAGCTTGACGCTATAATAAAGCAAAGTACCCAAGAACAGTCGGCCCACGGCTTTTTCGCCACCTTGTGCAGACAGGTGACCGAAGATGTAGCCAAAGGAATTGAGTCTAATGTCTTTGAAGACAATCCGCGAATGGAGCGGCTCGATGTTATTTTTGCTCAGCGATATTTAGATGCGTACGCGGACTTTTCAAATAAGGGCCAATGCTCTGATTCATGGCAAGTAGCTTTCAAAGCAATTCAACAGCGTGACTGCATCATACTTCAGCACCTCCTGTTGGGTATAAATGCTCATATTAATCTAGATCTCGGCATTGCAGCGAGTGAGACTGTTGGTGGGGAGTCCCTCTCGCCCTTGCGGTAGTATAAGCTGCTGCGGTTGATTCGCAAAAGCGCACACTCATGCGCACACTCATGCCGCTTCGAGTAAGGACAAAATCGCGCCGATCTCTTACAGATCGGTTCTCTTCAAGCTTTTTTTAAGAAGTCATTCTCCACTTTAAGCCGCCCGATCTGGGCATAGAGCTTCTCAGTCTCCACTTCCTTTTTCAAGGGTTTCTCAACCCCGAACGCATGCGATGCATTCTCTAAAAACTCCTTCTTCCATCGCGAAATCACTATCGGACTCACTTCAAATCGAACCGAAAGCTCTTTCAAAGTCTCCCGTTCTCGAATCGCTGCCAAAGCAACACGTGCCTTGAACTCAGCACTGAATTTTCTGCGTTTCCCACTCATAACTTGGCC
>CBFIAJ010000001.1:187796-202773 GCA_965660515.1 Flavobacteriales bacterium | reverse complement strand
ATGGAAGAACCTAGGGTTCAATGTGCTCATTTACGATCATCGTTTTCACGGGATGACCGAGGGTTCGTTTATATCCTATGGTTTATTGGAACGAGAAGATTTAGACCACGTTGTAGCTTGGGCACGTGCTCAAAACCCTTCGTTGCCCTTAGGCGTGCATGGCGAATCGATGGGCGCGGCGACGACCATGATGTATGCCAGTTGGGTCGAACGAAAGCAAAAAATTGAATTCGCCGTGGAGGATTGCGGTTATTCCGACTTAGGTGATGAATTTGAATTCCAATTAAACTCGGATTTCGGCTTACCCGATTGGGGAATCACGCATTGGGCGAATCGGATGAGCAGATATCGTTTTGGCTTTGATTTTCGGAAGGTAGAACCGCGCCAAGAACTTACTCATTGTAATGTGCCCATGCTCTTTATTCATGGTGATGCCGATTTCTTTGTACCTACCGATATGGTTTACGAAAACTACGAAGCACATCCAGGCCCCAAAATGCTTTATTTAGCTCCGGAATCCTCACATGCAGCGGCGGTACTTGATCACCCTGAAGAGTACGAGAAACAACTCGACCAATTCCTCCAATCTTTATGAAAAAGACAGTTCTCATACTTGCTCTCTTTGCTTCCTATTTGAGCATGGGGCAAAATGCTTTTCAAGATCTTTACTATGGCCTTCTCGCCCAGCAAGGCAATTCTGCCATTCAAGAGGCGCTCATCGATAGTTTCTTTCTCGCTTATCCAGAAACACCTTATACCAGTGGCGATTCGGCTGTATTTTTATACCGGGGCACTGCTTCTGTACAAGTAGCTGGTGATCATACGGGCTGGGATCCCAACGGAAACGATCTGTTTCCCATTGCAGGCTCTTCTCTTCGTTACCGTTATGGAAGTTTTGAGCCTACGGCTCGATTAGATTACAAGCTCGTGGTGAACGGAAATTGGCTGCTCGATCCAAAAAACCCGAACACGGCACCGGGCGGTTTTGGATCGAACAGTGAGCTCGCTATGCCTGACTATGTGCAACCGTGGGAGATCGTTTACAATCCGGCCGTGCAGGCCGGCACCATGGAAACCCGATCGATTACAAGCACGAACACAGGCAACACCTATCCGGTACATGTATATCTTCCGCCGAATTACGACTCCACGCTCCAGTACCCCACCGTTTATTTTCAAGATGGCAGCGAATACCGCTTGTTGGCGTCTGCACCAACCGTATTAGACAATCTTATTCACGTCGACTCTATCCAACCGGTTATTGGTGTTTTTGTCACTCCCACAAATAGAAACGAAGAATATGCCCTTAGCCTGCGCGATGAATACACCGATTTTTTCGTGAACGAGCTCGTACCGTTTATCGACGGTGAATATGCTACGAATCCAGTCGCTTACGCCCGCTTAGTGCTGGGCGATTCGTTCGGCGGCAACATTTCGGCACTCATCGCTTTTCAGCACAACGATATATTTGGGAATGTCGGGTTTCACAGCGGCGCTTTTTGGCCCGATAACTTTCATACACTCAGCGTAATTGCACAATCAAATATCGACAGCATCAACGTGGCTATGGTTTGGGGGACTTATGAATCGGCCAAACTATACAACCGAACCCTGCGCGATTCCCTAATTGGAGCTGGCATCCCGGTCCGATGGAGTGAATACCACGAAGGGCATAGTTGGGGTTTATGGCGGGCTACCTTGGACGAATTAGTCGGTTTTGCCTTTCCGGCATCGGCCCTTTCCCAAATCGATGTGCCTATACCCACTTTTCTCAAGCTTTACCCCAATCCGTTTCAGGACGACTTAACACTCTCTTTTGAGGCCTTTGTGCCAGACGATACGTTTGAATTCATTTTATACTCGTCGAAAGGCCAAGTGGTATATTCAGATACGCTCCGGATTAATGCGAGCAATATGCACCACATCGATTTATCGCGTCTCGGCCTCCTGGCCGGGTTCTATTTCGCGGAAATCAGATGGAATGGAGGCCAAAGCAAAACATATAAACTGAAAAAGAATTGATGAAAATAGAAGCTCCGTTTATTTTGGGAACGATGCGCTGGGGCTCGTGGGGAGCGGGTTGGACCCCCGAAGAACAATCGGAAAAAATTAACACTGCTGCAGAACTCGGACTGCGTTGTTTCGATTTAGCGGATATTTACGGCGAAGGGAATGGTGAAGCTGAATTCGGCCGAGCCTTGCAATATAGCGGCATTAAGCGAACCGAAGTTCAAATAATCAGCAAGTTTGGGATCGTACACACACCGGTAAAGCACTACAATACTGATTTCGACTACATCCGGTTCGCTGCAAAGAGAAGTTTGGAACGACTCAAAACGGATTACCTCGATCAATTCTTAGTACACCGGCCCGATCCTTTGATGCAGCCTGAAGAGGTCGCACATGCTTTTCAATCGCTCCTTGAAGAAGGCCTTGTAAAATCCGTGGGCGTTTCCAATTTCTTGCCTCATCAATTTGATCTTCTGAATAAATACATTCCTCTTCAAACAAATCAGATCGAATGGAATTTAAATCATTTGGATCCCATTTGGAACGGACAGCTCGATCAAATGACCAAGAGAGGGAAACAAGCTCAAGTTTGGAGTCCGTTTGGAGGTGGTGCCTCTACGGACATCGCGCCGGAAGCGGAAATATTGGCTTGGATAAAAAGGCATCCGAGCCAACCTGTGCCCATTGTTGGATCTACGAAACCCGAGCGTTGGAAGCGTCTGTTGGAATGTGATAAAATTGAAATGAGTCGACCACGATGGTTCGAAATCCTTGAAAAAGCGCGCGGAAAGCGCATTGAATAATGGACAATCAAAAAAAGCACTCTTTCGTTATTCGACCTTCGGAATGTGACTTAAACAAAAGGCTAAGTCCTCAAGCGGCTGCTGAACGCATGGAAGAGCTCGCCTACTTGCACGCCGAAGCATTGGGACTTGGGTTCATGGATTTAATGAATGTGGGCGCCTTTTGGGCATTGACTCGACTGACGGTTACTTTTGAAAAACTACCTAAGCTCGGCGAGGAAATTACACTGCAGACATGGCCTAAGAATATGGTTGGTTTATTCGCAGTCCGCGATTGGTTGTGGTTTGATGCGCAAGGCGAGATTATCGGTCGCGCCTCTAGTTCATGGGTATTGATGGATATAAAGTCGAGAAAATCGCGGCCCTTAGAAAGCCTTTCAGGCTTAGATTTTGAGCGATACCCCGAGAGTGCTTTGGAGGAAATGCCCGGTAAGATTCATCGGGCCGAGGAGGGCCGAGAAATAAGAAAATTTAATATTCCACTAAGCGATTTGGACCTAAACGGCCATGTGAATAACGCTAAATACTTTCGTTGGCTATTGAATGCGTTTACCCAGGAGACTTGGAAAAGTAACTGGAATAAAATTGAAGCGAATTATTTAGGTGAGGCATTTCCCAAAGAAGAAGTCCTTTTACTGGGGTCTTCGGAAGGAAATGAACAGATAATCGACGCGGTTTCAACACAGCGTAAAAAGACTGTTTTTAGGGCCAAGATTAGCTTTACAGGCTAGGTAGTTCCGAAAGCTTTTGGAGAAAGAGCTGCAGTCCTTTTTGTTTTTGAACATCCCACCGATATTTTATGGACTCTGTTAAGTAGCCGCGTAAATTCCCGGGATCGTCATGGGTGGTTAAGTAGTCATGAAGCGCTTCATCTAGATGGTCTATGCCGAAATGAAGAATTTCATTGAATGCGCGTATAAACGGATAGGGAACGGTTGCGTGAGCAACCCAGGCCGCAAATACAAAAGGGAGTCTGGTCATTTCTTTCCAAACCTCGGACAAGTCGTACACATATTGATACGTCCGCTTCATAGAGAAGGTCCGATCGCCAATGACTACACCGGCTGAAGTTCCGGAAAACGTTCCTTCAAATCCGGTATCGGTCGATTCAAAAGTGGGGTCAATATTCCAATGTTCTTTGCAAAGTATGCGGCATAAGTTCACGCTTGTGCGGCTTTGATAATCAAGGAAGATCGTCTCGATTTCTTCAACAGGAACGTCGGAGTACAACAGAACGGTGCGAACGGGACCATCGGCTGCGATGCAAAAGTCGGTTACGATACTGTGTTCGGGTAAGCTGGGCAAAACAGCCACAGGTATGAGTCCGACCGAAGCCTCTCCATTCAATAGCTTATCGGCACAAACCGACGGAATATCCAAGCTGACATCCATAAATGGAAGCTTATTGCCTTTGAATAAACCGTATTGAAAGGGAAGAGTATTGAGGTATGAAACGGCGCTAACGCGGACTTGATCCATGGAGCTTGTGCTTGCTTGCAATGATACCAAATTCTAAGCCTTTTTACTACCTTTGCGCCCTAATTAGAGCCTTATGAAATTGAATGCGCTCACTGCCATTTCGCCTGTTGACGGACGCTATAGAAACAAAGTAGAAGCTTTAGCTCCTTACTTTTCGGAGTATGGATTAATACGCTACCGTGTTTTAATCGAAATCGAGTATTTCATTGCGCTTTGCGAATCGGGTGTTCCCGAGCTTACAGAAGTGCCGAAAACTGCGTTTGATGGTTTACGAGCCATGTATCAAAACTTCACAGAGGTAGACGCTAACGAAATCAAAGAAACGGAGAAGGTTACCAATCACGACGTAAAAGCGGTAGAGTACTTCATAAAAAAGAGATTCCCGCAATTAGGTTTAGAAAAGTATATCGAGTTCGTTCACTTTGGTTTAACGAGTCAAGACATCAACAATACCGCCATTCCTTTAAGTACCAAAGAGGGATTTTATGAGGCCTATTTGCCAGCCATTAAACAGTTAATCAACCGTTTGAAGGAACTGGCCGTCGAATGGGAGAATATTCCGATGTTGGCCCGCACCCATGGTCAACCTGCCTCCCCCACTCGCTTGGGAAAGGAGATTGAAGTATTTGTTGTGCGCCTAGAGAATCAATTGGGCGAACTTTTGCGCATTCCATTTGCCGCGAAATTTGGCGGAGCGACCGGTAATTATAACGCTCATGTAGTCACTTATCCAGAAACGAATTGGAAAGATTTTGGGACCCATTTTGTAGAGTCTAAACTGGGGCTTTCCCATTCTTGGCCTACCACTCAAATTGAGCACTACGACTATTTTGCTGCATTTTTTGATGGACTAAAAAGAATGAATACGATTCTTTTGGACCTTGATCGAGATATGTGGACGTATATCTCTATGGATTATTTCAAGCAAAAGATTAAGGCTGGAGAAATTGGAAGTTCTGCCATGCCGCATAAGGTGAATCCAATTGACTTTGAAAATAGCGAAGGAAACATTGGCATTGCGAATGCTCTGCTTGAACATCTAGCTACTAAGCTACCCGTATCCCGCTTACAGCGAGACCTTACCGACTCAACCGTCTTAAGAAATGTCGGGATGCCCCTCGCCCATGGATTACTTGGTATATTGAGCACGCTTAAAGGATTGAATAAACTATTACTCAATCCGGATAAAATTGCTCAAGATTTAGAAAACAATTGGGCCGTTGTAGCGGAAGCGATACAGAATATTTTGAGAAGAGAAGGCTTCTCAAAACCATATGAGGCGCTAAAAGAACTAACAAGAACAAACGAGCAAATAACAGCAAAAAGCATTGCCGACTTTATTCAGTCGCTTGATGTTTCGGAAAAAGTAAAACAAGAACTGATGAAAATCAGTCCGAGTAATTACACCGGTATTTAATTTTGCCTGAACTAAACAACATTGTATTATGGCGATAGATTTCAGCAAACCCATTGACCGATTTGAGTTCGATGAAATAAATGCAGATCAATTCCGTAAAAACTACTTATTGCCAAATAAACCTGTGGTCATTCGCGGGTTACTGAAAAATGAAGTCGCTTACTCGAAGTGGACCATGGATTTTTTCCGGAAGGAAATGGGCGATTTGCAAGTGGGTATTTTCGATGATATTCCCGAAAAAGTAGATCGCTCGTACAAGGCGCCGGACATGCATATGCGCTTTGCGGATTACCTCGATTTAATTGAAAAGGAGCCAACGAATAAGCGAATCTTCCTTTTTAATATTTTCAAACACAATCCAAGTCTAAGAGAAGATTTTAAATTTCCTTCCATTAATAAGAACTGGATCAAAAAACTGCCTTTCACCTTTTTCGGTGGAAAAAACTCCATCGTGCGAATTCATCAAGACATGGACATGTCCAATGTGTTCTTGACCCAATTTCACGGTGAAAAAAGGGTAGTGCTCTTTTCTCCAAAAATGAGCGACCTTCTTTATCGTTTTCCTTTCGGCGTTCATAGTCAAGTAGACGTCGATCATCCAGATTATGAAAAATTTCCTGCCTTAAACTACGTGAAAGGCGAAAGCACGGTGCTCGAGATGGGCGATACCCTCTTTATTCCAAGCGGATGGTGGCATCATATCGAATACCTCGAAGGAGGATTCGCAATGAGCCTTCGATCGCTTAGCCCTAAATGGTCGACGCGTATGTTGGGATTATGGAAAGTGGGTATTGCAACTCATATTGACGATTTCCTGCGAAAATTATTTGGAAAAAAATGGTTTAACTACAAGAACAAAACTGCCTTCAAACGTGCTAATGCTGCAATAGCAAATACTCAAAACTCTTAATTTCATAAGATGACTTTTAACACCCCATTCGCTACCGCCGGAAAATGGATGCTTTCCGCCCTAGTAGCTATTACCTTTATTTCTTGTCAGAATAGTGCTCCTTCGGAAGAAAACACGACTGAAATAGATTCTACGGTGACCTCGGAAAAAATGACCGGAGGTACTTACGAAACCATGCTACACTATCCACAAGAAAAGCATTTAGGAAATATTCGTCAACTCACTTTTGGCGCCGACAACGCTGAAGGATATTTTAGTTTTGACGACCAGAAATTGGTTTTTCAATCGAATTCTAAAGCATGGGGGGCTGATTGTGACCAGATTTATTACATGGACTTAGCCGAAGGAACGCAAGCAGACGTTGCCCCTCCTTTATTAAGTACCGGATTAGGTCGCACGACATGTTCGTACTTCCTCCCGGGGGATACAACGATCATTTACAGCTCAACTCATATGGGCGGGGATGCTTGCCCAGAAGAACCCGTTCGCGGCGAAAGTGGAGCCTATGTATGGCCTATATATGAGACCTTTGACATTTTCGTAGCAGACCTTGAAGGAAATGTATTAGACACCTTAGTGAGCGGACCGGGATATGATGCTGAACCGACCGTAAGTCCAAACGGAGACCGAATTGTATTTACTTCTACGCGCTCTGGCGATCTTGAGTTGTATACAATGAATATTGACGGAACAGATATCGTACAAATTACCGATGAATTGGGTTATGACGGCGGTGCGTTTTTCTCTCCAGACGGAAGTCAAATTGTATTCCGCTCTTCACGTCCTAAAACAGACGAAGAAATTGCAAAATACACGGGACTATTGGAAAAGGGAATGGTGGAGCCAACCAATATGGAGATTTACGTCTGTAACGCGGACGGATCTGATTTAAAGCAAGTTACCGATCTTGGAAATGCAAACTGGGCACCTTTCTTTCACCCAAGTGGAGAAAAAATCATCTTCAGCTCCAATCATGCGAGTAAGCGTGGATTTCCGTTCAACTTATTTATGATTAACGTTGATGGAACCGGTTTAGAGCAAATCACTTACGACAGTCAATTTGATGCTTTCGCCATGTTCTCGTTTGATGGAACCAAACTTGTATTTGCAAGTAACCGTGTGAATGGAGGAACGCGAGCGACTAACCTATTCGTAGCTGACTGGATCGACTAATCGTTGAAGCTATACTGGAGCCCAATTTCCGCGGTAAAACCCGGAATTTGGGTAGTTCCGATATCGAAATCGAAAGAGGTATAGAATTCAAATTGGTTAATAACCGAGTAGCCTAACTGCAATACGAGCCAATTTCCGTAATCATTGCTGGCATTTCTATAGTGAGCACCTATTAGGATTGCATTTTGCAACCACAAATGCCCACCTATGTCAGTGACATCGGCTTGTTCATTGAATCGCAAAGTCGCCACAGGTTCTAATTCTAAACCTTCTTGAAGAGGGAAACGATAACTTCCGTACACTCGAGCAACTTCGTACTCGGTAAAGTCATTTGTGGTGTGAACCCCGTTAAAAAAGGCCGTTCCCACGTGAAGGCCATTCCATTTTAATGCTCCGCCAAGGTGTGCACCCGCATTCCAAATCCATTCGTTTTGAGCTGGAAAACCACCTGGAGTTTCGACAGGGTTTCCAGAACTCGAACCAAAATAACTTAAATGAGCGTAGGGCGTGACTCCGACCGACCATTGGACTTCTTCTCCAAATCGTGCCGCTAAAGGCACGCCAAACTGAAAACGATTTAGAGCGGCGCCATCCAGATCATAGTAAAAAGATACGCCCGTGGAGAACCAATCGTTTATCCTATTTTCATTTGTGACCCAATACGTTTGATAAGGAACGCCTGAAACGCCTGAAATTCGCTGAAGCCTTGAGTTAATTCGAAGTCCACCCTCTGTAGTAAAGGCAGTCTCCGCAGGGTTGCTCCATACCCGGTTTAAAGATTCTTGTGAAGAGTAAAGCGCTTGGGCGTTTAAAGAGTTTGAGCTAATTCCTAAAACTCCAAGTGCCAAAAGCAGCATTCCTAGATTTCCTGTCATTTGAATATTCATATTAGTTTTTATTCAGACTACTAAAGGGCGTTTTCTTTAATTACTTCAACGACATCTGGATCTAATAACGTTGAAATATCTCCTAAGTTACTTGTATCTCCTTCAGCAACCTTCCTTAATATTCGTCGCATAATTTTACCTGAGCGAGTTTTAGGTAACCCAGGAACAAACTGAATCTTCTCAGGCTTGGCAATTCTCCCTATTTCGGCGACCACCGTTTCGATAATTTCCGCCCTTAAAACATCTTCATTTTCGATTGTTGATTTAGGAATGACATACGCATATATGCTTTGCCCTTTAATTGGATGAGGAAAACCTACGACCGCACTTTCTGCAACTCTGCTGTTAGCGTTTATTGCATTTTCAATTTCTGCAGTCCCGAATCTATGCCCTGACACATTTATAACGTCATCAACTCTTCCAATAATTCGATACATCCCTTTTTTATCTCTTTTTGCTCCATCTCCTGTAAAGTAGTAACCATTGTAATGTGAGAAATAGGTTGCGCGACATCTTTCATGATCGCCGTACGTCGTGCGAAGCATTGATGGCCAAGGATGTTTAATACATAAGTACCCTTCGACTTCATTCTCTTTTATTTCATTTCCTTTTGCATCCAGTAATACCGGTTGAACGCCCGGGAGAGGATATCCAGCGTGCGAAGGATTCATGGGCGATAAATCACCTAATCCTGAAATCATTATTCCGCCTGTCTCCGTTTGCCACCAAGTATCGACTATTGGGCAGCGTTCCTTTCCCACGTGAATATAGTACCATTCCCATGCCTCTTCATTAATAGGTTCACCAACGCTTCCGAGTACCCGAAGCGAATAAAGTCCGTACGAGAGTACATGATCCTCACCGTGCGCCATTAAAGCTCTAATGGCGGTTGGCGCGGTATAAAATTGATTTACTGAGTGCTTATCACATACTTGCCAAAAACGTCCAGGCGATGGATACGTGGGAACCCCCTCGAACATTAGGGTGGTAGCCCCATTTAACAAAGGCCCATATACAATGTAGGTATGACCCGTAATCCAACCAACATCGGCAGTACACCAATAAATATCCGATTCTTGATATTGAAATACATTGGCAAAACTATAGCCTGCATAGACCATATAACCGCCACAGGTATGCACTACTCCCTTGGGTTTTCCGGTAGATCCAGAAGTATAAAGGATAAAGAGCATATCTTCAGAATCCATAGGCTCTGCCGGACATTCCTTGGAGATACCTTCCATTTCTTCATGAAGCCAAAAATCGCGCCCCGCTTTCATATTTACAGACCATTGGGTACGTTCTACTACTACAACCGTTTGTACACTCGGGCAATTTTCAAGTGCTTCATCTACTACCGCCTTTACGGGAATCTCCTTCGCTCCGCGGTAGAGTCCGTCCGAAGTCAAAACCATTGAACACTCTGAATCATTGATGCGATCGGCTAAACTGGTAGCAGAAAAACCCGCAAATACGACGGAATGGACGGCCCCAATTCGGGCACAAGCTAAGGTAGCTACGGCTAAATCAGGAACCATTGGCATATACACGGCCACGCGATCTCCTTTTTTAACCCCGTGTTTTTTAAGCACATTGGCGAATTGACAAACGCGTTCGTACAATTCTTTATACGTCCAGCGAATGAAGCGCTCTTTCGGATCATTGGGCTCCCAAATAATGGCCAGTTTATTTCCTCTATCCTTTAAATGTCGGTCGAGGCAATTCTCCGTGATATTCAATTTGGCATTTGTAAACCATTTCACGTCGGGTTTCGAAAAATCGGATTCGAAGGTTTTCTCCCATTTTTTCTGCCACTGAAAATGGTCAGCTATACTATCCCAGAAGGCTGATGGATCATCAACACTCTTTTTGTACTGTTCCTGATACTCGTCGTAAGTTTGTATCTGATAACTCATTTTCCACTAATTGATTCTTGTGAGGGTTCAAAATAGGAAAACACCTTGAAACCTTATGATTAATCTATAAATCATTAATAGATTGAACTTATAGACATAAAAAAACCCCGCTCAAGGCGGGGTTTTCAAAAAATATAATGCTCAATGCTTATTCAGCAACTACTTCAAATGAAACTTCCACATTCACCGTACGGTGTAAGCGAATGGTTGCATTGTAACGTCCTAATGACTTTACTGAACCACCAGTAATTTGAATGTACTTGCGATCTAAACTATGACCCATAGCTTCTAAAGCCTCTGAGATGTTTGATGTAGTAATGGATCCGAAAAGCTTGTTACTTCCCTTGGCCACTTTTCCTTTGAGTACTAACTCAGCAGAACGCAATTGCTCGGCCGTCTTGTTAGCATCTTCGATAAGTTTTGCCTCTTTATGAGCGCGTTGGCGCAAAGTCTCTTCAAGCATTTTAACAGCTGAAGGAGTTGCCTGAACACCTTTTCCTTGTGGAAGCAGGTAATTACGGCCATAACCTGGCTTTACCGAAACGATATCGTCTTTGAACCCTAGGTTCTCAACGTCTTGTTTTAAGATAATATCCATGTCGGCAATTATTTAAGCATATCTGCTACGTACGGCATAAGCGCCAAGTGACGCGCACGCTTGATCGCAGTAGCAACTTTGCGTTGATACTTCAGTGATGTTCCAGTCAAACGACGAGGAAGAATTTTCCCTTGCTCGTTTACCAATTTCAATAAGAAATCTGGATCCTTGTAATCGATAAATCGAATACCTGCTTTTTTGAAGCGGCAGTATTTCTGCTTGCTTCCAGTTTCGATACTCAGGGGCGTCAAATAACGAATGTCTCCCTGACCTCCGCCCTTCGATTGGGCTTCTTTCATAATTCCATCTGCCATGATTATGCCTCCTGTTTTTTGTTCGACAACCTCTTACGACGACTTTCGGCGTAAGCTACGTGGAATTTATCCATACGAACAGTCAAGAAACGCATGATACGCTCGTCACGGCGCATTTCGGTTTCAAAACCTTCGATTAATTCACCCGGAGCTTTGAACTCGAGCAAATGGTAAAATCCACTTTTTTTCTTTTGAATGGGATAGGCCAATTTCTTGAGCCCCCAGTCTTCCTTGGAAACCATCTCAGCGCCACCGGCTTTGAGAAGATCCTGGAATTTTTTTACCGTCTCCTTTATCTGGTCCTCAGATAAAACGGGATGTAAGATGAAAACGGTTTCATACTGATTTGACATCTCAGAATCGTTTAGTTGATAATCAATTAATTAACTAGTCCGTAAAAACGGACGGCAAAGATAATTAATTCACCCTTAAGCCACAACGGGCACTGCGTTTTATATTCTGTTCATAACTCATCGGGCCGATTGAGGCCCAAAAACAGCAGGCCTTTTATATTTGCTTCATGGAGCAATTCATCGTTTCGGCACGAAAATACAGACCTCAAAACTTCGAAAGCGTTGTAGGACAGCAGTCTATCACGAATACACTGCAGAACGCAATTAAGAATAATCACCTCGCACAGGCGCTCCTTTTTTGCGGGCCGCGCGGTGTGGGTAAAACAACTTGCGCCCGAATTTTGGCGAAAGCAGTCAATTTAGACGATGCTTCGGTCGCCCTTTCGGGCGGAGAAGACGATTTCTCGTTCAATATTTTTGAACTCGATGCGGCCTCCAACAATTCGGTGGACGACATTCGAAATCTTACCGATCAGGTTCGATTTGCCCCTCAAACGGGCCGATATAAAATCTATATCATCGATGAGGTCCACATGCTGAGTACAAATGCCTTCAACGCATTTCTGAAAACGCTGGAAGAACCGCCAGCTCACGCACTCTTCATCTTGGCGACCACCGAAAAGCACAAAATTATTCCGACGATTCTATCGCGCGTTCAAATTTTCGACTTCAATCGAATTAGTATCGAGGATATCGTAGGACACCTTGAATACGTAGCCGGAAAAGAAGGAGTTACCGCAGAACCTGACGCTCTTCATATCATAGCTCAAAAAGCAGATGGAGCGATGCGCGACGCCCTGTCTATCTTCGACCGTATGGTGAGTTTCACCGGAAACACTTTAACCTATGCCGATGTCATTGAGCAACTCAACATGCTCGATTACGATTACTTTTTTAAAGCTGTAGATCACCTATTAAACCAAGATATTTCATCGAGCCTTCTCCTTTTTGACATCGTTTTGAAAAAAGGTTTTGACGGCCACTTATTTCTGAACGGCCTGGCAGAACACCTGAGGAACTTACTCGTTTGCCGCGATCCCAGCACGCTGAAACTGCTCGAAGTAGGAGACAAAATTAAAGATCGATACCGCGACCAGTCAGCGAAATGCTCTCTCGGATTCTTAGTGCCTGCCTTAGAACAAGTAAATACCGCCGATATTCAATATAAAAACAGCGGCAATCAACGCTTACTCGTAGAAGTCACGTTGATGCAGCTGTGTTCCCTTACTTCGGAACTAAAAAAAAAAGTAGCTGAAAAACCGGAAATTCTTCGGCCGGATGAAGCGAAAGAGAACTATTCGGGAGGCGCAACTCATTCGGAACCTTCTTCTCCTACTCTTTCTAAACCAGCTCAAGTACAGGCTCCAACTACAAACCCACCTATAGAATCGCCTTCAGCGAATACAATTGAAAGGGAAGCCAAAACTCCTGAGGAAACGAAACCCAATCCTCAAACCACTCCCGTTTCAACAGAAGTGCCGAATACTGCAAAACCAGAATCGCTTCCTTCTAACGAAAACGCAAAATCAGCGTCCGCTGAGAAACCACCAGAACCAGATACTACAGCAGCTCCTAAATCACCGGCACGAACGAAATTAGGGAGAAGGACCACCCTTTCGATCTCCGACATGATGGCGGAACAGGAAAAAAAGGAAGAGGAAAAGCCCGTAATTGAAGAATCCGGGCCTAAAGGTCCGGCGGATCCATTTTCTACCGAACAGCTATTCCATTACTGGGATCTCTATTGCGACAAGCTAAAATCGGAACAGAAATGGAGCATGATGAACACCTTGAACAAACGAAGACCCGTTTTAGGAGCTCAGTTCAAAGCTACATTTGAAGTAGAGAACAACATTCAGAAAAACGAGCTCGAACGAGAAAAACCCGAGCTCATGGAGTTTTTACGAACGCGCTTAAATAATTTTCAATTTCAACTCGAAACCCTCGTACTTGAAATGGAAGAAGTAAAACAGCTCTACACCCCTCAAGAGAAATTCAAACACATGGCCGAAAAGAATCCAGCACTGCTCGATTTAAGACAGCGGTTAGATCTTGATATTGACTTTTAAACCCACTAAGGAAGGTTTCTTAGTCGTATTAGTCTGAGACTTTCAGCAAAGTGGGGAGCGAAATACTCAATAAAACGACTACTCTTTTGAGCGATAAGCTCCAAAGCCCTTTCGAAGAATATCGGAAGGGCTCTTTTGATGTTCTTGCATTCCACCCTTGAATACACAACATCCTATATATTTCTCTTAAATTAGGGCTCCTGAAAAATCACTACATGAAAAAATTCATACTCCTTTCTCTCTTGTTTATCGGTATCACTAGTTTCGGCCAGAAAGAATCTACTTACTGGCTCAAATCGAGCGATCTAAGTACTTTTTCCTTTAGAAATTTAGGTCCGGCCCTTACCTCGGGCCGAATAGCCGACTTTGCAGTAAACCCGAAAAACCGGGCAGAATATTACGTTGCAGTAGCAAGTGGAGGTGTGTGGAAAACGACCAATGCAGGAACCACTTACTCCCCTATTTTTGACGGACAAGGCTCTTACTCCATCGGATGCATTACCATGGACCCAAACAACGAACACGTACTCTGGGTGGGAACCGGTGAAAATAACAATCAGCGATCAGTGGCTTATGGCGACGGTGTCTACCTCAGTAAAGATGGAGGTAAGAGTTGGAAAAACATGGGACTCAAAGAGTCCGAACATATTGGCATGATTGCCGTCGATCCAAGAAACAGCAATGTAGTATACGTTGCAGCTTATGGTCCTTTATGGAGCGCCGGTGGCGATCGAGGGGTTTATAAAACCGTCGATGGCGGAATCACCTGGAACAAGGTGCTCGAAGTATCTGAAAATACAGGCTTTAATGAAGTTCATCTCGATCCGCGCAATCCAGATGTTTTATATGCTACCGCACACCAACGCCGTCGTCATGTATTTACTTATATCTCGGGTGGGCCTGAATCGGCTATTTACAAATCTACTGATGGCGGAGCCAATTGGACGAAATTAACCTCTGGACTCCCCTCTGGTGATGTTGGTCGAATTGGATTGGCCGTAGCTCCAACGAATCCCGATATTTTGTACGCCATTATCGAAGCGGCCTA
>CBFIAJ010000001.1:9621-187786 GCA_965660515.1 Flavobacteriales bacterium | reverse complement strand
GGTGATGTTGGTCGAATTGGATTGGCCGTAGCTCCAACGAATCCCGATATTTTGTACGCCATTATCGAAGCGGCCTACGACAACGGCGGGTTCTTTAAAAGTACCGATCGCGGCGAAAGCTGGAGTAAAGTAAATGATCTCAGCACCAGCGGAAACTACTATCAAGAGCTAGTGGCTCACCCTACCGATCCAGAAACGGTTTTTGTGATGAACACCTACGGCTATGTAACACGTGACGGAGGGAAGAATTTCGAAGCAACGGGCGAACGAAACAAGCACGTCGATAACCACTGCCTTTGGATTGACCCAAAGGATGATAATTACATGCTCGCAGGGTGCGATGGCGGTATATATGAAACTTTCGATCAAGCAAAAACATGGAAGTACCACCCCAATTTACCCATTATTCAATTTTACAAGGTGAGCCTCGACCGTGCAAAACCGTTTTATAACGTCTATGGCGGAACCCAAGACAACTTTAGTATGGGCGGGCCTTCACGCACTATTGATAATTCGGGAATCCCAAATGAAAAATGGTTCTTAACGAAAGGGGGCGACGGGTTCGAAACGCAGGTAGATCCTACTGATCCAAACATTATTTATGCTCAAAGTCAATACGGATACCTAGTGCGCTATGATCGCAAATCGGGTGAGCGCACAGATATTAAGCCCATGCCCAAGCCGGGTGAAGATGCATTGGTATATAATTGGGATGCTCCTTTGATCATCAGTCCGCATAACCATACTCGTTTGTATTTTGGGGGGAACAAGCTTTATAAAAGTGACGATCGCGGCCAATCGTGGCAAGCTATTTCGGGCGACCTAACGGCCGGATTTGACCGCAATACTTTTCCAGTAATGGATCGTGTATGGAGTGTAGATGCGGTCATGAAAAACAAATCGACCAGTATTTATGGAGCCCTCGTCGCATTGCATGAGAGTCCTTTAATGGGCGGACTCCTATACGCGGGATCAGATGACGGATTGGTACATGTTACGGGAAATGATGGTTTATCTTGGAAAACGTATTCCAGTTTTCCCGGAATTCCAGATCGTACCTACGTCAATTATTTGTTGGCTTCACAACACGATACGAATACCGTATATGCCGTATTCAATAACCACAAAAACGGCGATTTCAAACCATACCTTCTCAAGAGTACCGACCGCGGGGCCAGCTGGACTTCTATTGCGAATAATCTTCCAGAGCGTGGATCCCTGTACTGTATTGCCGAAGATCATGAAAATCCAAATCTTCTATTCGCCGGAACAGAATTCGGCGCGTTTGTTAGTATCGATGGAGGACAAAACTGGGTGCAACTAAAAAGCGGGCTTCCAACAATTGCCGTTCGTGATATGGAAATTCAACCCGAGCATAACGACTTAGTACTTGCGAGTTTCGGAAGAGGGTTTTATGTCCTGGATAACTACGCCCCCATGCGCGAATTAAGCGAGGATTTAATGCAGAATGCAGCACATATTTTCAAACCCGCTGACGCGCTTATGTATCGTGAGGCCTCACCCAATATTTATGGGAAAAATGGATTTAAAGGCGAAACGTGGTGGGCGGCCGACAATCCAACTTTTGGTGCTACCATTAATTATTATGTAAAAGAGAGCTTATCCACCCGAAAGGGTGCGCGGAAAAAAGCAGAAGCAGCACTCGCGAAGGATGGAAACGACACACCCTATCCGAGTTACGATGCCCTTCGTGCAGAAGATACAGAAGAAGCTCCCTATTTATTTTTCGACATTAAAGATGAACGTGGCAATTTAATTCGCCGATTGAAAGCGCCCGCGAGAAAAGGCCTTCAATCAATTACTTGGGATTTTGAATTTGCCTCTGTTTCGCCTATTGACAACGATCCGCTCGAAACGTTCTACGAATCTGGTGGCAGTTTTCCGGCGGGACCAGGAACCTATTACGTTTCTTTACACCAGGTAGATTCTACCGGTGTGCAAGCGCTTTCCGAGCCAACACCCTTAAAGTGCGTTCCGTTAAACAATCTGAGCATCCCGGCTGCGGATCGAAAGGAACTCGAGGACTTCTACTATGAATTAAGGGAGTTAAATCGCGTGGCTTCTGGAGCGCGAATGGCCCGAAATGACATCGAGAAACAATGGGCATCCATTCGCGCCTTGGTGCAACAAAGTGCCAATTTCGATACGGATCAAGCAAATCAGCTCGAAAAGCTGCGGATGCGCTTATACGATGTATCCGTAAAGCTTAATGGAGACAGAACCCTATCAAGTCGCGACTTTGCAACGACACCGAGCTTGTCAAATCGATTGGGAACCTCAACTTACTATGCCTGGGGAGTGCGCACGGAGCCAACGGAACAACAAAAAGATAATGCGGCGTACGTTCGAAGTGAACTGCCAAAAGTTCTGGATGAATTGAAATCCATCCAAAAAGAATTGAATGATCTTTTTACAAAATTAAATCAGAGTCCTATTCCTCACATTTCTGGTCAAATACCGGAATTAGCGCCTAAAAAATGACCTCTTTTAAAAGAAGATTTCTAGCGGTTTTAAAAGAACCCTATTTAGTACTATTGAGCTCGACCCTTTTGGGTCTCTTCGGTATTGCAATTGCCGATCATACAAAAGCTCAAAATTGGGTGTTTACATTCATCGTGCTCATTATTCTAATGGCCGCCATGTATACGCTCGATCCTGAAAATAGAAAGAACAGGCGTTGGGTATTTTTGGGTCTTTTCGCCATTATGGCCCAGTTGGTGGCGCTGACAGATTTACCTTTTGAAGGCAGAATTATAGCGGCAATAATTGTGATTTTCTTTTTCTCATCGCTCACCCTGCGTATCATTGTACAAATCGTAAATACCAATCGGGTTAACCTCCACGTGATTCTCGGTGCAGTTAGCGCCTATTTAATGATCGGTATTGCAGCAGGGTTGCTGTTTGTACTCGTTGAAGTTTGGAATCCAAATGCTATTTCTTTCAGTTACACAACAGAACCAAATTTGCACGATTTTTTCTTCTATAGCTTCGTGACCTTGTCAACTCTTGGATATGGAGACGTTACTCCAGAAGCTCCTATCGCGCAATTTTTAGCCTATACGCTGGCCATTGCGGGTCAAATTTACATGACCATATTAGTTGCCTTCTTGATTGGTAAATTCTTAACGCGTCATTAGAATGGCTCAGTTTTACGATCCCAGTTTTCATTCCGAAAGCACTAAAATTAATCCGGAAGAAAGTAAACACATTGTCCGTGTACTCCGCATGTCGGAAGGCCAATCGCTTGAAATAGTCGATGGAAAGGGCCATCGATATACAGGCCGTATCAGCGCAGCAAATCCGAAAGGTGTTGAAGTAGAAATCGAACATCGAGAAACCGTTTCACAAAGAAACCTCTACCTACACTTGGCTTTTTCCCCAACTAAAAATCGGGATCGAACGGAATGGCTTTTAGAAAAGGCCGTTGAACTCGGTGTGGAAGAAATTACTCCTTTAATTGGGGATCATTCGGAGCGCTTCAAAGTAAACGTTGAGCGTTGGATCAAGATTATGGTTTCTGCCATGAAGCAATCACAGCGAGCCCATCTTCCGATTCTCAATGAGGTTACGAAAGCAAATGACTTTTGGCCGAAGGCCAACGAACGAAATAAATACCTAGCCCACTGTTCAGATGGAGAGAAAATTGCCTTAACTGATATCGAAAGCGATGAACTAGTTATTGCCATTGGTCCGGAAGGAGATTTTAGTACGCGCGAAATTGAAAACGGCCTCACGGCCGGATGGACTCCTCTTTCCCTGGGAGATATGCGGTTGAGAACAGAAACGGCCGGACTTATTTCTTGTGCAGCGGTAGCACTGAAAGCCATGAACTTGCGTTAAACTTCCATAAGTTTGCTTTATGAAACAACGTATTCTTTTTTTATTGGTCTCGTTAATGATTTCCATAGGATCTGTAGGGCAATCGTACCGGTTAGCCGTTCTTAAATACAGAGGTGGAGGTGACTGGTACTCCAACCCATCCAGTCTGGTTAACCTCATATCGTTTTGCAATGAAAACCTAGGAACACAGATCGCCCAAGAGTACGATATCGTTGAAGTCGTTAGTCCCGAGCTATTCAACTATCCTTTCGTACACATGACCGGACACGGCAACGTCGTTTTTGACCCTCAAGAAGCGGAAAACTTGCGCGAATACCTCATTGCGGGTGGGTTTCTGCATATTGACGACAATTACGGTATGGATGCCTACGTCCGCCCCGAGCTAAAGAAAGTTTTTCCAGAATTAGATTTGGTCGAACTTCCCTTTTCTCATCCAATATATCACGCCAAATACGATTTCAACAACGGTTTGCCCAAAGTACATGAACACGATATGAAGCCCTCTGAAGGACTTGGACTTATTTACGAGGGAAGATTGGTTTTATTCTATTCTTTCGAAAGTGATCTTGGTGACGGGTGGGAAGACCCTGAAGTCCACGGAGACAGTCCTCAAATTCGCAAGCAAGCACTTCAGATGGGTGCGAATATGATTCAATTCGTCTTTTTAGGCGAAGAAATGCCTTAATATGAATAATCGTACTCGCCGAATCATTGGCGCCATAAGCTTCCTTCTCTTCTTAGTCCTTTTATGGTACGTACGTATGCTCGTGGTGTATTTCATCATAAGCGCAGTTCTTGCCTTGATTGGTCGCCCTTTAATGGATCTGCTTGAAAAGGTGAGAATTAAAGATCGTTCACTACCAAGTTGGATGCGGGCTTTATTGGTTCTAGGTACCTTTATCTTTCTGATTGTAGGATTATTTAGCCTACTCACCCCGTTGATTGCCCAAGGCGTTCATATTATTTCAAATATAGAGCTGCAAAGCTTGTGGGAAGGTCTAGAACCGGCCCGGAACGACTTAATCGCATTAGTCGAGCGTTACAATCTAAATTCAGAGAGCTTACGAGATAAGGCAAACCTGGAAGCGCCCCTGAGCACACTCCTTCAAGTAACCGATGTTTCCGCGGTCATGGACGGCATCATAGGCACTTTTTCGGGACTGCTAGTGGCTCTTTTTTCGATCCTTTTCATCACTTTTTTCCTCCTGAAAGACAGTTACATTTTGACCAGTATGGTCTATTCATTAACTCCCGAAAAAAATATGGAGCAAATGAAGCGTGTGCTTTCAAACAGCCAGCGCCTCCTCTCCAGATATTTTATAGGACTCGTTATTCAAATTAGTTTGATCACTTTACTCCTTACCATCGGACTTTCGGTATTTGGAGTGAAATATGCGCTCACGATCGCTTTCTTCGCCGCGATTTTCAATTTAATCCCATACATCGGCCCTATTATTGGCGGGGGTTTTGCTCTTGCGATAAGCCTCTTACTAAACGTTGAATTGGGTTTTCAAGCGAGCTCATTGATTTTAGCCTCACAAGTAATGGGCACCTTCCTCGTTGTTCAATTCTGCGATAATATCATTTTTCAACCGGTCATTTTCAGCAATAGTGTACTTGCCCATCCTCTCGAGATCTTTCTCGTCATTTCCGTTGCGGGTACTTTAGCTGGCATTCCAGGAATGATATTGGCCATTCCACTGTACACGCTTATCCGTGTTGTTTCAAAGGAGTTTTTAGCTGGATTTAAACTGGTCGAAAACTTGACGACACGTCTATGATTCGTTTACTCATTATTCTTGTGGGCCTTCTCGGCCCGATAGGGCTTTACGCTCAAAAGGCGCATCCCAATTTAGATGTGACAATGTATCACTACAGCATTGTGCTTTCTGATGAAACAGATGTTATTGAAGTTGATGCCCGCGTGTACTTTACTGTGCGAAACGCCTGTAACGAAATCCGTTTCGACCTAGCTCATCGAGGTGAAAACGGATTGGGAATGAAGGTGAATGAATTGAAAATGGGTGGTTCAACTGCACCATTCACACATAAAGATGAAGAGCTAATTATTGAATCAATTCTTGTTCCGGAAGACACCATCGAGCTTCGCGTTCGTTATTCGGGCATTCCTGCAAACGGGTTAATCATTCGGAAAAATAAAAACAACGAACGTACCTTTTTTGGCGATCATTGGCCAAATCGAGCGCACCAATATCTTGTGGGTAACGACCATTTATCGGACAAAGCGCTTTTTAAATGGAATATTACAGCACCGCCGGGTTATCGAGTTATCCACAGTGACACCTCCTCCGTTCTGCCATTAAAAGTGAGCGTTTTTGGCGTGGCGCCATTTACAATCACCGAAATACCTTCAAAACAGGTAAGGCAATTTGCTTATTCCTATCCGGATGATTCGGTCAGCGTTTTTGAGGAAGTTTCTTCCGCCAACGAAATAATGAGCTATTTTGAATCTATATGGGGAGAATATCCTTTTAAGCAATTAAACCACGTTCAATCAACTACCCTTTTTGGGGGCATGGAGAATGCGGGTTGCATTTTCTACGACGAACGCGCAATTAGCGATGGCTTAAATAGCGAAGATTTAGTCGCCCACGAAATGGCGCATCAGTGGTTCGGAAATTGCGTTACAGAAAGTGACTGGCCTCATCTATGGCTAAGCGAAGGCTTCGCCACCTACGGAGAACATCTTTTTATGCAGCACAAATACGGCGACTCTCTTTTTTATAGTCGTTTAAGGAATGATGAGCAGGCCATTTTAAGGAGAGCCCAAGCGAATCCGAATGCCGTAATTGTCGATTTTGAAACTACGGATCTCATGAGTCGATTGAACGCCTATAGCTATCAAAAAGGAGGGCGTATTTTACATATGATCCGAACGGATATTGGCTTAGATCGGTTCCATAAATTACTAGCCGCTTATTTTGAGCGCTTTAAGTACGGTGTGGCCAGCACGGATGATTTTATGAACCTACTCGATGAGTTTTCGCACGAACCTTTGAGCAGTAGATATGAGCCTTGGCTTACGAAACCGACCATCCCTGAATTAAATTGGGCCTATCAATTACAACCCGATCAGGGAATAGTAACACTTGATATTCAACAAGAACAAGAGGTAATAATGCCAATGAAGTTGCCGGTATTACTTGAGTTCGAAGATGGTTCTTTTGAAGAACTGTACGTTGAACTCAATGAGAAGACTACATCACAGCAATGGGTTTTCGATCGTGCCGTTAGGCGCGTACAGTTAGATCCGAATAAAGATTGGCTTTGGTTGGAAGCAGTTCCTTAATTCCCGTATTGCAAAAGTTTGGCAATTCGGCCCAAGCCTTCTTCTGCGGGCTTGTAATCGAGTTTGATATTAAGAGCCTGCTCGTAATCCTTTTTTGCTCGAGTAACATCCCCTAACATCTCAAAGCAATAGGCCCTTCCGTAATAGGCCTGATAGTAGTCATCTTTAGCTCTAATGGCGTCGGTAAAATGCACTGCGCCTTGACCCCAAGCACTGATTAAAATATGGATGTATCCCATATTGTAATGACTATTGAAGTGATTTGGGTCAATTTGAACTGCAGATGAATACGCTTCTAACGCTCTATTCCACTGCTCTTGTGATTGGTAGTAAATTCCAAGATTATAATATACTCCCGGTTCATTCGGGCGCAATTGAATAGCTCGATTATAAAAAGCGATCGCTAGGGAGTCTTCACGCTGAGCATAAAGAACTCCTAATTGCTCATAGGCGTCGAAATTCTCAGGATTTGCGTCAATAGCCGTCTGGTAAAACTGTATTGCGCTCGAAGTATCACCAAGCTCTTTATATATGCTGGCTTTTAGGAAAAGGGCGCGATCGTTCGCTCCTTCAACCATCAATATTTCATTCAAATAGTCCAGCGATTCTTCATAATTGCGCACAAAAAATAAAAGCTTGGCCAGCTTAAAGCGGCAAGAGATATTATTTCGGTTCAACTCTGCACAGGTCTTCCAGCTGTCTCTTGAGATTCGAGTCTGATTGAGCATCAGATAAATATCACCGTAATTCTCCAAAACAATCGGATTAATAGAATCGAGTTCCATTGCCTTTTTCACATCCGATTGAGCCTCCGCAAGGTTACGAGCCTCTAATTGAATTAATGCGCGCGCAGCAAAGGCCACCGCATTATTTGGCTCATTTTGAATTATGGCGTTGATACTATCTAGCGGCGTTTCAAACAACACTTGCTCTTTTTCCTTCGGATCCGAAGAACAAGCAGCAGTAAAGACTATACCGAAACAAAAAAGAATAAGTCTATTCGCCATTAGGCCGGTTTCAAGAATTCGCGAATTTTGCCTTCCATTTCTTCGGCAAGCTCCGGGTTGTCAATCAATAGGTTCTTCACTGCGTCGCGACCTTGTCCTAATTTCGTTTCGCCATAACTGTACCAAGAACCGCTCTTTTGAAGCACATTATGTTCAACTCCAAGGTCAACAATTTCACCTACTTTCGAAATTCCCTGACCGTACATAATATCAAATTCGGCCTGCTTAAACGGAGGCGCTACTTTATTCTTAACCACTTTAACACGAGCGCGATTTCCCGTTACACTATCCGTATCTTTAATTTGCCCGATGCGGCGAATATCTAAACGGATACTGGAATAAAACTTCAATGCATTTCCTCCTGTGGTGGTTTCGGGATTACCGAACATGACCCCAATTTTCTCACGCAGCTGGTTAATGAAAATACAACAGCAGCCTGTTTTACTGATCGTTCCAGTAAGTTTCCTTAGTGCTTGAGACATGAGCCGTGCTTGAAGACCCATTTTCGAGTCGCCCATTTCCCCTTCTATTTCACTTTTCGGAGTTAAGGCAGCAACAGAATCAATAACGAGAATATCAATAGCACCGGAACGAATCAAATTATCTGCGATTTCCAGAGCCTGCTCGCCATTGTCTGGCTGAGCGACGTATAAGTTTTCAATGTCTACTCCTAGTTTTTCAGCGTAGAAGCGATCGAATGCGTGTTCCGCGTCAATGAATGCTGCAATTCCGCCTTGCTTTTGCGCCTGCGCTATGGCATGCAGGGTAAGCGTTGTTTTTCCCGACGATTCAGGACCGTATATCTCTACGACACGCCCTCTAGGATATCCGCCGATCCCCAAGGCTACATCTAAACTCAAACTTCCCGAGGGAATGCTCTCTACATTTACAACAGCCGAATCACCCATTTTCATGACCGCTCCTTTTCCATAAGTCTTATCCAGCTTGTCCATTGTCAACTGGAGGGCCTTCATTTTAGCTGCTTTCTCTTTCTCGTCCATAATCACGTATTCAATTCAATCATTTAAGCCAAATATAAACCTTGTCGGGGCCACTGACAATTCATTTCGGAGTCGTTTTATGAATATTTTATTCACGATGCATACGACTCCAATATTTGTTCGGCATGTGCTTTGGTTTTCACTTTTTCAAACAGGCGTTCAATCACTCCATTTTCATCGATTACAAAGGTTTTACGGATGATTCCTTCATATTCGCGACCCATAAATTTTTTCAAACCCCAAGCACCGTACGATTCAATTACATCTTTTTCAGTGTCGGCAATTAAATGAAAAGGGAGCTCGTATTTCGCGGCAAATTTTTCGTGCTTCGCCGAGGTATCTGCACTCACCCCAATTACTTCGAAACCTTTTTCTTTTAGCTCCGTATAATAATCGCGCAGACTGCATGCTTCAGCAGTACAGCCTGGAGTATCATCTTTAGGATAAAAATACAGAATGACTTTTTTACCCTTAAAATCGCTCAATTGTATGGTTTCCCCTTTTTGATTGACCCCCTTAAATTCAGGTGCTTTGGCTCCCTCAACTATTTGTTCCATGATCTCTTATTTTAATTGTACTTGGATGACAAGTTACATCAGTGAAAGTTCACTTTTTTAATGATTCAATTAAAACCACTTTTTCACTACATTCAGCATAAATTAAATTTATATTCATAAAGAGTATAGTGTTTTCGGAGTTTATTGAATTAGTGGAGGAAAAATTCGGTTTAGAAATAGCCGACAACATCCTGGATAATTCTGCATTGAGTAGTGGTGGAGCATATACGGCTGTGGGCACTTACCCGCATCAAGAAATGTCTGTGTTGGTAAAAGCATTGAGTGACAAAAGAGGCATTGCCATTACCGATTTACTGCATGCTTTTGGTGCTCATCTTTTTCAAACGTTTTATAAAAATTATTCTTTCTTCTTTCAAGGAGTCGAGCATCCCTACGATTTATTGGAGAAAATAGATGGGCATATACACGTAGAAGTGAAAAAGTTATATCCAGATGCTGAGTTACCGAGCTTTAAAACGGAACGCATGGGTAAGGATATGAAAATGACCTATCGTTCCGAAAGGAAGCTTTCCGACCTGGCGGTCGGATTGATATCTGCGGCCTCAGAACATTACAAGACACCGCTAAGTATTGAGCAAAACTTCGTAGTAGAAGATGGCAGTGTCGTTGAGATTCTCATTAAAGACAAATCTTGAGTAAGGAAGAAAAAATACCAAGGAAGGCACTCGAACGACAGAAAATATGATGGAACGGGGCTCGGGCTGACCATCACAAAGAAATTTATTGATGGCCAAGGCGGGACCATTTTGGTCGAAAGTGTAAAAGGAGAAGGATCTACGTTTACTTTTAATTTGCCCTTTGGCATAAGCAGTGAAGCCATTGATAAGGAACATTTTCCTCAGGGAACTGGACCGAGAGATTTAAGTGGAAATCGAATTCTCATTGCCGAGGATAACCTCATGAATCAGCTGGTTCTAAAAAAAGTACTCGAAAAGTGGAATCCGCAAATCGAAATTGTCGAAAATGGCGTTCATGCTCTAGATAAAATGCGCAAATCAAAATTTGATTTAGTTCTTCTCGACATACAAATGCCTGAAAAAAAACGGGATCGTGACGATGGAGGAATGGAGGAATTATGAAAATGAACAAAATCTCGAACCTACACCCGTGGTGGCGCTTACAGCTGATGCTTTTTCAGAATCAAGAAAAGCGGCCATTGAGGCAGGGATGAACGATTTCTTATCAAAACCCATCGATCTATCCGAATTAAGTCGAATTCTATTTACGTACATAAAGAAATGAGAATTCTTCAATAGCTTCGCACTAAATAGATTTTTTCATCCACACCTAAATGACTAAAAAAGAAAAAGTAGCCTATTTAATTGCCGAACTAGAGACTCTTTACCCGGAGACGCCGGTTCCCTTGGACCATCACGATCCCTATACTTTATTGGTAGCCGTTCTTCTATCGGCACAGTGTACAGACGAACGCGTTAACAAAATCACCCCGGCTCTTTTTGACGCCGCCGCAAATCCATTTGACATGGCCAAACTTCCCGTTGAGGATATAAAAGCCATTATTAGACCTTGCGGGCTCTCTCCCGCGAAATCAAAAGCTATATCGGGTCTTTCTAAAATACTAATTGAGAAGTACAACGGTGAAGTACCCGCAGATTTAGAGTTGCTGGAGGAGTTACCTGGCGTGGGGCACAAAACAGCTCAGGTGGTCATGGCCCAGTCGTTCAATGTACCAAGTTTTCCCGTTGATACCCATATCCACCGGTTAATGTGGCGTTGGGGTCTATCTTCCGGCAAGAATGTCACTCAAACAGAAAAAGACGCAAAGCGTCTTTTTCCCAAAGAATTATGGAATAAACTGCATTTGCAGATTATTTTTTACGGAAGAGAGTATGGTCAAGCCAGAGGCTTTAAACCAGAGCGCGATTTTATTACCCAAAAAATAGGGCGACGCGATTATCTCAAGAAAAACGGATACCTCTAATTCAGAATCATTTCTACCTGATCACCACTCTCTAATTCCGACACACGGTAGGCTTTTGAGAATGATAAAATGTAGTTCAGAGTCTTGTCTGAGGGTTTTAATTCGACTTCATCAAGCATAGACTTACTTTCATTTATTAATGCTAGTTCGTCGCGCAAGTAAAGATCGTGATTGCAGAGCGCTTCTACCTCTAGGCTTTCTTTTTCACTAAGCTCGCCATAAGTATATTGTAATAAAAAATCAGGAGTAAAGGTCTTGGCCATATGATCAGTTTTGGGTAATGAATCACTATGGAAACGCACCTTTTTTGATCGTATTATACCAGTTGCTCTTTTTTTACGACAAAGTCATATTCATGTTGTGCTCTTCGATAAGCTTCCTCAAGTTTATCAACGCATAACGCATTCGACCCAGTGCCGTATTGATACTCACTCCGGTTTGCTCCGCTATATCTTTGAAACTCATTTCGGCATAGTGCCTCATGATCAAAACTTCTTTCTGTTCGGCAGGTAATTGTTGAATTAACTTACGAACATCTTGGACGATTTGGTCCTTTATAATTTGATTCTCAGCACTCAAGCCAGCATCCGAAATAACGTCGAAAATATCAAAGTCCTCCGTTGTTTCCATCATCGGCATGCGCTTATTTCGACGGAAGTGATCGATGATCAAGTTGTGCGAAATTCGCAAAACCCAGGGTAAAAACTTACCCTCTTCATTGTATCGCCCTTTTTTCAAGGTTTTTATAACCTTAATAAAAGCGTCTTGAAATAAATCTTCTGCTAAATCTTTATCGTGAACCCGCGTTAAAATATACGCATAGATGCGCTGGCGGTGACGTGTTACTAGTTCTTCTAATCCTTTTTCATTACCCTGCTGGTATGCTTTTACCAACGCAGAGTCTTCCCACTGCTTCAATTGCATAGTCTACCTTCTTTTGGTTTTTAATCCTCTTCAACAAGCCTTCCGGCTTCTAAAAACAAAAAAGTAAACGTGCTTAATACGCAGCTAAAAAATTAGAATTTGACAAATACTGATTTCGGAGTATAAGAGACAAATATAGATTTTTTTTAATACGACCCAAGTTTTAATCTCCTAATTTTGCACTTCCGGTGAAGGGGTCCTCCAAGCTTCTTTACTGATTAAGTGAAAAAACCGTACCACTTTTATGGCGCTCGATCTAGACACTCTGAACCCTAAAGAAAACATCTTGATTAAAGGAGCTCGTCTCCACAATCTCAAGAATATAGACGTAGCAATACCCCGAAACCGTTTGGTCGTTGTTACAGGTTTATCTGGATCAGGTAAATCATCTCTTGCTTTTGACACGCTTTATGCGGAGGGGCAACGCCGCTATGTAGAATCACTTTCGAGCTATGCGCGCCAATTCTTGGGGCGTCTTAATAAACCCGAAGTAGATTATATAAAAGGGATTTCCCCCGCCATTGCCATTGAGCAAAAAGTAAATACGCGTAACCCGAGGTCTACAGTGGGAACCTCCACTGAAATTTTCGATTACCTAAAGCTCCTTTTCGCGCGCATTGGTCGCACATACTCTCCGGTTAGTGGATTGGAAGTACAGCGTCATTCCGTTTCTGATGTTGTTCGTTGGGTGAACACTCTTCCTGTGGATACACGCATTTTAGTATTGGCACCCGTTCATCTTCACGCGGAACGCGACACCGAACAACAATTAAAAGTACTGCAGCAGCAAGGGTTTAGCCGCCTTCGGCGCGATGGAAAAGTCGTCCGCATCGACGATCTTCTCGAGGAAAAGACAAGCGTCGATTGGAATAAAACCTATTTGGTTGTCGATCGACTTTCCGTCCGTGAGGACGACGAGGATACACAAACCCGTACCGCCGATTCTGTACAAACCGCTTTCTTTGAAGGAAATGGAATCTGTAAAATTGAACAGGCAGACAATGGCTCCTTACAAGAGTTTAGCAACAAGTTTGAACTCGACGGAATCACCTTTGATGAGCCCTCCGAACACCTCTTTAGCTTTAATAATCCATATGGCGCTTGCCCGAAATGCGAAGGCTATGGAAGCATTATTGGAATTGATGAAGATCTGGTAATACCCAATAAGGCGCTTAGTATTTATGACGAAGCGATTGTTTGCTGGAAAGGCGAAAAAATGCAGGAGTATAAAAACGAATTGGTGATGAATGCCTATCGTTTCGACTTCCCTATCCACAAACCGTACTTTGAATTGACAGAGGAGCAGAAAGAGCTTCTTTGGAACGGAAATAAGTACTTCACAGGAATTCATCCATTTTTTCAATATCTGGAATCAAAAAGCTATAAAATACAGTATCGAGTCATGCTCTCGAGGTATCGAGGAAAAACGAAATGTACCGAATGTAAAGGCCGTCGCCTGCGTAAAGAGGCCGGTTACGTCCAAGTCGGTGGTCATCGGATAACCGATTTAGTGGATCTGCCTATTGGTGAGTTATTACCTTTGATCGAGGCCATGAAACTCAATGAATACGAGCAAAATGTTTCAAAACGAATCCTGATAGAAATTACGAGCAGGCTCCGTTTTTTAAACCAAGTAGGCCTCAATTATTTAACGCTTAATCGCCGTTCTTCCACCCTATCGGGTGGAGAAAGCCAGCGAATCAACTTAGCTACATCCCTTGGTTCTTCTCTGGTAGGTTCGATGTATATCTTGGATGAGCCATCTATTGGACTTCATTCAAAGGATACTGAACGCTTGGTAGAAGTGCTTAAGAGTTTACGCGATCTCGGAAACACCGTCATAGTCGTGGAACACGATGAAGACATCATGAAGGCCGCGGACTTGCTTATAGACATCGGGCCGAAGGCCGGAAGCCTCGGAGGTGAACTCATATTTTGGGGCACACACGAAGAACTATTGAAGGATTCAACGAGTTTGACCGGAAAGTACCTTACTGGAAAAGCGGAAATTCCCGTGCCAGAGACACGGCGAAAAGGACGCAACTGGATTGATATTAAGGGGGCTCGAGAGAATAATCTGAAAAATGTTACGACGCGTATACCGCTGGAAGTCTTAACCGTTGTTACCGGCGTCAGTGGATCAGGAAAAAGCACCTTAATAAAGGATATCCTTTATCCGGCGCTCAAAAAGAGAATGGGCGGATATGCCGGACGAACAGGCGAATTTGATGGCTTGGAAGGCGCTGTGGAGTTACTTTCTGAAATCGAATTTGTAGATCAAAATCCCATCGGTAAATCGAGTCGTTCCAATCCGGTAACGTATGTCAAGGCCTATGATGAGATTAGAAGTTTATACGCCAACCATAAATTAAGTCAGAAGCGCGGCTACAAAGCAAAGCACTTTAGTTTTAATGTGGAAGGTGGGAGATGCGACACCTGTGAGGGCGAAGGCGAAGTTCAAATTGAAATGCAGTTCATGGCAGACGTTCACCTTACCTGTGAAACGTGCCATGGTCGTCGATTCAAAGATGAGATTCTCGAAATCAAGGTGGATGAAAAAACCATTTTTGACATTCTTGAAATGACGATCAATGAGGCCATTGACTTTTTCACAAAGCACAATCATCAAAAAATAGCTTCAAAGCTACAGCCTCTTCAAGATGTGGGTTTAGGGTATATTCATTTGGGGCAATCTTCGAGCACCCTATCGGGTGGAGAAGCACAGCGGGTCAAATTAGCGAGCTTCTTGGGTCGCGGATCAAATCAGGGGCACACCTTATTTATTTTTGACGAACCCACTACCGGGCTCCATTTCCACGATATTTTAAAGTTAATGGACTCATTCAATGCTCTGATTGTGAAAGGACATAGCATTTTGATCATTGAACACAATATGGACATTATCAAATGTGCCGATTGGATTATTGATTTGGGGCCTGAAGGGGGTAAAGGCGGTGGAGACGTTCTATTTTCTGGAACTCCAGAAGATCTAATCTCCTCTAAAATTGGATTTACGGGACGCTATTTGAGTGAAAAGATCCTATCTAAATAAAGATAAATCGTCACCTCTTCAGATACTTCGAAATCCCTTCTACATAAGCCTCGAAAGCCTTAATGCCTTGAGGTGTTATACAACATTCCGTTTTCGGGTAGTTATTCTGGAATGATTTTTCCACCGATATGTATCCGGCCTCTTTTAATTTTTTTATTTGCACACTAATGTTGCCTTTCGTGGCTCCGGTTTGCTCCAATAAAAAATTGAAATCGGCTCGTTCGACACCAATTAATAAGGACACGATCGAAAGCCGCAGTTGATTGTGTAATAATGGGTCTAGATTAGGCAGCATTTGCTTTCACTTTAGCTCTGAGCAAATATCCCGGAACGAGGTAACTAAACACCATGGATGCGGCAATTAAGAGCAATTGATTCTCAAAAGTGAGGTAAAAGCCAATAATTCCCAAAACCCAATTAAGGGCTCCTCCCAACATTAGCGGTTTAAAACGAACCATTCCTCCAGAGATAAACAAGGCCCATCCCCAAAAGAGCATTAATATTGGATAAACCACTTCCCAATCGAGGTGAGTCCCTTGAGAAAGTAAAATGAACATACAAAACACCATCCCTCCCCAAACGTAGGTCATGAGTCGGTCCGTATAGGTTTTAACGGTGGCCTTTTTATTATCGCGATATCCGATAACTCCTGCACTGATGCCTCCAAGGGTCATCAGTACGGTCCACGCAATCCAAGGGTTCTGGTAGTCTAACTTCAATAACACGAAGTGTAAAATAGCGGCGGTGGATACCAGCCAACCCCATAGCAAGTAATGAATGCTATTGTCACTCATTTTATTTTGGGCCGACTGGATCATACCCTTTATTAGTTGGAGACTGTCTTCGTGTGACATTTCTGTATTTTCCATAATTAAAATGCTATTTGATTGATAAATACTGAAAAAAGATCCTTATTTCCCCGTTGCTGTTCGTTGCGCGGTCATTTCAAACATTGGGTACTCTTGGCCCGTTCCATCCGGACTAAAATAGCCTCGTTCCTTCCATTTGCCGGAAGACGCATCTATTTTATGGACAATGTGCCCACCGAGAACGTCAAACCCCCATTCCGCTTTATTGTCTCCCGTAACTTGTAAGTCGGCAATGACACCTCCCATTTCATCCGTAAAAGAATGCATGTGGAACGATTGATCTTTGGGCTCGTAATAGATCATACCTGCCGCTTCAAAATTCACTTCACCGCTTTCGGGGTCTGTTCCTTGCCCCTTAATAATGATGACCGTTTCTCCGGCGCCCCAACTAATACTCTCTGTTTGATTAAAAGATGCTTCCGTTCCAGGGCCTTGGCTTACCCAACCCCCACCGCTCCAGTCGCCGATCATCCAAGATAATTTTTCTTTTACCGGGTTTTGAGCAGTTATGGATAGGGTTAAAAGTGTGACGGAAATAGATAGTTTGATTTTCATGGGACTTGTTTTTACCATTAGTTCTCAGAAAAATATAAACTAGTTTATTTTATAAACCAAATTAGTTTTTCAAATTCTTTCCTTTTTCTTTACTTCGATTTTCCATTTCGGCTAGAGTGAAAAATTGAGTAACTGAGGACCACTATCTATCTGGCCGTTAGGCCAGAAACAAAATAAAGGATGAAAGAAAAAAGAGTTTGTTTATGGTCGGGACCGCGCAACATAAGCACCGCATTGATGTACAGCTTCGCACAACGATCGGATACCCGGGTACTTGACGAACCTCTTTACGGACCGTATTTAATGCGGACCGGTGCAGATCATCCTGGACGAGAAGAACTATTGGATGTCCTTGACCTCGAAGTATTATCTTGCTTGGATTCATTCGTACACGCTCCATTTGATCGGCCCGTGCTTTTTGTGAAGAATATGGCGCATCACCTAGAAGGAATTGAGGATCATGGCTTTCTTCGCTCCTTGAAGAACATCTTCTTAATAAGAGATCCGGCGGAAATGCTCCCAACTTTAATCAAACAGATCCCCCACCCTACTCTTCTTGATACAGCATATGAACGTCAACATCAACTGTTTTTAGAATTGACTGAGGAAGGCCATAACCCGCTCGTTATCGACTCAAAAGAGCTCCTTTTGGCTCCTCAGAAAGTCCTTTCCGCTGTTTGCGACCATCTGGAATTGCCTTTTGAAGAAGCTATGCTTTCCTGGACGGCTGGTGGTCGTTCCGAAGACGGTCCTTGGGCCCCGCATTGGTACCATAACCTTCATACTAGTAGCGGGTTCCAAAAGTATAAACCAAAAACAGAGCCGTTCCCAACCTATTTAAATGCACTTTTACAAGACTGTTTACCCTTTTACAATGATTTGTACAAACACGCCTTAAAAGCCTGACTATGACACCCACTTTACCCGATGAAAGAAACCGCGACATCAAAATTTGGATCGACGGTGCCCTACACCACCGCGACGAAGCCAAAATATCTGTTTTCGACAGTGTCGTTCAAGGCGGCGATGCCGTTTGGGAAGGCTTACGCGTGTATAATGGCCGAGTATTTAAACTCGAAGAGCACCTAGATCGTCTCATGAATTCCGCCCACACGATGATGTTTTCCGGTATTCCCTCACGGGAAGATATTACAGAGGCCATTTACAAAACCCTCGCCGCGAATGGGATGAATGACGAAACTCATATTCGACTCACACTCACAAGAGGTAAAAAAGTAACCAGCGGAATGAGTCCGCATTGGAACAAAGAGGGCTGCTCGCTTATTGTACTCGCCGAATGGAAAAGGAAAATATTCGATGGGGAAATGCTTCGATTAATTACCTCAAGCGTTCGAAGAAATCCTCCGATGTGTGTTGACTCTAAAATTCACCACAATAATTTAATCAACAACATTCTCGCTAAAATCGAAGCCAATGTGGCCGGCGTCGACGATGCTGTGATGCTCGATTTGTACGGGTTTGCCTCTGAGACCAATGCGATGAATCTTTTTATTGTTAAAGACGGAGTGCTATTAACGCCGTTCGCCGACGCCTGTTTACCGGGCATAACAAGAAAAACACTTCTAGAAATAGCACAAGACAAGGGTTTTCCCTTTGCCGAAAAGAATATCAGCATAACGGAATTGTATACTGCGGATGAATGCTTTACCACGGGCTCCATGGGCGAGTTAAGTCCGGTCGGAGAAATAGACGGCCGTTCCATTGGAGCCGGAGAACGCGGAAGGATTACGCAACAATTTCAATCTTGGTACAACGAATTAACAGCGAGCCTTTAAAAAATCAAAGCCTTTCAAATTGCTTCATTGAATTCAACGAATAAGGTCGAAAAATAAAAAACTTAGTTAAGCCAGCGGCGCTTCATTGGCAAACTGGAGCTCGTACAACTCCTTGTACTTTCCGTTTTGGCCCAGAAGTTCTTGATGGCTACCGCGCTCTACAATTCTTCCTTTTTCAAGCACTAAAATCTGGTCTGCCTTTTGAATCGTCGCCAATCTATGCGCAATAACGATGGAAGTCCTATTTTCTGTTAGCTTGTCAATGGCGCGCTGAATAAGTTGCTCCGTATGGGTATCTACCGAACTGGTTGCCTCGTCAAGAATAAGTACACTCGGCGATGAGATATAGGCCCTCAAGAATGATATTAACTGTCGTTGTCCGGCAGAGAGCATCCCTCCCCGTTCCCTTACATTGTATTCATAACGACCGGGCAAACTATCGATAAACTCGTTTACTCCAATAATTTTTGCCGCTTCATCGATTCGTTCGATGGGAATTTCCTCATTCAGTGTAATGTTGTTGTAGATAGAATCGCTGAATAAAAATACATCCTGAAGAACAATAGCTATATGCGATCTTAAATCCTGCAGCTCAACTTCGTGAATATCATTTCCATCGATGGTGATTTTTCCCTCGCTTATTTCATAAAAGCGGCTGAGTAGATTTATTATTGAAGTCTTTCCTGCTCCTGTAGCACCTACCAGCGCCAGCGTTTGCCCTTCATTAACTTCAAAACTTATTCCTTTTAAAACAGGTTCGTCAGGGTTGTATCCAAATACCACATCTTTAAATTCAATGTGCCCATTTACTTTATCGAGCCGCAGGCTCCCATCATTAGGAATTATAAAATCGGTATCAAGCACCTTGAAAACGCGCTCGCTCGATACCATTCCCATTTGAAGCGTATTAAAGCGATCGGCGAGTTGGCGAATCGGGCGAAACATCATGTTCACGAAAAGAATAAAGGCGATTAAATCTCCCAAGGTAACCCCATCTTCAAGTGCCGCGTGAATCCCGCCCCACCAGACGATGAGTCCTATCGAAATAGCACTTGAAATTTCAACAACGGGTAAGAAAATGGAAAAATGCCAAATCGAACGAATATTCGCTTTCATGTGGGCGCGATTAATCTCTTCGAACTTGTTGAACTCTTGTTCTTCTCTATTGAAAATCTGAACAATTCGCATTCCGGTCAAGTGCTCCTGAACAAAAGCATTTAAGCGAGACACTTCTGTTCGGACATCGCTAAAAGCGCGTTTTATGGCTCTTTGGAAAATTCGCGCAGCGAAAATTAAAAAAGGCATGATAGCAAGTGACAAAAGGGCTAATCGCCAGTTGTATAAGAACATCGTCACCAAGACGACGGCTAGCTTGAACAAATCGCCAAAAATGACAATGATTCCCTGAGAAAAAATATTTGAAATGGTTTCAATGTCACTCACCGCCCGCGTCACTAAAGTGCCAATAGGTGTTTGGTCGAAATACTTCATTTTAAACGCTAGAATGTGCCGATATAATTGCATCCGCATATCCTTAATGATGTTTTGACCGAGCCAGTTGGTTATGTAAATGGACCCAAATTGAACCAAGGTTTCAAGAATTAAAACCCCCACCATAATGAGCATCATATATCCGAGCCATTTGGCATTGGGTTCTCCCGTTGTGGGAACTACATAATGATCGATGGTAAATTGAATTAATATCGGACGCGAAGTCGAAAGAACAGAAATAAAGAGGGTTAGGAATAGCCCGAAATAAAAGCGCCCCTTGTAAGGCGCAGCATAGCTGAGTATTCGGCGTAATAGCTGAAGATCAAATGCTTTTCCTGTCACTTTAGAATCACTCATGTATACTTGTATATTCGGGAGGGTAGGCTACGTCAATCAGGTATAAACCATATGCGGGGGCAGATGTTCCGGCCATGCTTCGATCTTTACTTAAAAGCACTTCGCGCAGATCTTCAAGGCTTCTTTTCCCTTGTCCAACTTCCATCAGCGTTCCAATGATCGCACGTACCATATTACGCAAAAAGCGGTCGGCTTTGATTGTGAAAACGAGTAGGTTACCGCGCTCTTCGAAATATGCTTCATCGATTCGGCAATCAAAAGTAAATACGTCTGTATGAAGTTTTGAAAACGATTCAAAGTCCTTGTACTCTTTCAGGATATCCGCAGCTTGCTGCATTAAATCTATATCTAAGGGTCCATGCCAATACCAAGCGCGATTCATTAAAAATGGATCTTTCTTTCGAGCCACCCAGTACTCGTATGTTCTTGAAATTGCATCAAATCGAGCATGCGCTCCTTTTCCATCTTTACCCGGTAAATGGCCTACCGGCCAGATCTTTTGAATAGCTATTTCGTCAGGTAAAAATCGATTCAATCGATATACCAAATCCCCGGGCAGATCTTCTATGAAATCGAAATGAGCCATCATCATGCGCGCATGAACTCCGGAATCTGTTCTTCCTGCTCCAACGACTTCGACCGATTTCCCTAATAGTTTTGTGAGTCCTTCATTTATGTATCCCTGAACGGTGCTCGCGTTTGGCTGCACTTGCCAACCGTGAAAAGGAGAACCGTTGTAGGATAATTGTATGAAGTAGCGCAAAGAAAAGTGCATTTAAGTACGTTTGCAAAGGTAAAATTCCCGCATGAAACGGATCGGATTACTTTCAGACACTCATGGTTATCTTGATGACCGCATAAAAGAATACCTCTCATCGTGCGATGAAATATGGCACGCCGGCGATATAGGGCCTATTTCTATTACCGATGAATTAGGAAAAATAGCTCCTGTGCGCGCTGTTTTTGGCAACATTGACGATCACCAAGTTCGCACCGTTTGGCCCTTAAACAATCGATTCCTTTGTGAAGACGTAGATGTATGGATCACCCATATAGGAGGTTATCCGCGGCGATATAGCGCGGCTGTGCGAGAAGAAATAAAAACAAATCCGCCAAAAGTTTTCATTTCTGGGCACAGTCACATTTTAAAAGTGATGTACGACAAAGACCTTGAGTTGCTGCATATGAATCCGGGCGCGGCAGGGAAACACGGCTTTCACAAGATGCGCACCTTACTTCGATTTACCATTGATGGCTCCGATATTAAAGAGCTCGAAGTAGTTGAACTGGGTAAAAAAGGAGGGCTTTAACGAAGTCGATCCAACGAGCGGACTAATGCTTCGTCGGCAATAATACCGCGATTGGCTAAATATAACAGCACGATGTTCAAGACAGGCACTACTGCTCCCCAGTCTAAATGTGCCTTGTAAGAACTAGACTGAGGAATTTGAAAATAGGCTACGAAGGCGAGCCCTCCGAAAAGAAGCAAGTTATATACCGTATTCACACGATTAACGTTCACTTGAAAATTGCGCTTTTTGTAGGAAGCAATCGCTATGATGAAAAGGAGTACTACAACGGCATATGCCGCCAATAAAATAGGATTACCTTGAATTCCATTAGGCTCTTGATTGATATCAAGAATCGGCGCTATAGCAACCATTGAAACCGTCCAGATGACTCCGGCCAATAAATAGATCGTTTGAACTCTTTGCAACATGAATAGATGTTTTTAGAAGGACAAAATTAAGATTATTTATCGGGCCGATAGGCCCTAAAAAAAAGGTCAAAAAGCAACATATCGATGAAAACTTTGTATTATTGCATCATCTAAGTGAGCACTTCGCTCCATCTACTTCCTGTTATAGACAAGATCAGTACGATTATTATTAAGTGAATCCAATCGGATTCCCCATTTATCTAACACACATTCCATGTACGACATTTTGGAATTAAAGGAGCTCAAGCTCCCTGAGTTGCAAGACATTGCAAAAGGACTCAACGTAAAGAGCATTTCCAAGCTCAAAAAAATGGATCTCATTTATCAAATTTTGGACGTTCAAGCGGAAAATCCTGGAAAGGTAAAAGCCGTAGTTACTGGCGGTGAAGCACCAACAGAAGAGCGAAAAGCACCGGAGAAAAAAGCGGAAAGTAAACCTTCTCGCCCCGAACGCAAACCTCGTAATGAAGATCGCAATCGTAATCCTCAGGCATCTAAAGAGCCTACAGAGGGAGATTCTCCAAATCAAGAAAGCGACGAAAACAAAGAAAGTCGCTCAAAAGGTCCTCGTGACAACAACAGACGCGATAACAACCGCAATTCAAACAGCAGAACACCCCGAGAAAACAATCGGAACGAACGGAACGATAATCGCGGCGAACGAAAAGACAATCGCAATGAGAATCGCGGCGACCGCAATGACAACCGCAACGAGCGGAACGACAATCGCGGAGATCGCAATGACAATCGCGGCGACCGCAAGGATAATCGCAATAACAACCGCAATTCAAACAATCGACCTCAGCAGAAAAAAGAAGAGGAAATTGAGTTTGACGGTATCATAAGCGCTCAAGGCGTGCTTGAAATGATGCCTGACGGATATGGCTTTTTGCGTTCTTCGGATTACAACTACCTGAGTTCACCTGACGATATTTACTTATCACAAAGTCAAATAAAATTATTTGGCCTTAAAACCGGTGATACCGTTGTGGGGCAAGTTCGTCCGCCAAAAGAAGGCGAGAAATTTTTCCCGCTGGTGAAAATTGAAGAAATCAATGGCCGCGACCCTTCCTATGTGCGTGATCGCGTTTCTTTCGAGCATCTTACGCCTTTGTTTCCGGATGAGAAATTCAATTTAACGGGGGGTGTTAAACCCTCCATCAGCAACCGAATTATTGATTTGTTCTCGCCAATTGGTAAAGGACAAAGAGGATTAATTGTAGCACAACCCAAAACGGGTAAAACGATGTTGATGAAGGAAATTGCCAACGCAATTGCCACGAATCACCCCGAAGTGTACCAAATTGTTCTTCTCATCGATGAACGACCTGAAGAAGTTACCGATATGGCTAGAAGTGTGAAAGGAGAGGTCATTGCCTCTACTTTTGACGAGCCAGCCGATCGCCATGTACGCGTCGCCAACATAGTCCTTTCGAAAGCGAAAGCACTTGTTGAATGCGGTCATGATGTAGTGATCCTACTCGATTCAATCACGCGATTAGCGCGTGCATACAACACAGTGCAGCCCGCTTCTGGAAAAGTACTTTCAGGTGGGGTTGATGCCAATGCACTTCAAAAACCGAAGCGCTTTTTTGGAGCGGCTCGGAATATTGAAGGCGGCGGCTCTCTAACGATCATCGCCACGGCCTTGGTAGATACCGGTTCTAAAATGGACGAGGTGATTTTTGAGGAATTCAAAGGTACTGGTAACATGGAAATGCAATTGGATCGCAAGATTTCGAACAAGCGTGTATTCCCGGCCATTGACCTTGTTTCTTCAAGTACGCGTCGAGACGACTTACTGTATGACGATGCGACCTTGCAACGCATGTGGATTTTAAGAAAACACCTTTCTGATATGAATCCAGTAGAAGCTATGGAATTCTTGCGCGACCGATTAGTAAGAACGGACAGCAACGAAGAATTCTTGATCTCAATGAATGGTTAAGATCCATTTGCACTAAATAAAAAGCCCTCGTTTCAATGAAACGAGGGCTTTTCTTTTTCAATGGGTTACAATTATTTAGCTCGTAACCTCCCCGTATAAGTCGAAATCGAGTGCCTCTGTAATTTTCACATCGGCAAAATCACCAATACGAACATAATATTCTCGCGCGTCGACCAGGACTTCGTTATCCACATCAGGGCTATCGAATTCGGTGCGACCGACAAACCAGTCTCCTTCTTTTCGATCGAATAAAACCTTGTAGGTTTTCCCTACCATTTCTTGATTCTTGGCGGCCGAGATATCTTGTTGAATGGCCATTATTTCAGCGGCCCGTTCTTCTTTCACTTCTTCCGGAACGTCGTCTTCTAACCCAAAGGCATGTGTATTCTCCTCATGGCTATAAGTGAATACTCCTAAACGCTCAAACTTTTGATCGCTTACCCATTGCTTCATGATTTCAAAATCATCTTCTGTTTCACCCGGATATCCTACAATTAATGTCGTCCGAATGGCCATCTTCGGAACGCGCTGTCGAAACGCATCTAGTAATCGATTCGTTTTTTCAAAAGTAGTGCCTCGACGCATCGACTTCAGGATATCATCACTTATATGCTGTAAAGGAATATCGATATAATCACAAATATTCGGAGTTTCCCGAATCACATCGAGCACTTCTTCCGGAAATCCCGTAGGAAACGCATAGTGCAATCGAATCCATTCAATTCCTTCCACTTTCGATAAGGATCGCAACAAGTCCGCTAAGCGACGCTCCTTATACAGATCGAGACCGTAGTACGTCAAATCTTGCGCAATCAATATCAACTCTTTGACGCCATTTGCTGCCAAGTGCTCAGATTCCTTTACCAACTCTTCAATGGGCTTCGAAACATGCTTTCCTCGCATTAACGGGATTGCGCAGAAAGAGCAAGGACGATCGCAGCCTTCCGCGATCTTTAAGTACGCATAATGCTTGGGAGTAGTTGTTAGTCGTTCACCTACTAGTTCGTGCTTGTAATCGGCCCCCAGGGCTTTTAACAATCGAGGTAGATCACGTGTGCCAAAGTACTCGTCGACGTTTGGAATCTCTTTTTCTAGATCGGGCTTGTATCGTTCACTCAAACACCCTGTAACAAATAGCTTATCAATAGAACCTTGTTCTTTTCTATTCGCATGATAAAGAATCGTGTTTACAGACTCCTCTTTTGCGTTATCAATAAACCCGCAGGTATTAATGACCACAATATTTCCCTCTTCTTTCTCGTCCTCATGGCGAACGTCCATATCGTTCGCTTTCAATTGCCCCATTAACACTTCACTGTCGTAAACGTTTTTCGAGCATCCCAGCGTGACCACATTTATGGTGTTCTTATGTATTTGTTTTGTACGCATAATTCCGTTCTCCTTGAGCCTTGGTTAGGGCTTATTTAGTTTGAAGAAAGAGTCAACAAACTCAAACTTATTGAACACTTGAAGGTCTTGGACCTTTTCACCAACGCCTATATATTTTACGGGAATTTTAAACTCATCACTAATACCAATAACAACACCACCTTTGGCCGTGCCATCGAGTTTTGTAATCGCCAGCGCATTCACTTCTGTGGCCTTTGTAAATTGACGTGCTTGTTCCACCGCATTTTGACCGGTACTTCCATCCAGAACAAGCAATACTTCGTGCGGTGCGTCTGGAATAATTTTTTGCATGACGTTCCGAACTTTCGATAGCTCGTTCATGAGTCCTACTTTATTGTGTAGTCTACCCGCCGTATCAATAAGCACAACATCCATATCTTGAGACACGGCTGATTGAAGTGTATCGTACGCTACAGAAGCAGGGTCCGATCCCATTTTTTGTTTGATAATCGGAACAGAAACGCGTTCAGCCCAAACATTGAGTTGATCAATTGCCGCCGCTCGGAAGGTATCACCGGCACCCAGCATAACTTTATAGCCCTTTGCTTTAAATTGATGCGCTAGTTTTCCAATTGTAGTTGTTTTACCTACACCATTAACCCCCACAACCATAATCACATAGGGCTTTTTCCCTTCAGGAACGCTGAGATCTGTGTATTCTCCTATTTCATTTTCAGAGAGAAGTCCAGCAATCTCTTCTCTCAAAATTTGATTGAGTTCAGAGGTCCCTAAGAACTTGTCGCGAGCAACGCGTTCCTCGATGCGTTCGATGATTTTCAACGTGGTTTGCACGCCTACATCAGAAGTAACTAATACTTCCTCAAGGTTATCGAGTACTTCGTCGTCAACTTTGGATTTACCGGCAACTGCTCGCGAAAGTTTTGAGAAAACACTTTCATTGGATTTTTCAAGTCCTTTGTCTAGTGTTTCTTTCTTCTCGCTCGAAAAAATTTTCTTAAAAAAACTCATGTCGTTGAAATTGAAGCAAATATCCCAAAAAAAAAGCCACCTACATTGTAGATGGCTCTTTGAATTTATAGCCCCGACTTATTTATTAAAAAAGTCGTTCACTTTGTCTTTTGTGACCATTTCTTCTGAGAAAGAGAAACCACCTTTAGGTCCTCTAACCATTTTCACCACTTTCGTGTAATTCTTTGATTCGCCACTTTGTAACGATGCAACTGTCTTCTTAGCCATAGCTTCGTATTATTTGATTTCGCGATGCGTTGTAGAACGCTTCAAAATCGGGTTATATTTTTTCAACTCTAACCGGTCGGGAGAGTTCTTTTTATTTTTGGTACTGATATACCGAGAAGTACCCGGCATTCCGCTTTCTTTATGCTCTGTGCATTCAAGAATAACCTGTACGCGATTTCCTTTCTTCGCCATGATCCTATCTTTTTAAGGAGTGCAAAGATAACTAATTAATGAAATCTACACCAAGCACTTAGAAGTTTTTCTCGTACAATTCTAACTTCAATGAAAATCCGCCCGCTTCAAGCTCCTGTTTCACAATTCCGTTTTCGGAAGATATGTACACGAAACTGGTGTCATTCATCCCTTTTTCGACACTCGCTACACGGTCAACAATAAAGGTTCCCGCTGCAACAGTAATGGATTCATTTACAGAAGAAACAATAGAAATAATCGTGTCCCCATCAGAGATGTCTTGCCATGTATCTCCCGCTTCCGGGTCCTTTTTGTAGAGTTTTGAAGCATTCAACTCGGATCCGTTGATACCATATTCAAACAGCCAAGTGCCGTCGGTAAACAATGTACTCGGCTGCGTTATCCCCGCTGCCTTAAGCAGGATTTGGTATTTGTTCTCCGATTCACTGAGTACTTCAAATGTAGATGAGGTGTCAATCACGCTGCCTCCGAAAGTAGTGATGTACGTGCTTACATTTCCCACTTTTACAAAAGGAAAGCCAGGCATTTGTTTTTGAACCGGGTCAACCGTCTCTTTTGTGCAGCTCAGCGCAACGAACAAAACGAAAAGGAAAAGGACAAACTGTTTCATAATTCAATAAAAAAAGTCGCCCCCATTTGGTGGAGGCGACTTCAAGATAACAATATCTGTAAGAGATTACTTGTTCAAAAAGCCTTTTTGACGGGCTTCCTTTACAACAGCTGTAATTCCTAACTTATTAATGTTTTTGATTGCAGAAGTCGATACTCTAAGTACCAACCACTTGTCTTCTTCTGGTAAATAAAAACGCTTACGCACTAAGTTCACCTTGAACTGGCGCTTACTTTTCTTATTTGAGAAGGAAACGTTGTTTCCTGACAATGCTTTCTTTCCGGTCAATTCGCAAACTCTCGACATAATTCCTTTATTTTCTAGTTCTGAAAAAGGGAGTGCAAATTACGTGAATTTTCCACATTTTTTCAAGCCTATTTTAAAATTTCTCTTCTTAATCCTTCCAAGCCCGCATTTACGGTTAAATGCGTGTTTAATTTTCGCTTACTTCCAAACAAAAACTTCTTGCTCCAAACTCCGTTTGGACCCGCTACCGCCACCCAAATTGTGCCTACCGGCTTTTCCTCTGAACCCCCGTCAGGACCGGCAATACCGCTCGTTGCAATGGAGTAATCGGACCCTAATAATTTTTGAACACCCAAAGCCATGGACTCCACAACTTCTTGGCTAACGGCTCCGTGATTTTCAATTAATTCTCTTTCGACGCCGAGCTGATTTATTTTCACATTATTGCTATACGCCACTATTCCACCGAGAAAATAATCTGAACTTCCTGCGATTGAGGTCAAAGATGCAGCGATACTTCCTCCCGTGCAGCTTTCGGCGGTAGAAACGGTTGCGCCTTTTTCACGCAAGTGAATTCCCACTACTTCTTCCAGTGTTTGCGTCCCTTCACCGAAGATATATTTACCAATTAAGGAATGTAGTTTTTTGACTTCGGACTCAATTGCTTCCGATAGTCGTGTTGCATTTTCTCCTCGTGCCGATAGGCGCAAACGAACTCTACCCGCATTAGGTAAATAGGCCAGCTTAATTTCTGAAGGGAGCTCACGCTCCCATTCTTCAAGCTTCGCGGCAAGGATCGATTCCGGGAGTCCGACGGTTAAAATAGTCCGATGAACAATCGACGGTGTATTAAAGCGACTTTGAATCTTTGGGAACACGATCTTTTGAAACATGGCCTTCATTTCAAAAGGCACACCGGGCATGCTTACTACTACATAGGCTCCTCGATCAAACCACATACCGGGCGCGGTACCTTCGTGATTTCGGATTACATCTGCATCCTCGGGCACTTCCGCCTGTTGGCGATTAAGCTCCGTTATTTCTCGATCTCTATTTTTAAAAAGCGCTTCAATATCATTAAAGACTTCGGGACGAAAGGTCATTTCCGAATCGTAGTAATTCGCCAGCGTGAGCTTTGTTAAATCATCGTTTGTAGGTCCGAGTCCGCCCGTGATGAGAATAAGCTCAGATCGTTTGGAAGCCTTGGCAAGCGCTGTCTCAATGGCTTCTGGCGTATCTTGAATCGACGTGATTTCTACTACATCAACCCCTTGCTCATTCAGTCGCTGAGCAATCCATGCACTATTGGTATCAATTACTTGTCCAATTAAAATTTCATCGCCAATCGTAATAATCTCCGATTTCATACCCTCTTTTTCACAAATTGCAGCCAAAGGTACTGATTGTTCTGCGCTATGAAAGTGACTCCCCTCGTCTTCGGATTGTTAATCCCTGCATTTCTTATTCTATCTTGTGGAAGCGTGATGGAAACCCCTGATTTTGGAACCCCAATAGCGCTTCCTTCCGGAGCGCTCAACAAGGCAGATATTGCGGCCAGACTCAAAGAAGCGTTAACCAAAGGCATTGAGAACGCCGTACAATCTGCAAGTGAAGAAAATGGTTTTTTGAATAATCCAGAGCTGAAAATTCCCATCCCGCCGGAGGCGGAAGACGTTGAAAAAAAAGCCAGGCAATTGGGCCTCGACGAACAAATGGATTCGTTTATTAAAACTATGAACGATGCCGCTTCGAATGCCGCCGCGAAAGCGACACCTCAATTTTTACAGGCCATACGAAACCTCAGCATTGAAGATGCGGCAGCTCTTTTGCAAAGCAGCAATACACATGCCGCTACGGATTATTTAGAAGAAAAACGAGGACTCCCTTGTACGAGGCCTTCCGGCCCGATGTAGAAGCTGCCATTGAAGAAGTGGAATTAACCGCTCAATGGGAACCAATCGCCACGAAATACAATAAACTTCCGTTCGTCACAAAAGTAAACCCAGATCTCAACGACTACATGACACAAAAAACTTTGGACGGGCTCTTTCTCCTTGTTGGTCAAGAAGAAGAGAAAATTCGGGAAGACCCATTGGCACGAACCAGCGACCTACTTAAAAGAGTATTCGGAAACAATTAAATACCGTATCCAGAGGCTCCAGAAGTTAGAGTAAGCTGTCTCGGGCGGAGCGACATTACCGGAATAGGTGAAAAATAAATGAGCTTTTGTGCGAGTGAGCCAACAAAAAACTCAGATACTTTCGTCTCTTCTTGGGTCATAATCACCATGAGGTCGCCTTTTCGCTCGACCCCAAAGTGAATGAGCGCTGAAGCCATGCTTTCATCTCCAATGGGCGCAATAAAGTCCGATTTCACAACGACCCCTTCTTTTTCAATAAAGTCATGCACTTGGCGCATGTTTGCCTTCAAATGCTTCACAACAAAATCGTCTTTCGTGCTAATCACTGAAACAGCGTGAATGGCTGATCCATAAAGCTTTGCTAGCTTAATTGCCTTTCCAACTTTTTGCTTTGTCTCCTTGGTTAAATCGAGCGGAAGGATAATGTTCTTAATTCCAATATTGTGCTCAGCCCCTTTAATCGTAATTACTGGGCATGGCGCAGAAGAAACAGTTCTCAATGCGTTGGATCCAATAAAACGTTTGCGGATGCCTTTTGGGGCCCCGTTAGTTCCCATTATGATTATTTCGGCGCCAATTTCATCAGCCACTATAGAAACAATTTCATAAACGGCTCCCTCTTCAATACGGGTTTCAATTTCCACTCCTCTCCCCTCGAATTGAGCAGCTAAAGAACGAAGCTTCTCCTCAATCTTAGATCGAATGAGTGCATTCTCTTCATCCTGTTCCAGAAATGAACTCCAGAGACTTGTTGGGTCCGTAATAGTAAGGAGCACTACTCGGCCGTTTGTATGATGTGCATAACTAATGGCTTGATCTACGGCAGTCAGTGACTGAGGCGAAAAACCCGTAGGAACAAGAATAATGGGATTGTCAGAACTCATGGAAGCTTAATTTTCCGCAAAGTTAAGGATTGCTTACAATACTAGACGTAATGTAGGGGTATTCTTATTCCGCCAGATTTGTACATTTATGCACCGTATAAATTGAATATTTCTGTCATGCCTTTCGCCCCCTCCGAACTTGTCTTAAACGACGATGGAAGTGTTTACCATCTCGGCCTCCACCCTCACGAAATTGCAGATACCATTTTTTTGGTGGGCGACCCTTCTCGGGTCGAAAGAGTCTCCGCGCAATTCGACTCGATCGAATTAAAAAGGCAACGCCGCGAATTTATAACGCATACAGGAACGCGAAATGGCAAGCGCTTAACGGTTTTAGCAACGGGTATTGGAACGGATAATATTGATATTGTAATTAACGAATTAGACGCCCTTGCGAACATCAACTTAGAATCTCGAACCATTAAAAGCGAGCATACTCCATTGCGTTTAATTCGAATGGGAACCTCGGGTTCTTTGCAGTCAGATATACCCGTAGATAGCATTTTACTCTCCGAAGCGGCTCTCGGCCTAGATGGACTATTGCATTTTTACGAGAGCGACTCTATTTTAGATTGCGAATTCTCGGAAGCATTTCGATCCTACACTAAGTGGCCTATTGCCGCCGCTCACCCTTATGTAGTAAATGGCAATAAAGAACTCATTAGCCACCTCAGCGGAACCAATACTTTTCAAGGCACCACGATTACCGCTCATGGGTTTTACGGCCCTCAAGGACGCGCGTTGCGCATTCCGCTGGGCATGCCTGAACTTAATGATCAAATTGAAAAGTTCCGGTTTAATAATCGGAAGATCACGAATTATGAAATGGAAACCTCCGCCCTCTATGGTCTGGGAGCACTCCTCGGCCATAAATGCGCCACGGCTTGCGTAGTGATCGCTAACCGTCCAAATAACACCTTCTCCGCGGACCATCATACTGCCGTCGACCGCATGATTCACCATATACTTGGCCGTGTCGACTTGATGAAATAAAGTTCTCCCAGAGCAAATTAAAACAGGTGCTCTGTTTAATCAGCGCGCGTAATTTACCGCACGTGTTTCTCGAATCACGGTGACCTTGACCTGACCAGGATAGGTCATTTCACTTTGGATTTTTTGACTGATGTCGAAGCTCAATTGATTCGCTGAGTTATCGTCAACTTTATCGCAATCTACCACCACACGTAATTCTCGACCCGCCTGAATCGCATAAGATTTACTTACTCCAGGGTATTGTAATGCGAGCTCCTCCAATTCTTTCAATCGCTTTATGTAGCTATCTACAATTTGACGACGGGCCCCTGGGCGAGCTCCAGATATGCCATCGCATACTTGAATGATCGGTGCAATCAAGGTATTCATTTCAACTTCATCGTGGTGGGCGCCTATCGCATTGCACACATCGGGCTTTTCACCGTATTTTTCGGCCAACTTCATGCCGAGAACCGCATGTGGTAATTCAGATTCTTCATCCGGTACTTTCCCAATATCATGAAGTAATCCTGCGCGCTTTGCCGTTTTGGGATTCAGGCCCAACTCACTAGCCATAATTGCGCAAAGGTTAGCAACTTCTCTCGAATGCTGCAGTAAGTTTTGGCCATACGATGAACGGTATTTCATTCGACCAACCATACGCACTAATTCCGGGTGGAGTCCGTGGATCCCTAAATCGATCGTTGTGCGTTTTCCCGTTTCAATAATTTCATCTTCTAGGTCTTTGCTGGTTTTAGCCACAACCTCTTCAATACGCGCTGGATGAATTCGGCCATCCGTAACGAGCTTATGCATGGATAAGCGTGCAATCTCTCGTCGAATTGGGTCGAAGCAACTCAAAATAATCGCCTCAGGGGTATCATCAACAATAATTTCAACTCCGGTTGCAGCTTCTATCGCTCGAATGTTTCGCCCTTCTCGTCCGATAATCCGTCCTTTGACGTCATCACTTTCAATGTTAAATACGGAAACTGAGTTTTCAATGCTGTGCTCAACGCCAACACGTTGAATCGTTTGCAGCACCACTTTCTTCGCCTCTTTATTGGCGGTCAATTTAGCCTCTTCCAATTGGTCTTGAATAAGCGCTAGCGCTTCCGTCTTTGCCTCATCCTTAAGTGCGTCTACCAGCTGATTTTTTGCCTCTTCAGCGGAAAGTCCAGAAATAACTTCTAACTGCTCCACTTGCTTTTTGTGCATTTGATCTACTTCCACATTTCTGCGATCGAGTAGCTCCATGCGCTTATCTAACTTTTCTTGAAGCTCCTTATTCTTTTTGTAATGACGCGTATTCTCTTCGATGCGCTGATTGAGCTTCGTCTCCTTTTCTTTGAACTTTTTCTCGCGATGATCAACGCGCTGATTCCGTTCGTTGATGACGCTTTCGTGTTCTCCTTTCAATTCAAGAAACTTCTCCTTTGCTTGAAGAATCTTATCTTTTTTAATCTGTTCTGCTTCGGTTTTAGCCTCGGCAAGCATGCGCTTTACCTTGCTTTCGCCTTGCCTTTTTGTAAAAAGCATTGCTAAACCGAATCCGGCTAGAAGGCTAATTACCCCTTCGCCAATAATCCAAATGGTATCCATAGGTTTAAATAAAAAAGCCCACATTACTTCATGGTTCTATTAAACCCCAAATGTCATGGGTGAAGTCGCCGGTTGCTATCAAACTTCCACTGATCCTGTAAAGGATTCACTGTACAAGACAGAGATGAGGCCTGTTTTCAACAACAAGAGTCGAATCTTCAATAGAAACAACTGTTGAGTTTAATAAACGATTGAAATAATGCGGGCTAAGCCAATATTTTATGTAAAGAACTATTCAGCAAGAACGCGTGCCAACTGCTCCGATAATTTCTCGAGACGCTCCGTAGTATCTTTATCTACTACCACTGACTCGTCCTGGGTTCGCTCTACTTTCGTAGCTAATTGCAACGCGCACATAGCGAGCAAGTCTTGCTGGTCTTGCACCGCATAATTGCGTTGAAAATCGCGCAACATCGACTCAATAGTCTTTGCCGCCCGGCGAACCGATTCTTCATCGGCTCTTTTTATGGTTAGCGGATAAGTACGATTTCCGATACCCACCTTGATTTTCAGATTTGCGTCGTCCATCCTATTTATCCGTTCAGTTGTGCTACGCACTTATCAATTTCCCGCACTAATTCGCCAATCTTTGACTTCGCAGCCTCACGGCCCGATTCGTCTCCTCCCATGGCCCCGGCCACTCGGATCAGCTCATTTTCTCGCTCTAATACCGCCAGTGAATTTTTTGCTTCGGCAATCTTCTCTTCCGCGGAGACCAATTGCTCCTTTAAATTGCGGTTCTCCGATTGTAGCTGGCTGTACACCCTCAAGAATTTATTCAAATCCTTTTCGAGTTGCTCAACCGTTTGCGCCAATTCACTCATTTAGTATCAGTTCAAGGTTAAACAAATGTAATGTTCTCGGTTATTGGGAGCAAATTGATGGAAGTTTATCTTTGGACTACTCAATTGAATTTTTCAAAGCACTATTCTTCCCATTATTTATTCATCCCAACAGAGCAGCCAACCAAGCAAATGAACCTTTTATTACTTCTTTTTTCCTCCGTTAAAACAACTCATTTGCACGCATCGATCCTTGTGATATTCACCCTGGCGGTACCATTAAAAACACTTTCTCAAGAATATCACCCACCGCTCGACCCACCTCTAAACTTAAGTGGCTCTTTTGGCGAGTTACGATCCAATCATTTTCATTCAGGCCTCGATATAAAAACGGGAGGTGCTATTGGAAAATCGGTATATGCAGTTGCAGATGGATACGTAAGTCGAATCCGGGTCGGACCTTATGGTTTTGGTCGCGCCTTGTACCTTCGCCATCCGAATGGAAAAACGACGGTATACGCGCATCTCGATGCTTTTGATCCGTCCATTGAAGCTTTTGTTCGATCCGAACAGTATCGACTGAAGCAATCCTCATTTGATCTCTTCCCCGACGCTGGTAAATTTGCTTTTAAAAAGGGGGAGGTCATCGCAAAATCGGGGAATAGCGGATCTTCTGGCGGGCCTCACCTTCATTTCGAAGTGCGCGAAACAAGTAGTGAAAAACCTTTGAATCCCATGCTCAACGGATTCCCAATTGACGATTCAAAGCCTCCCTTATTAGAGAGCCTTCTGCTGATTCCCATAAGTGAAAATGCTCTTTGTAACGGTTTAAGAGAAACGGTTGTTCTTCCGCTCGTCAATCAAGGAAACGGAAAATATCGGGTTTCGAGAAAAGAAACCATGACCCTTTCGGGTCGATGGGGATTCGCAGTAGAAACCACCGATCAACAAGATGACGGATACAATAAAAATGGCACGTTCGGACTCCGATTATTCCTGAATGATTCACTCGCTTATGAGCACAAAATCGAAAAGTACAGTTTTAGTGAAACCCGATACTTAAATAGTGTAATTACCTTCGATCAATACAAATGCTGTTCGAACCGCGCGACCAAAGTATACGTAGAGCCCAATAATCAGCTCTCCTTTGTGCAGGGGAATCCGTCGGGTTATTCATTTTATACAGAAGCATTTCACGCCATTCGGATAGAGGCATTCGACGTATCAGGAAACACTAGCTCTGTTGAATACGAATTCAAAAGCGTTCCGGTCCAATCGATGGACGAGGGCCCAAAGACGCCCCTCTCATCTGTGGGTCTAAATTATTTGCAGCACAACAAGGCGCACCATATTAGCAACGGTTCTGCGAACGCTCATATTCCTGTAGGTGTTCTTTACTCCGATGTTCCTTTCGAAACCGGTGTTACAAAAGACGATCGTTTCTTAACTCCGCTGTATCGATTCGGGAGCAGTGGAATTCCGGCACACAGCTATTTCACACTGGATATTCCAGTGGATGTGCCCAAAGGCATCTCCTTGAATCAATTGTGCTTTATAGAGGTTGACGACAAAGGTCATTTAGATTATTGGCCTGGTTCATTGTCTGCCGGGCGTTTTGTTGGCAAAAGCAGAGTGTTCGGCCAGTATGCGGTCGGAGTTGACACCGTGCCTCCGGTAATTGATCCGGGTAACATTTATCCGAGAAAAAACATGAGGAATTATTCTACCATTACTTTCCGAGTGAGTGATAATTTCTCCGGGATTAAAAAAATTAGGGCGACCATTAACGGAACTTGGGTGCCAATCGATTGGGATCCCAAAACCCGGAGATTGTGGTACACCATTGACGAAACGGTCCAAGCAGGAGAGAACACTTTTGAATTAACTCTAACCGATGCCTGCGGAAACAGTTCTGAATACGTTGTTTTCTTTACTCGTTAATGAACCACAAAAGGTTTCACGAAACGACCAAAATCAGTTTGAATTTCAAAGAGATAAGATCCGGCCGCTAGGCCGAGTGGCCAAGTCTCTTTTTGAGGGCCTGCGGCCCGATTGTACTCAACTGAACGGAGTTCTTTTCCCTGTACTGTGTACAGAACCATTTTTATAGTTGAGGGACTTTTTAGCTCATAATCCAACGTAATGAAGTCCGAAGCGGGGTTTGGATAAAGTCCCCGAATGTCGATTAAATCGGTAATTGGGCCTCCTTCGGCGATTCCCAATCCATCGCTTTTTGCCACCCGTGCGGAATAAATATCCAGATTCCCATTGTTGTTTCGGCCATCGCTCCAGAACGGAATAATACTCCCGTTTGAACCGAGCACTTGAGTATACTCACCGATTCCAAAGCCATTATTGGCATTCCCTACGGTTGAAAAAAGAGTCGGAGATAAGTTTGCTCTTAGATTGGAAAAAAGCTCTCCGCCATCCGTGGAAATCCCGACATAGTAGTCGGTAGAAATATTCGTTGTATCGTCTCTTCGATCGTACCAGCCGAGTAAAACATCTCCCGTTTGATCGACATAAATACTCGAATAAAATTGATGCGGACGATCTTGTTGGTCGTTATTCACACGAATCGGGGTCGACCAGTTGTCGCCACCATCTGAAGATTTTGATAGCCAGATATCCAAGCCATACGTTTCAGTAGTATCGATTCCGTTCGCCGTAAATGTCAAATACAAATTGCCATCATACGCACCTCCCGTTTGATCACTAGCCAAGTAGCAACTCGGATAAAAACGCTGCAGCGAAACCCCCGTTAAATTGGGATTGGGATCCCAAGCTGTAAAACTGGGAACATTCGCTTGGGTAATTTCATCTGGATAGTCAAACGTCAAGCCTCCATCCGCACTCTTGCAATGATAGAAGCCATATGTTTGGCCATTCTCACTCGCGAAAAAAGTAACGTGAACAGTCCCGTCCGAAGTAACCGCGACATTCCCAAATTGTATGAATGCCCAATTCGTTGTACTCACATTCACGGAAACTTGCGTAAACTCGGTATCATTGGGTCCTTTTTTACGGAGTCCAATGTAGGTAGCGCCCGTTTGCGCACTTCCCTGCAAGAAGGTGCAATAAATAGAATTGTAATAAGGAGAAGTCGGTGATACATCCGCGGCCATCCATTGTTTATCGAAAACCGTGAGTGCATTGATATTCTGGACTCCACCATTCTTTTTGTCGATAGCAATTGCTCTACCCGGTGATTGTTGCCAAGACGCCCCGAAATCATCTGAATAAGCCCAATACAACGCCCAAAAAATACTATCCGAGACCGCATTTTTTTGAAATAGGTTAATCCAGCTGTAATACAAACGACCATTGTCGTCGTATACAAAGTTGGGGTCTCCACCTCCAAAGAGCACGGCATTGGTATTTGGTGGATTTGGACTAAATGGGCTCAATTGCCAAGAATTTCCGAAATCACTGCTATACCAGATAGGCATGGCTAATCCACCCTGTTGCCTCATTGCCGAAGAAACAAGTCGATTCGTATCTGCTTTGTAAATGGCCGCATGTACTTCCGACTCAGGGGCATTCACCCCTGAAACTACAACTTCATTGGGGATACTCGCAGATCGATTTACTCCTTGCCGAATATCAGACTGGATAGGAACGCCTTGGGGGAAGTGTGCTTTTTCCTCAATAATTTCACGAACCAGTTCTTTGCGTTTTTCGGAATAGTCCTGCGCTTGAACGGCTTGTGACAAAAGCGAAAGAAGGGTTAGACGAAAAATCAGTTTTAACATGACAAAGGTTAATGAGGATTAAAGATACCATTTTACCTTCTTGCGTAATAAAATGGAGGCATTCGAGTTTAGTAACTGCACTATATTCCGTTATTTTGTAGTCTTATGAAGTACTTTACTCGTTGGGTGGCCTTTTCCCTTGTTTTTGGCTTGTGTTGGTCGAATCCAATGCAAGCACAGGACGACGATCTTATCCAGCTTTCTGGGGTAGTTGCTACAGGAGACACTGTTCAACCTATTCCATACGCAACCATCTACATTCCGAATCGAAATATTGGAACGGTAACAGATTACGACGGATTCTTCAGTATGGTGGTTCACAAAGGTGATACCCTTATTTTTTCTAGTATGGGTTACGTAACAAACACCTTTTGGGTACCGGACACCCTTCCCAAAAAGCATTATAGCCTGGTAATGACGCTTCCGTCAGATACTATTTTATTACCCGAGCAAACCGTTTATCCGTGGCCGTCTAAAGAACAGTTTAAGGAGTTCTTTCTATCCATGAATATGCCCACAGACGATATGGATCGGGCGCAACAAAATATGGCCTTGGAGACGATTCGTCGACAAGCCGAAACGTTGGGTTATGACGCTCAGGCCATGGCTTCGTACATGAACAATTACAATAGTCAACAGCTGTATAATGCCGGACGCTATTACGGTGAAAATGGAGGTCAGGCTATTCTCGGTGCATTGACCAACCCCTTTGCCTGGGCCGAATTCTTTAGAGCGCTCAAACGGGGCGATTTTTCTAGCAACCGATACGAATAATCCGTAGCCATTGAGCCGTCTTTTTCTCCTATTCATTTGCCTATTCACCGCGCCATCAATGGCTCAAGAGGTTGTGCTCTACGGTACGGTACAAGATGATCAAGGCAAGGGTATTTCGGATGCCGCAGTAGTTTCGGGGGAAATGGGTGTATCCACAGGCTATTCGGGTTCTTACGAATTGCGCCTGCGGCGTGATGCCCCCTTTTGGATTTATTTTTCGCATGTAAGTTATCGAAGCGACAGCGTACTTATCGACCCGAGTAAGGGTCGCCGACAAGAAATCAATCCCGTACTCGAATTAATGGCCAATCTCATCCCCGAAGTCGATGTAGCAGACGAATCGGAACGCTATGACGAAGTAGTTCGACTCGATGCGAAAGATGTTGCTCAATTACCCGGCCCAGCGCAAACGGTTGAAGGATTAATAAAAACGCTTCCCGGAGTAAGTTCCAACAACGAATTCAGCTCGCAGTACTCCGTCCGTGGTGGAAATTTCGATGAAAACCTCGTATACATTAACGACATTGAAGTCTATCGCCCGTTTTTAGTTCGCGCCGGACAACAAGAAGGATTGAGTTTCATTAACCCCGATATGGTCCAAAGCATTGAATTTTCAGCGGGTGGATTTGAAGCGCGATATGGAGATAAAATGTCGTCCGTACTCGACATTACCTATAAAAAACCGACGGAATTCAGCACCTCGGTGATGCTGAGCCTTCTCGGCGGTAGTTTGGCAGTGGGCGGAATTACAAACGATAAAAAATTCAGCTTTTTAACGGGCGCGCGGTATCGGACAAATCAAATACTCGTGGGGAGTTTAGATACCGAAGCGGATTATAGGCCGCGATATACGGACATTCAAGCCTATTTGAACTATGAAATAAAACCGCGTTGGAACCTCAGTTTACTCACTACCTATTCGCGAAATTTATTTCAAACCATTCCTGAAACGCGACAAACAGAATTCGGTACGATCAGCGAAGCACTGCGCTTAACGGTATTTTTTGATGGCCAAGAAATTACACAGTACGAAACCTTTTTAGGTGCCCTTTCATTGGATCATCAAGTTAGCGATCAAACTAGAATCCGGTTTATTGCTTCCGGCTTTTTAACAGACGAACAAGAGTATTTTGACATACTGGGACAGTATCGTTTAAGCGAGCTCGATAATGATTTGGGGTCGGAAGATTTCGGAGAGGAAAAGTTTGAACGCGGTGTTGGCGGTTTTTTAGATCATGCTCGCAATCTACTCCAAGCCCAGGTATTCACATTTACACATAAAGGGGAGCACCGAAGCGTCGATGGAGATCAGCGCTGGTTTTGGGGAGCTAAAGCGCAGACAGAATACATCGACGATGTGCTCAAAGAATGGAACCTCATCGATTCTGCCGGTTATAGCCTGCCGCAAACTCCGGGTGATCAAGTTCTACTATTCGAATCCATCGATGCAGCCAATACACTCAATAGCTGGCGGTTTCAAACATACGGTCAATACCGTACCCTCTGGAAAAACAAGAAAAATGAAACGTTCACTTTCAATGGCGGCTTGCGTTTGCACTACTGGACTGTCAACAGGCAATTATTAGTAAGCCCTAGGGCATCGATTTCATACAAACCAAAATGGGAGAAAGATATGGTCTTCCGATTCGCTTCCGGGGTCTACTACCAATCGCCCTTCTACAGAGAAATTCGCGATTATTATGGAGAAGTGAATGAAGGCGTTCGTGCGCAAAGGTCAATCCATTTCGTGCTGGCAAACGATTACCAATTCAAAGCATTTAATCGACCTTTTAAATTTACAACCGAACTCTACTACAAATACTTAACGGATCTTGTCCCCTACTACATTGATAACGTTCGCATTCGTTATTCCGCTGAAAACAATGCCGTTGGTTACGCGGTAGGAGCCGATTTTAGAATTAATGGTGAATTTGTCCCCGGGATTGAAAGCTGGGCGAGTATGAGTGTCATGACCATTAGAGAAGATATACTCGATGACTTTTTTATCGATGACAATGGCAATCGCGTTGAGCCGGGCTACATTCCGCGACCGACCGACCAAAGAGTTACTTTCAACATCTTTTTCCAAGATTATCTACCGAACGATCCTACGCTCAAAGTAAACTTGAATTTGGTCTACGGATCGGGACTTCCTTTTGGGGCACCACAAAGCGAACGCTATCAGCAAACCGCGCGGATTCCAGCATATAGAAGAGTAGATATCGGGTTCACGAAAACACTTGTTTCTTCGGAGCGCCAATACGAATCGGGGCTTTTCTCGCCGTTTAAATCGCTCGTTATTGGCGTAGAAGTATTTAACTTATTGGGTATCCGGAATACCGTGAGTTATTTATGGGTTCAAGATGTTAGTGGTCGGCCATACGCTGTACCAAATTACTTGACGAACCGATTGCTGAATGTTAAAATTATTGCAACGTTATGAGATGGATTGAAAACATTCCCAACAAGGATTTTACGATCAATATTTACCATCATCAAGAGCGCTATATTTTAAAGTTCGAAGCTGGTCCTATGGAGCAGACGTATAAAATTCCTCAGGGCCTGCGGCCCGATGCAGAGTCGACAAAGGCTATTCTGACTCCAGAATTCTTGGAGGGCATACGACAGCAATTCAATACGATGTACTTACTTCTCAAAAAAGAACTCGACAAAGGATAATCTTTAGAATCCCGATTATCGGTTTTAGTCAATCATTTTTCTAAGTTCGTGTTCTCATCAAGGCGCTAGCCTTGAATGCACAGGGCTATAAATGATACCATGACCCAGGCCGACCCAAATTCTCAAAAACAAGTAAGCACCATAGCGATTACACTAGCGCTCTTGGCCATTGCCCTTTTCGGTTGGCAAAATGTCATCGAATTGCGGGCTGAAGAACCCAGAAGAGCGCTGATTAGCTTGGAAATGCTCTTTTCGGAGGACTATCTCATTTCCCATATCAACGGTTGGGTATACTATAACAAACCACCGCTCTTTAATTGGATTATGGTGTTTTTTTTTAAAATCTTTGGCAGCACCGACACGTGGGTCGTCCGACTCCCATCCTTACTCGGTTTTGTTGGCCTCGCCATTACCCATTACTTTTTTAGTCGGAAGTACATTGGCCATAACGCAGCCCTGTTCTCGGCTCTCGCGTGTATCACAGGTATCGACCTATTGCTTTACGCCTCTATAAATACCGGAGAAATAGATCTCCTATATGCCTTCGTGGTTTATTTGCAGGCCATCGCTATTTTTCATTTTCAGCAGCGCAAAGAGTATTGGCGCATGTATCTGATCACGTACTTTTTAACCTTTGTGGGCTTCATGCTCAAAGGTTTGCCTTCTTTGGCTTTCCAGGCCATAACCCTGCTATTTTGGCTTTCAATAAATAAACAAGCAAAAAAGCTATTTCATCCTGCGCATTTCGTCGGTATCATCCTACTGGGCGCACTCTTTTTCAGTTATTTCTACCCCGTAAGCTTACGCGCACAATGGGAGGGAATACTTGCGCGTCAATTTGTAGAAGCTTCTATTCGCTCTGGACTCGAAACACACTGGACAGATACCCTGCTTCAATCGTTCATTAACCCACTTCGGTTCGCCCAACTCCTTCTCCCATGGTCTCTTTTACTCATTCCTATATTTCGTTTTCGTGACCATCGTAGAACTCTAATGAGCGGTATAAAGGAGAATCCCTTCCTGACTTTCTGCGCAGTATTTATAGTCGCCAACATCGGATTGTATTGGTTCACGGCCGATTTTAAATCGCGGTACCAATACATGTTCTTCCCGTTTGTTTTGAGTCTTTTGTTTTACCCTAAGGGCCTAGCGGCCCGATGGTACTCCGGGGCAATATTCATGACGCTCATGGCCATTGCTTTTCTGGCACTTCCGTTTATTGACTATTTCAAACCAGTACCGAATATCTATCTTAAATCCATACTCGTATCCCTCGCTCTTTCGGCAACCATTCTTCTCTATCTCAAAAAAAACAAGGGCCTCATTTACCTTATCCTCTTCATGGCAATTATTCGAATTGGTTACAACGAGACCTATCTGCGCGCCTGGGCCCTTGACGACGAGGTGAATAAGAATATAATTCACGCGGAACGAATCCTTGCAGTTACCCATATGGATCCCGTTTATTTGTATGCCACGCCCCTACTTTTAAAAAACGACCTCTCAGTAGGTCCTCTGAGTTTTGGTCGGATCGACTTGAAAGTTTCTACTTTAATCCCCTACCAAATTCCTTACACGATTAGCCAGGCCAATGGCCATGTTGTCCAATTCAGGGAAGAGTTAGAGTCGGGCGGATTCTATATTGCGGAAACCAATTTGGTAGATACCAATATCTACGCTCCCCTCTATCGGTTTCGAGATACATGGCAAAAAAGAGATTACGTTCTCATCGAGCCGTAGGCTCAGTTTTCAAGACTCAATTTAACGGCAATTTCCTCGCCGATCGCCTTCGGATTGAAAATGAAGTACGTTCCAATAAGTGAATTTATTGCGATGCAGAGGTAAAATAATAATCCGATCGCCAAACTGATTTCCATATTCAGTCCCAGTACATCGGCACCAAAAACAAAGGCCATTTCGCGTGCACCAATCACGGGAATTACAAAGGCAAACGTCGCCAACATAAATACAAAAATGTAATCCAGAACACCCGTATCAATGCCGATGGCCATGATAACAAAATAAGCGGCCACCGCCTGCAATAACTGTATCGGAATACTCAGTAATTGAGTCGCCTTCCAGGCGGGTAAAAATGAAGAGAAAAACAGTCTATTAACAAGGTAATGACCCGCATAAGCCAAAGGGACAAGTCCAAAATAAAGAGCCTTATTGGGCGGCTCAAAGCCGCTAAAATGAAAGAATATTGCCGTTATTAAAACCAAGGCTGTGAGTCCGGCCGCTCGATCGAGCAAGGCCGACCAAACAAGACTTTTCAACCCAACTTCGGAACGCTTTTTTATCCAATACGCTTTGTAACCCTCTCCTCCAACCAGAGGAATAAAAAGGTTATAAAACATGCCTAAAAAAAGAAGCTTGATGTTTTGTAAGTCTCCCAAATTCAGCCCTTGAGTTCGGTACAAATGGTTGATTCGATAAGCGGCAATGACCCGAGAAATAAAAAAACTGAGAACCGCTAAAAGTAAAAATCCAACTTGTGCTTTCTTCAGATAGAGCCAAGCCAACTCAAAATCGACCTTTCGGACAATCATGTAAATTGCTCCCGCACTGAGTATGAGGCGGACAGCTAGTTTAAGGGCTTTTTTGTTCAATTAGATCAGATTTTGGTAAAGATACAAAAGCTAAAGAAAGAGAATGATAAGGAGGAATTGATTAACCCCCTTACAATCTTTATTCTCTTTCATCACGTGTTGCGAGACCCCTTCAATGCGCTCCTTTATAAAGTTCGTCAGAATGATTCTGTACATTCAGATCGTGTCACCTAAGACCTTCTAGTGGTTTCCATTGGAACTAAATATTATAAAACTCGAAGTAATGACTTGGAATGAACGCTTAAGCCTGTACGACGAAATAGTGCTCAAATGCCCTCGATTTGAAAGAAAAGGAAAAACAGTTCCCTACACCTCTGCAAATGGTCACATGTTTTCACTACTCAATAAAGAGGGTGAACTCGGCTTCCGATTCTCGAAAACTGTTCAAGAAAAGTATATCAAAGATTGGGACGCCGGCTACCTTATTTCGCACAATGCAACCATGAAGGGGTACGTGCGCATTCCCGAAGAAATGTTCTCCGACTTGGACCAACTAGCAGCCTATTTGAATGAAAGTTTTGACTATGCGATAAGTCTCGATCCTAAGTAGTGGAATCCTTAAATATCTGCAACGAGTTTATAACCCACTCCTCGGATATTGACGATTTTCACGGTCGCATCTGATTCGAGCTTCTTCCTTAACTTCGAGATGAACACATCGAGGGTGCGTCCAATATAATCTCCTTCATCGCCCCATACTTTATTGAGTAAGACATCCCTTTCAATGGTAGTGTTGGCCGATTCGCACAAAATCTTAAGTAATTCCGCTTCTTTGCCCGATAACTCGATCCGTTCATTCCTGGTAACGAGCTCAACATTGCGGGTATCGAATTGTATTGACCCCAATATAATTAAATTTGGATCTACGGGTGCGTCATTCTTTTGTTTGCGCAGAAACAGTATTAATCCACCTGTCAGCAATATTGCAATAGCCAAAAACCAAGAGCTTCTTTGATCGTAGCCTGAAACTGTTTCATTTGAGGCATTTACGTCTCCTTCCGCATCCATAACCGGAACTTCCGGCTCCAAAAAAGTAAAGTGAATTCGATAGCATGCCGTAGGCAAGGCGCGGGCTCTGCACGGAACAAGGTCTTGCCCTTGCCATTCATTTACTACATAGCTATAAACGACATCTCCCGTCTCGCATTCTTTGACCTCTAAAACGTAATGGTTCCAAACGAGGGATTCCGCTGCGGCATTCGCAACTGCCTCAAAGAGGCTATCCGGATTAATCCGAAACTCCGATTCAAATTCAATGATGTATTCGTCATCTTGTTTCCGAATGGGTAAAACTCTCGACGTGCTGTCTTCGGAATGAAGCAATACTTGATGTCCAATCATCCGGAGCGAAACGCCCAACTTCTCCTCAAAAGCCTGATCTTGGCCATACGCACGAGGCATTACGGCTAGAAGTATTCCCAGAAAAAATAAATAAGGCATCTTATGTGTGTAAGTCATGAGGCAAACATATTTGTTTCTGTGGACTCTGGTGATTCTTTTACACAACATTTACATCATTTTACATTGTTAAGGCCTATTAATGCTCGGGGCCTACTACTTTTGGCTCGTACTAATTTGACAATAGATACACTATGAAAAAGAGTATTTTGATCCTTGCCGTCGCAATTACGACCGTTTGCTTAACGGCCTTTGCCTTTTATGATCGCCCTTACAAGCAACAAACGGAAATAATTGCTTTAGCCAAAGTGGATGCTTCTTCTAATTACGGGCCTATCGGCCCGATGATGGAATACATGCCGGAAGATTTCCTGGTGAAAGTAGAATCACGATTTATGACCACCGTTACGAAGGAAGAATTAAATAACGCGAATACCATATTCGACATCTTCCCGCCGGAGGCGGTAAATGGAGTTGCCCAATACGACCTAGTTGAGATTTCAATTGAAAAAGAAGAGCCTTTAAACAAAAAAGAAATTGGAACGAAAGTTGAATTCAACGAAGCACAACGCAATCTTTTGGCTTCACTTGATTACTCGACCGACTTTTACCTCAGAACCAATATCAAAAGAAAAAACAAGTATACCGGAGAGTTATCTTATGATTACATCGTGTATTATATGACGGTGGTACCGGAAAAACAGGCGGAGTATTCCGACGGTTTGAATGCTCTAGCCGAATATTTGAAGCAAAAGGCATTTGAGGACAAAATTATCATTGATAAATATGCGCTGAAGCCTGGACGGCTCGATTTTACCGTCACGAAAACTGGGGATATTTCAGACGTCTACCTAGACTCGTCATCAGGCTACTCAGAAATGGATGAACGCTTAGAAGTTCTCTTGAATGAGCTACCGGGCACATGGACCCCGGCTGAAAACGCGAATGGAGAGCCCGTAAATCAGAAGCTCGTTTTATTCTTTGGTATTCAGGGCTGCTAAAACGATTAAAAGTTCATTGATATGACCTACCAAACAATCACTCAAAATCCGATCGAATTGCTTAGAAGCATTCTTTTTTACGTGTTCTTTATCACGTTGTTGCCCACTCATTTGATCAGCGAAAACAACTCCAATCCTTGGAATCCGAGGCAGGCAACCATTCAAATGACCAAGCAAGAGGTTCAAAAAAAACTCGATCGAGGAGTTACTCCAAAAGAGCTTATCGATGAAGGCGCTGAACCCAGTGCATTTATTGGACTGCTCTATGATGGAGGAATGATTTTTCAAATCAACACCTCCGGCGAAGGCCTCATGGCCGCGGTAGTTGATCACGATGAAATGGTCCCTTGGGGGTGTAAAGGATTCTCTATTCTCGGAAATAACGACTCCAACAGTAAATCGGGCCAAAAGCAAACAAAAGCCATACTCGATAACCCCTGTCATTCGAACGACGGTGTTACTTGTGCCTCAGAAATTTGCGCCCAGTTTAAAGGCGGGAATCACAACGACTGGTTCCTCCCTTCGCTGGAAGAACTCGAACAAATGTATGCCTCAATCGGTCAGGGAAGTGGTAACAACGTTGGCGGGTTTGAAGACGCAAATTATTGGAGCTCCACAGAGGGAGATCGATCAACGGCTGTTATGCAACAGTTTGTCAACGGCTCACACGGACCCGACCTTAAGAGTTTTAAGGTTCGAGTACGCCCCGTTCGCGCTTTTTAAAAAAGAAAACTCCTTGGCGTGTAACGTGAATCTCAAAAGGCCTTGTTGATTTGTTTCGAAGTCTATTTCATTCAAAAGGGCGTACCTTTTGGTACTGATAGACCTTTGGATCTGAGTAATCGAAACGAATATGAGCGACGTCATTCTGACGTGAGATTTTAAAACCCCCTTATGGAGAGCTGATTTTAGGATCGTTCCGTGAAAAACTTTGCTTATGCGACTGGAAGTTCTGGAAAATGCGCACAAGGGTGGATTCTCGTATTCAAACATTCTTAAATGCAGATTTCAAAGAGGGCGATAGTCTCGTCATTGAGTCAACCATTCGCCAATTGAATGAATACTTCGAGCAAAGGAGAACCTCTTTCGAAATCCCTTTATTAATAGCCGGATCAGACTTTCAAAAGAAGGTTTGGGAGGCGCTTGTTCATATTTCATACGGAACCACTACTACCTATCAGGACCTAGCGGAGGCTTTGAATGCATCAAAAGCAATTAGAGCTATTGCAAGTGCAAATGGAGCTAACGCTTTATCGATCATCGTTCCGTGTCACAGAGTCATTGGATCAAATGGCGAACTCGTTGGATATGCAGGTGGGTTGTCCGCAAAAAAGAGTTTATTGAACTTAGAAGGGGCTCTTAAATCGAACCAAGTATCTTTGTTTTGAAATCAATCATGTAAAGCCCCGCTGTGGCGAATCACTTTTTCACGTTATGAGAACACCATTGTCCATCCTTGTAGCCAGTATTATTTTCATCACTTCTTGCAATTCAGGAACCAACCAAGAAGAATCAAAAAACCCTTCTGAACCCTCAAATGAGTCCACGTCCATCCTAGAAAAAGTGGATTTAGAAAACGAATCAATACAATCAGGAATTTCGGCTTACGATTGGCACCTGTCTTTGGATCACCATCGGATGGCTCAAGAAACGGGTACTTATACCCCTCCGGCGATCGCTACTCTTTTTTCGAATCCGGCCATTAACACTTCCATATTAAATCAAAGTAGAGCGCTTGTAGGACTGGATCTTCCCTTTAAAGTATTAACGTATTCGGAAAAAGATACCGCTCATGTCTCGATTGCCTATACACGCTCCGATTTCATTGCCAAGCGACATGGCTTAACCAGCGAATTACTCGATGAATATCGGATTGAGCTAGGGAAGGTCTTGGAGCGTATTGACCCACATTTAATTTCGCCTACCTCCTTAGATTCAGTTGTTCTCAATTACGGGATCGTTCAGCTAAAGTCCGATTTTGATTTTGATGAAACGATACAGCGGCTAACCAAAATTGTAATGGCGCAGTCCGATACGCGTTGGTTTGGAGAAATTGACTTTCAAAAAGATGCGGCTGAATTTGGGGTGCAATTAAAACCAAATAAACTCCTGTTATTTGGTGGGCCCGCTCCCGGAGCAAAGGCGATGATGACGACTCCAAAAATTGGACTCGATGCTTTTTGTCAAAAATTATTGGTTTTCGAGAATGACGAAGGTGAAGTCGTTGTTGCGTATAATGATATCGTCGCTTTTTCTTCCCTGTATTACGGATATTCAACAAAGCCTCAGCAATTAATCAACAAGCGATTAAAAGCTACTTTTTTGAAAGCGATTTCAACGAGTAACCCATAAAATCAACCTTTGAATGGTGATTCAGGCTTGCAAAAGTCGCATCGGGCCGTTAGGCCCTCGTTAAAAGTAAAATCCCTTGATTGATTCTCGAACACATAGCGACATCCTAATTATAGGTGCAGGCCTCTCCGGAATTGGGGCAGCATGCCATTTAGCCCGGAAAAATCCCGATAAAAAATACGTGATCCTCGAGTCTCGATCAGAACTCGGTGGCACGTGGAGCCTTTTTAAGTACCCCGGTATTCGATCGGATTCGGACATGTACACATTTGGCTATTCTTTTAAAGAATGGAATAATCCGAAATCGTTTGCAGACGCTCCGTCTATTCTAGAATACCTTAAAGAGGCTGCATCCGAGTTTAACGTAAACGAGCACATTAGGTACAATCAGAAGGTGCTTTCCTTCAATTTTAATTCCAAGGAACATCTTTGGACGGTGACCGCCGAAAACACAAAAACAAAGGAACGGACTTCTTACTTTGCTCAATTCGTCTTTAGCTGCAGTGGTTATTACAATTACGACAAAGGGTACACGCCGGATTTCCCGGGTTTAAACGATTTTCAAGGGCCTGTCATTCATCCCCAAAAGTGGCCGTCAAACTTCGACGCAAGAGACAAAAACATAGTGGTTATTGGAAGTGGCGCCACAGCAGTAACGATCGTGCCAAAACTCGCAGAAAAGGCGAAAAAGGTTACGATGCTCCAACGATCGCCTACCTATGTAGGTGCGCTTCCCAACCGAGACAAAATCGCGAATTTTATAAAACGAATTCTCCCAAATAAACAGGCATTTCAAACGATACGGTTTAAAAACGTTCTTTTCGGAATGATTTTCTTTTACGCTTGCCGATGGTTTCCAGAAGCCATGAAAAAATTCATCGTAAAAGGAGCTCAAAAAGAATTGGGCGATTTCCCAGCCGATCCGCACTTTACTCCCAATTACAACCCATGGGTACAGCGGTTTTGCATTGCTCCGGATGCCGATTTCTTTAAGGCGATTAAAAACGGAAAGGCCAATGTAGTTACCAACCATATTGAACGTATCGAAGCCAACGGGATCCGCCTAACAAATGGTGATTTCATAGATGCCGATGTGGTTATTACTGCTACAGGACTAAACCTATTGCCTTTTGGCGGGGTCTCCATAAGCCGAGACGGACAGCCCTTCGACCTAACAAAATCATTTGTGTACAAAGGCCTAATGCTCAGTGAACTTCCCAACTTCTTCGTTTTCGTCGGCTATACGAATGCTTCTTGGACCTTAAAAAGCGATTTGACAAGCGAATACATTTCAAGGGTCTTGAAGTACTTGGACAAAAGATCGCTTCGCTCTTGTGTACCGCATGTTATTGAATCGAACCTTCAGCCCACTCCGCTCATGAATTTAGATTCTGGTTATTTGAATCGATCGGCCCACTTGCTCCCTAGTCAAGGAAACAAATCTCCATGGCGCGTATATCAAAACTATTTTCTCGATTATCAATTATTGCGGATCGATCCCATCGCAGATGGCCGAATGAAATTCAATTAATTCCAATTTCTTTCTATCGACTTCAAATAAGTTGGTACCTTCTCGAAAGTGAATTTTTCGGGCCTCACGGTCCGATCGAAACCCCGGCGGATGAAGAAGGCTTGCCTTTCGTTACTGAGCTTATGGATTCTTTGCTCCTGCGCAAATGAACCGGATTCTGCGATGGATAATAGTCGCGAAGAAAACCATTCAAAAACCGAAATGGCTTTCGACCCAGTTCAATGGAATAAGAAAGAGGGTACATCAATTGGTCTTTTTCGAAGATCGGTGGTGAGTTACTAGTATTCTTTGGACAACCGACTCGAACGATATTCCCGTTCCGAATAAATACCTCAATTATTCGAAGTAGTTAGAGCAAGGTTAAAAAACCACACACCTACTCCGCCCTATCGGGCAGATGAAAATCGTGCCAAAAAAAACACACCCACTCCGCCCTATCGGGCGGATGGAGATCGTGCCGTTAGGCACTAATTTCCATTTCGTACCTTCGATATTCATTTTTAACAATCGCCTTTTAGCGTGCAGCTCAATGATTCGAATTCTTACAATTCCGCTCCTTCTTTTTTCACTCTTTATTTTTGGTCAAGACCCGTCAAGTCTATTGTCGGAAGCCAATTCTTTGTACGAACAAAAAGAGTTCGAAAAGTCAGGCATCGCTTACGAAAAGGCTCTTTCAATCACAACAGCTAGCGCATCGGATTATTATAATGCCGCCTCCTCTTGGGCGCTCGCAGGAAATACTGAAAAAAGCCTTTCCTTTCTCAACCTAGCCGCAGTGAACGGATGGTCTAATTTAGACCATGTAAAGCGCGATTCCTACTTATACTCTTTGCACGGTGAAAATGAATGGACTGATATCCTCGAAAAAATTCAAAGCAATAAAGATTTAATTGAAAAAGACTACAACAAACCGCTTCAACAACAACTGGAACAGATATACGTGAAAGACCAAATGCTTCGTCAATTGTACCGCGAAGCCGAAGATAAATTTGGACGCGACTCCCCAGAAATGAACTACTTCTGGGAATTGATATCCAAACAAGACAAACAAAATGAAGCGGATGTAGAGAAAATTATCAATGAATTCGGATGGGTTGGAAAAAGCGAAGTGGGCGGTAAGGCAAATATGACCCTCTGGCTCGTTATTCAACATGCGCCGCTTGAAAAACAAGAATTATATCTTCCCCGTTTACAGGCTTCGGTTAAAGCAGGGGAATCGAGCGGAAGCCATTTAGCCCTTTTGGAAGATCGAATTTTAATGCGAAACGATAAACCCCAAATCTACGGATCCCAAGTCATCACGAATCCGGAAACCGGAAATCAAGAAGTCTATGATCTATTTGAGCCCGATTTTGTCGATGAAAGAAGAGCTTCGGTCGGACTCGCACCTCTAAGTGATTATCCCAAGCGCTTCGGCATCACATGGGACATAGAACAAAAAGAAAAATAAAGCCCAGGAAGACATGAAATTACTCCTTTCATTATTTGGATACATAAGTACCACTTGTTTAGCAGTAGGCTATACTTTAAACCTCCTGAATTATTCAATCGGATCGAAGCTCTTCATCTATGGATTGCTCGCCTTATTCCTGATTTTTGTTCCAATCTATACGCTACGGAAAATAAGAACCATTGAAAAGCACAACTTAATTGTGCGTTTGAAAAACGGATCTGGCGGTTTGGCTGGACTCATTTTTGGAATCTCTGCACTTTTCAAATGGATGCGTTGGCCAGGAGCTGAGGTGCTTTTGTTAGTCAGTATGCTAATAACCGCGGCACTTTTCTTACCAATGCTCTTTATGGAAATGTACAAGCGTTTCGAATAAAACAACAAGGCACTCCTCCCCGTTTCGTATAACGGTCGCGAATTTTAAAATACCATGGTTTACGACTATCTAATGTTTGCCCACCTTATAACCGTGGTACCCTGCATCTTTATCGGCGCTGCTTTGCTCATTTTGAATAAAGTAACCGCTATTCACATAAAAGCAGGGAAAGTGTACCTGATATTAATGCTGATTACAGCAGCTATAACGCTGTTTATGGAGGCCAAAGTAGGTCCTCAGTTATTCATTCACTTTGGCTGGATTCACGCCTTGAGCTTTTTAACCCTTTATACTGTACCCACTGCCTATACAGCCGTCAAAAAAGGTCGTGTGAAAGCCCATCAAAGAAAAATGGTGCTCCTCTATTTTGGGGCAATTATTATTGCTGGAGGCTTCAATTTAAGTCCCGGTCGCTACTTGCACGAGGTTTTCTTCTCGTAATGAATATTCATTTTTGACGCCTAAAAGCATTCAAAATGCGGCGAACCTCGTATTCTCAGGAGGCATACTCCCTACAAACAAAGACTTATATTCAGTGTTATTCCTAGCGTCTAAATACTCCCAATCAATGAATCGCGCACTCCAAGAATTAGTTTCAAAAGACAAGGAACTTGAAAAAATAATCACGCGTATCCAAATTCCCGAAATACAATCAACTAAAAACGTATTCCATGACCTAATGAGTTGCATCATTGAGCAACAAATACACTATCGAAGCACAAAAAAAACTTTTCAAAAACTCCTGATCCATTCCGGGATTCATCAGCTGACAATAGAAAATTTTCGGGTTTTTGAGACGGCCGGACTCCAAAAAGCGAATTTGTCGATGAAAAAATGGGAAACTATTCAACGAACGCTCGACTTCTTTGAGGAATCCAAAATCGATTGGTTTAAAATTACGGATCAAGAGCTGCGCACGACTTTGAAAGGAATCGGTGGCATAGGTCCCTGGACACAAGACATGATTCTTTTATACACACTAGAACAACCCAATATAATCCCATACGAAGATTATCATCTCAAAGAAATTATGACCAAGGTGTATGGTCTCAACCCCAATTCGGGACTTAAAGCCCAAATGAAATCGATCGGCGCCAACTGGCACCCACATGGCTCAGTAGCAACCCGAATTTTATTTGAGTGGAAAAAATCTGGTGGAATATCGCTCCAGTAAACGGGTATAAAGCTTGGTTAATTTTAAGTGACTCGATAAGGCAACTTTACAGTTGTTGATAAAAAGATACGGCACCATTAGTAGTCTTAATAATCTTTTTCTACTGAATATCAAACTTTTATACGCTATGAAAAACTAATTGCAGAATTTATTGGAACCCTGTGGCTCGTTCTTGAGGGTTGCGGTAGCGCCGTCCTTGCGGCCGGATACCGAGAGCTTAGAATCCGATTTGTAGGTGTCGCCTTCGCCTTTGGACTCACCGTTTTAACCACGGCTTGCGGGATAGGCCACATTTCAGGATGCCATTTGAAACCCGCCGTTTCGGTTGGACTTTGGCTTGGTGGACGATTCGATAAAAAAGAACTCCTCCCCTATATCGGCGCTCAGTACTGGGCGGAATTGCCGGGGAAGGAATATTGTTACTGATTGCGCGCGGAAAACCCGGATTTGAACTCGGAGGCTTTGCGGCTAACGGATACGGCGAGCATTCACCAAACGGATAAGGCATGATGGCCGTTTTAGTTCTTCTCCTGAGTATTATAAAGCTTCGGATCAATCGATTCAAACTACCATTTATAAAATCAAAGGCAGCATTCGATCAGGCTTAATAGTGGTCGTAAAAAAGTCCATCTTCCCATCTTTTGTCGCTCTCAACTCCGTCTTTTAAAACGCGCAGCACCATCCAGAAAACAGGAATCGGGCTGAGTACAAAAAGCAAAGAGGTCAGCCAAGCAATATTCAGGAAAGGGCTTAAACCATAAAGAACCAGGTACAAAGTCGCTAAATAAACGGGTGCTTTAATCTTTTCCATAATGGTGTGAAAACAACTATTACTGGGTTTGGTTCGACAAAAAAAGCCGCTCTATTTTCATAGAACGGCTTTTGGATTTATGTAGACACCTAAAATTAGGCGATTTCAATGTGCTTTGGAGCCGGCACCTTCGCTTCTTCTTTTTTGGGTACCGTTACATTCAATACACCATTCTCATACTTGGCTCCAATTTCGTGAACGTTGGCCGTTTCAGGTAAAGTGAATCTGCGTTCGAAACTAGTAAAGTTGAACTCCTTTCTAGTATACTTAACCGTTTCTTCTTTTCCCTCTTCCACTTTCGCTGAAACAATTAACTGATCGTTATTCAGTTCAATTTTAAAGTCTTCTTTTTTCATTCCTGGCACGGCAAAAGCCAATAAATAGGATTCGTTGCTTTCTTGAATATTAACCGCGGGAACGGTTTTCGAAGTAGCGGGGTTCCAATCGTTGTGAAATAAATCGCGCATGAAACGATCATCGAAAATGGATGGAAATTGGCCGCGTCTGTTATTCTTGTTTAAAGTCATGATATTCGTTTTATAGTTTTTTAAATTTTAATAGTGATTCATTCACTATGCACGACCTCTTTCAATAGCTGTGCCACCTGAAAAAAAAAGACTAAAACAAGTCATAACCTACAACAAGGCTGCCGAATCGGCAGTCACATCGCTTTTTTCACGACATTATGTCTCATTAAAGGCCTTTAATAAGAACAATTAGGCCCCAGAGTATTAATCCGCCCGCGAGGGCGCGCTGAAATTTGAACAGCATTCTTGGGCGCATGAGTTGCTTCAGTTTTGCAGCTCCAAAAATTTTGAGTGTATCGCAAATAGCGAAGGCTAAGAAGGTAGCGCCGAAGTGGATGACTATCGTGGCTAATTCAAAATCGTACTTACCCCCGACCATAAGGACTACCGTAATCCAAAACAAAAGGACACCCGGATTAATGATATTTAATAGAAATCCTTTCGAGAATAAGCCGATAGCGTTTCGAGTGGTAGGCACCATTTCAATAGGATGCCTTTGATAATTAAAAGGCCGAACAAATAGATAAAGGCCGTATCCAACAATTGCAGCGCCCCCAACGAAAAAGAACCACGGATTGTTCGTAACGAATCGCTCGAGCTGCTTTGAACCCAAATAAGCCATTACCAAACAGAGAATGTCACTGGATAAAACCCCTAAGTCAAAGACTAAGGCAGCTATTTTACCTTTTGAAATACTTGTATCTAGTAACGCGAAAAAGACCGGCCCGATTAAAAAGGCAAGCAAGACTCCCAAAACAAAACCCTGAATAACTAACTGAACCATTATTCAGTAATGATCACTTCATGAGGCAATCCGGTTAAAGATGGCCAAAACCCGAATTTTTGCAAGCTCACGCGCATTTTATATGAGCCGGTCTCCGGCCACTGATCCAGCTCAACTTGAACGGCGTATTCTTCTCCAACCTGCCACTCGGCTTTATCAATAAAATGGACAAAAAAGGTGTCAACCACCTCCCGCTCAAGAACATAAGAGACACCAATTCCATAGGTATGACCTCGCGGGGTTTTAACGATGTAATCCGCCGTATTCTTCACTACTAAACCAAGTGTTTGTGTCTCTGATCGAGATAGCGACGGAGGTAAATCGGGCCGCTGAACCTCTAAAGCATGTAACGAGTAGAACGAAGTGTCAATGACAAATTTCGTCGGGCTTGTATAGTCGTGTTCGATAAAGTTTTTAATCCCTGGTACTTTCGCAACCCAGGCCACTTTTTTACCGGTAAATGCAGTATCGATACTCCATAAATCGTACTGAGTAAGTCGATACTTTATATCACTCTCGGCATGTGCGGGAATTCCTTCATAATACCAGTAAATACTTGGGTATTTATAGCCATCATAAAAGACGACTGGTAAGTTATTGGTCCCCTGCTTTATATCACGTGCCCATTCAGAATTGTGGTGAAACTCTTTTAAGTTTCCTTTTTCCGAGAGCGGCGAAACGGGTACAGCCATTAAAAAACGAATTCCGAAAGAGAGCACCGTTGATATTGCCAAAAGAGGGATGGCTACTTTTCGGAGTCGCTGACTGGATTGTTCTTTGTAAAAAGAATAGGCTAAATACAGCGCAGGTAATAACATCGGAGCCGTCCAATTACCCTCTACTGTTCCTTTGAACGACATCAAAAAGAAAAAGCCAAAGAATCCCCAAAACTGAAGAAGCATAACTCGGCGGAAACGCTTTTCAGGCGTGGCAAACCGGTCAGAAAAACCATCTAAATAGCGAGCGGCGGAACGAAGTATAAACCAAAAACTAAGCGGTCCCAGAATAATCAGTTGAACGGCTAAATACCCCGTGGTGAAATCGAGCCGATAGGCGATATCGGATCGCTCAAATAAATGATACTGAATCGATGGATAATCGTTCGAAACTTGCCAAACAATATGCGGCAAATAAAGAAGAATCGAAGCAAAGAGAACGAAGTAGAATCGTCGATCTGCAAGCAGTTTAGGCAAAGCCAAAATGGTAAAAAAGAGCACTAATACTGCGTGGTATTTTGAATAAACCATTCCCACAACTGCAAAGAGTAACCAGAGCGCCCTTACATTTGTCGCTTCTTTTAAATAGGCTTTTAAAACAAAGAAAAAGAGCGTACAAAAGAAGAGTAACGGAGTATCGGGAACTGTTACAAAACCGAAAATGTGAAATAAGGGAAAACTGAGAAAAAGGAGCGCGAACGCTTTCAAATCAAATTCCTTTCCAGGCATCAAACGGATCATCAGTCCAAGTGCGACCGTAGACAAGAGAACGGAAACGAGTCGTAATGTTATCGGGGAATGACCTAAGAATTCTCCCAACCAAATCACGACCATCACCCCAGGCGGATGATCGAGATAGCCCCAATCGGGGAATTGAGTATAAACCCAATAGTACGTTTCATCGTTCATGAGGCCCGTAGTCGCCGACTGAATTAGGTTAAGCACCAACCAGCCAATCATAAACCAATAAGCACTTTTGGGTAAAGACCGCATTCGAAAAAATTTAGAACAAGGTAATCAAGATTTAAAAATCTACCCGAACTGCTAATACCAAGTTGCGACCGGCAGCAGCAATTCCGGAGGAATAAGTTCGATATCGAGTATCGAATATATTTTCTACCCCAGCATTTAATTGAACCCTCGGGTGAACTTGATAAAGCGCCTTAAAATTCAGCGTATACCAACTCGGACTATACGGATTACCGTTCTGATCGATCAAATAGATTGTAGGCTTGTCTCGCTCGCTCGGTGCAAGACGATCAAAAGGCATATCCCCATTAAACTTGGCATTCAAATCACCCTTGAATCTTTTCGCCTGATACACTACATGAAAGGATCCGAAAGCTGGAGCTACGTGTCGCAGCGCATCGCCAGCTTTGGTTTGCCCTCTCGTGAAATTATAATGTGCTTCGAGCGACCAGTTACGATTTAAGTCACCCAAAACACCTAGCTGAAAACCGTATACCGTAGCTGATTCTGCATTTTGAAGCGCCTGCACTTCACTCCATTCGCCATCATAAATTAAACTATCGGATCCGTTGAATTCGGAGGGCCCTCTGACCATTGCGTCGTCGAGGAACGTAAAATACCCAGCCAATTCCACCTTCCATTTATCGACTATTCTTCGCGTTATAATTCCGTCGAAATTATAGGCAAACTCCGGTCTCAATTCCGGATTTGGGACAACCACAATGCCATCGCCGGAATCGAATACTTTCCCAACATCATCTATGTTGGGTGCTCGAAATCCTGTAGACACATTCGCGTTAAACTGCCATTTTTCATCTGGCCGATAGGCCAATCCGAAAGACCCGTTCCAAGCATTATTATTCAAATCGACTACATCAAATGGAAAGTCGTAAAAGGAATCGTCAAATTCGGCATATAAACCGACATAGTTAATGCGTATTCCCGTTAAGAGCGTCCATTTCTCATTGGGAACATATTCCAAGCTAGCATATAAAGCACCTGTTTTCCAACTAGATCCATCGGGGTGCCTCGGTGCCATGGGATCAACCAAGTTCGTTTCAATATCCACCGCGCGTCCACTTGAATAAACTCGATTGAACACATACTCACCTCCATAAAACAGAGTGTGCTGATCCGTTAACTTTTTTTCAAAATCCGCATTTAACGAATAAGCGTTGACCTGTTCAAAGCGCTCGCGTAGGCGGTCAGACCCAAATCGGCGATCGTGTCTACTTTCTCGGAAATCCTGATATGCTGCCGTAAATCGCGCCGAAGAATACAACAAAGTCGATTTCTTCAAGCGAGTTTGAAGATGGTGCATCGTCCATTTCTGCGGACCGTAATACCACTCGGCATTTACATAAGAGCCGTCATCACGCTTTTCAACAAGTCGGTCGTATCGGGGAACGTTACTGGTTTCTGAAAAATGAAATGAATAGGTTATGTCCCAATCATCATTCGGCTCAAAAATCAATTTTTGCATAAAATTCCATTGCTCGTAATCACTGAACTTCTGATCTTTTGGATCATCGTTCACAAGAACGGTATCAACCCCATTGATTCGATCTTGATACGTAGTTCTTAAATATGCTTCAGGGCCTTCAGAACCCATGGTGAGATCACCAAAAGTGCTGTTCGTAAAACTGGTTACAAATCCCCAATGATCATTCTTAAGTCGAATATCTCCGTGATAGGTTCTTTCGTTATTTGCCGAAGAATACCGAACTGCTCCATGGCCGTATAAGTACGCTAAATCATTGGGCGAAGTTCCTGCATCCAAAGTGTGAAAATCCATCACTCCACCGATGGCATCCGAGCCATAAATAACGGATCCAGGTCCAAAAATCACCTCTGTATTTTGCACGGCAAATGGATCAATTGAAATAACATTTTGAACGTTTCCCTCCCTAAAAATGGCTGTATTCATTCGAACACCATCCACCACGAGAAGGACCCGATTCGTGCTGAAGCCTCGAATCATCGGTGATCCGCCGCCCTGTTGACTTTTCTGAATATACACTTCGCCACTCGAAGCGAGCAGGTCGGCCGCTGTTTGGGGGTTCTGCAAGCGCACCTCTTTTTGTGAAATTTGAGCGATCTTAAGCGGTATATCGCGTTTATTTTGCTCCCATCGATTTGCGGAAAGAACCACCTCATCGAGACTCACTTTACTTTCTTTTAAGTAAATCGTGTATTCCGCTTTTTCAAGCTCCTCCATTGAGATCGACTCGAGCTGATAGCTTGCGTGCTGCACGTTTATGCGCCTGACGGCGCGATATAAACCAAAGGCAACCTTTCCTTGAAAATCAGTGACCGAGGAAACGGAATCTGAATAAACAAAGGCATTTTCAATAGGCTCAAGTGTTTGACCATCGCGAACATATATGCTCGATTGACCAAAAACCTCTGAGATCCCGGCCGTAACGAACAACACTAAAAGAATTCGCGTGAGCGTACGCATAGAAATAATTTCCTTCAGACTATACAAGAATCGAGCCGTCTTACTCCTTTATACCTTCGAGGTCCAGCATGAAAGCATATTCCATCGCCGTTTCTTTGAAAGACTCAAAACGACCCGATGCTCCACCATGACCCGCATCCATATTGGTATGGAGGAGAAGTAACTGATCTCCCGTTTTCATATCGCGCAATTTGGCCACCCATTTGGCAGGTTCCCAATACTGAACCTGACTGTCGTGAAGTCCGGTCGTTACCAATAAATTCGGATACTCCTTCGCCTCTACTTGATCATAAGGCGAATAGGACAAAATGTAGTCGTAATATTCTTTGCTGTTTGGATTTCCCCATTCATCGTATTCACCTGTGGTTAAAGGAATCGATTCATCGAGCATAGTAGTCACTACGTCTACGAAGGGTACTGCGGAAATAACGCCATTGTAAAGTTCTGGAGCCATATTCACTATCGCGCCCATCAGCAATCCACCCGCCGAGCCACCCAGGGCATATAAATGCTCTTCGCTTGTATAACCGGCTTCAATCAGGTGCTTACTGCAATCGACAAAATCAGTGAATGTATTTTTCTTAGTCAATAGCTTTCCATTCTCGTACCATTGGCGACCTAGGTATTGACCGCCTCGAATATGCGCGATGGCAAATACAAATCCGCGATCCAATAAACTCAAGCGCCCGTAGCTAAAACCCGGATCAATAGTGGCTCCATAGGAACCATATCCGTAAATAAGTGTGGGATTTGCCCCATTTTTTTTCATCCCTTTTCGGTAGACAATCGACATTGGAATTTGGGTTCCGTCCTCCGCCGTTGCCCATATGCGCTCCGAAGCGTAGTTATTCTTGTCAAAGTCGCCAAGTACTTTGGCTTCCTTCATTACTTTCTTCGTACGTTCAGCCATGTGATAATCGATCACGCTACTCGGAGTCGTCATGCTCGAATAATACATGCGCAATTCCTTACTGGCAAAATCGGGGTTATTTGAAATCCCCGCAGTATAGGTCTCATTATCGAATTCGATGTAATGAGGTTCGCCCTCCCACGGGCGGATTTGAATCTGGTTCAATCCGTTCGTTCTTTCCTCAAGAACCAAGTAGTCATTAAAAATCTCAATTCCCTCTAAAAGTGTTTCTTCCCGGTGTGCTACCACTTCTTCCCACGTATCCTTGCTTCCTTCATTTACGGGAGTGCGCATTAAGCGGAAGTTTTGGGCATCCATATTGGTTAATATGTAGAAGTAATCGCCGTAATGGGCAATGCTGTATTCCAAATTGCGCTCTCGCGGCTGCAAAATCCGGAAGTCGCCTTCTGGATTATTGGCATCCAAAACGCGGTATTCTTGAGACAAGGTGGCTCCCGAGCCAATAATGATATAGTCCCTTGATTTTGAATTGTAGACATACGTTCCAAAAGTTGGATCGTCTTCATGAAAAACTTCTACGTCGCCTTCCACACCCATTTGGTGGCGGAATATTTTATAAGCTCTAAGGGTTTCGTCTTTCGTTGAGTAGAATACCGTTTTATTATCGTTCGCCCACACGGCGCGACCTGTAGTATTCTCGATGGGTACTCCCGTTTCTTCTCCCGTTTCCAAGTTTTTAAAATGGATCGTATAAATACGTCTACTTACTGTATCTACACCGTAGCTCAGAGTTTTATTGTCCGGTGAAACGCTCAGGCCACCCGCTTGATAGTACTCATGCCCCTCGGCCATTTCATTTACGTTGAGCAAAATTTCTTCATCGGCTTCCATCCCACCTTTTTTGCGGCAATAAATAGGATACTCTCCTCCATCGACGTAGCGCGTATAGTACCAGTACTCATTGTAGAAATAGGGAACCGATTCATCTGTTTTTGGAATTCGATCGACAATTTCCTCGAAAAGCTTTGTTTGAAACGCATCTGTATGTCCTAGTTGATCCTTTGTGTAGGCATTTTCGGCCTCTAAATACGAGATCACTTCTGGGTTCTCGCGATCGTTGAGCCAGTAGTAGGGATCAATGCGGGTATCGCCGTGGATCGTTAATTCTTTATTGATCTTTTTTGCTGCTGGACCTTTCATTCGGGTTGAAGATTCGTTGGATGGTTAATTTGCGCATCCGGCCGCGAGGCCGAAAACGGCGCAAAGTAAAAGGAAACGTTTCATAATATGGCTTTGGATTTGGAAGAAAATAATAGGGCACCGATAAAAGTAAGCCCTCCGTTGATGATGAGCAATTCAAATCCAAGGGAGAATCCGAACCACGACGGTGCATTGTACGAGAGAACATAGCAAATTAAGGGGGCCAATAAAGCAATGATTGGTATTCGTTTATCATTTACCGAACGCGTCGTAAACAGCCCAAAAGCAAATAATCCGAGCAGCGGCCCATACGTATAACCTGCTGCCGTAAATACAGCCGCAATGACACTTTGATCGTTAATTTGTTTGAACACAACGATCACGAATACTAAGAGTAATGAAAAACCAATGTGTACTTTCTTTCGAATTTGAGGTTGTTCTATTTCTGGTTTCGATTTTATATCGAGAAAATCAACACAAAAACTGGTAGTTAAGGACGTCAATGCAGAGTCGGCACTGGAATAAGCGGCCGCTATTAAGCCCAGTAAGAAAAAGAGTCCGACCGCAAGCCCCAATCCACCTTGTGTTGCCAGGGTTGGATACAATTGATCTCCCGAAACTTCAAACCCCGTTTCGGCGGCATATTGATAAAGTAAAACCCCTAAGGCTAAGAACATTAAGTTCACGAAAACAAGAATTCCGCTGAACCAAAACATATTTTTTTGGGCGTCTTTTAAACTCTTACAGCTCAAGTTTTTTTGCATCATATCCTGATCGAGACCAGTCATTACAATCGCTATAAATGCTCCGGACAGAAATTGTTTGGCAAAAAAGCGCTTGTCGCGCCAATCATCGAAAAAGAAAATGCGACTGTTGGGGTCCGAGTCTACTTTCGCCCAGAGCTCAGAAAACGAAAGATCCCAATAACCTGCCAGTAAAACCAATGTTATAATCACCGCCAACAGCATGAAGGCCGTTTGCAAGGTATCGGTCCAAATAATTGTTTTTATTCCACTTCGAAAGGTGTAAATCCAAATTAAACCAATGGTCACCATTACCGTCACAACAAAAGGAACACCGAGCGCGTCGAACAAGGCGATTTGAAGAACGGTGGCAACTAAAAATAGACGGAATGCCGCGCCAACAGTGCGAGAAAGTAGAAAGTAAAACGCGCCCGTTTTATAACTCCAGAATCCAAATCGCTGATTTAGATATCCGTAAATAGAAGTGAGATTCAGTTTATAATACAAAGGAAGAAGAACCAATGCAATGACCGTATAGCCGACTAAGTAGCCCAACACCATTTGCATATAGCTAAATTGACTTGCTTCTACCCAACCGGGAACAGAAATAAAGGTAACTCCGCTTAGTGAAGCTCCTATCATTCCGAATGCAACAACGTACCAAGGCGATTGTCGATTCCCTAGAAAAAAGGTGTCGTTATCATCATTTCGCCCCGTTAGACGAGCGATTAGAATAAGTACCCCGAAATAGGCGACAATAACAGAAACGACCAGGAGTGGTGACATAAACACAAAGAACGCAATTTTCGGTAATCCTATGGAAGCAAATCAATGGACCCAGAGAATAGGGTGCTGATAATTAGAAAAATGAATAGCCCAATAGAAAATTTACGCGACGACTCCTCGTTATTCTCTACTTTAGCGGAAATGAATTTCAGCTCCAAGCTTATCGAAAATGCGGTTCATGAAATCGCAAAATTGCCGGGAATCGGACAAAAAACAGCGCTGCGACTGGCCTTACATTTGCTCAGACGCGACGAAGAAGAGGTCGCGCAATTGTCCGAATCATTGGTGCGCCTTCGGCGCGAAGTTCAATTTTGTCAAAAGTGCCACAACATTTCCGACGCGCAACTTTGCGGCATTTGCGCAAATCCAAATAGAGATGAAAGCGTTTTGTGCGTGGTTCAGGATACTCGCGACGTCATGGCTATAGAGAACACTTCTCAATATCGAGGTGGATATCATGTTTTGGGTGGACTCATATCACCTATGGACGGTATTGGACCGCACGACTTGAACGTCGAATCGCTCATTCAGCGCTGTGAAGAGGCCGAACTTACAGAGGTGATTCTAGCTTTAAGTGCAACAACCGAAGGCGATACAACAAATTTCTATTTGTTTAAAAAACTGAAAGAGTCGGGCGTGCGCATTACCACATTGGCGCGCGGCGTATCCGTTGGAGATGATTTGGAGTATGCCGATGAAATTACTTTGGGAAGATCGCTTCAGCACAGAATTCCTTACGAAAACTCGCTTAATCAGGCATGAAACTTAGCGTAGTCATTGTCAACTATAACGTTCGCTTCTTCCTCGAGCAATGCTTGAAGTCGGTTGAGAAATCGATTGCCTATGCCCAATCTGTAAACAAAGACTACACTATTGACATCTATGTAGTGGACAACAGCAGCGTCGACGGTTCTATTGAAATGGTCGAAAAGAACTTCCCTGATGTTCACCTCATAGCGAATCAAGACAACCCGGGATTCTCCATTGCCAACAATCAGGCAATTCAAAAATCGGAGGCGGAATACGCCTTACTCTTGAACCCAGACACCGTAGTAGAAGAAGCCACTTTTGAAAAGGTTATTCGATTTATGGATGAGCATCCGGAGGCGGGCGGACTTGGCGTAAAAATGATCGACGGTTCCGGTAGGTTCCTCAAAGAATCCAAAAGAGGCCTGCCGACACCTATGACCGCGTTTTACAAAATATTTGGTCTTTCCTCTCTTTTTCCTAAGTCGGCCGTTTTTTCTCGATATCATTTAGGGAATTTGGATCAAGACGACACCAATGAGGTCGAGGTGTTAGCCGGAGCGTTTATGCTTCTTCGCAAATCGGTCTTGGATAAAATTGGCCTTCTAGATGAAGACTATTTTATGTACGGTGAGGATATTGATCTTAGCTACCGCATCATAAAAGAAGGCTACAAGAATTACTACTTTCCGGAAACCCAAATCATCCACTATAAAGGAGAAAGCACAAAGAAAGGCTCATTGAATTACGTTTTCGTTTTTTACCGAGCGATGATCATTTTCGCAAAAAAGCACTTCAGTAATCGAAATGCGGCGCTCTTTTCTTTTCTCATTAACCTGGCGATTTACTTCCGTGCATTTTTAGCGGTGCTCTCGCGATTCGCAAAGCGTCTTGCTCTTCCACTTTTCGATGGGGCCCTCCTTTTCGGAGGGATGTATTACCAAAAAGTGTATTGGGAGAACAACCACCGATACGTTGAAGGCGGCACCTACCCTCCGGAATACGACTATGTATATATGCCTGCCTACATAGTCATTTGGCTTTTCTCTATAATGCTAGCCGGTGCCTATGACAAACCTGTTAAACTTGCCAAACTTTTCAGAGGGCTCGCTGGAGGAACGGTTGCTATTTTGGTCGTTTATTCACTGCTTCCTGAAAGCCTAAGGACTTCAAGAGCGCTGATCTTGCTCGGATTTGTTTGGGCAGTGATGAGTTTGGCGTTAAGCCGAATAGTGCTTCATTCCTTAAAGGTTCGTGGGTTCGCCTTTGAAAACGATCGGAAGCGTATGGCCGTGGTTGGTTCACAGGATGAAGTAGCACGCGTAAAAAAACTGTTTTCACGCGTAAACGCGGGAAAGTATTGGATCGGTTACGTGACCATAGAGCCGTTAGGCTCCGAAAAAAAGGACGATCAATATTTAGGTCACATAAAACAGCTCAACGAAATCACCCAAGTATTCCGGTTAGAAGAGCTCATATTCTGCGCCTCCGACATAAGTAGTGCGCAAATCATCGACTTAATGGGGCAATTAAAACGCCCGGGGGTTGAATACCGCATTGTTCCACCCGAAGCGGAATTCATGATTGGAAGTCAGGCCATTTTCACCCCTGACGATGCCTTTACAACGGATTTGAATGTGCTGCAAAAAAACCCGGCGAAAAGAAATAAACGGATTTTTGATGTACTCGTAAGCCTCGTACTTTTGGTTTTGAGTCCACTATTTATTCTCTTTTCAGGGCCTCGCATATATGTCAACATAGTGAAAGTCCTTTTTAATCAATTGGGTTGGGTTGGACTTGCCCGACAAAACCAACTCGACTTATACCCTAAGGGAGTATTGGATACGAAGGATTGGGTATCTTCTAAAGAAGAAAAAACACCCGAAATGATTCAGCGATTAAATCTTCTTTACGCGGCCGAGTACTCTGTTTTTACGGATTTACAGATTATTGGGAAGAATCTAAAATACTTAGCGAGAAAGGTTTAGGGGAATCCATACTCCAGGTTTCTCTGCAACGAAAAGAAACCTTAATTTTGCATGGCCTTATCGATCCGTGTATGACCTTCGAATAGGCCCTTTTACACACAAAAAGAACGCAGATCCGTCTGCGAAAAAAGCATACAAATGGCTCAAGTTGAATTAATCATGCCCAAAATGGGCGAATCTGTTGCGGAAGCGACCATTATTAAGTGGCTCAAAGAAGAAGGTGAAACTATTGAATTAGAAGAAGCCGTTCTGGAAATAGCCACAGATAAAGTTGATTCTGAGGTCCCTTCACCGGTTGAAGGAGTCTTGGCTAAGAAGCTTTTTAATGAAGACGACGTGGTTCAAGTGGGCCAAGCCATTGCCTTGATTGAAACCGAAGGGAGCGGTACTTCGGAAACAGCTCCGACAGAAGCTACTGCTTCAGTTGACGAAACAGCTCCAAACGAGGTAGCTGTTGTCGAAGAGCGAGTTGCTGAAGCGGTTGCGGCCGTTCAAACTGAATTACCAAAAAACACAGAAGGCGGTCGCTTTTACTCTCCATTAGTTCGCAGTATCGCGCAAAAAGAAGGAATTGGTTTTGAAGAGTTGGAAACGGTTCCTGGAACTGGCCAGGAAGGTCGAGTCACGAAAAAAGATATTCTTGCTTATGTTGCCAACCGAGGAAATGCCCCCGCAGCGGCCTCAGCACCGATAGTTCCAGCGGCAAGCACCCGTTCAGCCCCCGAGGCACCGGCAAAAGCACCAACAACTTCAGGGAAAGTTGCCCTCATGCCCGGTGATGAAATTGAAGAAATGGACCGCATGCGCAAGTTAATTGCGCATCACATGGTTGACAGTGTTCAAACCTCGCCTCATGTGACGAGCTATGTGGAAGCTGATGTAACGAATCTTGTTACATGGAGGAATAAAGTGAAAGATGCATACTTCAAGCGCGAAGGGCAGAAAATGACCTTTACTCCCCTCTTTATCGAAGCAATTGCAAAGGCGATAAAGGACTTTCCCAATATTAATATTTCCGTCGATGGCGAAAGCGTGATCAAGCGGAAGAACATTAATATCGGTATGGCTGCAGCGCTACCTTCTGGAAATTTAATTGTACCGGTAATTAAAAATGCGGATCAATTGAATTTGGTCGGAATTACCGCTCAAGTGAACGATTTAGCCAATAGAGCCCGTACCAACAAACTAAAGCCAGAAGAGATTCAGGGAGGGACCTATACGATTACGAACGTCGGAACCTTTGGCAATGTAATGGGTACACCTATTATAAATCAGCCGCAAGTAGCGATTATGGCGGTTGGCGCCATACGTAAGAAACCAGCGGTAATTGAAACAGAGCACGGCGATTTATTAGGAATACGCCACATGATGTTTTTATCGCACAGTTATGACCATCGCGTCGTAGACGGCGCATTAGGCGGAATGTTTGTTCGTCGAGTAGCCGATTATTTAGAGCAATTTGATGTGAACCGAGAAATATAAAAGCAGCTTAAACACAAAACACCGCGGCAACCATGAAACTAGAACTTCACAGACCTATCTGTTTCTTTGACTTAGAAACGACGGGTACTCAAATTGCCCGGGACCGAATTGTTGAAATCGCCATTTTAAAAATCTTTCCGAACGGCGATGAAGAATCGCGGACTTGGAAAGTAAATCCTGAAATGCCTATTCCGGCGGTGACTACTGCTATACATGGCATTAGCAATGATGACGTTAAAGACTCCCCCACCTTTAAAGAGCTCGCGCCAAAGGTTATGGAAATGATTAAAGACTGCGATTTAGCTGGTTACAATTCAATGAGGTTTGATATCCCGCTTTTGGCAGAGGAGTTTCTCCGTGTAGACGTTGACATCGACATGAGTAAGTTCCGATCGGTAGATGTTCAGAATATTTTTCACAAACTAGAACAGCGCACATTGGTTGCCGCCTATAAGTTTTACTGCGGAAAAGACCTCACCAACGCGCACAGTGCGGATGCCGACACACGGGCAACGTACGAGGTACTGCTCGGCCAATTAGAGCGTTACGATGAACTGGAAAATGACATCAAATTTCTCAGTGATTTTAGCAAGCGGAAAAATGCCCCTGCCGATTTAGCGGGTTTCTTGGTTTTTAATGATAAAGGTCAAGAAATGTTTGGCTTCGGGAAGTATAAGGGCCGATTAATCGAAGAAGTCCTCGATGAAAACCCGGGTTATTTTGCATGGCTTCAAGATGCAGATTTCCCGCGGTACACAAAACAGACAATAACGCGCATCAAACTTCGGAAATTCGGTAAGTAATGAAGATTCTTTGTATTGGTCGAAATTACGCAGATCATGCTAAAGAACTGAATAATCCGGTTCCAAAAGAGCCCGTATTTTTTGGTAAGCCGGACAGCGCCTTACTTCGCCCGAATCAACCTTTTTTCTATCCTGATTTTTCAAAGAACATTCATTATGAATGCGAAATTGTGGTGCGAATCAAGAAAATTGGCAAGTACATTCAAGAAAAATTTGCACACACTTATTACGACGACCTCGCGGTCGGATTAGACTTCACGGCCAGAGATCTCCAAAAGGACTGTAAGGAAAAAGGTCTCCCCTGGGAGAAGGCCAAAGCCTTTGACGGGAGTGCGCTCGTGGGCAACTTCCTGCCGAAGGCAGAAATAGAAAACCCTATACTTTTCTCCTTGGAGAAAAACGGCGAACTGGTTCAGTCGGGATCTTCAGCGGATATGCTATTCTCTATTGATAAGATTATTTCGTATTTATCTCGCTACTATACTTTGAAAATTGGAGACCTCATTTTTACGGGCACCCCAGCGGGAGTAGGTCCGGTAAAAATAGGAGATGAACTTGAAGGGTTCATTCATGGGAAGTCCAATTTCAAGCTGCGAATAAAATAACCCAACCCGAAAGCCAAACATTTCGTTTTTATAGGGATTCCGAAATGCCTATTTTTGGAACTTGTGCTCACTGAATTCTACTCGAAGTCCATCCATATGAATAAGATTCTACTTTTTTGTGCCTCCTTTTTTATTCTCTTCTCAACGCAAGCTCAGGTTACCATCTTCCGGGAGACTTTTGAGTTACCGTCAGCAGCGGATAGTGTCACATCCGTCGGAACTCCGGCCTGGTCGATTAATACAACGCTAAGTGCAGAAGGTGTACAGAGTTACACGGCACCCGTTGGATTAGCGACGACAACCTACCTTGAAACAGATGCTTTTAATACGACGGGGAATACTTTTGTAAAACTCTCGTTCTCGCACATTGCCAAAATCGAATTTTTCGATTCAGGTACCATTGAAGTCTCCAATGACAACGGAACTACATGGACTCAATTAACTTGTCCTGAATACCTCGGCCAAGGAACTTTTTGTCAGAGTGGAAACAAATTTGCCAGTAATACTTACTTACAATGGGACCCTGCTAACCCTTCTGCGCAGCCTCAAAATAGTTGGTGGAAAGCTGAGGAATTTGACATTTCGGCTTTTGTAGCAAACAGTGCTCAAGCAAAAGTGCGTTTTGCATTGACGGATGGAAATAATTCAGGAGCTAGTGGAAACTTTGGTTGGTTAGTAGACGATATTAAAGTGGATATGGCCCCCTGTGAGCTAATTCCGCCTGTGATTACTTTGAATAGTCCTATTTTCCAAGGCCTCGCATATATAGTAGGTCCATTTAACATTTCTGCGAACATATCCGATGCATCTGGAATTGACTCAGCAGTGGTCATTTACAACGTAAATGGGGGCGTTTTCGACACCGTGACTATGGTAGCAGGTGCTGGTGGAGATTACAATGGGGTTATTCCTGGTCAATTAGTTAATGATAGTGTGTGCTATCAAGTATTGGCATGGGATTCTTCGGCTTGTGGAAATGTATCCGAAAATCCAAATTCAGGCTTTAACTGCTTCGTTATTAGTAATGCGCCACCACCGAACTGTGTTGGGACTCCAATAACTACCTTTCCTTGGGCTTGGGGTTTTGAAAACTTTACTGCCGGAACCGCGAATTTTGGAATTGGAGTATGGGGAAGCTTATGTTGTGATTGGACGAGAAACCCTTCGGCTAGTGGGTCAAGCGGATATGGTTGGTGCGTCAGGAACGGATCGACACCTTCCTTTGGTACGGGTCCGGATAATGACAATACAACAGGGAATGGAAACTTCATGTACACGGAGGTTCCTTTCGGCGCAAATGGACAGAATGCGAATTTAGTAAGTCCTTGCCTGGACCTTGCTGGTATGGTTGCTCCTGAATTGGAGTTTTTCTATCATATGGCCGGAACCGGCTGTGGAAACCTATTAGTGCAAGTTAATAATGGAGTTCAATGGAATGACGTTTTTACTATTTCTGGACAACAACAGTCAAGTACATCGGCTCCCTGGACAAAAGTAAATGTTCCTCTATCTCTTTTTGCGGGGAATACTATTCAAGTCCGTTTCCGAACCACGGCAACAACCAGCACGGCCGGAGACATTGCCATTGATGACGTTGTTGTTTTTGAAAAGCAACCCATTGATGGGGCGATTATAGGAGTCCTTTCACCACCATTAGAGTCGTGCGGCTTCACTTCCAACGAAACAGTTACTGTTCAGGTTTTGAATGCGGGACTTGCAGCCCAAGACACCTTGCCATTAGCTTATACCGTAGCGGGGTCGGGAGTTATCGTTCGCGATACTGTATACCAAAACCTATTGCCGGGAGATACGCTGATTCATACGTTTAGTCAAGGGGCAGACTTATCTGTCGGCGGAACTTTATATAATATTAAACCTTGGACAGAATGGATTGGTGAGCAGGCGGTCGGAAACGATACACTTCAGGATTATAACGTTTTCAATTCTCTAACTGCTCCGCCGTACATTCAAGACTTTGAAAATTTTGTCCCGGGGCAACAAAATGCCATCGAAGGTTGGGTGCAAGACCCGAATGATGATGACGATTGGACCTTCCAAGCGGGACCTACAACTTCTTTTCAAACCGGACCACAAGTAGATCATACACTTGGAACTGCCACAGGTATTTATGCCTACATGGAAGTATCACAAGTTGGAAATGGTGAAGTAATCAATTTGATTTCACCATGCTTGGACTTTTCACAAAGTCCAACGCCAAAAGTCGAATTCTGGTACCACATGTTTGGGAACAACATTGGAACACTCTTCATGGATGTACAAGACACAAATGGTGTTTGGGTAAACCAATGGTCACTTGCGGGTAATCAAGGGGACGAGTGGATTCAAGAAACAGTTGATTTGACTGCGTATGCATTTCTAAGTGTGAAAATTCGGTTTAGAGCCCAATCTCTGGGATGCTGTGCTGGAGATATCTCCATTGACGATATTTTCATATACCAACCGCAACCAAACGATGTTGGAGTAGCCGCAATTGTAAGCCCTTTACAAGAGGGTTGTAATTTAACTGCATCTGAAAACGTTACAGTTGCTGTCACCAATTACGGCACGGCGCCTCAAGATACCGTGCCTGTTACTTTTCAACTGGATAATGGAGCTTTAATAACCGACACCCTATTTACCACTTTGAACCCAGGTGATACGGTACTTTTCACTTTTAGTACAACAATTGACTTAAGCACAGGCGGCCAAACCTACAATTTGGATACATGGACAGACCTTGCAACTGAGCAGACCTTCTTAAACGATAGCCTGACGGGTTATTCTATTGTGAACACAACGGTTGCCACACCAATGGCTCAAGACTTTGAACTCTTCAATTTTGGTACTGTTCCCGTTCAAAACTGGGAAGTTGATAATACATTAGATGAGCCTTGGACCTTCACTTCGGGGGCTACTGGTACAGCGCTTACAGGCCCAACTGCAGACCATACGCTTGGAACACCGATAGGTAAATACGCATACATGGAAGCGAATCTCGTGACCAACGGCGAGGTGGCTGGATTAATAAGCCCTTGTATAGATTTAAGAAACTTAACGGCCCCAAAAATTAGTTTTTATTATCATATGTGGGGTGGAGGAATTGGAACACTTAGTGTTGATATTCAGGACTCTACGGGGGCATGGGTAAATGCTTGGAATAAATCTGGAGATCAGGGAAATGCTTGGACTGAAGGACTTATTGACGCAACACCTTATGCTGGAAAAATCACTAAAATTCGTTTTAGAGCAACGTCCGTAACAGGTTTTAATTCTGCTGGTGACATTGCGATTGATGACATAGGTGTTTTTGATCCTCAACCCAACGATGTCTCTTTAGCGGGAATCGATTCGCCGTCTTCTGATGGTTGTGATCTTTCTCCGACACAAAGTGTGACTGTGGAATTAACCAACTTAGGATTGAATCCACAAACCAGCATTCCGGTTACCGTTTCATTACCCGGGCAACCACCCCTTACTGGAACTTGGACTGGAACATTGAACCCTGGCGATACCATTCTATATACTCTTCCGGGTACTGTTGATTTAAGTTCTCCAGCGACGACTTATACTTTTACCGCGTTTACAAATATGCCTGGAGATCAAAACAACGGCAACGATACACTTACGGGATATCAAGTATCCAACACACTGTTTCTGATCCCTTATGTTGAACCTTTCACTACCTTCACCCCTGGCGGAGGAAATGTAAATGCGCCGGGAGTATTAAATAACTTCTGGACACGATCTTCCACTGGAGGTAGCACAGGATTTAATTGGCTCGTTCAAACGGGTCCTACCGGCTCTTTTGCAACGGGACCTAACGGCGACCATACGACTGGCTCCAGTATATACATGTACACTGAATCTTCTTCAGGAGCTTCCGGCCAAACGGCTTTTCTCGAATCTCCTTGTCTGGATCTTAATTGGTACTCAGCGAGAATTGACTTTTATACGCATCGATTTGGTTCAAATATGGGCTCCTTATTCTTGGATATTCAAGATACCACAGGTGCTTGGACCAATATTTGGTCGATTACCGGTTCGCAGCAGACGAGCGAAGCCGACACTTGGTCAATGCACTCTGTCGATTTGGCCAACTATGTGGGTCAGAACGTGAAAGTGCGCTTTAGAGCAATCTCACTTGGATGTTGTGCAGGTGACATGGCAATAGATGATATTAATATTTATCCCGTATTCCCGAGTGCAGCCACTAATGAAATTAATGTTTCACCGAGTAACTTCTTCATCTTGCCGCAGGCAAGCCCTGTAAGTGCTATTTTGGAAAATACTGGACTCATTGATCTTGACCATTTCAAGGTAACCCTAGAAATTGATAACAATATTATTGTTACCGATTCCTTGTTCTTTACGGTTCCCCTTGGTCCTGGCCAAACGACTACGCATACGTTCAGTCAAATTTGGCAAGCTGATCCTGGAGCTCACACCATTTGTGTTTACACTTCTGAGCCAAACTTAATTGGAGACGGATTTACTTCCGATGACACATTGTGTTACGTTGCAACCGTTTTCGATTCAACATCTAGCTTCCCGTACTGCAATAATTTTGACGGCGGTTTAGAACCGTTGGTAGCGTTGAATTATGCAACCTACGAGCCGGGTGGTAATCAATGGGAGGCTGGAACGCCAAACCAAACAGTGATTTCTAGTGCGAACAGTGCGCCAAACGCTTGGATGACTGGTTTAAATACGGATTACGAACCTAGAGATAGTTCAGCACTGTTTTCGCCGTTATTCAATGTGAATGCAGATAGCTGCTATAAGATTAGTTTCTATCACGCATATCGAACCGAGAATTTCCAAGATGGTGGTGCCGTAGAGTTTTCTCAAGATGGTGGTGCTACGTGGACCTCCATAGGAAGCCCTGGAACACAATGGTACAACACGCAATACGTCATTGGATTATCGAATACATCACCGGGTAACCCTGGATGGACAGGTACCTCAAATGGTTGGGAGTACGCTGAAAGAACAGTTCAATTCCCAATCGCCGGAACCGCGATTATTCGTTGGAGATTTGGTGCGGATTTCTCCGTGCAAAACGAAGGATGGGCTATTGATGATCTTTGTATTGAGAATATCGGTGCATGTACACCGACATCTCTTGAAGAAGTTGGGAATTTAGCCATGCGTTTAGCTCCAAATCCTGCTACTGACAATATAACCCTTACGATCTTTGAACTGGATTCCGAAGTGGAAGTAGAAGTTGTTAATGTTCTTGGTGAAAATATCGGTTCATTCAAACTTGCGCCTTCTGGTTCGGCTGCAGAACACACCTTGGATCTCAAAGATTTCGCAAACGGTGTGTACTACCTGACGGTACGAAACGGAGAATACTTACAAACGGAACGATTTGTAATCGCCAAATAAGGTGCTTAATCTGATTAAAAAAGCCGGCAAGAGCCGGCTTTTTTAATGAATTAAATCTAAGTGTAACGGATGTTTTGAGTTTCGCTATATTTGGAAGTTACTACTCAACCTATTCAGATGATTAAAAAACTACTCTTAGCCATTTGCATTGTCCTTTTTGGAATCACCTTGTCAGCGCAGACAACAGCCTATATTGAAACTTTTGACCTTCCCTCTGGAGCTGATAGCGTCACTTCTTCAGGAACACCCGCGTGGAGTGTTACCACTGCCTACAGTGCAAGTCCAACGCAGAGCTATACAAATACTATTTCGCTCGCTGCGTCGAACTCCTTTGAAACGAGTACTTTTTCTACTGTCGGAAATACCTTTGTATTACTTGATTTTGATCAGATTTGTAAAATAGAATTCTTTGATGCGGCGACTATTGAAGTATCAAACGATGGAGGGGTATCCTGGACTCAATTGACGTGTCCCCAATACCTGGGAGCAGGAACTTTTTGCGCTTCTGGGAATAAATTCGCCTCTAATGCCTACCTACTTTGGGATCCGGCGAACCCAGCGGCAATTCCTCAAGCGTCTTGGTGGCAGAGTGAAACTTTTGATGTTTCTTCCTTTTTGGCCAACACTGCTCAAGCTAAAATTCGATTTAATCTGACTGACAATAACAACAATGGATCTGGCGGAAACTATGGATGGCTCATTGATAATGTTAAGGTCACCGTAAGTCCATCAGAGCTATTTCCTCCGACAATTTCATTAAATGCGCCCATTTGGCAAGGACCAACGAGTAGTGGAGGACCTTACCTCGTTTCCGCGGATGTTACTGATGCTTCAGGGATTGATACAGTAATGCTCATTTATTCATTAAACGGAGCTCCCGACGACACCATTGGTTTGATTAATACTGTCGGTAACACCTACGAAGACACGATTCCAAGTGCACTTCTCGATGACTCTATTTGCTACCGCGTTTACGCGGAAGATGCGAGTCCGGCCGCCAACTCGGCCATCGAACCCACCACGGGTTGTAATTTATTTCACATTGTTCCGGCACCTCCTCAAATTCAATTGGGCAATGGGACTATTGTAAATACGGGAACTAGTTACCCCGCTCCCTACGGGCATTGGTTTAATGGTGCTCGACATCAAATGCTGATTACCGCAGCGGAAATGAATGCCGCCGGTGTATCCATTCCTATCAATTTTCAATCTCTTGCTTTTGACGTTAGCGGGGTAAATGGAACCTTATTGACTGATTTCACGATTAAAATGGGTAATTATTCGGGTACTACGATAACGAATTGGGTAACTACCGGACTAACACAAGTCTTTTATTCACCCGGCTATACAGAAACGCTTGGTTGGAATACGCATACTTTTCAAGCCCCGTTCCAGTGGGATGGAGTAAGTAACATACTTGTTGAGGTTTGTTTTAACAATTGGCCAAACGGTTTTACTAATAACGCTATCGTTCGTCAAACGGCTTATCCTTCTACTCGAACTATTTATTATCGAAGCGATTCCGATGGAAACCTCTGTGCAAATAACGGAGCTTTCGTTACTCCTTCGAACAACCGACCCAATATGCGCTTCGATTTAGGTTTGCCGCAACCTGTTGATTTCGGAACCCTTTCTATCGACGCCCCCCTTTCGGGCGGATGCGATTTAACAACGGCCGAATTGGTAACCGCACAGTTCAAAAATTATGGTACTGCCGATCAGGACACTTTGATTTTCAGCTATCAAATGGATGCAAACCCAATTGTAACGGATACCGTTTATCAAAACGTTCTTTCTGGTGATACAATTACCCACACTTTTTCTCAAACCGTAGATTTAAGTACTGGAGGAAGCACGTATACTTTTAATGTTTGGACCTCCTTCCCAAATGACAATAATGACTTTAATGACTCTATTGTAGGATACAGCGTCACCAATACTTTAACTCCCGGGACAGGGCTTTCTCAAGACTTTGATACCTGGATTGCAGGCGGACAAGTACTGGCTGATTTCTGGGAACAGGACGATACGGATACGTACAACTGGACCGTAGGCACCGGGCCTTCACCGGGCTTCAATACAGGTCCTGCGGCGGATCACACCTCAGGAACCGGTAACTACTTGTTCATTGCCAATAATTTCACTTCTTCCACTGCGCGACTCATTTCTCCGTGTCTTGATTTTACCGGAAACACGTTTCCAAAAATGGATTTTTGGTACCACATGTGGGGAACTGGAATTGGATCGATCACCGTTCAGTATGAGGATACTACGGGCGCATGGGTTACCGCATGGTCTCTTACTGGTGATCAGGGAAATAGCTGGCAGAAAGCCATTGTTGATTTAAGTCCACTCGCGAACCGAATCGCCAAAATTCGTTTTGTTGGGCAAAATGTCAGTTTCGGTGGTGAAGCGGCGATTGACGATATATTAATTTATCAGAGTGCGGCAAAAGATGCCATTTTAGATGCCATCCTCACTCCTCTACCCCAATTGGTCGCCGGAGCAACGGAAACGGTTCAAATAGAATTTTTCAATAACGGATCGGATACCATCTTTACGACAGATCTTGGATACATAATAGGTACCAGTGCTGCCGTCATTGAAACTTGGACAGGAGTTTTAAATCCTTCAGCATCTACTACGTATACCTTCAATACTCCGTTCACGGTTCCGGGAGGAACTTTTGACGTTTGTGCCTTCACCGACTTGCTCAACGATGGACAACCCAGCAACGATTCGCTTTGTACGCAAAGCACCGGAATTCAAACCTTCGTGCCCCCTTATGCTGACGATTTCGAAAACGGCCAAGGTAGTTGGACTACCGGTGGCCAAACGCTGTTATTTGAATTAGGTGTTCCCACAGGAAACGTTATTAACACAGCCTCTTCTCCAACGAATGCCTGGGTTACAGATTTAGACGCCCCCTATGTAAATAATAGTCAGGCCTATCTTTTTAGTCCGTATTTTGATTTTCAAGATTTACTCAATACCTCCTTGAATTTTAAGCATTGGTACAGTACCGAAAATAGTTGGGACGGCGGTCGATTAGACTATTCTACGGATGGAGGGAACACATGGACTGTACTCGGAGCGTTCCAAGACTCCACTTGGTACAATGATAACGTAATTACGTCTTCCACCCTACCCGGGTGGACAGGAGCGTCAAATGCTTGGATTGATGCATATTATCCTTTGGACCTATTTAATGGTATTCAAGGCTTGGTACAATTCCGTTTTGAGTATACTTCCGACGGTTCCGTAATTGGCGGAGATGGTTGGGGTATTGACGATTTCGAAATTAATGTGCCCATTCAGCACTCAGCGGCAACACAGGACATTGTTGTTTCACCGAGTAATTTCTTCATCTTGCCGCAGGCAAGTCCAGTCAGTGTAGATGTGCAAAATACAGGAGAACAGGATCTTACTAGCGTTTTGGTGACTTTAGAAATTGACAACAACAATATTGTAACCGATTCTATTCATTTTGGAGTTCCCCTCCAGAAAGGACAAATTTCAACCCATACTTTTTCTGTGCCTTGGCAAGCTGATCCAGGTCAGCACACTATTTGTGCGTATACATCGAATCCAAATGTTCGATTAGATGAATATACTGCAGACGACACGACGTGCTATGTTGCTACTGTATTTGATTCAACAAGTGCGTTTCCGTATTGCAATAATTTCGATGGAGGTCAAGCGCCATTGGTAGCCTTGAATTACTCAACCTATGTTCCTTCGGGAAATAATTGGGAGTCAGGTGTACCTTCACAATCCATTATAAATACTGCACACAGCGCGCCTAATGCCTGGATGACCGGCTTATCGGGAGACTACAACGCCCGCGATAGCTCGGCACTTTTTTCACCCGTGCTCAATGTGAATCCAGATTCATGTTACAAAATCAGCTTCTACCACGCCTATAGAACAGAACCGTATCAAGACGGAGGAATTGTAGAGTTTTCTCAAGATGGTGGCGCCACATGGAGCTCCATTGGAAGTGTTGGAACCGATTGGTATAATGAATGGTTTATTATCGGTCTTACAAATCAAAGCCCGGGAATAGCCGGTTTCACTGGGACTTCCAACGGTTGGGAATATGCAGAAAGAACTGTTCAATTCCCTCAGGCAGGCACAACTATCATTCGCTGGAGATTTGGAGCCGACTTTTCCGTTCAAAATGAAGGATGGGCAATTGATGATATTTGTATTGAAAATATCGGGGCCTGTACGCCAACAAGTATCGAAGAACCGAATACCAGTATCATAAATGTGTCTCTATGGCCCAACCCAGCCACGGATCGTAGCGTAATTTCTATTGAATTGGATGCCAATGAAGAAATTGCTTGGAGCGTAACAAATCTCCTTGGAGAAAGTGTGCTTTCAGGCAGCAAGTCCGGGATTGTCGGCGGAAATGAAATTCCATTGGATCTAAAAGAATTTGCCGCTGGAGTATATAATGTGAGCATTCACAGCGGTGCAGTAAAAACCGTTCGGAAATTGGTAATCACGCATTAAGCGATTGAATAAATTTTAGAATTTATCTTATGGTTAAGAAAGGAATCTCCATTCTACTTATTCTATTGAGCTATTTTACGATGGGACAAACGATCGTTTTCCAAGAAAACTTCGACCCTGTTTCTCTAGCGGATAGTGTTACTTCAGTTGGTACTCCCTCTTGGGCTATTGATGCTACACTGAGTGTTAGTGCCCCGAATAGTTATGTAAATCAAGTGGGATTGGCAACGACCAATACACTAGAATCAGACGCCTTTTCGACTGTAGGTAACACCTTCGTTCTCCTCAATTTTGATCAAATCTGTAAAATAGAATTTTTTGATGCGGCTACCATTGAAGTTTCTGATGATAACGGGACTACCTGGACACAGTTAACTTGTAATGATTACCTCGGTAGCGGTACTTTTTGTGCGAGCGGGAATAAATTTGCCTCCAATGCATATTTAATTTGGGATCCGGCAACGCCAACGGCAGCGCCTCAAAACTCATGGTGGCAATCAGAAACTTTTGATGTTTCACCTTATATTTCAAATGCTTCACAAGCAAAAGTTCGTTTTAAATTAACCGATGGAAACAATTCAGGTTCCTCTGGTAATTATGGATGGCTTTTAGACAATATTTCGGTAACGGCCTCTCCATCAGAACTATTCCCCCCTACTATAACACTTGTTCCGCCAGTACCACTCGGAACCGTGAGTAACACGGGCCCATTTACAATATCTGCGGATATCACAGACGGATCGGGAATTGACACTGCTATGGTCATTTATTCTTTCAACGGATCGACTGATGATACACTTGGAATGGTGAACACCTCTGGATCCATTTATGAAGCCGATTTACCAGCAGCTGTTGTTGGTGATACCTTTTGTTATCGAGTGCGTGCAGTAGATGCATCCCCGGCACTAAACGAAGCCGTTAATCCAGCCGTAGGCTGTAATCAATTTATTATTGTTCCGGCACCCAGTTTAATCACCTTGGGAACAGGAACTGTATTAAACACACCTACGGGTTATCCAGCTCCTTATGGGAATTGGTTTAATGGAGCTCGACATCAAATGCTAATTACCGCAGCGGAATTAGGAACAGCAGGGGTAAATGGTGCCATAGATTTTCAATCGCTCAGTTTTGATGTTTCGCAGGTTCAGGGAACTCCATTAATCGACTTTGAAATAAAAATGGCTAATTATGCGGGATCCACGCTAAATACTTTCGTTACCACCGGATTCACAACGGTATATAGCGTACCGACTTATACAGAAACTGTTGGTTGGAATCTCCATACATTTTCTACTCCATTTGCCTGGGACGGAGTGAGTAACATTATTGTGGAGGTATGTTTCAATAACTTTCCAAATGGCTTTACGAATAATGCCGTTGTCCGTCAAACTACTTACACATCCACTAGGACCATTTTCGCAATAAGCGACGTTGACGGAAGCCTCTGCTCAAATAATGGAGCTTTTGCCCAAACTTCGAATGACCGGCCCAATATGCAGTTCGAATTAGGGAACCCACAACCCAATGATTTTTCGGTACTATCGATTGTTAATCCCACCAATGGCGGTTGTGGCCTTTCTGCTTCCGAACCCGTAAATGTACTTTTTAAGAATAGTGGACTCGACGATCAGGATACCCTTTATGTGAATTATTCACTCGACAACGGTCCAACATTCACAGACACTATTTATCAATTGGTACCCGCTGGAGATACGTTGAATTACACCTTTAACACCACCGTTGATGTTAGTATTGGTGGTCAAATTTATGATCTCGTTGTTTGGTGTAGTCTTCCTGGAGATTTCAACTTTTTTAATGACAGCCTGCAAACTTCCATTGAAAATACACTCACAGCAGCGCCCTACACACAGAACATGGATTCTTGGCCGGCAGGGTCAAATGCTTTAGGTGATTTTTGGGAACAAGGCGTCGGTATTAATGGGCAATGGCTAACAGGTCAAGGCCCAAGCCCAGGGTTCAATACGGGACCTACAAATGACCATACCACCGGAACAGGCATAGGGCGATATGTATTCCTACCAAATTCCTTCAACCTAGTTAATGCTCAATTGGTCTCACCATGCCTTGATTTATCGGCCTTATCGGCACCGAAACTAGAATTCTACTACCACATGTGGGGTGGCGGAATTGGAACAATGACCCTTCAAGTTCGCGACTCTTTGGGCGTATGGAATACGCTTTGGACCAAGACCGGTGACCAAGGAAACGGATGGAAAAGAGGGTTAATTGACCTTTCGGCTTATGCCGGACAAGTAACTAAAGTTCGTTTCACTGGAAATAATGCCGGCTTTGGCGGGGAAATGGCGCTAGACGACATCTTCCTTTTTGAGCCCGATCCGAATGACATGGCGATCGCCGGAATCATTACACCCTTTCCGGACGGCTGTGGATACGGAGCTTCCGATACACTGAGCATTGCAATTACGAATTTCGGAACCTTGGTTCAAGACACAATTCCTGTTGGTTTTTCACTTGACGGTGCAGCGCCTATTTGGGACACCGTATACGCAACGATGAATCCAGGAGATACGTTAATCTATACATTCTCTACAACCGTAGATTTATCCACGACTGGAGTGAATTACATTTTTGATGCATTTACGGGACTCTCAAATGATCAAAACCTTTCCAACGACTCATTATTCAATTACACCATAATTAATCCAAACTCCATTATTGCTTTTCCACACGTTGAGGATTTCGAACAATTTACAACGGGCGCTGGAAATGTATCATCACCTGGAGTAATGGCAAATGATTGGACACGAGATCCAACGACCGTTGATTTCAGTGATTATGGATGGCTGGTATATTCAGGGCAAACGAATTCATTTGGAACGGGACCAACAGGAGATCACACACCGGGCCTAAACGGCGGAGGGGTCTATTTGTACACCGAAGCAGATGGAGGGGGAAACAATGACGAAGCTTTCCTAATTAGCCCATGTGTCGATTTTGCCAACCTGACTTCCCCGGCGGTTGAATTTTATTATCATCGTTTTGGGTTTGTAATTCCTGATGTTTTCATAGAAGTCTACTCGAACGGTGTTTGGACAACCGTAGACAGTTTAATTGGTCAAAGTCAGTTTTTTGAAACAGACCCTTATATCCGACATCAAACCAACTTGACGGCATTCGCCGGTGAAAATGTTAAAGTGCGTTGGCGCTCAGTTAGTCAAGGATGTTGTTCTGGGGATATGGCTATTGATGATATTCGTTTTTATGACGTAGTGCCCAATGATGCATCGGCGATTGCAATTATTCAGCCAGGTAATCAAAGTATTGCCGGAGCTCCTACCACGGTTGAAATGGAAATTTTCAACTTCGGAACCAATACGCTCTCGAGTATGAACGTGGGTTACTTTGTAAACGCCGGTGCACCAACGATCGAAACTTGGACGGGAACATTAGCTCCCAACCAATCGACCACCTATACCTTTACGGCACCTTTCAATGCTCCTATTGGTGTATATGACTTGTGCGTATATACAGATCTTACTGGTGACCAAGCACCAACAAATGATACCACTTGTGGGACTCCCGTAGGTGTAGAAACTTTTGTTCCTCCTTACACCACTGATTTTGAAAGTGGACAAGGAAGCTGGGTACCTGAAGATGGACTTCAACAATGGGAATTAGGTGCGCCTAGTGCACCGAGTATCAACACAGCGAACTCTCCTACGAATGCGTGGATGATTGACTTAGACGCGGGTTATGCCAATAATTCAAATGACTTTTTATACTCTCCATTCTTTGATATGTCGGGTGTATTTGGCTGCGAACTGAGATTCTCAAACCGAATTTTCACGGATATTTTCGGTGATGGCGGTCAGTTAGAAATAAGTAGTGATGGCGGTCAAACATGGCAACTTCTCGGCACGCTAAATGATCCGCTCGGCACGAATTGGTACAACCAAAATAGTGGCTTCCCTCCTGTTCCAGCGTGGGCCGGAAACAATGCCACTTGGACGAATACAACCTTCGATTTAACCTCCTTCGGCGGGAATTTAGACCCCATACAATTCCGATATCGGTTCTTCTCCGACGGCTTCTTTTCCTTTGGCGATGGATGGGCTATAGATGATTTCGAAATTTTTGTTCCTATTCAAAACAGTGCGGCTACAATAGATTATTCAATAGGTGCTAGCACTGCATTTATCCTTCCAGATGATGTTCCTGTAAGCATGTGGATTAAAAATACAGGTATCGCCCCCCTTAGCTCAGTAGATGCGAACTTAGATATAGATAACGGCACCTTTGTTTTAAACGAACCCGTGAGTATATCTACTCCATTGCAAATTGGAGATAGCATTTTGCACACTTTTGCGTCTTTATGGACGGCAGATCCGGGCCCACACAGTTTCTGCGTGTTCACGTCCGATCCAAATGGTTCAACGGACTCGTTTACCTCGGATGATACACTATGCGCACTGATTTCCGTTTTTGATTCAACGAGCGCCTTTCCTTATTGCGAAGACTTCGAAGGCGGAGCTGCACAATGGGTTACTTTAAATGCCTTTGACTACAGTTCGAGCACCATTTGGGAAGTTGGAACTCCAAACCAAACCGTTCTAAACGGGGCATACAGTGGAAATAATGCCTGGATGACTGGATTGAATTCAGATTATGATAATGGCGATTCAAGTGCTCTTTATACCCCCGTCTTTAATGTAAACGACAACAACTGTTACCGGCTATCCTTTTATCATCGCTATTTCACGGATGAATATGAAGATGGAGGTACCGTAGAATACACCCAGGATAACGGAATTACATGGACACGAGTTGGAAATGCTTTCGATCCTACCTGGTTCGATAGTCAGTTTATTACAGGCTTAGGATCTATTAGTCCGGGTATTCCTGGATGGTCCGGAACGAGTATCGGTTGGCAATTTGCAACACATGATATTGATTTCGCAACCAACGGGGCTACAGTAATTCGATTCCGATTCGGATCCAACTTTGCCAACGCGAGCGAAGGATGGACCATTGATGATGTATGCTTCGAAGAAATTGCTCCTTGCATTATTTCGGTTGAAGAAAATCCAACCTTAGATTTTGACTTCGCTCAACTGCACCCGAATCCAGCCCAATCAGAAACTAATTTAAGTTTCAATGTTAGTCAACCCGGAAACATTGAGTTCATCGTGACCAATGCTTTTGGACAAGTAATGACCATCATTCCTTTTGAAGCACAAGCTGGATCTAATGATCTGCTGCTCGACCTCAAAGAATGGTCCTCGGGAATTTATTACATCAATGCCCAATATTCGGGCGGACTCGTAACAGAGAAATTAGTGATTACGAAATAAAAAAAGCCGCTCATAACTGAGCGGCTTTTTTCTTCTTTTGTCTTGAGCTTTCAGGGCTCATTCCTTTTAGTATGCAAACAGCGGCAAAGTAGACATAAGCGATCCTACCTCCCCTTTTATTTTTTCTAGCTTGACCTCGTCGCTTGCCGCCATCAAACTAGCGTCAATCAACCGGGCAATTTCAGGAATTTCATTTTCCGTGATACCACGCGTAGTAATTGCAGGCGTTCCAATTCGGAATCCGGAAGTAACAAATGGCGATTTGTCATCGAAAGGAACCATGTTTTTGTTCACTGTGATTTCAGACATTCCGAGTGCTCTCTCCGCTTCTTTTCCCGTTATATCCTTGTTTCTCAAATCAATTAGCATACAATGATTGTCTGTACCTCCAGAAATAATGTGATAGCCCTTGTTTACTAATTCTTCGGCAAGCAAACGCGCATTTGCCTTTACTTGAACTTGATATTGATAGAAAGAATCTGTCAACGCCTCTCCGTACGCCACGGCTTTCGCAGCAATTACATGTTCTAATGGCCCTCCTTGAGTCCCTGGAAATACCGCGCTATCCAATAAAGAGGACATCATTCGAACGATTCCTTTTGGTGTTTTTAAGCCAAAGGGGTTTTCGAAATCTTGTCCCATCATGATCATTCCACCGCGCGGGCCACGCAAGGTTTTATGCGTCGTTGTTGTGATGATGTGACAATGAGGAAGAGGATCATTGAGCAACCCGCGGGCGATCAACCCGCTAGGGTGAGAAATATCCGCTAGTAAAAGTGCATTTATTCCATCGGCAATTTCACGAAGTCGCTTATAATCCCAATCGCGAGAATAGGCCGAGGCGCCACAAATTATCATCTTAGGATTTTCCTTCTTCGCAATATCAGCCACTTTATCATAGTCGATCAATCCGGTTTCGGGCTCAACACCATAAAAAGTCGGGCGATATAGTTTTCCAGAAAAATTAACCGGACTCCCGTGGGTCAAGTGACCGCCATGAGATAAATCAAAACCCAAAATGGTGTCGCCTGGTTTTAGACAAGCCAAGAAAACGGCAGCATTCGCCTGAGATCCGGAGTGGGGTTGAACATTGGCATAAGACGCATTAAACAAGGTCTTTGCCCGGTCAATAGCCAAAGTCTCTACTTGATCAACTACTTCACATCCGCCATAATACCGGCGTCCCGGGAATCCTTCTGCGTATTTATTCGTTAGAACGGAGCCCATAGCTTCCATAACTTGATCCGAAACGTAATTCTCAGATGCTATTAATTCAATGCCATGTGTTTGACGTTGGCGCTCTTTTTCTATTAAGTCGAAGATGAGTTGATCTCTCATGTTTAAATTTTTAAAGACACAAATATACGGGTACAACCCTTGGAATCCGAACCTTGTTAAATGAAATAAATACCTTTATCGCAGAAAGTAAAATCTACACACACTACATGGAAATTTCAGCGAACAACCCGAATCGTTCATCTTGGATCGAAACCCCTACTAACTCTGACTTCCCTATTCAAAACATCCCGTTTGGGGTATTCATGCGTTCCGATGAAAGCGTTTCTATTGGAAGCCGAATTGGCGATTTGGCAATTGATTTAAGTGCACTTCAACAACTCGGATATTTTAACGAAATCGAATTGCCCGAAGGTGTTTTTCTTGAGGATACCTTAAACGAATTTATGGATCTGGGGATAGAAACGAATCGGGCCGTTCGGAACCGAATTGCAGAAATTTTTGACATGAATAATTCCGAACTTCAGAACAACGACGAGCACAAAAAGGCCGTTTTGGTTCCCGTGTCGGAAATAAAAATGTTGCTACCCGCTGAAATTGGCGATTATACAGACTTCTACTCGAGCAAAGAACACGCAACAAATGTAGGTACGATGTTCCGCGATCCAAACAACGCTTTACTTCCAAATTGGCTTCATATTCCGGTGGGGTATCACGGTCGCTCCTCTTCCATTGTAGTTTCCGGCACGGAAGTTCACAGGCCCTGTGGTCAAACGATCCCTGCCGATTCCGATTCACCCGTTTACGGTCCGAGTAGGTTAGTGGATTTTGAAATGGAAATGGCCTTTTTAACGCGCTCAGGAAAACCGATGGGTCAGCGCATAACTACCGATGAAGCGGAGGACTATATCTTCGGCATGATTCTCTTCAACGACTGGTCGGCCCGAGATATTCAAAAATGGGAATACGTTCCCCTAGGGCCTTTCTTAGCTAAGAATTTCGCCAGCAGTATTTCTGCATGGGTAGTTACTATGGATGCCCTTGAACCCTATCGGACCGAAGGTCCGCAACAAGACCCAAAACCTCTTCCCTACCTGAATTTTACCGGTGCCAAGAGCTATGACATAAACCTGGAAGTAGCGATCCTGCCGGAGGCAGCGGACGAAACAACGGTCTGTAAAACCAATTTCAAGTACATGTATTGGAATATGGCCCAGCAACTAGCACACCATACTGTTAATGGCTGTAATATAAGGTCTGGAGACATGCTGGCCAGCGGAACTATTTCGGGACCTACGCCAGATAGCTACGGCTCTATGTTAGAAATTACTTGGCGCGGCAGCAAGCCCGTTATCATGAGTAACGGTAGCGAACGTAAATTTATTAACGACCAGGATACCGTGATCATGCGCGGCTTTTGCGAAAATAACGGAGTTCGTATCGGATTTGGTGAGGTATCAGGGAAGTTGCTTCCTGCCCTCGACTAAGGCTTTCAAAATTTTTCTGGCCTCACGGCCAGATGTGATCCTTTGTACTGAGTAATTGTTACCCTTTTGCTACATTTACTTTTATGCACCAGGCCATCGACTTAGAGCTAGAAAAAAAGGAAATTCGTAATCGTTATCGGTCCCTTCTTCGCAGCGCCAAATATCCGTTGACGAAGGAAGAGAAAAAGGTAATTCGCAAAGCGTTTAACCTAGCTATTGATGCGCATAAAGATCAACGCAGGAAATCTGGCGAACCGTACATTTACCATCCTATTGCCGTTGCTCAAATAGTAGCAAAAGATATCGGACTCGGACCTATTTCTATCGCCTGCGCGTTGCTCCACGATGTCGTGGAGGACTCCGATTACACGCTCGAAGATATTGAACGTCTATTCGGTGAAAAAGTAGCTCGAATTATTGACGGATTAACGAAAATATCGGGTGTATTTGATCAAAACGTGAGCATGCAAGCGGAGAATTTCCGGAAAATGCTACTTACACTGAGTGATGATGTACGCGTAATTCTAATCAAACTATCCGATCGGTTGCACAACATGCAAACACTTGAATCGATGGCACCTCACAAGCGGCGGAAAATCGCTTCAGAAACGCTCTATATATACGCTCCATTAGCCCATCGACTCGGATTGTATTCCATTAAAACTGAATTAGAAGACCTCGGATTAAAATACACAGAACCCGAAGTGTACGAGGATATTGAGCAAAAACTGAACGATTCCAAACAGGAACGCGTTCGGTACATCCAGCAATTCTCTGGACCTATTCGAAAAGCTTTAAACAAAGAGCTTTTGAATTATACCATCAAAGGGCGTCCCAAAAGCATCTACTCCATTCGTAAAAAAACGCTGAAGCAAGGTATTTCCTTCGATGAAGTGTACGATAAATTTGCGATCCGAATCATCATCAATTCGAGTCCCGATCAAGAAAAATCGGATTGCTGGAAGGTCTACTCGATCATAACCGATTACTACAAACCAAATCCAGATCGATTGCGCGATTGGATAAGCACACCAAGGGCGAACGGTTATGAATCATTGCATACCACTGTTATGGGACCCAAAGGACATTGGGTTGAGGTACAAATTAGAAGCGAACGAATGGATGAGGTGGCAGAAGTCGGATACGCCGCTCACTGGCGGTATAAAGATACCGGCGCTTCTTCCAATGCACGCCAACGGGAAAGTCAACTCGAAGGCTGGATAAGTAAGATTAGAGACCTCCTCGAAAATCCAGAAGCAAGTGCCATTGATTTCATCGACGACTTCAAATTAAATTTATTCGCAGACGAAGTATTCGTTTTTACGCCCAATGGTGATCTCAGAACACTTCCAAAAGGTGCTACGGCACTGGATTTCGCCTTTGACATTCACAGTGAAGTGGGCGCTCGATGTCTCGGCGCCAAGGTCAATGCAAAATTAGTGCCCCTTAGCTATCAGCTGAAAAGTGGCGATCAAGTCGAAATACTTACCTCAGGAAAGCAAAAACCAAAGGAAGACTGGATGAATTTCGTCGTCACGGCGAAAGCTAAGACCAGAATTAAGAATGCTCTGAAAGAAGAAAAAAAATCGATTGCAGAGGATGGGAAAGAAATTCTCATCCGGAAGTTAAAACACCTTAAAATTCAGTTTAACGAAAAGGTCTTAAATGAACTGCATCGTTATTTCGGCGTTCAAAATTCTCAAGAAGTATTTTACCAAGTTGGTACGGGAATAATTGACAACAAACGACTAAAAGCCTTTGCAACCGATAGAAACGGAGGTATCTACAATTACTTGAAATCCCGCTTCACACGAAGATCTGGTTCAAGTCTTCGTTCCGTTCAAGAACCCCAAAAGGATAAGAAGGGTGATATCTTAGTATTCGGTGACGATGAAGAGCAGCTCGAATATAAACTTTCCAAATGCTGCGACCCTATTTCCGGTGATGATGTATTCGGTTTCCTCACAATCAATGAGGGGATTAAAGTTCATAGGCTCGATTGCCCAAATGCCATTAGACTTCAATCAAACTACGCCTATCGAATTTTAAAAGCCCGCTGGGTATCCTCTGATCGAAGAGACTTCTTGGCGATTTTAACGATTAAAGGGATTGATCGGGCCGGTTTGGTAAATGAGTTGACTAAAATAATTTCAAATACCATGAAGGTTAATATTCGCTCCTTAAATATTTCGGGAGTGGATGGTGTATTCGATGGAAACATAACCGTTGTGATACACGACACACATCATCTAGAGCAACTTATTGAACGCATAAAAAGGATCGATGGAGTTACGGATATCAAAAGAAGTCTGAAAAAATAACCCACTGCTTTTTCTTACTTTAGCCTTTTAATAAACGCCCTTTTGAATCAAGAACACCAAGACCAAGTAAAGCAAGTGTTTACCGCCTATCTCGAGAGAAATGGTCAACGGAAAACACCCGAGCGCTTTGCTATTCTAAAAGAGATTTACGACCAAAAGGATCATTTTGATGTGGAATCGCTCTACATCAAAATGAAAAATAAAAACTATCGAGTTTCACGGGCTACCTTATACAATACGATTGAGCTTTTGCTCGATTGTAATTTGGTTCGGAAACATCAATTTGGAAACCAACAGTCTCAATACGAACCATCGTTTTATGACAAACAGCACGACCATATTATTTGTACTGATACGGGTGAAGTAATTGAATTTTGCGATCCAAGAATTCAACAGATCAAAGCTTCCATTGAAGATTTATTGGGTGTAAAAGTATTGAGTCATTCGTTGTACCTTTACGCACTTAAAAATCCTCAAACGGAGGATGAAACCAAATCTTAACCAACCATTACCATGGCGGTAGATGTACTACTCGGGCTCCAATGGGGCGACGAAGGAAAAGGAAAAATTGTTGACGTACTCACACAAGGATACGATGTTATTGCTCGTTTTCAAGGCGGCCCAAATGCGGGTCACACGCTCGAATTCGATGGTATAAAACACGTTTTACACACGATTCCTTCCGGAATATTCCACAAGGATGCTTTGAATGTCGTTGGTAATGGAGTCGTTATTGATCCGGTGATTTTCTGCCGAGAGTTGGATGGACTTAAAAATAGAGCGGTCGCTTATACAGAACGTCTCTTGCTATCGAGAAAAGCCCACCTTATTCTTCCAACGCATCGCTTTTTAGATGCGGCTTCCGAGCAAGCGAAAGGAAAAAAGAAAATCGGTTCCACATTAAAGGGAATCGGGCCGACCTATATGGACAAAACGGGGCGAAATGGCTTGCGTTTAGGAGATATCGAGCTGGAAGATTTTCATGATCGCTATACTTCGCTTCGCAACAAGCACGTAGATATGCTGAAGCATTTCGATTACGAATACGAATTGGAAGAGGCAGAGGCAGAATGGTTTGAAGGCATTGAAAGTCTCAAAAAATTGAGATTAATCGATTCTGAACAGTACATGTTCGATTCAATCCAATCTGGTAAAAAAGTATTAGCGGAAGGAGCACAAGGCTCACTGCTCGATATCGACTTTGGAACCTACCCATTTGTAACCTCTTCAAATACAATCACCGCTGGAGCTTGTACCGGTTTGGGTATTGCTCCGAATAGAATTGGTAAAGTCTTTGGTATTTTCAAAGCGTACTGTACTCGCGTAGGCTCAGGCCCTTTCCCTACTGAATTAGAAGACGATTTAGGCGAACGCATGCGTGTTGCAGGAAATGAATTTGGATCAACTACAGGTCGTCCGCGCCGATGTGGGTGGCTCGATTTACCAGCACTTAAGTATGCGATCAACGTCAATGGGGTTACCGAACTGATGATGATGAAAGCAGATGTACTCAGCGGTTTCGACACGCTTAAAGTATGTACCAAATACGCTTATCGTGGTGAAGAAATAAGTCACCTTCCGTATTCTCTCGACGAGGATTTAATTACCCCTATTTACGAAGAAATAGAAGGTTGGCACGAGGATCTTACCGGAGTAAGCGATATTAACAACTTACCTACAGCGCTCAATAAGTACATTGAATTTATTGAAAAAGAATGCGGTGTGCCGGTGAGTCTTGTTTCGGTCGGACCTGACCGTACTCAAACACTTCATCGTTAGGCTTTAGCCCCAGCCAAAATGTTCTTTCGACATATCGGCAATGTTTTCTGCTATTGCTAAACTTGCCGTAGCCGCAGGCGAAGGAGCGTTTAATACATGAATGCTGTTGCCTCGTCTTTCAATCCTGAAATCGTCGCGCGTATCTCCGTCGGTTCCCAGTAATAATGCCCGAACTCCCGCCCTCCCCGGGCGGATGTCTTCCATGTGCAAACTCGGAATCATGCGTTGGAGTGTCTTCAGGAATAGCTTTTTACTGAACGCCCTGCGGTATTCATTAAAACCATAAGCCATATTTTTCCCAAATAGCTTCCAAGTTCCGCCATAAGTTAATGCATCCCACGAGTCCTTTAAATCAAAGTCCGTTTTCCCATAGCCTTCCCTTTTAAATGTGAAGACCGCATTCGGTCCGCATTCAATTTCCCCATCCGTCATACGCGTAAAGTGCACGCCTAGAAAAGGGAAATCAGGATCCGGAACCGGATAAATTAAGTGTTTTACCTTGTGTTTTCCGCTTTCAGTGAGTTCGTAGTAATCGCCCCTAAAACCAACAACCTGTTCGGGCAAATCGACACCGTCTTTCCGCGCCAACCGATCTGCTTGAAGACCGGCACAAAAGATTAATTCCTTGGCTTGATAAGTCCCTTCAGAAGTAATTACGTCCGAATATTCATTGTGGTGAACGAGGTTTTGAACTTCTTCACCTACCTTCAGTTGACTTTCTGGCTGCAAAGCCGCCGCTATTTCCGCCATTTTTTTAGTTGCCCCAACATAATCAATAATGCCGGTTACGGGCACCCAAATTCCCTTTACGGCCTCTACAAATGGCTCGTGCTCTTTTACTTGAGCGCCTGAAATCATTTCAATTCCTTCAATTCCATTGGCTTCACCGTTGCGGAAAATCTTTTCCATATTCGGCAACTCCCGCTCATTGGTAGCTACAATTACTTTACCACAAACATCGTGTGCGATTCCGTGATCACGGGCGAATTGAACCAATGCCTTTCGACCGCGAACACAATTATCGGCCTTCAAAGAGCCGGGGGTGTAATACAACCCAGAGTGAATCACCCCCGAGTTATTTCCCGTTTGATGAGAAGCGAGACGCTCCTCTTTTTCAATGAGAATGATTTTTTTGTTTGGATAGCGCTTTTGAACTTCATACCATGTGGCGGCGCCAACAATTCCGCCCCCAATAATTGCTAAATCGAACATCTAGAGTTTTTATCTCTTTCCAACCGTAAATACACGGCTAATATTAAATCCAAAGTAGATATCCCCATCTACCCAGCGCCCGGCGGTTTCTCCAATATAAGCGGTTTCAAACATACCCCGACTATTGGTCACATGCAATTGAAATACGTGACCACCCGTTTCAATATCAACCCCAATGGAGAAGCTATTGTTGTAGGGATCATCCTGCTCGACACGTTTAATAACCCGGTAATGATATTCGGCATTTAAACTCAAGCGATTCGTCAGTTTTACGCGCCCTCCAAGCCCTAACGCCAACTGATCGTTGTTCATTTCAGCAGTCCGAACCAAATTATCATGCAGGTAGCTCGGCACAAAGGCTAAAGAAAAGGATTTACTGAATTTTCGGGTAACAATAAGTTGGTGCGCATAACTTAATCGACTGGTAAAGTAATTTTCTCGTTCGGGATCCTCCCAGCGCAGACCGTTTATATACATCCCACTATACCACGTTAGAGATACAGGTACTTCTTTACCTCCACTGCTTTGTCTGAGAAGTTTAACCTTTAAATTCCCTTCGTAGGTTTTTTCAAACGACGATCGCGCAATACCCACTTGAATCCGATCGGTGATCCCATAATCCAAGCCCAACCTAATGGTAGCATTATCTAGGCCGAATAACTCATAGGCCCCATCGCTCAGCCTTCCAAATCGGTGGCTAATCACAAAACGGAGCACCCCTTTTGCCGCCGTTTCATTACTCTGCACGTTAATGACTCGCGAATCCTTAAAAGTAGCTGAAGTATAATTTATCGACTCTTCCTCTTCACCAAGAAAGTCGAGAAGATCATCCTGGGCAACGACGGATTGAAACATTCCCAAGGCTAATGCCAGAAGTAGTATTCTTTTCATTCGATTAGTTTTCTGGGGCTCCTTGACCAATCCATGCCTCAATAGTTTCAATTTGACAAAGGCCTAATTTTCCCGCTGGTGGCATGAGTTGAGGGTCGCTTACTTCCCGATTAATCCGACTTTCGAACTGTCCGTTATCCGCTATTTTCTTTACCTCGCTGTACTCGTTTAAATCAAGAAGTGCCGCTGGGCTCGGACCGCCATGGCAACCTGAAAACGAGCAATTCTGATCTAACAGGGGCCTAATTTGTTGGGCATAGGACACATCCGTTGTATCGCAATTCGTATTCGGATAGAGCTCATCTACATTATCATAGTAACATCCGCTCATGGAAAATGCAATCAACAAGATGGGCAACCCCATCCAAAAAAAATGTTTTTTAATCATTGGGCATTCCATTATCGACCCAATTTTGGATCTTTTGAATACAATTTTCATCCAACTTCCCGGAAGGGGGCATTCTCAAATTTGCGGGAACTTGAGGACCGTAATTTAAAGACTCCATCATATTTCTATAAATTACAGCTGAGGTCACATCATCATAGCTTTGAAGTGCGAATCCACTAGCAGCAGTGGCGCTTCCATGGCATGCTTGCGTTCCACACTGAGCTTGAATAAACGGTAAAATGTCTGTACTAAAGCTATAGTTAGAAGTGTCACAACTACCACATTTTAAATCGAGGGCGCCTTGTTCGATCCACAAACGAATCACTGCTATTTGTTCCGGGGTCAAAGGACTATTTGGAGGCGGTGGCATCATTTTATCCGGATCTGATTCCGTAATAACTTCCCATAACTCACTATCGTTCAAATCTCCAGGAACCACCAAGTCATGATCACTCGCAAAAATATTATCATATGTATTTAGACGAATTCCATTGGCAGCGCTCTGCTGATCGTGACACCCTGAATAAGCACACGAAGTTGACAGAATGGGTAATACGTCTCGCTCAAAATAAATAGTGTCTGGATCGCAGGGCTTGGGGGATTCCGTTACATCGGGTACTCCTTCGTCAGGGTACACTGGATCATGTACGCATTGAACGAGCAACACACATGCAGTCAGTATTAAACTAAATTGCCTTACATTCATAGCTTATTAATTTCTGAAAATATACGACAATCCCCAAAACTAAAGAGAATATGAAACGCAGACTCCTACTTTTTTTGATCACGGGAATTATAGTGGCCTCAGGTATCTTTCTATACGTATGGTTTAAACCGCATCGCAATATTCAGAATGAAAAATCGAAATACAGCCTCACGGCTGGATCACTGCACGAGGCCTATCGGGCCGATGAGGCCCAGGCCAATACCCTTTATCTGGATAAAACCATTGAAATTTCGGGAACCATAAGTGATGTGCAAGAAAACATGATCATTCTAAACGATCAAGTTGTCTGCAACTTATTAGAAGGAGAGGGAATGAAAGCAATTCAATTGGGCCAAGGAAAAAAAGTAACGGTTAAAGGACGTGTCACTGGCTACGATGAACTTTTTGAAGAAGTTCGCGTCGATCAATGTTCCTTCAAAGAGTAAGCCGAGAAGCGAGCGCGCAGAGGCCACAAGATTACAATGGCGGCAATAAAAAAGATACTTAAAATCAAGCTGGAAATCTTCATACTTCCGGTGATCGATTCAACAAAACCGTATAAAAAGGTGCCCAGTATAATCGCTACTTTTTCGGTTACGTCGTAAAAGCTAAAGAAGCTGGCGTGCTTTGTTGTATTCGTTGGGAGCAACTTGCTGTAGGTTGATCGAGCCAAAGCCTGAACACCTCCAAGCACCAATCCAACAGAAGCTCCGAGCCCTAAGAACTTATAACTTACCGAAGGATCATCTGCCTGCAAGGCAAAGGCGGCTCCACACATAAGTGCCCAAATCACAAGCGCTAAAAGCAGTGCTCGAATGTTGCCAAAAGTCCGACTCAAAAACGAGAACAAATGGGCTCCTCCCATTCCAACTATTTGAATCAAAATAATCGTCCCAATAAGGTATCCGGAATCGAGATGTAGTTCCTTTTCTCCAAATAAACTGGCCAAGTAAATGATCGTTTGAACTCCAACAGACAACATGAAAAAAGCGCCTAAAAATCTCTTTAAATCGGGTAATTCATACAATTCGTTCCAAACTTCGCGCAGTGCTCGAAAACCGTTGCCCAATAATTCTTTAGTGATTTTCCGCTTATTATCGGGTTTGGGCAACCTTCTAAAGGTTACTTGAGCAAAAAGCACCCACCAAACGCCGACCATCAAGAAGCTGATTCGCGAGGCCATTCCAGAATCGGCGATGCCGTACCATTCTGGATTCAACACCATGGTTAAATTAAATATCAGCAAAAGTGATGCGCCAAAATACCCTAAACTAAAACCCAATGCGCTGGCCGAATCTTGTTGATCTAAATAGGCCACTTCGGGTAAAAAAGCGTTGTAAAAAACCAAGCTCCCCCAAAAACCAATACTCGCAATAATAGAGAGCGTCAATGCCAAATCTACATTGGAACCATCAAAAAAGAAGAGTCCAGCACAAGCAGCCGCTCCGAGGTAACAAAAGATTTGTAAGAACATCTTCTTAGCACCAGAGTAATCGGCAATTCCAGAGAGAATTGGTGATAATATGGCCACAACTACAAAAGAGGCGGCTAAGCAGTACGAATAGATTACCGTGTTCTCCCAATCCGTTCCTAGAAATCGAACAAGATTTCCTTCCTCGGTACTCGTAACGGAGCCATAATAAATAGGGAAAACAGCTGTCGCAATGACCAGCGAATAAACCGAGTTGGCCCAGTCATAAAAGGCCCAACTCCGAATAGCTCCTTTCGAGCCGCGTTCATAACGTGATGCTTTTGTCATTGACTGCATTTAGACCTAAGGCCCAATTTGCGGCCGAAAGCAAAGTGGTAAAGGCTTCTATTAAAGGCCTTGTTCCGAACGAATTAAATTCAATGCAGAACCGGCCTTATACCAGGCGATTTGATTCTCATTGTACGTGTGCTTCGTTTCAATAGTTTCAGTACTGCCATCTTTATGAACCACTTCTAAATGAAGCGATTTGCCTGGAGCAAATTCATTCAAATCGACAAAATTGAAAGTATCGTCTTCACGAATCAGATCGTAATCCGCTTCGTTTGCAAAAGTCAAACCGAGCATTCCTTGCTTCTTCAAATTCGTTTCGTGAATACGTGCAAAGGACTTCACTATTACAACACGAACTCCAAGGTGGCGCGGTTCCATTGCGGCATGTTCCCGACTCGATCCTTCACCGTAATTATGGTCTCCAATAACGACAGAACCTAATCCCTGTGCCTTGTAGGCACGCGCTGTATCTGGAACAGCTCCATACTCACCTGTCAATTGATTTTTAACCAAATTGGTTTGCTCATTAAAGAAGTTGAGAGCGCCAATTAACATGTTATTCGAGATGTTGTCCAAATGACCGCGGAAACGCAACCATGGACCCGCCATAGAAATATGATCCGTGGTACATTTTCCTTTCGCCTTAATTAATAAGCGCAGACCTGTTAAGTTATCGCCGTTCCAGGCGTCGAAAGGAGCTAATAATTGAAGGCGCTTCGAATCAGGGCTTACTTTTACCTGAATTCCAGACCCGTCGCTTGCCGGCTCCTGGTAACCAGCATCTTCTACCGCAAATCCCGCTGGAGGCATTTCAATACCCATTGGTTCGTCGAGTTTCACTTTTTCTCCCGCTTCGTTTAACAAGGTATCGGTAAGCGGATTAAAAGTTAAATCACCAGCAATAGCGAAAGCCGTCACCAATTCTGGAGAGGCGACAAAGGCGTGTGTATTTGGATTCCCATCATTCCTTTTCGCGAAATTTCGGTTGAAGGAAGTGATAATACTGTTTTTACGATCGGGGTTATCCATGTGACGTGCCCACTGTCCAATACATGGTCCACAAGCATTTGCCATGACTACTCCACCCATCTGGTCGAAGGTGCCTAGAATTCCGTCGCGCTCCGCTGTGTAGCGAACCTGCTCTGATCCTGGCGTAATGGTGAAATCTGCCTTCGGTTGTATTTTCTTGTCTATGGCTTGTTGAGCAATGGATGCAGAACGCGTTAAGTCTTCGTAGCTCGAGTTCGTACATGAACCGATCAGTCCAACTTCTAATTCTGCCGGATAGCCATTGTCTTTCACAGCTTGAGCAAATTTGCTCAAAGGCCAAGCCAAATCTGGTGTGAATGGACCGTTTACATGCGGCTCCAATTCATCTAAATTAATTTCGATTACTTGATCGTAGTATTTACTTGGGTCGGCCAATACTTCGTCATCGGCACGAAGGTGTTCTTTGACTCCGTCTGCTAAAGCGGCCACATCAGCTCTATCCGTTCCTCTCAGGTACTCGCTCATTTTCTCATCATAGGCGAAGATGGAGGTCGTAGCACCAATCTCGGCACCCATATTACAAATGGTTCCTTTTCCGGTACAAGACATACTATCCGCACCTGGACCGAAATATTCTACAATTGCTCCTGTCCCACCTTTTACAGTTAGAATTCCAGCAACTTTTAGGATAACGTCCTTCGCGGAAGTCCACCCGTTTAGGGTGCCCGTCAAACGAATACCGATAAGTTTCGGGAATTTCAATTCCCAAGGCATTCCCGCCATTACATCTACGGCATCTGCTCCCCCAACACCAATGGCGACCATTCCCAAGCCACCCGCGTTTACAGTGTGTGAATCCGTACCGATCATCATTCCGCCAGGAAAGGCATAATTTTCAAGAACAACTTGATGAATAATTCCCGCACCGGGCTTCCAAAACCCAATTCCGTATTTATTAGATACAGTAGCTAAGAAATCGAAAACTTCCTCATTAATTTCGAGGGCCTTTACCATATCCAGTTCAGCGCCCGTTTCGGCTTGAATTAAATGATCGCAATGTACCGTAGAAGGTACGGCTACTTTAGTCTTACCGGCCTGCATGAACTGCAAAAGAGCCATCTGTGCCGTAGCATCTTGCATGGCCACGCGGTCTGGGGCAAAGTTCACGTAGGAACCTCCGCGAGTAAACGCTTCACTCGCCATACCATCGGTCAAATGGGAGTATAAAATCTTTTCAGTCATGGTCAATGGATGTCCAACAACTTCACGCGCTTTCTCAATTCGAGCACCCATGCGTTCGTAAACTTCTTTGATCATTTCAATATCAAATGCCATAAGGGAACTTTTTTATATTCGTCATTAATTCTGAGGGACTGCGAAAATAGCAAATAAACCCCTCTTTTAAAATAGAGCCTAGCGGCTTGATTTTGTACTTTGCTACCATGAAATTGAATTTGTCCGTTTTTATTGAAAATGTGCGCCAAGCAATCACTTCTATTCGTAGTCAAATGTTGCGGGCAATACTTACTGTTTCTGTAATTGCCATAGGAATTATGGCACTGGTTGGAATACTGACCGCCATTGATGTCATTCGGGGAAGTATTTCGGATAATTTCTCGCGGCTTGGGGCAAATACCTTCTCAATCCGCAACCGTAGCACCCAATTATTCTTCATGAATAATGGCACCAAACCGAAAGTATTTTCCGCTATAAGTCTCGATGAAGCTCAGACGTTTAAAGATCGATACGATCACCCCGGTGCCGTTTCGCTTTCTTTTGTTGCTTCTCAAACTGCGCAAATACAGCGGAACGATGAAGAGACGGATCCAAATATGCAAGTGTATGGAGTCGATGAAAATTATCTGTTAACAGCTGGATACGAGATTGAAGGGGGGCACTTTTTTATCAAGCAAGAAATAGAAGACGATCGAGCTTTTGCCGTAATCGGGCAAGACATCGTTGACCTTCTTTTCCAAGAAGGTGAAGAGCCGTTGGGTCAAACGATATCCGTTGCCAAAAACAAATTCCGAATCATTGGAATTTTAAAAGAAAAAGGAAGCAGTATGGGCATGGGAGGCGATAAGGTTGTGCTCATTCCAATTCAAAAAGCCCGTCAATTATATTCTCGCGCAAATCAGAGTTACAGCTTAGCTGTAATTGCCCCGTCAAGTCAAGAAAAAGAATCCGCCATTGGATACTCCACAGCATTAATGCGCGCTGTTAGAAAGCAACACCCCAAAGAAGCAGAAGATAGTTTCGTGATTCAACAAAGCGATAATATTTCTCAAATTCTAATTAGTCAATTAAGTGGGGTTATTATCGCCTCGACGATCATCGGGGCCATTACTTTATTTGGCGCTTCTATTGGACTCATGAATATTATGCTTGTTTCGGTTACGGATAGAACCCGAGAAATCGGGATTCGAAAAGCAATTGGGGCAAAGAGTTCCACGATTATGAAGCAATTCTTGATCGAGGCAATCATCATCTGTCAATTCGGTGGACTCGTCGGTGTTATTTTAGGTATTGGAATTGGAAATGTCCTCGCGCTCAGCATGGGAGGTAATTTCATGGTCCCGTGGGGCTGGGTAGTCCTTGGATTTACAATTAGTTTTGCTGTCGGTGCTGTAGCCGGTTTTTATCCAGCAATGAAAGCCTCGCGGCTCGATCCTATTGAATCGCTCAGACATGAATAGATTTAAGCTCAACAATATCAAAGGACTTTTATTAGTATCTGGAATGTTCTTGCTTTCGTTAAATTCCTCAGGCCAAGAGAGTGCTATTCAATCTGACCGACCAGGTCAGACGTTTTCCAGTTCTACCATCGAAAAGAATGCTATCCAAATCCAAACTGGGTTAGATTGGAATCCAGTTGACGGAATGGACGATATATTTCAAACTCCTTTATACCTCCGATACGGCTTATTTGATCGATTCGAGGTGAACGGAGCAATCACTCCAATTTTCAATAAGCCTTTAGCGCCTTACCCCTCCTTTGAAGCCGGAATTCGCTATCATATTGTTCAAAACGATCGGTTTAACCTAACCGGCCAAGCGCGGTATCTAAATGTCGATGGTATTATTGCGGGCCCCATACAATCGGCTTGGGGCCAAGCCAATTTATCTTATAATTTCGGTACAGCTAGCTTGAGCTCTACCTTTGCCGTGGTATCTTCCTTCGCAGATGAATCGCTATTGATTCAGAATTCAACAGATTTGTATTCCACCTTGAATTTGGGTGGCTCCTTGGGAAGTGAATGGGGCTTTTTTGTTGAAATAGCAGCACTTAATTTTTTTCAAGGAAACGACTCCGATGCGAGTCAACAACTTGGATTGTTTGAAGGAATGGATTGGGGTTTTGCCTGGACGCCGCAACCCAATGTTCAACTCGACTTCGCAACTGATTTTCTTGTGAGTCGATTTGTAACCGACGGAATTAGAATAAGTTTCGTGAGCGTGGGGGTGTCCTGGAAAATAGAAAATTAAACATAATGGAAAACGACGTCGCTCAAATTCGTTGGGACCAACCTTTTTGGAAATACGCCTTAATCATTGTGGCTGCCTTTCTAGTAGCGACGATTGTTTCGCGCCTAATTAATTACTTTCTGAATAGATTTCTGAATTCCAGTTCTCTTATCCTGAAAGTTGACCCCACGCGTTACCGATTTTTTAAGAATGCTGTAACAGCGATTTTGTACATTCTCGCATTTACGGTTGTAATATATTCTATACCGGAATTCCGAGCACTTGGGTTGACCTTATTTGCCGGTGCGGGGATTTTCGCCGCTATTCTTGGTTTCGCTTCTCAAGCCGCATTTAGTAATATTATCAGTGGTTTATTCATTGTGATTTTCAAGCCGTTTCGCGTAGGTGATCTCATTCAAGTAGGAAGTTTGAGTTCTGGAATTGTAGAAGATATTACGCTGAGGCATTCTGTAATTCGAAATTTTGAAAATCGCCGAATCGTCATTCCTAATTCGGTTATAAGCGCCGAAACCATTATTAATTCGACGATTGAAGAAGAAAAGACGAATATGCATGTATTCTTTTCTGTATCATACGATACGAACCTCGACCATGCCATGAAAGTCATCCGTGAAGAGTGTGAGGCGCACCCCGATTGCTTTGATAATCGAAGTAGCGAAGAAAAAGCGAATAATGACCCTATCGTTTGGGTGCGAGTAATGGGTTTTGAAGACTCCTCAATCAAACTTCGAGCGAGCGTTTGGTCAGCTCATCCTTTGACGGGATTTATGATGAAAACCGACCTCAATAAGGCAATTAAGAACCGATTCGATAAAGAAGGAATTGAAATTCCGTTTCCGTATCGAACCATTGTTTACAAATCGGACCTAGAAAAAGCGAAAATTTCCCATGAAAACGGTTCGTCACAGCTATAAAAATAAATTTGGTAAACCTCCGGGAACTATTGAATATACTGGGTCCCATAAAAGCGTACCGGTAACCCTCAACTTATTCCAGTACGACGCGTCCGGAGTTCAAGTGTCAACGATTCACTCCATTTCTGAATTTGACGCACTTTTTGATCCTCAAAAAGACCATTGGGTTCAAGTTATTGGCTTACACGACGCAGAGGTTATCCGACAAGTGGGAAACCAATTTCAAATAAGTGATCTCATTCTAGAGGATATAGCCAACGTTCGACACAACCCAAAAAAAGAAATAAACAACGACTACATTCTATTTATCACGAAAGTTTTTCGCTTTGATGAACAGGACAATTTAAAAAGTGAAAATATCAGCTTTGTTCTAAAAGAGAACGTACTCATTACGTTTCAAGAATTCTCGTATAATCTTTTCGACGCTATTCAAGATCGGATCAAGGCGCCGAAGTCTAGGTTATTATCCAATGGAGTAGATTACCTTCTTTTTGCCCTTCTCGATTTAATCATCGATCATCAGATCGTTATGATCGATTCATACAGTGAAGATATTGATACATTGGAAGAAAAGGCAAGTAGCGATTATAAAGGAAATATTGTGGAAACCATCAATCAGTACAAAAGAGAGCTCATTCTCATGCATCGATATTTGGCACCATTAAAAGATATGACACACTATGAGGTCATTGACCAAAGCAACTTAATTCAACAAAAAAATCTGCCCTTCTTTAAGGATCTCTCCGGAATGATTCACGCAAATGTGGGTCAACTCGAATTCCTAAGAGATACTTTGAAAGATTTAGTTGAAATCCATTCTTCATTAATGGATCATCGTATGAATCGAACCATTTATACGCTCACCCTAATCTCGGCAATATTTATACCATTGACTTTCATTGCAGGCCTCTACGGTATGAATTTCGACTATATGCCCGAGTTGCATTACCACAATGCCTACTTCATAGTCCTCGCCGTAATGGGAGTCGTTTCTGTAGGAATGATCCTCTACATGAAAAGGAAAAAGTGGTTTTAGCCTAAGCTATTTTAGTTCTGATTAATAGGACTGCGACTATCGCATACGGTAGGGCAAACGTTTACTGCACCCACGGTTACATTCATGTACCTATTGGTCAAATCTTTACCTTGAGCATCCGTTACAACAACGACATCCATCGTTTCTCCGTCACTGTTTTTTCCGTAATAAATGCGTACTCCATCGCTTTTGGCTTTGGTCTTGACGTCGTTAATTGTATTGATTGTAGCCTTATCCAGTTGAACAGCTTCTAATACTCCGGCAATACTATCCCCGCCTTCAGTATTGTAGTCGCTGTGATATGTTTGGGCTTCCTGAAGGGTTATCCCGCCGTCTTGAGGCACCACCTCTTCCGAAAAAGTAAAGGAATACAAGCCAATTACAAGAAGAGCCGATAAACTTCCGGCAGCAAAGGATTTTAAATTCAACTTGATTTTCATTTTAATTGAGTTAGGTTAGCGAGCGAAGCATAGCGAATTAATTCCGACGAATAGAAAAGAGTCCTAATTTTAGGCATCGTATGAGATTCAACCCAGTTGTTTCAGAAATCAATAGCAAGAAGGACCATCGGAATCTCGCCTTGCGCATTGGACTGCATACAGGAGAAGTCGTTGCGGGAGTCGTTGGCGTCACTAAATTCCAATACGATGTATGGGGCGACGCTGTTAATATTGCCGCAAGAATGGAGCAAAATTCAAAACCGGGTAAGATCAATATTTCTCAATCGACTTCTGAACAAGTTAAAGGAGCCTTTAAACTAGAGCATCGCGGAGCTATTGAGGCAAAAAACAAAGGGCTTTTGGAAATGTATTTCGTCAGTAAATCTTAGGGTTATACTGATCGGGGAACCTTCCTACCTTATCCTCGTAAAACTTTTGAATGTGATCCATATCCGTTTGAAAGTCACCGGTTGGATAATAAACAGGTCCGATACCCGCGATCTTATTCTTATAATTAACGTAGCCCAATACAATAGGCACTTCAGCCTCAACAGCTATGTGGTAAAAACCGGTCTTCCATTTCTCCACTTTTCCACGGGTTCCTTCAGCCGGAACGAGGATCACCATTTCGCTTGATTCATTCAGTAATTCAACCGCAAACTGGGTTAAATTTCCGCGTCTAGATCTATTCACTCCAATAGCTCCCAATCCCTTGAAGATAAATCCCAATGGTGGCTTGGTATAAGAGTCTTTAATAAAATACCTCATCCGAATACCGATCACCATAAAGGCCACAATGGCTATGGGATAATCCCAATTGCTTGTGTGCGGCGCTGCAACCATAACCATTCTTTTCAAATCATTTGGTACCGCTCCCTCTACCTTCCAACCAAAGATCCCTAAAAGAGTTTTTCCCCACCACTTTTTCATTCTTCTTCGAAATATGAATTATTGAATCCGATCAAATACACTTTTTCCGTTGCTCTTGTAATGGCCGTATACAACCACCTTAAATAGGCCAAATCTACTTGGCCGTTGGGCAAATAAGCCTGTTCTACAAAAACATGTTTCCACTGCCCTCCCTGGGCTTTATGACAAGTTACTGCGTAAGCATACTTTACTTGCAATGCCTGATAATACTCATTTTCTTTTATTTTTTGTCTTTGAAGGTGCTTGGAACCTAAATCTGCATAATCTTCTTTCACTTGTTCATAAAGCCTCATACTTGATTCTCGATCCAAACTTGGCCCATCTACCCGAAGGGTATCGAGTAAAAGCATCACATCTTGCTCCTCTAAATCAGGGTAATCAACTAAACGTATGGTCGCTTGGGCAAATTGAAATCCATACATTTCATGAATTCTCCGAACAGCCATTACTTCAGCAATATCTCCGTTTGCAATGAAGTTCTGACTTTTTTTACCATCGAGCCAGAAGTAATTATTCTTGACGACCATGAGGTAGTCTCCGGCGCTTAATTCAGTGTCTTGCCATCGAATTCGAGCTCTAATTTGACCGTTGTAGAGGTTTGCGCGTTTATTCGACCGGCAAATCACAACCGTTTCATCTACTCCTTCTTCATAGGCTTTATTCAAGGCGTCTTCCAATTCAAAGCCTTCTCGAATTCGAACAAAATCAGGGAATCCTATTTCTTTAAAAACAGGCGGTTGCATGAGTTCTTCAGAGATGTTTTTTCTCACCTCTGTGGCATTAAAAAGCACTCCGGAATCAAGTCGTTGGCGAACCACTTCTGTGAGTCGGTGTTCCGTAATTTCGCGGTCGTATTTAGAATGCAAATAAGACGCATCTAAAGCGGGGCTTAAATCGCTGTGAACAGGTGGCAACTGGGCCTCATCACCAATTAACAAGAGTTTACAATTCACGCCAGAATACACGTATTCCACTAAATCATCTAAAAGTGAGTTGTCGCCAATACCTCCGGTGGCGCTAATCATAGATGCTTCATCAACGATGAATATTGTATTTGTATGCTTGTTTTCAAGTCGCGCGAAAAAAACGCCCCCATTTTTTGTTACTCTGGGCACATAAATCTTTCGATGAATGGTCGCTGCAGATTTCCCAGAATATAAAGACATCACCTTGGCCGCTCGACCGGTAGGAGCCAAGAGAACCGTTTTTCTTCGGACGGAAGGAGCGGTTAACACAATGCTTCGAACGGCGGTTGTTTTTCCCGTACCGGCATACCCTTTAAGAAGAAAGAGTCGACGCGGGTTTAAATCGAGCATGAAATCCGCCATTTGGTTAAGCAAACGCTCTTGCTCAATGGTGGGCTGAAATCCAAAAGATTTAAAAAGATTACGCCTTAAAGCTGCGATCTCCATTCTTTAAGTTTGTGTTAAGCCCAAAGATAGGGCTGTTCGTCCCTTAATCATCGATTTTTCGGACGAAAAAAAATTGTAGATTTGCTCCACATCAAACACTCTTTTGCGCAATGAGATCGCTCGTACTTAAAGTTGTCCTAGTCGTTGTTGCTCTTGGTTTATCATACTGGTTGTATGAAATCATCCAAGCACCTATTCGTTTCGAAAATCAAAAAATGCGCCGCATGGAAGTGGTCAAAGAAAAATTGATCGCGATTCGTACCGCGCAAGCGGCCTTCAAAGAAGTGAATGGAGAATTTGCTCCTTCCTTTGAGCGATTGACCGCCTTTATCGATACCGGAACCTTTACTTTATTGCAACGACGCGATTCAAGTTATCGCTACTTCAATGAATTGTATCAACAAGAAGACATTAAGGATACCATTGTTATTGATACATTGGGATACGCCTCAATTAAAGATTCTTTGTTCCGCGCCTTCGATCTTGAAACCATGCACACCATTCCTTTTTCCAATGGAAAAGACTTCGAAATGGACGCGGGTAAAATCGTAAAAGAAGGAGGACTCGTTGTTCAAGTATTTATGGCCATGGCTCCTAAGGAGTTGTATCTAAGAGGGCTCGATCGAACGTTAATCCAAACCAATGCCAAAGACCTTCAAGTAGGGTCAATGACCGAAGCAACGCTAAATGGTAACTGGCAATAAAATTCAGGCGAGCACTGACTTTATTGACTCGACTCAATTACGTAACGCTCACCCAAAACATAGGTCCATCCGATTAAATGCGGATGGACTTTCTTTTTCCCTTTTGGACAAAGAAAAGAACACCTTTCTCGGTATTCGGGAATACACGTTCAACAAAATTGATAATCCAAAAGGCCTTTCAGGCAAAGTAAAGGAGCTCGTAGATACGGATTCGATACTTAGTGAATCTTTTGACTCTTCCTCAGTAAGTATTGACATAGGGGTAAACACATTAATACCTCAGGCATTTCAATCGGATGAATCGGATGAAAGCCTACTGAATTTTATTCAGCCGACCCTTTCGAGCGAAGACTTAGGCAATGATTTTATTCGCTCCGTTGAGGCCCACAACTTATATCCACTCCCTTCTTTTCAATTACCTCCGTCATTTGGAGATATCCAAGTTCACAGTTCTACTGTTTTTATAGATGCAGTGCTTCGAAACGTACCCACCGATGATAAAACTCGACTTTTTATTGAAGTGGGAACCAATCACTTTCACCTGGTAGGTTTATCGAATCGGAAGCTGGTTTATTTCAATAAGTTCAGCTTCAAAACAAAAGAAGACTTCATCTACTACATCCTTTTCACGATGGAACAGTTGCAGATGAATCCCGAAAAAACTCCGCTCGTAATTTTCGGTGAAATCGATCAGCGCTCCCCCCTATTCTCTATAGCTTATAAATATATTCGCTTTGTTTCTTTCGGCCTTCGGCCCGATGGTTTTCAATTCGCATCTGTACTCGATGAGCTTCCTCAGCATTATTACTTTTCTCTTTTTCATCAGCATCTATGCGAATCATAAGCGGATCACATAAAGGACGCCGAATCATTGCTCCAAAAAGCCTACCCGTTCGCCCGACTACGGACCGAGCAAAAGAGGCCCTTTTCAATATTCTGCAACACCGAATAGACTTATATGAGGTAAAAGCCCTTGATCTATTCTCGGGTATTGGCAGCATTAGTTTTGAGCTCTCTTCGCGAGGGTGTCCCGACATTACCTCTGTTGATAAGCATTTTGGATGTATCCGTTTCATATCAGAAACAACAGAAAAGCTCGGTTTAGATGGAATTCACACGGTCAAATCTGACGTATTCCAATATTTGGACCGCACATCCGCAAGGTTTGATTTCATCTTTGCCGACCCTCCCTATGATCTTTTGAAAAGTGATGTGCTGGCCGAAGAAATTTTAGAAAAGGGCCTGCTCAATGAAAAAGGTCTTTTGATTATCGAGCATTCGGAAGAAGAGGATTTAAGTGCTTGCACCGGATTCACAGAACACCGTCGATATGGCCAAGTGAATTTCTCTATCTTTGAGTTATGAGTAAAATCGCCTTATTTCCCGGAAGTTTCGATCCCATTACAAATGGACACGTGGACATCGTGCAACGGGCAGTTCATTTGTTCGATAAAATAATTATTGGTGTTGGTCAAAATGCCAATAAGAAATATATGTTTTCCAGAAAGGAACGAATTGGTTTCATCGAAAAAGCATTTGAAGGTGTAGAAGAAATTGAGGTTATGCAATTTGAAGGCTTAACTGTTGATTTTTGTAAAAAGATTGGAGCTCAGTTCATATTGCGCGGATTGAGGAATCCGGCCGATTTTGAATTCGAAAAGGCCATTGCTCAAGCGAATCGAATGATGGATCACGAATTGGAAACCGTATTTCTTTTAACCGATCCAGAATTCGCCGCGATTAGTTCGAGTATTGTTCGCGACGTTCACAGAAACGGAGGTGACGCTTCTATTTTTGTTCCAGTACCAATCGGCTGATATTGGCGTAGGTATTGGATAGTAGCTCTGAGAACTGAGATCTTTTCAGCCATTTCACTTCTTCAATTCCCTCTTCTACTTGCGGCGTTAGTTCTCCTGAGTAACTCGTTTTCATTTCGAACCAATAGGTGGTTTTTAAAATGTCTTTGCCTTTTATTCGGTAAGTATGATACGTTGGATTTAATTCTGAACCGATTTTTAAGTCCTCAATACCACACTCTTCTTGTACTTCGCGAACAGCGGATTCTTCTTTAGACTCTCCTTTTTCCATTTTGCCTTTTGGAAGATCCCATTTGCCTAGTCTTTTAATGACGAGCAATTCACCTTGATCATTCTCTACCCATCCGCCAGCAGCAGAAATTAGTTTGAATTTACTTCGAAATAAATCCCACAATTTGGGGAGGTCACCCGATAAGCTAAATTCATCAATTACTCCTTTTTCTAAGTCGAAGTAGCCCTCTGATAATTCTTTCAACAATTCTACATCACTGTGCAAAAGTATTGGTCCGGCCGCGAGGCGGAAAGGGCGATCATTTACAAAAACTTCATACATTTGGACTCATGATTTTAGACCGCGAAACGGCCAAAAAAACGGCCGAATTTCTACTGCAAATTAAGGCAATTAAACTTCAACCCAATGATCCATTTACTTGGGCCTCGGGATGGAAATCACCTATTTATTGCGACAACAGACTGAGCTTGAGTTACCCTCAAATTCGGACTTACCTAAGAGATGAAATGGCAAAAGCCATACTGACTCAATACGGAACACCCAATGTAATCGCCGGTGTAGCGACGGGTGCCATTGCTATCGGCGCTCTGGTCGCTGAAAAACTCAATGTTCCTTTTATTTATATTCGAAGTAAATCGAAAGAGCACGGTCGTCAAAACCTAATCGAAGGGCACTTAGACCGAGGACAATCCGTTGTTATTGTCGAAGACTTAATCAGCACTGGAATGAGTAGTTTAGCTGCGCATGCCGCCTTAAAAGACGTGGAGGCGAATGTAATGGGTATGGCCGCCCTCTTCACCTATGGCTTTCCGGTAGCCAAAGAAAATTTCACGAATGCACAATGCGATTTAGTGACTTTGAGCGATTACCCTTCTCTTCTAGAAAGAGCACAAGAGCTTCAATACATCCAGAGTAATGAACTCGACTTATTAAATCAATGGCGATCGAACCCGAGTACTTGGGGACAATAAAACAAGCATATGAAAATTGAAAGTTCAGTTATTCGCATTGAGCGAAATGCAAATGATTTATTCACGTTCTTAAAAAATCCGGCAAACTTTGAACAGTTGATGCCCGATGATATCGCACATTTCTCCTCCTCAGAAGACGGCTTCAAGTTCGCTTTGAAGGGAATGCCCGAAGTAAAGCTTAAAAAAGAAGAAGAAATTGCTCCATCGAAAATTGTATTTGGATCGGCCGGATCCGTGTCTTTTCAGTTGATTGGAGAATTGAAGGAAGTTGACGACGCACAGTGCGATGTGCAGCTGTTCGTTACGGGTAATTTGAACCCGATGCTTCGCATGATGGTCGAACGACCTTTAAAAAGCTTCATTTCCAAGATTGAAGAGAAATTAAAAGGCCTTTAAAAAGTAAAGCGAACTTCCTTAAATGCGTAAGGTCGTTGGTTCCCATTTCGATCCCGTAGTATGAGTCGGCCCGCAGGCTCTACCCCCACAATCTCGGCTTCGAACATGCCCGTTTCGTCTTCGTACGAAAACCAGCCCGCATTTTGATGAAGTGCACGGAAATAATCAGCGCGCAAATCCCGGGTTCTTTTGCGAATTTGAAGGTATCGCGCCTCTATAAAGGAACACAATCGAAGCATTTCTTGGCGAGGTTGATAGATGGTTCGAGTAAATTTATAGAGCGATGTTGCTCCATTTAAAGCCAAGGGAAATCGTCTTTGGTTGAGATTGATGCCAATTCCAACTACAGAACAGGCGAGGGAATTTCCTTTTAACTGATTTTCAATTAGGATCCCTCCTACTTTTTTTCCGCCAATAAGTAGGTCATTCGGCCATTTTATGCGCACCCCATCCGTATGTTCTGACAAATAGTCATAAACCCCTAATGAGATCGCTTTATTCAGTTGAAATTGGTCCGAGGCACTTAAGAAATGGGGGTACAACACAACGCTAAAAGTCAGACTATCAGAGGATTCACTCACCCATTGATTCTGAACTTGCCCCCGTCCATTGGTTTGATTTTCAGTGAAAATAACAGTTCCTTCGGGCATATTTTGATTTCTGAGCACCTTTAAGGCATAACTATTGGTAGAGTCCAAGTGATCGTGTTCAATAAGTGTACGGCCGACGAAGAGTGGAGTCATTTAGTGAAATCAATTAAGGAATCATCGGCCCGTTAGGGCCAAAACATTGGACGTGCAAAATCGTTAACTTCGTACGTTATAACAAGTCTATTAATGAGAAAACCAAAAGGTCCAGATCCCGAGCAACTAGTAGAGGTGATAGTAAAGGGCATAGAAGAGAAAAAAGGACAAAAAATTGTCGTTCTGGATTTAAGGGAAATCGAAAACTCAGCCACTGATTTTTTTGTTGTCTGTGAAGGAAGTTCCAATACGCAAGTAAATGGAATATCCGATAGTATTGAAGAATGCGTTCGAAAAGACATGGGAGAAAAACCATGGCATATTGAAGGAAGAGACACTTCTGAGTGGGTATTACTCGATTATGTAAATGTGGTTGCCCATGTTTTTCAGAAGTCGATCCGCGAATTTTACAACATTGAAGAACTTTGGGGAGACGCGGCTATCCGTGTTATAGAAGAGAAATAAGAAATGGAAAACAAGAAAGAAGACAAACAACTGAATCGTTTGAAAGAACAATTTCAGCGCGGACAGGGAGAAGGAAATAAAGGAGGCGGTGGTAATGGTCCCAAGAAGAAATTTAACTTCTACTGGATCTATGCCATTATTTTCTTGTTCTTTATTGGCATTCAGCTATTTAGCGGTATGTATGCGAGTGTACAGAGTTCGAACTATCAAGAATTCGAGAATTTCTTAGCGGAAGATCAAGTTGAAAAAGTAGTCATCGTTAACAACGAATCGGCCGAGGTTTATATCCGAAAAGACGCTTTATCGCAATCAAAGTTTGAAGAAATTCGCGATCAACCTTTTGGAGGTGGAGTTAATCCGGGTCCTCACTACGTTTTCAATATCGGAACGGTAGAAGAGTTTAATAAAAAATTGGACTTTTTTGAAGGCGAGGAAGACAAGATAATGGTCGAGTACACCAAGCGAGAGAATATTTGGGGCGATGTCCTCGGATGGGTTTTCCCAATCATCATTATGATCGCCATTTGGGTATTTATTATGCGCCGTATGAGCGGTGGCGGTGCTGGCGGTGGTCAAATATTCAACATTGGAAAATCCAAAGCGACACTCTTCGATCAAAACAACAACGTTAAAGTTACTTTTAAAGATGTTGCCGGATTAGAGGGAGCAAAAGAGGAGGTTCAAGAAATCGTAGACTTCTTAAAGCAACCGACCAAATACACCAACCTAGGAGGTAAAATCCCAAAAGGAGCTTTACTTGTAGGGCCTCCGGGAACAGGAAAAACTTTATTGGCAAAAGCTGTTGCAGGGGAAGCTAAGGTTCCGTTCTTCAGTTTGAGTGGATCTGATTTCGTTGAAATGTTTGTAGGTGTCGGAGCAAGTCGTGTTCGCGATCTATTCAAACAGGCGAAAGAAAAAGCGCCAGCCATTATTTTCATCGATGAAATTGACGCCGTCGGACGTTCTCGTGGAAAGTCACAGATGACCGGTGGCAATGATGAAAGAGAAAATACATTGAATGCTCTATTAACCGAAATGGACGGATTTGGAACCGATACAAACGTGATTGTTCTTGCCGCAACGAACAGAGCGGATGTCCTTGATCGTGCTCTCATGCGCGCGGGTCGTTTCGATCGTCAAATTCACGTCGATCTCCCCGATTTACTGGAGCGCAAAGAAATCTTTGATGTTCATTTACGTCCTTTAAAAATCAGCAAGGAACTCGACATTGACTTCTTAGCGAGACAAACGCCCGGATTTAGTGGGGCTGATATTGCCAATGTTTGTAATGAAGCGGCTCTGGTGGCTGCCCGAAAAGGAAAAAAGGAAGTTGAGCGACAAGACTTTTTAGATGCGGTTGACCGTATCATCGGGGGTCTGGAGAAGAAAAATAAAATAATTACCACCGAAGAAAAGAAGACGATTGCCTATCACGAAGCAGGCCATGCTACAGTAAGCTGGTTATTAGAGCATGCCGCGCCATTAGTTAAGGTGACCATCATTCCGCGAGGAAGATCGCTTGGTGCCGCTTGGTATTTGCCGGAAGAGCGTTCCATAACTCGAACGGAACAGCTTCTGGATGAAATGTGCGCCACGATGGGTGGTCGTGCAGCGGAAAAAGTAATGTTTGATAAAATAAGTACTGGGGCCTTAAGTGACTTGGAGAAAGTGACAAAGCAAGCGCAAGCGATGGTGACTGTTTACGGCCTCAATGACAAAATTGGAAACGTCACGTATTACGATTCCTCAGGGCAAAATGATTATTCCTTTGGAAAGCCTTATTCAGAGCATACGGCAGTTATTATTGATCAAGAAGTGAAGCAGTTAATTGAAGATCAATATGAAAGAGCTATTGATCTATTGAACAACAATAAGGATAAACTTATTAAATTAGCCGACAAGCTTCTGGAAGAAGAGGTTATCTTCAAAGAGGATCTTGAATTAATTTTCGGAAAGCGCCCTTGGGTGAAAGAAGAACTCGACATGTCGCCAAAAAATGGCCGGGCAGTTGAGACAAGCGAAAAAGATTCCTCAAGTGAAATTGACGGGGCTGATTCCAAGAGTGCCGACGATGAATCGAACCAGAAAGGTGACGATGAGAAAGAAGCGATTGTTGACGAATCTATAGAGTCAAAAAATGAGTAAAAGTTCGTTTGGAGGAGCATTTAAGAAATTGAAAGATGCGTTGAGCGGCTCTGCCGGTCAGCAGAAATCTGCTTCTTCTAGTACGAACCAATTTCTCAAACCGGAGAAAACACCTTTAGATCTGCAGTTTGCTCAAGAGTTTACCGAAGCAACCGGTAAATTCTTGTACTGTGAAAATGAAGCACAGATGATCGAGAGTCTTCACCGGCTTTCCATTGAATATCGTTGGACAACGGTATTTGCACGCGAGGAAAAGCTTTTCTCCATTTTAAAAAGAGCCAATATCGACTTTGATTCTAAAGATCGAAATGGAGATGCTTTCGTGAGTAGTTGCGCGTTTTTGAGTGCCTATGATGGTGGAATTGTGGTTTCGTCGGAACAAACAGGCGGTGAAAAACTAAATTGTTTTCCGTCGAGTCATGTAGTGATTGCGAAAACTTCTCAATTGCGAAAAAATTTGAGTGATGGAATGCGGATTCTTAAGAATAGCAGTCCTGAAATTCCGAGCAATATCACTACGGTTCAAGTGAATAAGCTCGAGAATGCGAGCGGAATAACTCGGGAGTACGATCCTTCCATTCATCATGATGTTTTCTTACTTTTGGTAGAAGACCAAACATCATGAGCAAATTAGTTTCCGTTTACACAACTGATAAAGATTACCAAGCCACTTTAATCTGTAACAAGCTCAAAGAGGCAAGTATTGAACCCTTCCAGTTGAACAAAAGAGATTCGATGTATCCCATAGGTTATATTGAAATTCAGGTGCCTAAAGAATCTGTGGATCAGGCCCGTACGATCATCGAGCAAAGCGGTTTATGAATAACCTCCTCATTCGCGCCATTAGCGGTTTGGCCTATGCGGTAGCTGTTTTATTGAGCATTTACGGTGGCCCCTCCTTCTTTTATTCCTTAATGCTCTTCTTTCTGATTATTTGTTTATCAGAAATGCAGCATATTCTCCAACTGCCGAAAGTCTCTGGTTGGCTTATTGTGGTTCCTTCTCTGTGGTTTGTTTCAAGCGTACTAGAGCAGTATGGCATTTCGGATGCGCGCTTGTATTATCCAATCGTTCTCTTTCTGTACTTCGTTTCTCTTTTGATTAAGAAGAGCACTTCTATTGTGGAGGATTTAACCAAGCTGGGCGCCCTTTTCTTATACCCAACATTGAGTTTTTATCTTATTCCCCAATTAATGGGTGGAAGCAGCATGTGGAATCCGGATATTATTTGGGCCGTCTTTTTACTCATTTGGACCAATGATTCTTTCGCGTATTTAACGGGCCGACTTTTTGGAAAGACTCCCCTCGCCCCTAAAATTAGCCCCAACAAAACCATGGAAGGCTTGGCGGGTGGCGTGCTTGTTATGATCGGGTTCTCCTATTTCTTAGAATCCTTTTTACCGAGCCAATCACGCCTGTTTTGGATGGGTTTTGCCGTCCTTCTTGCTTTTACATCGAATACGGGCGATCTATTTGAATCTTGGCTAAAAAGAAGGCGTGGAATAAAAGACAGTGGATCTATTCTACCCGGTCACGGCGGCATGCTCGATCGACTCGACAGCTTAATATTTTCGATTCCCTTTCTATTCGTTTATTGCCGCATCATGTCCCTTTTATAGTTTTGGCATGGTCTTAGACTTTGCTTAAAAAAGCTAATCATGAAAAAGTTTCTACTACCGCTATTTCTTGGTGCCTTCGGCACGATATTCACTTCTTGCGAAGATACCTTTTGTGTTAATGGTTCGGGTCCCGTTGAACAACGAGAATTCATTGTACCCGATTTCCAATCGGTCGATGTTCGAACCACGGCCATTGTATATCTCACTCAAAATTCAAATTCGAGCATCCCTATTGAAGCGCGCGGTCAGTCGAATATCCTTGATGAACTGGACATCTACGTTTCAAACGGAACCCTCGTTATCGGAGACCGTGAATGCTTCAATACCGACGAAGAGTTGGTCATTTTCGTTGACTTTGATGAGATAGAAGAAATTGAATTGAATTCTAGCGCGGAAATCATCGGCACCAATATTTTTGAAACGGATGACTTGGAGCTTTCGATCAACGGTAGTGGACGAATCGATATAGAATTACTCGGAGATGATATCGAAAGCTTTATTACTGGATCTGGACTCCTCGTTCTTCAAGGGGAATGTGATGATCACGACCTTGAAATAGCCGGTTCGGGTTTTATTGACTCTTTTGGACTTCAAAGTAATGATGCCGACATTCGAATTTCTGGTTCCGGAAGTGCACAAGTGTACGTAATGGACGCATTAAACGTTTTAATCACAGGCAGTGGATCTGTCTATTACAAAGGATTCCCCGATATATCCGCAACCATAACAGGAAGCGGTTCTTTAGTGAACAATAACTAAACATGAAACAACCCAAAACATCTGAGTACGCTTCATTCTACGCTCGCTATGTCGCACTTGCAGCGGAAGAAAATGGACTCGTCGCACTGCGCGATTCGAAGCGCGAAGCCCTTGAATTGTGGAAACAATGGCCAATAACCAAACAAGAATTTGCTTATGATACGGGGAAATGGACGCCTAAAGATTTAGTCCAACACCTCATCGATTCCGAACGCGTTTTTGCCTATCGCGCCTTGTCCATTGGTCGTGGTGAACGAACAAGTTTACCCGGTTTTGATCAAGATGAATATGTGCTTTCTGCGAAAGCAAATAATAGAACTTGGCACGATCTTCTAGAAGAATTCGAATCGGTTCGATCGAGCAGCATTGCTCTTTTTGAATCGCTGAGCAACGAAGAGGAAAATATAGGCAATGCCAATGGAGATGATATAAGCGTGCGTGCACTTTGCTTCATTTGCTCAGGCCATTTACGGCATCACTTACAAATTATGAAAGATCGCTACTTATGAAATCAAGCCACGAAATCGACTATCAAATCTTCGGTGAAGAGATGCAAGCCGTACGTCTCGAATTAGATACAGACGAAACGGTCGTAGCGGAATCGGGAAGTCTCATGATGATGGATGGTACCGTCGAGATGAACACCATTTTTGGTGATGGTTCCAAAAAATCGAACGGAATCATGGACAAGCTTTTTTCCGCTGGAAAGCGCGTTCTAACGGGCGAACGATTGTTTATGACTACCTATACCCATCGCGGGTATGGAAAGGCACATGTGACCTTCGCCGCCCCCTACCCTGGGAAAGTAATTCCGCTCGACTTATCTCAGTTAGATCACAGAATTATTTGTCAAAAAGACGCCTTTTTAGCCGCCGCTAAAGGTGTTTCCATTGGAATCGAATTCCAAAAAAGACTGGGTGTTGGTTTTTTTGGAGGTGAAGGTTTTATTATGCAAAAGCTCGAAGGAGACGGAATAGCCTTTGTGCATGCTGGCGGCACCGTCATAGAAAAAACCCTTTTACCTGGGGAAACGATCAAAGTTGATACCGGCTGCTTGGTCGCATTTACCTCTCGTATTGACTACAACATCGAATCCGTAAAAGGAATAAAGAATGCCTTTTTCGGCGGTGAAGGACTCTTTCTTGCCAGCTTATCTGGCCCGGGAAAAGTGTGGATTCAAAGTATTCCCTTTTCTCGCTTGGCAGAACGAATTTGGTCTTCCGTGCCCAGCGAAGGTGGAAAAAGACGCGGAGAAGGTTCGTTGTTGGGCGGGTTAGGAGACTTGCTCGATGGAGATAACCGTTTTTAAGTACCTTCATCAGATGAAAATTACTCTTCTTATTACCGCTTGCGCCTTTGGCGCGGTCGTTTTCTTATCGAGTTGCAATCAGGTGCAACCGAAATCGGCGGGCACTCCCACATCAACACCCGAGACTGTTGTGACCTCAGAAAATACAGATTCAATTATTCGATCCATTTTAAAAGCACAGACAACCGCTTGGAATCGAGGAAGCATCGACGAATTTATGGAGGGATATTGGGAAAATGAGCACCTTACTTTTATTGGTTCTAGAGGTTTATTATACGGTCATGAAAATGCCTTAAAAAACTATAAAGAGAGTTATTCAAACCCCGAAGAAATGGGGCAGCTGGAGTTTGAGTTAATTGAAATGAAGCCGCTGGGCACCACTTTCTTTTACACTATAGGAATGTGGCAGTTAAACCGTCAGGAAGACACCTTAGCGGGTTACTATAACCTTCTATGGCAAAAGCTTCCAGAAGGTTGGAGAATTATATCTGATCATTCGTCTTAAAGAATATGCGCGTTTCTGGATTCACCTTTGTTAAAAACGCAACGAAGCTTTACATACCGGCAAAAGAGGCTATTGCTAGCGTATTGCCCTTAGTTGATGAATTCATCGTCGCCCTGGGAGATAACGATCGAGATGATCACACCCGAGCCGAAATTGAATCATTGAACTCCTCGAAAATTAAAATTATCGATACCGTTTGGGACATTGAAAACTACCCAAAAAACACGGTATTCGCTCGTGAAACGGATAAAGCTAAAGAAGCGTGTACCGGCGATTGGCTATTCTACATCCAATGTGACGAAGTTTTGCACGAACGTTTTTATCCGGCCGTGAAGGCCGGTATGGAGAAATATATCAATGACACAGAAGTAGAGGGACTCCTTTTTAATTATCGGCACTTTTGGGGCGACTACGACCATGTGCACAATGGGCACACGTGGTATGCCCGTGAAATAAGGATCATTAAAAACGATCCAAACATACATTCGTGGAAGGATGCCCAAAGTTTCCGGCACTTCCAAACGCCGTTTGACTACACCTATTCGAGCTACCAGTCGAAAGAAAAAAACCGCAAACTGAAAGTTGCTTTAATCGACGCCGAAATTTATCACTACGGTTTTGTTCGACCTCCACATCTGATGTCGGCAAAACGGAAATCGAATAGTAAAAGCTATCACGGAACTGAAAAATCGAATGAATTACTCAAAGACTTACCGGTCCGATTCGATTATGGCCCTATGCAACGAATTCCAAAGTTTACGGGCACACACCCCGCGGTTATGGAAGATTGGCGTAAAAAGTTTGACTGGGAAAAGGAACTTCAATTCTCGGGATCGGTAAACAAAGAACGGCTTCTTCACAAGCACGAACGATTGAAATACAGAATCATTTCCTTTATTGAACGCACCTTCATTGGAAGGCCCATCTGGCAATTTGAGAACTTCGTTATCGTTCGAAAACTGAAACGATCATAATCAAACCCTCTTTGCAGCGCCACCCGTTAAATGAATGATCCGCTTCAACTATCTTAAGTTTAAGAAAGGATACCGAAACTTAAGTGCTCCAAATGAATTCAAAATCAAAACGCGAACTTGTAGATAAAATTGAATCGGAGATGGCCGTGCTTCGAAAGGATATTGACCGGTTAAAGGAATTAACTGCGCCTATTGCTCCAGAGAATGGGATTGGCCGCGTTAGCCGAATGGATGCTATTAACAACCGCTCTGTAAATGAAGCGGCTTTAAGAAAAACGGTTCGAAGGTTAAACGGTCTGGAATTGGCTTTGGAACGATCTTCGGACACTAGCTTCGGGCTTTGTCGCGGATGTGGTGAAGAAATTCCGATGGGGCGATTGCTTTTGTTACCAGAAAGTGTATTGTGCGTGAAATGTGCCCAAAGAGCCTAGCTTTTTGCCTTAAAACTCCAAACTAATTTAAACTTGGCTACTTCATCACCCTGCTCATCAGTGCCCACGCTGTGACAAACAACCATTTGGGGCATATTAGAGTCTACCGCTTCCTGAACTTTCTCTTTAAATGATTCGCCACACGGACAGGTAAAGGTTATCGTGCCCGTAGCTTTTTTCATAAACTCCGCTTCCATTCCTACGACTAACATGCTTACACCGGGTTTACGCCCATATATTTCTCGCATGGCTAAAACCCCTGTTGACAACTCTGCTGCCATAGCTAGTACCGCAAAATAAACCGACCTAAAAGGGTTTTTCACCCAGTATTTGTAGCGAAATTGAACGGCGCAATGGGTCTCGTTCAAAGTCTTAACACTCAATCCGGCTAGCCATGCCATCGGCAAGGATCGCAATAAAAAAAGCTTGAACTTCCAAGAACTCGAAACGAAGTCTTGAAACGCAACATTTGATTCCCTCATAGGTTGTAAAAGTGGGTAAAATGAATGGTCCTCGCAACCCTTGCCCATGAATCGAGCACAAACTACCTTTGACCAAACATTACGCTATGAATATACCCGAAAGCAACCATCCTCGAATAGTCATAATTGGCGGTGGATTCGGCGGATTAATGGTGGCGAAAAGCTTAAAGAACAAACCGTTTCAAGTCGTCATTCTCGACCGACATAACTACCACACTTTTCAACCTCTTTTGTATCAGGTAGCCACGGCCGGACTCGAACCCGACTCCATTGCACACCCGCTTAGAACGGTCTTTACCGGTTATAAAAACGTGTTCTTCAGAATGGCGGAAGTACAGGGCATTTTGACGGATAAAAAAGAAGTTGAAACAAGTATAGGTTCCATTCAATATGACCATTTGGTCATTGCGACGGGAAGTAAAACGAATTTCTTCGGACTCGAAAGCATCAAGCAATTGAGTATGCCCATGAAAACGATTCCCGAAGCGCTCAATTTACGGTCCTTAATGCTTCAAAATTTTGAAGCCGCACTTTTAACAGATGATCTTAAGAAGCGCGAAGAACTAATGAACTATGTCATTGTTGGTGCGGGCCCAACCGGAGTCGAATTGGCCGGAGCCTTGGCGGAATTGAAAAGGCATGTTCTTCCACACGATTATCCCGATTTGGACATTCGGCGAATGAGTATCCATTTGGTCGAAGCCGCTGATCGGGTTTTGGCGTCTATGAGTGATGTTAGTTCAAAAAAGGCGCTTCACTATCTCGAACGCCTCGGTGTTCAGGTGTGGACAAATACCTTCGTCAAGGATTACGATGGCTCTACAGTTGTCACCAACAATAAGCCATTGCCGGGAAGCACTTTGATTTGGGCTGCAGGTGTTACGGGCGCCCTCCCGGGCGGATTAACATCTGAGCAAGTTATAGGCGGAAGAATAGCCGTTGATGAATTCAACAAGGTTCACGGAACAGATGATATTTACGCCATTGGGGACGTCGCGGTAATGCAAAGTGAAGTCAACCCAAAAGGCCATCCAATGCTCGCCCAAGTGGCCATGCAGCAAGGGACACTACTTGGTAAAAATTTGATGAGAGCCTTTTCCGATAAAAAGCTCGTTCCCTTTGTTTACAAGGACTTGGGATCTATGGCTACCGTGGGGCGCAATTTAGCTGTTGTGGACCTTCCCCGAATGAAAATTCAAGGATTTTTTGGCTGGGCTATATGGATGGGCGTTCATTTGGTCTCCCTTGTAGGCTTTAGAAATAAAGTGATCACTCTGTTCAATTGGATCTGGAATTATTTAAAATACGATCGCGGGGTCAGACTGATCATTAGACCGTATGAACCAAAAAAGACCACGTGAGTATGGACTCCTTCTCTGCCCTCCATTTAAGTCCTATTCACCAATTTCAACTCAGATCGGTTTCGTAATTTTGGCTTATGGCTTCACCCAAGAACTATCTCTCACTGATTAAATTCAGTCACACCATATTCGCTTTGCCCTTTGCCCTAATCGGATTTTTCTACGCGATTTGGACAACTTCAGCGTCCTTCTCTTGGATTCTCTTAGCCCAGGTTTTGCTCTGTATGATCTTCGTTCGATCGGCGGCTATGGCGTTCAATCGCTACCTGGATCGGGACATCGATACCGCTAATCCACGCACAGCGGAAGTTCGTGAAATCCCATTAGGCGTCATTTCACCAAAAGCTGCCTTAATCTTTGTCATTGCGAATAGCGTTCTTTTTATCGCTACCACCTACTTTATCAACACCCTTGTTTTTGCGCTTTCTCCAATTGCTTTGGCCATTACTTTGGGATACTCTTATACAAAACGATTCACCTCCCTCTGTCATTTAGTGCTGGGGCTGGGATTGAGTTTAGCTCCCATTGGCGCTTATCTTGCCGTTACCGGCGAATTTGCCACCGTCCCGGTCCTTTTTGGATTAGCAGTACTTAGTTGGGTGAGTGGTTTCGACATTATTTACGCGCTTCAAGATGACGAGTTTGATCGCTCGAATAACCTCCATTCCATTCCCGTTCGTTTCGAGAGAATAGGTGCTATTAAAATTTCCACGGGGCTTCATGTGTTCACGTTTATTATGCTGGGAGGCGCCGGTTACGCGGGCAATTTCGCTTGGTTCTATTGGGCGGGGTATCTGATCTTTTCGGCCATGCTGCTACTTCAGCATCGCTTGGTAAAACCAAATGACCTGTCAAAAGTCAACCTCGCCTTCATGACTACTAATGGTATTGCTTCATTGGTTTTTGGTATCTTGACTGTCCTCGATTTGTATCTATTCAGCGTTTAATGTCACTAGAACGACTGTCTAATTTCAGCTCGAGGTTACCTTTGTTTTAAAACCTAGTTAATGGAGTTGATTGAATCCAACCTATTTCGCTTGTGTCAATTAGATCAAGTACTTTATGCCCTTCGGGCCGATGAATATTCAAAATCTTTACCCATTTTGCTCGGCGCCTCATTGGGGCAACACTTTCGTCACATAGCAGAGAATTACTTACTTCTCTTGAATCGTTCCGGAAGTCAAATAAACAATAACCTCCGAGCGCGAAAAGAATCTTGGAAAAAAAATCCGGACGAAATGCGTCAGATTCTTTCTGAAATTCGAGAGCAAATTGAATCAATCGAGCACGACACTCCTATTCAATGGAGTGGATCGTTAAGTGTGACGAATGAATATTTAAGTACCGCAAGTAGTTCTCCTTTTCGCGAATTGGCCTATAACCTAGAGCACTGCGTTCACCATATGGCCATTATTCGTATTGCTTGGTCTCAATTGCGCCCGTTAGAGCCCATTGACCCCACATTTGGCATGGCTGCAGCCACGATTCGCCATCATAATCAAAGAGCTTCTGCCTGATGTGCACCGTAACCTATTTACCGGTAAATGAAGGCTTTATTCTGACCAGTAATCGAGATGAGAATCCGAATAGAGCTCGAGCCGAAAACCCATCTAATTATAGCAATGAGATGCCTGAGGTTTTATTTCCAAGGGATCCTCAAGGAAAGGGCAGTTGGATCGCCATTCACAAAAATGGATCGGCCCGCTGCTTATTGAACGGAGCTTATGAAGTACATGAACATAAGCCTCCGTACAGACACAGTAGAGGCCTAGTCACTCTTGACAGTTTCGGATTTGAATCGGCCAGGTCTTTTTGCGATAACTACCCCGTTGAAAATTTAGAGCCTTTTACCTTGATATGGATCGACTCAGATAGTCTTTTTGAATATCGATGGGATGGTGACGATAAATACTTGAATGAATTAAACGCAAAGGAGAATCATATTTGGTCGAGTGCGACGCTTTATTCCAAAGAGATTAGAAAGAAGCGAGAAGACTGGTTTTCAGAATGGTTGAAAAATGTTACTGAAATCGATCAAGATAAAATTCTGTATTTTCACCGCTTCGGAGGCAATGGTAACAAAGCCGAAGATTTGGTCATGAAAAAACCCGGATTAATCCCTCAGACAATCAGTATAACGAGTTTTTTATCGAGCCGTGAGGAGAAGAAACTCATATATGAAGACTTGATGAGTGCAAAACGAAAGGAAAAGCATTTATGATGGAGCGTCCCATTGATATTTCAATTGCAGATCTCGAGAAGGAATACCTCGACTTCCCGAATCAGGCCATTCACGAGCCTCCGATGGCGTCGAGACGTCTTACGAAGTTGTGGAATTGGGAATTCTGGCCTTGGCACCTTGTTTATATTCCCGTCTATTTTAAAAGTTTAGTGTGGGCCTTAAAGGCGGGACATCCGACTTATTTCGCCCTATCTAATCCTGGGTTTAAGTACGGAGGTATGTTTGGCGAAGAAAAATGGAATATTTATTCACGCTTACCAAAGAATCTATACCCGAAGAGTTTTTTATGGAATAACCTCAAAGGAGAGCGCGATTTTCGGATGTGGTTTACGAGAAATCAAATGGAGTTCCCTCTAATCGCAAAGCCCAACCGCGGAGAGCGAGGAAATGGTGTGCGCATTTTACATAATTGGGATGATGTTCTCGCTTATCGGAAACAAGCGGCCTTTGAAGTGATCGTGCAGGAATTTGTCGATGATCCGTGGGAAATTGGGATTTTCTATTACCGGATGCCAGAAGAGTCGAAAGGTCGCATTAGCTCGGTTGTTGTAAAGCATTTTACGGTACTTAAAGGAGATGGTGAAAGAACTGTAGCCAAACTGATTCAGGATCATCCAAGATTGCGCTTTTTTGAAAAGGAACTCTTCAAACAACACAAAAATCATTGGTTTGATGTACCTGAAAAAGGTCAAGACTACTCTCTTGTTCGTCTCGGGAACCACAGTAAAGGAGTGATTTTCCTCGATGGTAAAAACATGATCAACGATCGTCTTATAGAAAGAATTGACACCTTATCACAAGGTATTGACGGTTTCTATTACGGTCGATACGATATAAAGTGTAGAAGCCTGGAGGATTTGTACGCTGGTCGTTTTTGTATTATTGAATTGAATGGGGCGATGTCTGAACCGGGCCATATCTACCATCCTTGCGCTTCTCTTAAAGATGGATTGTATTCCTTATTGCATCACCACAAAGTGATCTATAAAATTGCAAAACAAAATAGAGCGGCAGGATTCAAATACCCCAACGCATGGAGAGGCGTTAAAGACTTCCGCTCTTATTTAAAGTACAATCGCTACTTACAAGAATGGCAAAAGAAAACGGGCTAATTAAGCCTGCTTCTCTGTCCAACTCAGGCACCAGCCATTTGGATTTACTGCGCCATTGGCAAAAAGCTGACATCCTCCACAAGCACCTTCGAATTTTTCCGGCTGATAGAATTGGCAATTGAGGCAGTTTTGATCTGCTTTTTCCGTTTTGGCAACGTATTTCAGACTCTCCCGCGTACTGAGATCTTGCTCTGTTAAATCTTTATTGAGTTCCGTACAATCCGCGTTATCCACTGCCTTTGGCTTTGGCTTTGCCGTTGGAGGTGGCGGCGGTGGAGGTGGCGTTACCGCCTCACCCGATGCCGAATCACCGCCACACGATGCTAAAAAGGAAGGTGCTGCGACGGCGGTTAAACTCAAAAGCCCCGCTTTTTTTAGGAAGTCTTTACGAGATAATTTATCCATGAACTTTGTTTTTGAATGCTAAAGGTATGCACGAACAAGTGTTTTAAACGGTGATAAGTTCACTATTACCGCAATTTATAGCCAGTCCAAATAAAATATATTTCCGCCATTTCTTCAGTAATAGCGGGCCATAAACGGAAAGTGCTAACTAGTTGATTGAAAAAATATAGTACTTTGTATTGCATAGTACCTGTTAAAGTTTATATATTTGTATAACCAAGTAGTATATAAAATGAAAACAATCACGCTTACCTTTATCAAGTTTATCCTTCCCCTCGGATTGGGGTTGGTGCTATGGCAAGGTGGTCGATTGGCTAATTCGATCGGGCCGTTAGGCCCACAAGGATCGAAGGGGGCAACGATAAATAGCAATTTGAATAACCGTTCAGAGGCATCTGAATTTCATATTACTTGGAAAAAGGGCGTAGACACTGCTGCAGCTTTCGTTGATTCCCCCGAATATGATTCACAAACATCAACGTCACCTAAAGATCGCGTGCCCTCCATGGTCACCCTCGGATGGGGCGTATCATTAACAGAAGCCCGATGAAAATAGAGAACACAAAAGCACAGATGCGAAAAGGGGTTCTTGAGTACTGTATTCTCGCCATATTAAACAATGGCGCGCAATATGCCTCTGGAATTATAGATTCGCTAAAATCTGCGCGTATGATTGTAGTAGAGGGTACATTATATCCACTACTTACAAGACTAAAGAATGCGGAACTCCTAAGCTATCGCTGGGAAGAATCTACTTCGGGCCCTCCCCGAAAATACTACGCACTCACTGAAAAAGGCGAGGCCTTTTTGAAAGAATTGGACATGACCTGGAGCGATTTGGTAAAAGCAGTAGAATTGACCACCCAATCAAAACCCACAAACGATGAATAAGACAGTCAACATAAACTTAGCGGGAATCATCTTTCACGTTGATGAAGATGCCTACCAACGCTTGAGCAATTACCTCAGCGCAATTAAACAGAAATTTGCTGGAGAAGAAGGCGGAGATGAGATCATTTCCGATGTCGAAGCTCGTATGGCTGAATTGTTTCAGAGTAGAATGAGCGATTCTAAGCAAGTAATCACCAAAATAGACGTAGACGAAGTGATTTCCGTTCTTGGAGAGCCTGAAGATTACGAAGAAATTGATGATGAGCCCAAGAAGGAAGAATCGTATAGCTCAGCTTCAAAAGAGTCCGGCCAATCGGAAACGAAACGCCGGAAAAGAATCTTCAGGAATCCAGACGACGCCATTGTTGGTGGTGTTGCGGGCGGTCTAGGAGCCTATTTGAATATTGATCCGGTATATATCCGATTGATCTTCGTGCTCTCATTCTTCGGATGGGGTTCTGGTTTCCTTCTGTATCTGGTTCTTTGGATTATCGTTCCCGAAGCCAGAACAACGGCGGAAAAACTTGAAATGCGCGGAGAAGACGTCAATTTGAACAATATAGAGCGATCTATAAAAGATGAAATTGATCATATAAAAACGCGTTTGAATGATTTGGGTAGCAATGCGTCCGAATCCGCCAAAACGGGAGTTCAACAAGGCAAAAGAGGAATAGACAAATTTATTGAACTCTTTGTGATGATTCTTAAAGCGGGTCTTAAAATAATTGGAGCCATAATTGGTTTCTCTCTAATATTCGCCGCCATTGTCTTTATCGCCGCCTTAGTCGGCGCGATGTTTGGAGCGAGTACCTTGTTCGTCTCGTGGCCAGATCCAGGATTAGAAGGAATCAATTTCATGCAAATCCAAGACCTCCTCTTTATTAATGGAAATCATTTTTGGCTGACCGCGATGGGTATCATTATGGTGGTTTTTTCTCCTCTAATAGGACTTATTGCCTTGGGAGCTCGCCTGTTGTTCAGTGCACCGCGCATGAACAAAACCGTGAACCTTGTACTTGCCTCTCTATTTGGAATTGGCGTTGTATTGAGCTTCATAGGAGCCGTTCGTCTTGCGGCCGATTTTGAAGAAAAAGGAAGGTATACGAACGACATTGATGTGCCAAGGAGCGATGCGCCTATCTTGATCACAGGTTCAGGTGATGACATTTCAGATGTGCTTGAATACGATCAAAGTGTTTACTTTGACGGTGAAGAGTCGAGACTTTATTCACGTCAAGTTCACTTCGATATCGAAAAAGCATTCGGAACTGAAGCCCGTCTACAAGTGCGTTACTTTGCTCGAGGGAGTAACCGTTGGGAAGCAAGGAAACGAGCGGAACAAATAAACTACACCGTAACGGTAGATTCCGGAAAAATCGTTCTGCCCAATCATATCGATTTTCCTTTCAACGAGAAATGGCGAAATCAAGAAGTCTATATGACTCTTTTTATTCCCATGGGACAGAGCGTGTTCCTCGATGAAAGTGCGTTAAGCGTTATTGATGATATCGAAAACACAACGGACATCTGGGATTGGGATATGCTGAATCATACGTGGCAAATGAATAACCTCGGTTTGTCGTGTATGGACTGCAGTTGGACTGAAAAAGAACAACAGGATTTCCTTCAAAGTGACAAACGAAAAAGCAGTCCCGATGAGAATGATGCTTCAGGTGAAATTGAAGTAGTTGAGGAGTGGTCCGACGACGATTGGGATTCAGAGTAACCGCCCTATTCGCATTAGACAGAAACACCAAAAGCCCGAGTTCAACAACTCGGGCTTTTCTCGTACAATCATATATCGGCGTTTCGTACTTTTTGCGAAATAATTACCCTTCTTCTGGCTCGTATTACAACTTTGGCCTGAGCGGCACACCGGATTATTTATTCGATTATTACTTTTTGGGAAGATCAGAAGATGAAGGGTTCTTGAGTCGACAATTCTTCGTCGCCGATGGAGGATTGAAATACGATACCAAGCGAAGCGTGAATAGATTGGTTGCTAGTTCTACAATTCAATATCCTATTTGGCGCTTTTTTCAGGTTTATGCGGAAGGCGCCTTTACATCAGATACGTTTGAAGACAGTAATTCGCAACCCTCCCTAGAGCAAGTCGTGCACTATGGTGCTGGATTCTCGTTGAGATTCGTTCCCGACTTTATAGAACTCTATTTCCCAGTAGTTTACGGAAACTCCTCCGAGGGCTTTACGAATGGTATAAATCCATTCGTAGAATTCCGATTCCTCTTAGATTTACGCATCAATGAAATCTACAGAAGGGTAACGCAAGGGGGCTATTAATTTTTTTTATAACGACACAAGGTTTCAAAACTTTGTACGTTATAGTAATATCTATGCTTTAGGCGCATAGATGACTGGGTTTGGTTAGAGGGGCAATCGAAAGGTTGTCCCTTCTTTTTTTCAGAAGGTTTGACAATCCCTGCACAATTCCAGTTCGGCCTTTCTTCCTTGATTTAGGAGATCTAAATAACGTCTTCGCTCCTGTGATCGGTATACCTCCCAAAGAGAATTATCGAGTATATTCCCCACTACTCCCTTGCTGTTTAAATCGTTACAGCAAACCGTTACATCTCCATTGGGGAGAAGTACCATTTGATGCATAAGCAATTCACAACCCTTGTGTTTTAAATTTTTGGCTGCTGCATTTTCCACTTCGAGTTCTACTCCCCCACCCCAATCGTGTAGGCGGCGCAGTTCGTGATGATCAAAAGAATTCGCAATTTCTTTGAATTCCGGGTGCATCCAGCTATTATCGAGTGGTCTGGGTTCAGGAACAATGGTAATTCCATATACCCGAATTGGTCGCGAATTCTTTCTTGCATAATCGGTGAAGAAACGCACGTTTTCATAAAAGGGTTTCCACTTTGCATTCACCCGTAGATCCTCAAAATCGGAAGGGGTTCCACCATCTAGGCTAAAGCCAACCTCATCTACGAGTCCCTCATCAACAATTGCTTTCGACAATTTTTCGCGCAAGAGCATACCGTTGGTGAGGAGCGACACTTTCGGGAATGACCATCCGGCCGCTAGGGCGCGTTCTTTATACTCTTTAATTATACGGAGTAAATCGAGTCGCTTTGGGTGAAGCAACGTTTCACCACCATTAAACAGTTGAAATTTCTGGACGGAATGGAAACGTTTATCTTCCAGAAACTGATCAAGAAAACGGCGCAAAACCAAAGGTGACATGGTTTGCTTTGGCTTGTTGTGATCCAATGCGCAAAACTTACAGCGAAGATTACAGGCGCTCGAGAACTCCAAATTTATTTCACGGATCGAGCAGCGATTTCCATTCCTTGGAAGCCTGTAATAGAATTGGTATTCCGCCCGATAGTTGAGCTCTTGAGCTTTCTTCAGCATGGGCCACACTACCGGGTGCTCGTAGTACTTTTTCTTTAGTCGCTCGCGCAATGATTCCTTCATAGGATCAAAGAACGCACCCTTTAGATCAGTAAACTATGAGTTTTATCAGAATAAATCAGTAATGATCTGCTCTTCGGAAATTCCTTCCGCCTCTGCTTTGTAATTCTTTACAATTCTATGGCGAAGAATAGCAAAAGCAACCGCGCGAACATCTTCTTGATCGGGGGCATATTTACCCTTCAAGGCAGCATGTGTTTTCGCCCCTAAAATAAGGTTTTGCGAAGCCCGTGGTCCGGCACCCCAGCTCAGGTATTTTTTCACCATGTCGGGAGCGGCCTGCTCGGCCGGACGAGTACTAGCCGCCAAGCGCACGGCATATTCCATTACGTTATCACTTACTGGGATACGGCGAATCAAACTTTGAATATTCAAAATGTCTTCAGCGCTCAACACATTTTCAACTTCAGCCCGATAATCGGAGGTAGTGTTTTTAACAATTTGAACTTCTTCTTCGAAACTCGGGTAAACTACCTTGATGCTGAACATGAATCGATCTAGCTGAGCCTCAGGAAGAGGATAAGTACCTTCTTGTTCTATTGGATTTTGCGTTGCAAGCACAAAGAACGGTTCTTGAAGCGCGTATCTATGACCAGCAGCCGTAACTGCCTTTTCCTGCATCGCTTCTAATAAAGCAGACTGAGTTTTAGGAGGTGTTCGGTTGATCTCATCGGCCAAAATTATGTTGGAAAATAAAGGTCCCTTCACAAACTTAAAGTGGCGGTCCTCTCCTAAAATTTCAGAACCAATAATATCACTCGGCATTAAATCCGGCGTAAATTGAATTCGGTTAAACGACAAACCCAATGCATCGGAAATGGTATTCACCAAAAGGGTTTTCGCTAATCCAGGTACCCCAACAAGCAAACAATGACCTTTACTGAATATGGAAATGATCACGTCCCGTACCACTTCATCTTGTCCGATGATGACCTTCCCAATTTCTTTCTTTAATGAATCGTACTGACCTACGAGGGCATCTACTGCCGCAACGTCCGACTGATTTGACATAGTGTTATTTCTTATTCCAATTGTAATCAAATGAGCAATCCAAATAGTTCGACATTACGCGCACGTATGTGTCATTCAGCCTGGTATCCACCCATTCTCTGGTTATATCTGATTGCTTTTTCTGCGTTGCCATATTTTGCAAACGCTGATAATCGTCTTTTAAATTAGCGCGATGGGGTTCCGATCTACTGATCAGTTGAACCAAACGAAATCCTTGTTGTCCATTTGGTGTTTGATAAATAATTGGACCTGCAATTTCGCCTACGTTTACATCTTCAATTGTGAAGTACACGGAGCGATCCAGTTCGGAAATCTCGAATTTAGTATCCGCAGTTGCCGGGTTTACCAACAATCCACCATTGTTTTTGGTGTCTTTATCCCCCGAATATTCCATCGCTGCCTCTTCAAAGGTTAAAATACCGTCATTGATAATTACCTTCAAGCTATCGAGGAAATACTGTGCCTCTTCGAGGTCTTGTGGGCTGATTTTAGGCACCATGAGAATATGACGAACGTCTATTTCTTGTCCTCTTTTTGCGACGAGTTGACAAATGTGGTAGCCGAAGTTCGTTTCAAACACATCGGATACTTCACCGGGCTCAAGAGCAAAAGCTACGCCCTCAAATTCCTTAACGAATTGACCGCGTTTTACTCCTTCATACAAACCTCCATTTTTAGAAGATCCAGGATCTTCAGAGTACAAAATGGCCATCGTCGAAAACTTGGATCCGTTATCTATTCGGTCCTTAATATTTCGCAATTCATCAATTGCTTCGGTTTTAGCTTCTTCCCGCACTTCGGGAAACCGGACGATTTGGGCAACTTCAACTTCAGAATTGATCAAGGGCAAACTATCCCTTGGGATCTCTTTAAAGAATCTGCGCACCTCGGAAGGAGTTACGGTGGCATCTCCCATTATTTCCCCTTGCATTCTTTGGGCCGTCAACTGGTTTTTCATCGAAGACCGCATATCTTCTTTAATTTCAACAATGCTCTCCCCGTAGAATTCTTCTAATTTTTGAATGGAGCCAATTTGTGCTTCCAAAGCCGCAAGACGACGATCCATTTCACCTTCCACTTGTTCATCGGAAACCTCTACCGAGTCAATTACGGCTTGATTAAGAAGTAATTTTTCAAACATTAAATCTTCAAATACCTGACACCGCGTTAAGGTTGCTTCGGTGTAGCCTTGATTTTTGTACTGAAAGTACTGGTTTTCTACATCCGATTGAAGCACCTTATAGCTACCCACAACGGCAACTACTTGGTCTATAATTTGACCGCTAGGCTGTGCCCATCCGGCCGAAAAGGCCGATATAAATAATAGTATAAAAAGGGGCTTATTCGTAAATCTCAAACTCGTTCCGTTTTTGGGCATCTTCGTATAAACGGTTTTCCATCTCCTTTATTAAGTCGAGTTTCCGCTGATGCAAGATAATGTTCTTGATCGTGGGGTACACGTACTCGAGTGGAGAATGATTATTTTCCGTTTTATATTCTAAAATTTGAATGAAATACACTGCAGACGAATCGTTTATTTCGACCAATCGATTGTTTCGAAGAAATTGCTCTTGATTATAGGCTTGCAAAGGCACTCGCGAAACGAGGTCCATATACGAAATCCAGGTTGAGTCATTCAAAAAATGTTCTGCGGCGTAATTCAATGCATACTCGGTTCGCTTCGCTTTATCGGCCTCACGGCCCGATCGGAACCAGTTTTTAAATTGAGCTAAATCGGGGGACTGCGGGTCGAATTTGTAGTACTCAACGCGCACGATATTTTCTTTTAACTCAAAATTTTGCTTATTCTCGTTGTAGTACCGCTCTATTTGATTGGAAGTGATGGCCGTATCCAAATACTCCGCAATTAACTTTTTCTCGTACAATGAGCGAACTAAACTGTTGCGATACTCCTCAACCAATCGGTCGACGTCTTTTTCGTTTTCGCTTAAATTAAGCTCGGCTTTCTTTAATACTAATCTTTTACGTGCCCAGTTATAAATATAATTGTAGGCGATCGTCGCCGAATCCTCCGCGGATAAGCCTGGAACCAAAATTTCGTCTAAATCGTCTTTGCACAAGAACTCTTCACCCACCCTAGCAACAGCATCGGAGTGATTTGTTTCTTGGAAGAGTTGACACCCTACCACAAGAAATGAAGAAAGTACTATGAGAAAACGAAAAAGAAGATTCATTATTTAACTTGTTCGAGCACTTTTGAATATACCGTGTATTCGTACTCGTCTCTAAGTTTAACGATCCAGTCTTTTTCAAGTTGTCTTTGATAGTCTGAGATTATAATCCCTCGAGCTTCAGATAGCGCTTTGGGTTCTGGGACTAATACTTCCTCTATCTCAAATACTTGATAGCCGCGAGCTGTTTCTTGTACTTCGCTCAAACCAACGGTCCACGGCAAGCTCTTCGCCGGAAAACTTTCTCGTGTGTAAACACCTTCCTCAAATTGATACGCGAGATTACTTTTGGCATTTAATTTATCCGAAATCCACTCGGCCGTTTTACCTTTCCCTAAGTACTTGTAGATTTTGGCAGCTACAGCAGGATCTGTAGCGGTATGAACTTTAGCCTTTACGCGTTCCGGCCACATGTAATTCATCTTATTGGCTTCATAAAAATCAGCCAGTCCAGCTGAATCTCTCATCGCCTTTGACCAAACCTCATCATCCATTAATTCAAACAGAAGTATTCCGTCTCGATACTCCTTCATTAACAGCCTAAACTCTTCATGATTCGTTTCAAGATGATCGTTTTCATAGGCTAATAGCTCTTTGTCAAAAAATTGATCAAAAGCTGCCAGAAGAGTGCGGTCGTACTCGTCATAAACAACCTCCGTATATTGATATCTACCCAAGAAGATGGCGAAATCATATTGAGAGAGGGTACGGTCCGCAATAACTAAAACGGGTTTTGACATACCCTTAGCCACCTCCGGCTTCCAGCTTTTTTGCTTTATTTTTACGTCTAGAGCTTTTGAAAGCCCCAATACATTTTCTTCGTAAACCGTTGGCTGATATACTTTTTCGAGCCTGTCTAATACGGTTTGTTCGCTTTTTTCAGAACGGCTATCGCCTTTAATTTTTCTGCGAATTTCGTAATCGTTTTGCTCGCGACTCGGAGGTCCTTTTTTATCCACTAATTTGATAATATGGAATCCGAATTCGGTGCGAAATGGACCACCAATTTCGCCAATCGTATCTAATGAAAACGCCGCTTCATCGAAAGAGTCCACCATAACGCCAGAACCAAACCAAGGCAAATCACCACCCGATGGGCCTGTCGTTTTATCATCACTGTATTGAGACGCTAAAAGTCTGAAGGGCTCTCCCGCCAATGCTTTATCTAATACTTCATTCGCCTTTTTCTCGGCATTAAAAATCATCAGAGAATCCGCTTCAGGCGCTATTTTCACCAGAATATGAGCCACTTTAACTTCTCCGCGGGCTGGCCTCTTATCGGTTACTTGAATCAAATGGTATCCAAAACGCGTGCGAATAGGCATGCTTACTTCTCCAACAGGCGTAGTGTATGCTGCCGTCTCAAAGGGATAGACCATATATAAAGCTGAAAAATAGCCCAAGTCGCCCAAGTTATCTTTCGCCGAAGGATCGGCTGAAAATTCAACAGCCATATCCGTAAAAGAAGCGCCCTTTTCAATTTTATCAAGAACTGCCATCGCGTTTTGATAAGCGCGTAAGGTATCCTCAGGAGTTGCTGTTTTATCTAATTTGAAAAGAATGTGTTTCGCGCTTACTTCATACTGCAAACGTTCGAATGCTTCTGCTACCAGTGCTTCAGTAACCTCAGAATCACTCAAATACGGTCGTGCCAAATCCTCGCGATAACCGTTTAATTCACGCTCAAAACGAGGCAAGGTGTCGAGACCCGCATCTTCAGCTGCTTTTACTTTTAACTTAAAATTGATAAACAGCTCAAGGTATTCCTCTGGCGTTTTAACTTCGGCCGTGGGCGTATTCCTGTTTTTGTTATATACGTGTTCAAATTCCGATAGGTAAATGCTATCACCTTCTAAAGTCATTAAAACAGGGTCATTTTGACCTTGGCTATAAAAGGCGATTACAACCGTACATAGCAATACAAATCTCTTCATCTTAAAATCCTTTTTTTTGTATTAAGCGCACTAAAATAAACAATGAGCGTCTTTTTCTCAACGACTATAATTTGGTGCCTCGCGCGTTATAGTAACGTCGTGCGGATGGCTTTCCTGCACACCGGCAGAAGTAATTTTAACAAACTGTGCTTTTTCTCGAAGGGCGGCGAGATCCTTTGCTCCGCTGTATCCCATTCCCGCGCGTAAGCCACCTATAAACTGGTACATAACCTCGTTTAAGGTACCCTTAAAAGGAACTCTTCCAACGATTCCTTCAGGCACCAATTTTTTGATGTCATCTTCTACGTCTTGGAAATAACGGTCTTTAGATCCTGCACTCATGGCCTCCACTGAACCCATTCCTCTGTACGTCTTAAAACGGCGACCTTCATAAATTACCGTTTCTCCTGGCGATTCTTCTGATCCAGCCAAGAGCGATCCGAGCATAACAGTGTGTGCTCCGCCCGCTAGGGCTTTTACAATATCACCTGTATAACGGATACCGCCATCGGCAATCACAGGCACTCCGCTGCCTTCAATGGCCTTAGAAACAATGTTCACAGCCGTAAGCTGAGGAACTCCAACCCCGGCTACAACACGCGTAGTACAAATAGAACCAGGTCCTATTCCCACTTTAACAGCATCCGCACCGGCTTCAACTAAAAATTTTGCCGCTTCGGCTGTAGCGATGTTCCCGACAACGATATCGAGATTTGGATATACCTTTTTGATTTCTCTTACGACTTCGGCTACTCCTTTAGAGTGTCCATGTGCTGTATCGACAACAATCGCATCTACATTATTATTGACCAATGCTTCAACGCGTTCTAATACATCTCCTGTTACCCCTACACCTGCTGCTACGCGCAATCTACCGTACTCATCTTTACTCGAGTTTGGTTGGTCTTTTTGCTTTATAATGTCTTTGTAGGTAATCAACCCTGTAAGCTTTCCATCTTTGCTGATTACCGGTAATTTTTCAATCTTATGCTCCTGTAGAATCCCTTCTGCTTGTTCCAGAGAAGTGTTTTCACTGGTGGTTACTAAATTCTCTTTAGTCATTACTTCGGTAACAGGACGAACATCATTTTTTTCAAAACGCAAATCGCGATTCGTGACAATTCCGACTAAATTCATTTCACCATCTACAACGGGAATGCCACCGATGCTGAATTCGCGCATCATATTTTTGGCATCCGCCACCAAGGCACTTTCTCGAAGGGTTACAGGATCTAAAATCATCCCGCTTTCGGCGCGCTTCACTTTTTTCACTTCACGTGCTTGATCTTGAATAGACATGTTCTTGTGGAGAACACCGATGCCCCCTTCTCGAGCCATTGCAATGGCCATACTCGATTCCGTTACCGTATCCATAGCGGCAGATACAATGGGAACGTTCAATCGGATGTTTCGAGTGAATTGCGTACTTATACTAACGTCTCTCGGAAGAACGTCTGAGTAATTAGGTACGAGAAGCACATCGTCGTAAGTGAGGCCCTCACCGATAAAATTCTTGGAATTCAATAAAGACATGATGGAATTGCAATTGATTAAATTGCACGCAAAGATACGAAATCCAACCGTAAGGTTGGTGGGCAACAAGGAAGAAAACGGAATATTGCAGCGCTCTGCGAAATTTAGCTTTCACAACAAGAAAGGCCCGATTCTAATGAACCGAGCCTTTTATACTTTTCGTGAAAAGTGATTAGCGAATCAAGGTCACATAACCCGTATAACGGCGCTCTTCGCCATCCTCTGGCGTGTACTTGATTATGTACGTATATACCCCGCCTGGTTGATCTTCACCTTCAAAAGTACCATCCCAACCTTCAACCGAAGTTGTCGTATAAAAGAGCTGCTTACCCCAGCGATCGAATACCGACATTTCATACGGATACTGATCGATAAATAAAGCAGACGGACGGAAAATACTGTTTTCTGAAATTGGGCTCAACGGATTGAAGGCGTTCGGAATAAACATACGCGGGCTTTGCTCCACACATACCAAATTCGACGTACTTAATTCGAGGAAGCCATAAGGGTTTCCTGCTCCTTCTACAGCTTCTACGTAATAGCAAAAGCCTCCAAGACCTACTTGTCCAATGAATGTCGAATTCAAATCGTCGATCCAACTCGTTGTTCCAGCAGGAACGTTTGCCAACGGAGTCAAATTTGGTACTTGGTCAATCCATCGATAGATATTGTACGACTCAACACTTCCTTCCCAATAACGATACTCGTTCCAGGTGAGCTCATTCGTGAGGTTTGCATTTGCGGCAACCCCCAAGTGTATGGTGTTTGACGTATCGGACACAAGAATATCCGTTCCGCAACTATCAACAGCTACAACGCGGTAGTAATATTCCTGTAAATTAAAGTTAGCCGTTAAATCTTGATAGGCAAACTCGTCGATACCCAAGGGCTGAGGAACAATACCCACCTGACTGTATGGTCCAGCAAGACCAAACGATCGCTCAATACGGTGCTCAATTACATCGGCAGCAGTGTCTACAAACACTTCCATATCTACCAAGTTAGCTGTAATATCAACACTTACATACTTCACGTACTCGTACTGAGGTGCGAGTGGAACATCGGCAAAAATGCATAACTGGTTTGAGCGAGACGTCTCGGTAGCCAAACCGGATACCTCAATGTAATAGCAGTAGCTGCTAAACGGTGTAAGGTTCGCGTGAGTGAAGGTAGTATCTCCCGGTAATGTAGAGCCAAGGAGTGTAATTGGGCCGCTGTTTTCGCTTACATAGACGTCGTAACCACCGATGGGCCAACCGACGTATTGATTCCACCAAAGGCTGTCCGTGTAGGTACAAACATCTAAGTAATTCGAAAGATGAACCGTTGTATGAATATTGGAAACCGGTGATCGGTTATCACAACTATCAACAACAGCAACTCCGTAGGTCTCTGCTTCATTTGCAGCATTACTATTCGGATTCACGTAAACCGTCTGATTTAAGTCAAAAACGGTGTCGAGCGGATTCCAAGCCATGCCAATAGGATCCCAAGTGTAAATAATATAATACACTGCGTCAGAGGCTGTGGTAGGTTGATAGCTGATACTCGCCAAATTGTTATTAATATCTACAGTAACGCTATCTGCTTGAGAAATCGCTGGTGGAGTTAAGTCGGCCAGTTGGGCACCATCCACATTAGAGATTGAATTACAGAACAGTGAAGTGTCCAGCGTTTCAATTCGGTAATTGATGAATTCGTCGCACAAATTGATCGTGTCAAAATAGGTCGTCGTCGTGGTTGAATCAATCAAAGTCCAGCTTCCTGCAGGAAATTCACGATAGATATAGTAATATCCGGTGTACGATGCAGGCAACGGGTCCATTGGAGGAGTCCATGCTAAATTGGCAACACTACCTGGCGGCGGTGCCGTCACCGTCAATTCAATCGGCGAAATAGTATCGTTCGGATTACTCAAGAAATCACACCCCGTAGATGATTGCACGAGGTATGAACCGAGTCCTCCTGGATTGACATGTGTATACGAAGTAATGGTAGGGTCCTGAACGCTATCCAATACAGCAAACCCACCTCCTCCGGGAGGCTGATAGTAAATGAAGTATTCATTAAATACGAGGCCCGTATCTGCAGGTTCTGTCCAGTCGAGTTCAATATCGCCATTCGCCAACACACGGATACACTTGGCATCGGCTGGATCACTTGCTCCCGGCAGTACGGTCACATTAAACGTTCCATAGAAGAATGCATTGGCATTACAGAAATCATCCTTTGCCCTTAATAAGAACGTATAGGTGTTACTGCTTGCACAAGCATTACTATAACTCAAGTTGGTACAATCTGTATTCCAAGTAAAAGTCGTGGCAGAACCAATTGGGTTTGTAATCGGAGTTGGTGGATTCAATGTCGCGCAAGGAGGTTGAAGGCAACCTGTGGTTGTACTTGTGAAACCCGCACCAAACTGCGCTCCGGTTGCTTCAATGGTTACATTCTGAATAGAACTTGGTGATCCGGCAGGTTGCGGGTCAAAATCCGAGGCCTGCATGTTAAAGGAAACCGACTGGCCCGCATATACCGTATCAACAAAAAGGGATGGTGATATTTGTGTAAACGTCGATGCCGAAATCGTTACTACCGGAGGGTTATTGGTCAATCCGCCCGGAAGTGAAGGGCAATCACCTCCACTCAAATAGGTCGTTTGTAAATCACGGAAAACTTCTGAGATTTTCTGACCACAACGCCACGACTCAACCCGTACACAGCTTACAAAGGCTCCGGCCGTGTAGTTAAGAAGAGAAACCTCTCCTGTATTGTTATTTAAGGTTGCTCCGGTATTATTCGCGTTCTGAGTAGGGCCGGGAAAAGGGTTATTGAACGAATACCCTGTATTCCAGGCGAAGGTAGTTGCTGGCCAAGGGTTATCTCTGAGTGGCGTATCCCAATCGTAGTAGATCGAATCTAAATCGACATCAAATGCGTTTTGATTGTACGTAAAGTTAAATCCGGTACACAAAACGGTCGCTGGACTTTCTAAGAATACGGGCGAACTGTCAAAACAAGGACTTGTATTGTTCGGAACCGTTCCTAAAGGCGGTGTATAAGGGTACATAATCGCTCGAAGCGTATGACCTGTCGGGCCTGGACCGGCTAAAATGATGTTATCAATAGCACTGTTACGACAGCAATCATCCCAAGTAAAAACCCATCCATTTACCCCCGGCGTACCAGTGAGTGTGACAGGACTAGAAATGTAGATGAACTCTTCCGCAGATCCCGCAGCGGGGTTGCTACAGGGAAAACCACAGGGTGGAGAGATATCTGTTTGCGAAACAAAATTACAAAGGATTGTATTTGGGAATCCAGTATAGTTCCAAATATTCAGTAACTGGGGAGCGGTATTTTGAGGTATACCATTACAATCACGATATACTTTCAAGGTAAAAACGTATTCGCCAGAAGGCAGACATTCCCAGGTAATTTCACCCCCCATGATATGAGAAGCAAATGCTCCAGTAGAGAAGACCGTTAAGGTCAATAAAAGGAGTAATTTTTTCATGCGTTTCTATAGGTCAATTAGAGCCAAGCAAGCTGTAAAGTTAATCAATTGGTCAAGTTTTACCTAAACTCAATTTTGGCCCATTCCAATCGGGTTAATTGGATTAACGAAAAGTTGCAAAGTTTCGTTGGTTCGGGATAAAAACTATCATCGAACGAACTATATTATTATTCCGCAGAAAATGGCCCAAAGCCCTGAAAGAACAGTGTGCTGTGCTCATTCCTATTTAGATTTTATTTCTTAACTGGTAATCACAGAACTATCAAAGAGCCAACAGCAATAAATAGCAAAATGTAAAGAGCGACAACAAAATAACTCCGATCCAGCCATAGATTCTCCATCCTTGATTCAGTTCCCCAGGACCGCTAACCTCCGCCCCCGTCATTGCCTTCAAATTAAGATAGGCAATGACGGGGGCGATTACAAAGCTCAATGTGGTTGCAAAATCGACCAGCGATTTTAACGAAGTCACGTAAAAAGCAATAATCATATAACTTCCGGCCGCTAGGCCGATTAAAAAAAGCGGTGAAAATGTCTTCGGAAGAGGCCGATCCCGAATTTGAACGGCAATCTCGCGGAGTGTTCGGGCATATCCATCAAAAACCGTAATCGTCGTACTCAGCATCACCGAGAACGCCGAAATAGCAATAACCCAACGAAAACCCACGCCTAAAGTACGCGTGTATAACGCGACAATTTGATCTGCGAAAACGATGGCAGAATCTGAAAATTCCTCTCCTGTTCCATACATCAAATAAGCGCCCAATGTCAAAAAACATACTGCCAACAATGCGGAAATTACATACCCCAATCGGAACTCAAATAGCACTTCGCGGACCGAAGGTTTGTAACCTGTCTGTTTCATTCGAGCCAAGGTCCACAAGCTGTTCCAAACGGACATATCTACGGCCGTAGGCATCCAGCCGATGAGCGCGATGGTAAATGAAAGCGTCGAAACTTCCCAAAATCCGGCGGATTCTACCCCGGTACTTTCTGCAACCGGACCATTCAGCAGGGTAATCACAAACACAGCAACCGTGCTGATGAGTAGAAATATAGAAACCACTTTGAGGAATCCATCTAGGGCACTATACCGACCAATTAACAAGAGCGCAACAACTCCAATAAAAAGCGCGCCCGACATTTGAGCCACCGAAAGGGAAAGGCCTAACAAATTGGTTAATATACCCGCACACACGAAACTGACGGCCGCCGTAACTACAAACATCGATCCGAGGGTTATCAGTAGATATACGTATACTGCCCACTTACCTCTTTTCCTATATCCTGCTAAGAGAGAGGTGCCCGTTGCTGCAGCATAGCGCGAACCAAACTCAAAAAAGGGGAATTTGACAACATTCGCTATCAACACAGCTCCCAGAAGTAAAAAGCCATAAGAAGCGCCCGCTCGGGTACTCTGCACCAGATGACTCACTCCTATAGCCGCCGAAGCAAATAGTATACCCGGTCCGAGCGTTTTGAGAAAATTGCTCGATTTCAAAAGATCAGTTTTTGGAATATTGATTCATTTGCCCACTCACTTCTTTGAATTCATGCCATATTTCAGCAACTATATCCGCGGCGGGAATTACTTCATGGATGCTTCCACTCACCTGGCCTATCTCTAATTCTCCTTCATCCAAATCCCCTTCGAACATCCCCTTCTTAGCGCGAGCACGGCCCAATATAGATTTCAATTCCTCTACGGAAGCGCATCGAGCATAAGCCTCTTGGAGTTCATCGAAGAATTTGTTCCTAATTAACCGAACGGGCGCCAATTCTTTTAGAGTCAAGGTAGTTGCACCTTCTTGGGCTTGAACCACCGTTTCCTTAAAGTTTATATGCGCCGAACTTTCGTTACTCGTAACGAATCTACTCCCTATCTGAACCCCTTCTGCTCCCAGGCAAAACGCGGCTGCCATTGCACGTCCACTTCCAATACCGCCGGCTGCGATGACCGGGACCTCAACAGCTTCCTTCACCATGGGAATTAAACAAAGCGTCGTCGTTTCTTCTCGTCCATTATGTCCTCCGGCCTCAAATCCTTCAGCGACTACCGCGTCAACGCCGGCGTCTTGAGCTTTTAAAGCGAAGCGGACATTACTTACTACGTGCACCACCGTAATTCCCTGATCTTTTAGTAGCGAGGTCCACGTTTTAGGGTTTCCAGCAGATGTGAATACAATAGGAACCTTTTCTTCAATAATGATGCGCATGAGTTGCTCTATGTCGGGATACAACATAGGTACATTTACCGCAAAAGGACGAGAGGTAGCCCGCTTACATTTTTGAATATGTTCACGGAGTACATCCGGATACATACTGCCGGCACCAATAATTCCGAGTCCGCCCGAATTACTTACCGCGCTCGCTAGTTTCCAGCCCGAACACCAAATCATTCCCGCTTGAATAATGGGGAGTTCTATTCCAAAAAGTTGTGTGATTCTATTCGATTCCATTTCCTCGGATTACTTTTTCTACCGCCTTCCGTTCACCGTTTTGCCACCATTCGAGCAAATACGTTCCGGCCGGAAGGTCGGGAGGTAAAGATAACCGAAGAAAATAATCGCCGCCAAAAGCTACCTCGGAAATTCGCATTCCATGGACCGACGACAATCGAAATACCGCATCGTCTGAAACTTCTGTTTGCAAAACGATGTTCAATTGATCCACAAATGGATTCGGGTAAAGAATCCATGGACTCCTTGCGGTTGGCACGTTCTCCCCACCGTAAGTAAGTAATTCGTGCGCCAAAGCGTAATTAGGTATCCCATAGCCCAATTGGTTGTTTGGCCTAGCGGCCAGATGGGCGCTCTTTTCGACGGCCTTCATGATGTCCCAGTTGTTTCTAAACGGATGTGCAGCCCATAAAGAAGCGGTCATTCCGCAAATCACTGGCGCAGAAAACGAGGTACCATTTCCACGCGTGGTGGACCCGTTCGATAAGGCAATGGTTGTTTGCTCTCCCAATGCGGAAACATTTGGTTTCAACCGGCCGTCGTACGTAGGACCGATAGAACTAAATAAAGCGTACTGTTCTTCTCGATCTACTGCTCCAATGGAAAAAACGCTGTCTCCATCTGCAGGAGCCCCCATGTAGATCCAATCCGATTGAGCATAATTCCCGTTGCTATTCACTACTAAAATTCCTTTTGAAGCAGCAGCGTCAGCCCCTCGAGTTACGACGGTCGTATTGCCATCCATATCTTCGTAGGTATACCCTTGATTGTTATCGAATCGGGTGTAACCCAAGCTCGAATTTATTAAATCGGCCCCGGCACTATCGGCCCATTCGGCACCTGCCACCCAATTATCTTCTTCTACAGTCGTTTCAGAATTAATGTCTTCGGTCCGAAGAAGAAAATACCCCGCATCCGGCGCAGTACCAATCATCAATTGAGGCAAGTAAGCGCCCATGATCGACCAAACATACGTTCCGTGATTACTCGATATATAAACCGAATCACCACCGTCGACGAAATCGCGAACCCCGAGGACAAGGTTGCGCGATCGAATGTAATCGAACACCTCCATGCTATCGGCCCTATTGAATCCGGCATCTAAAATGGCGATGCGCATCCCTCCGCCTTTGAGTCCGACCGAATGTAATTCGAGACCGTGAATCATTTCAATTTGTTGGCGAGCATCGCCGTAATCATTGGGGTCAATTTCTAAGGTGCTCTTTAATTCTACTCGCGCATCGGGTTGGGGTTTTGCGTTTTCCCATCCCTCGACGGGCGCTACTTTAGTCACAAAATCGGGTAAACTTCTTCTACTCCATCTATCGAAGTTTTCGTCGATTCGGACAGAGACTGCGTTTAACCAGCGCGAGGTGTGAACGATTGTTAAGCCATCGGCCCGAAGGGCCTGAATATACTCCGGTAACACAGGAAGGTCACTTTCTTGCCATTCTATTCCCTGACGAGCCCTTCGATCTATTGAAGCCTCCGAAAAATTCTGCTCAACAACCATTATTCGCTCGGCTACCTCTCCTCGATTGGCGAAATACACCCATGCCTTACCCGTTTCTTGAGCGGTAAGCCCTAGAAGTTGAAACACGGCAACAAGGAGGGCGAGTCGTTTCATTTATTCGTTTATTACTCCTGATCCAAGGAGTTCATCGCCTATATACCATGCCGCGAATTGACCGGGCGTGATGGCACTCTGACGCTCTTCAAAGATGACGTACATTCCATCTTCCGTTCGGTAGAGTTTCGCTTTTTGCAATGGTTGGCGGTATCTAAACCGGGCGTCCACTTCCATTTCACCACCTATTTTGAGGGCTAGGTCGGACCGTACCCAATGAATTTCTTCATTTTTTATGTACAATCCATGCCTCCACAATCCGGGATGCTGGTGACTTTGCCCCGTATAAATTACGTTTTCATCTACGTCGGTTCCAACAACAAAAAGCGGGTCTTTAGTACCTCCTACTGCTAAACCCTTTCGCTGACCCACTGTAAAATAATGAGCACCCTGATGCTCACCAATGACTTTACCATCCTCTAATTTATACTGAAAAGCTTTTGAACTTTCTTGAAGCCAATTGGGGCCTTCGGCCCGATGGTCATTTCCATATAAAGGCGCATCTAAGGGAATCTCCACTATTTGCCCTTTTTTGGGTTTTAATTGTTGTTGAAGAAAATCGGGCAATCGTACTTTCCCAATAAAGCACAAACCCTGACTGTCTTTTTTATCGGCAGTTACAAGGTCCAATTCTGCTGCAATTCGACGAACTTCTGGCTTTTCTAAATGCCCAATCGGAAAAAGCGCTTTGCTGAGCTGATCTTGATTTAACTGGCAAAGGAAATAGCTTTGATCCTTATTGGGGTCGAGCCCTTTCAGCAAATGGTGGATGGGCTCATTGTTTTCGTCGAGCGTAGTCATTTTACGGCAATAGTGACCCGTCGCAACGTAATCCGCTTTTAACTGAAGTGCAGCCTTAAGGAAGGTGTCGAATTTGATTTCTCGGTTACAGAGAACATCTGGATTCGGGGTACGACCATGCTCGTATTCGTAGAACATGTAATCGACAATGCGTTCTTTGTACTCTTCGGATAAGTCGATGACCTGAAACGGTATCCCTAATTTTTCAGCAACGAGCATGGCATCGTTTGAATCTTCTACCCAAGGGCATTCGGCGTCAATAATCACACTTTCATCGACCCAGTTACGCATGAACAAACCGATCACTTCATGGCCCTGTTCTATCAACTGATGAGCGGCCACACTGCTGTCTACTCCACCACTTAATCCTACTACTACTCGTGCCATTATAATTCCTCTGCTTCTTCTTGTCGTCCTCGATGATACCTAACCTTACGGATCGGTTTTTTGTTCTCATAGAAAATCCACCAACCCTCTTTAAGTCCCTTTGCATACTTCCCCTTACTGTCTATACCGCCTTCGGGATTGTAGTATTCGGCCACACCTTCAAGAGCATCGTTTAGGTAGGAACCTTTCGCCCTTAGCGTGCCGTCTTCGAAGTATATAGACCATGGCCCGTCGAGCACGCCCTTTTCATAATGGGTGATTTCGGCTACGGTTGAATCGACGTAAAAACTGTATTGCGGACCTTGTTGCAAACCCTCTATGTAATTCTCGCGCGCTACATAATTCCCCTGTACATCCCAATAATTCCATAGCCCCACCTTAAAAGTATCGACATAGCTTCCTTGAGCGAATAATTTCCCGCCTACGTGGTACATGGTCGCATAACAGTCGCCCATTCCTTTCCCGTATTCCTTTATGGCTGCAGGTTTCCCATCGGGATAAAAGAAGGTAAAGGTGCCTACTTCCTTTCCGTGCTCAAATGTCCCTCGATAGCGTGTTCCGCCTTCGGGAAAATCCTTTTGCCAAACACCGTGACGACGCCCCTCCTCGTCCAACTCATTGTAAGTGGGTTGAGCGAGTACGCATCCGCCCGAAAGGGCGAGAAAAAATAGGAGTAAGTGCTTCATATTCACGGTACAAAAATACGAATTTCGATTCGGTTCTTTCGACTGCCGAAGGGTGCAATGAGTTTTGAAAATAGGCAACAAAGGGCGCTCGACGCAAAAAAGAATGAAGTGACGTATTAAGAACGTCACCGGGTGCCTATTTCGTGCAGAAATAGATAATCTCCCTTTTTGGAAGGGCGTAATACCGTCTTTGTTCCGCACCTAATTCTTCAAGGAACGGATCTTCTTTAACATTGAATCCGGCTTTGGCCAAGCGCTGTCCATAGTCACGACCGTACAGACGGACATGATCATCTTGCCAGTAGATACGCTCGCGTTCTTTTGGATCCGTAATGGTAGGATCCTCGAGCGTTTCGGCGCGATCGTAGTCTTGAGGAACTTGCATAATAGCCCAACCGCCCGGTTTAAGGACACGACGAATTTCGCGCATGCATTGAAGATCGTCTTCCACGTGTTCCATTACATGATTACAAACCACCATGTCAAAACTGTCTTCGGGAAAAGGAATATCGTGAAGATCCATTTTCACTTTAGCGAGTGGTGATTCAATATCGCCTGTAATGTATTCGATGTTTGGCGCTTCTTCAAAGTGATCCATAAAGCAGAGCTCTGGGGCCACGTGAAGAAAACGTACCTGCTCTGTAAATAAATTCGTTCGTTCTTTGAAGTACAACCACAATAATCGGTGACGTTCAAGAGAGAGCGAATCTGGGCAAAGTGCATTATCTCTTGGGTTCAGACGTCCGTACGGAAGGAACTTTCGGTAGGTTTTTCCAATAACAGGACATTCGACGTTGTTTCCGCGGTAAAAAACAGAAATGATTCGAAGGCCAATGTGGCTAACTCGTTGAAGGTGACGACGCGGGACATTGCGAATTAACCAAGAGATGATTTTTTTCATGGGGGCAAAGATAGCGAAGAAATGTTGTTCAGAAAGTAGCTTATCCGCGATAGGTTTCTGCCCATGTTAAAAACGGCTCTTTTCCCATTTGGCGACTTTTGAAAACGGAATAGAGAAAGCCGGTACCGTAGCCATAAATCTGAACCGCAGTGGTCATCACTGCCGCAAAGCCGACAATCAAAGATTTGTTTTTAATGGAGGCGTCAATAAAAACCAAGCCAAAGTACACCAGATAGAGAAAGGCTACTTCGAATCGGGCCGCGAGGCCCATCAATATTGCGAAAAAGAAGCCCAGCGTCAATACGGTAGGTATGGTGAAAAACAACTTAAATGTTTCGGGATACATCAATGAAATCACGTAACGAACAAAACCGAACCGGAATACTTGACGCTTGAATTGAGACAAGCTGGTACGGCGCTTGTGGAATACATACGCCTTGGAAATAAGAGCCGTTTTGAATCCGTTCTTGATGATTTCAATTGCTAAAATCATGTCTTCTCCAGGATGCAATTTGGTATCGGGAAAACCGCCAATTTGCTCATATACCTTTCGCGAAAAACCCAAGTTAAAAGAACGCGGATAAAATTTATCGACTTGTTTTTTCGCCCCTCGAATACCTCCGGTGGTAAAAAAAGAAGTCATCGAATAACTGATTGCTTTCTGGAGGGTGTTGAACTTAGCGTCGGCCCGATCAGGGCCTCCAAAAGCATCGACTTCAGGATTCGAAATTAGAAAAGAGCGAACCGTTTCAACGTAATGCGGTGGAAGAATACAGTCGGAATCTACAAACAAAAAGTAATCTCCGACAGCCTCTTTGATTCCGTAATTTCGCCCGATGGAGGGCCCTTCATTTTCTTTAAAGAAGTAGCGTATATTCAACTGATTTGAATACTCGTCGACCACCGATTTACTGGGTACCTCCGAACCATCTTCAACGAGAATAAGTTCAAAATCGCCATCCGTTTGCTCTGCTAAACTGGTAAGAAGTTCGCGCACCTCATCGGGCCGATTGTACACGGGAACAATAAAAGATAATTGAGGTGCCTTCATGGGTTACCACCCTGCTTTTTCAGAAACGTTGTAGTTATTTCTGTCTCCGTTATTTTGGTGTACCATTTCCGCCACAAAACCGGTAAGGAAGAGTAGGGATCCGATAACCATGGTTGTAAGAGCAATGTAGAACCATGGATTTTCCGTTACTAATCCCGGTTTCATGTGCTGGCTTAGCGCCCATAATTTATATCCACCAATCCAAGCGGAGGAAAGGAATCCAATGAAAAACATCATCGAGCCTAAAAGTCCGAAGAAGTGCATGGGTCTCTTTCCGAATCTTGAAATGAAATAAAGGGACAGTAAATCGAGGTATCCGTTGATAAATCGATCGAGTCCAAACTTCGTTTTACCGTATTTCCGCTCTTGATGTTGAACTACCTTTTCGGTGATTTTACTGAACCCTGCATTCTTGGCCAAGAAAGGAATATAGCGATGCATTTCACCGTAGACTTCTATATTTCTGACTACTTCCCCTCGGTACGATTTAAGTCCGCAGTTGAAATCGTGCAGTTTGATATCGGAAATCCTTCGGGTCGCCCAGTTGAAGAGTTTCGTCGGGATTGTTTTGGTAAGTGGATCGTGGCGTTTCTTCTTCCATCCGGAGACCAGGTCGTAGCCTTCTTCTGTGATGAGTCGCATCAGCTCGGGAATCTCGTCGGGCGAATCTTGTAGATCGGCATCCATGGTAATCACCACATTTCCGGCCGTTAGGCCGAAACCAACATTGAGCGCAGCAGATTTGCCATAATTACGGCGAAATCGCACTCCTTTTATGGAGGGAATTTCGGAACGCAATTCCTGAATTACTTTCCACGATTGATCGGTAGAACCGTCATCGATGAAGATAATTTCATACGTAATTCCGTGGGCGATGCAAACGCGATCGATCCAGGTAGCGAGTTCAGGTAGCGACTCGTCTTCGTTTAAAAGAGGTATAACAAGAGATAAATCCAATAGGATAAGTTTTAGGCCTCGGCCGTAGTTTCTTCATCATCCATAACTAACGGACGAGCTTTTTTGGTAAATGCGGCAACGATTAAACCAACAACAGCGTTGAAAATCATCGCATAGGCCATGCTCTTCAATTGATTTGCCGCAGTGAATTGTCCGCCCGATTCCTCCATTTGCTCCATGGTTTGCTTAATCACCTCTTCTGGAGTTCCAAAACCTTCCATTCGAGAGATCGTTGTTTCGAGGATTTCGTTGTTTACTAATTCCGCAAACTCGGGATCAACCACATTGAAAATCAACAGAGAAAAGAGCGTGCTCAACAAGGTGGCTACTAAGGCGATCATAAAATAAACGGTAAAGCCTTCTTTAAAGGACATAAAACCACCTTGACTCGCCTTGTATTTGGTAACACCAATAACTTCAATTACAATACCTAATAAACCGACACTCAGACCCAAGTACCATATTGTAAACAAGCCCGGATTCCCTGTTAAATAGGCAATAGCGGTGTAAAGAATGCCAATTCCAGCTACGATTAATCCGTAGTTCTGAATGATCTTTTTCATGTCCTGATTCATAATATTAGGTTTTGATGTTGGGCAAATATAACCAACTATTTCCTTACCTTTGCACGCTTAAGGGGCAAGTCTCATACGGTTAGCTCCCTCTGAATCCCCCAGGGTCGGAAGACAGCAAGGGTAAGAGGTTGTAGCGACGCGATGTGAGTAGCTTGCTCCTTTTTTTCTCCCTCTTTACTCCAAAGCCATTAAAATGGAGATTTTCGTATTTTCGGGCTCCATTACGACTCTAAGAATCCCAAAGTCTCATCATTGGACATGGAGCAAATCCCTGAAATTATCGTCTTCGGCATACGTGTTCAAGAACCCACGACCGCACTTACCGATTGGTTGATTACCGTTTTTGCCTTTATTTTCGCAAATCGCCTTATCAAGACTCGTAAAGATCTTGCTAAAAGGTATTCGCTCTTTTTTTTATTTATGGGCTTCTCCACCCTCACGGGTGGATTTGCACATGCGTTCAATTACGAATACGGACGTGCCTTTCACCGCTTACCATGGTTACTCAGCGGACTTTCTATTTACTTTCTTATGCTTGCCTCCCATAGGTTCTTTAGGGCGCGAGGCGTTCGAAGAGTCTGGGAATGGATACCCCACATTTTTATAGCTGGCTATACCTTCGCTATTTTCAACACCTTGAACTTCGCAGCCGTGGGGATTGGAACCGCCGTCGGGCTGCTCGGTTACGTGTTACCACTCCACCTACAATTCGATCGACCATCGGCCGGAAAAAAAGAGTTTTTTATTGCCTTAATCATTCTTGTTAGCTCGGGTCTTATTGCAGCTCTCAAGCTCGGGTTTTCTGCTTGGTTTAACCACAACGATATTGGTCACATTTTACTCATTCTAGCGCTCTATCAATTGTATAAACGGGCGCAAATACAAGCACAAGAAGCACCATAAAATTGTACCTTTACCCCCTATTTTAATACCCAATTCATGAAATTTTTTATCGATACCGCCAATCTTGATCAAATTCGCGAGGCACAGGATTTAGGAATCCTTGACGGTGTAACAACCAACCCTTCGTTGATGGCCAAAGAAGGCATTACTGGACAGGAAAACATCATTCAACACTACATCGACATCTGTGAAATTGTGGATGGTGACGTGAGCGCTGAAGTGGTTGCAACGGATTTCGCCGGTATTGTAGAAGAAGGCGAGAAGCTCGCTGCCTTGCACGAACAAATTGTTGTGAAAGTGCCAATGATTCGCGAGGGTGTAAAAGCAATTAAGCATTTTACGGATAAAGGAATACGCACCAATTGCACGCTTATTTTCAGTGCAACACAGGCCTTACTCGCCGCGAAAGCAGGCGCGAGCTACGTAAGTCCTTTTTTGGGGCGCTTAGACGACATCTCAACAGACGGATTACAATTGATCGAAGATATTCGCATCATTTTTGACAACTACGGCTACGAAACGGAAATTTTAGCAGCGAGCATTCGTCATCCGATGCATATTAAAGACTGCGCCTTGATTGGAGCCGACGTAATTACGTCACCCTTAAGCGCTATTGCCGCTTTATTCAAACACCCTTTAACGGAAAGCGGACTTGCTCAATTTTTAGCAGACCACGCAAAGGGAAATTCGTAAAAGAATTACTATTTTAGGAGAAGACTGAGGGACTTTTAAGCGATTAGAAGTCCCTTTTTTAACCTCTAATATTATGTCCGAACTCCTGAAAATATACCCTGAGAATCCACACGAAAAGGCAATAGAAAAAGTTGTCGAAGTATTGAAGTCGGGTGGAGTAGTTATAGTACCCACCGATTCTATTTACGCCTTCGCCTGCGATTTGAGTCAGACCAAGGCAATGGAAAAACTCGCTTTCTTGAAGGGAACGAAGTTGGAAGAAGCGAATTTTTCAATCGTTTTTAACGATTTGTCCATGCTTTCCGAGTACACAAGACCCATTCCTACTTCCGTTTATAAACTCTTGAAAAGAACACTGCCAGGGCCGTACACCTATATTTTGAATGCAACGAACAAAATACCCAAGTTGTTCCAGCACAAGAAAAAAACGGTTGGGATTCGAATTCCCGACAACGGCGTGCCTCGAGCCATTGTTGAAGCGCTTGGAAACCCTATCGCAGTAAGTTCCATCCACGATCGCGATAACGTTGTAGAATACACAACTGATCCAGAATTAATTCACGAACGATACAAGAGTATGGTTGACATAACCATTTACGGAGGCATGGGAGCAAATGAACCCAGTACCATTATCGATTGCTCTGGAACAGAACCGGCCCTAATCCGACAAGGAAAAGGACCGATTGAAGATCTTTAATGTTGTACGCCCGCGTATTGGCGAACAAGGTCTGTTAACGTATCGAGAATGATAAGTGAGAATGACTTATGGAAACTTGCGAAATAGGCGCGCTTTCTCCGTTCATGGAGACACGATAGTAATCTGAATTAAAACCATTTTCCTTTTTCTGGACGTTCATTGCTGATGGCGCGCTCACATCACCGAAGCTCGATTCTACTTCCATGCGCATTTTCGCACTACTTGATACATTCATATCCACATCGGAAAAATCAAAATCCATCATCATTTTACCCCATTCTGAACCGGAGACGTCAATGCTCACATCGCTGTGCTGAATGCGAAGTTCTCGATACAAGGAAGTGATATTTTCTAGCTCGACATCACTGAATTGAATATAAGCACTTAGCTCTTCCACATTTTCGGCGTTAAAGTCACTATGCTGAACTCGGATTTCCATTCTGTTTATGTCACTCGCTTGGCCATCGCCGAAAGAAAGTTTCATAAAATTCTCTTCATGAGATAGGTTTTTGATTTTGAAATCGCCGTGTTCTACATCCAATTTTACAGGCCCATCATGCCCTTGTACATATACGTCGCCGAATGAATTTCTCAAACTCACTGTTATTCCAGAAGGTACTTGGACTTTATAATCGATACTGAACTCTTTGATTTTGTTCCCACAATTACATTTGTTTTCGGTACGAACCATCACCCTATTCGCTTCTTCTAAGAATACGATATTCATTTTCTCGATGGCCTCTTTTACGGCTTTTTCAGAATTTCCCTCAACCTTAATTACGGCCTCAATTTTTATCTCGTTCCCGTCTACTGACTCCATTTGAATTTCTCCGAAGCTATTGGAAATCATCAATTGAGTTTCACTTGTGGTGGCAAATGAGCGATTGAATTCTTTTTTCAATTCTTGGGCCCTCAAAGTCAATGGCGCTAATGCGAGCAGCAAAGCAATAAGTCGTGTGTTAAGCATTTTCATTGGTGTAGTTTTTCTGTTCGTTTAAAGTTTGAAGTTGTTTGGTCAGTGCCTCGAGGACTTCTATACGATCTCGATCATCGCATTTATAATTCGCTCATCACTATAGTTTCGAGCCAAATTCTTTGAAGGTCTTCATAAGCGAGTTCTAGTTCGTCGAGTTCAGAGAAGTAACTTTTGAGAATATAATCTTCCGCTCCCGGCATATTCTGTAGCTCTTCCTTTCTCGTTAAAATTGTTCTTTTGTAGTAGTCTTCTACTTGCGCCATTTCTGAAGAGAGCTCCTCCAAGTACATGGTTTGGTCTCCAACTAATTTTTCTTGAACGGGCACCAAATTGTAATTTTGGTATATGAATACCGCTCCAAACACTACCACTGCGGCGGCGGCAGTATAAATGACCTTTTGTAAGCGGGTATAACCTCGATTTGAATCCTGCTCATCGCTTTTTTGCGAGTGTAATTTTGGATTCGTTAATCTTTCCTCAAATCTTTTCTCGTGATTTAGAGGCGGATAATCCCGGTCAAAAGAGGCCGGTTCTCCCGAATAAAATCCTCTAATGGATCAGACATAAGTACGTTCTTTTAGTATTCCTTTTAATTTATTCTTTGCCCTCGCATATTGTGATCGGCTCCTTCCCGGGTCGATCCCTAAAATTTGGGCAATTTCTTCGTGATCGTACCCTTCCAATAGGTACAAGCTTAAAATCATTTTATATCCGCCCGGAAGGGCGTTGATTGATTTGTAAACCGAATCCATTTGATAGGATCCGTGATCCGCGGGCTCGTCTTCCACTTCCAGTAAACTCGCATCTTCCGACGAGATTCAATCAATCTCTTGTCTCTTAATATGATCTAAACACTGGTGTATCATGATCTTTTTTAACCAAGCCCCGAAGGAAACCTTCCCAGAAAACTGATCCATACGCTGAAAAGCTTTTATAAACGCTTCCTACATCATGTCTTCTGCATTTTGTTCATCGTTGAGCAGTCGGTGGCAACAGTTGTACATCGCTTTTGAGTAGCGATTATACAGCTCCATTTGAGCTCTCGTGTTGCCGTTACGGCATTGTTCAATTAAGTGATCTTGTGGGTTCAACAGGTACTTTTCCAATTGAGTTACAAACTAAGGACGAAGAAAAAAAGGCAACGTTGCACGATCTCGGAAGAAATCGCTCTTTTACAGGAGAAAATTTAACTCTTTAAACACAGATCCGAAATAATTCGGCAAATCTGTGGCTAACATACTCTCTTCACTTTGCTCTTCAAGAGCTAAGTCCGCCGCCCTTCCGTGAATGTATACGCCGAGAATGGCTGCTTCCGCCGCTCCGTATCCCTGCGCGCGCAAGCTGGTAATTAGCCCGAGTAAAACATCTCCACTTCCGCCGGTCGCCAAACCTACATTTCCAGAGCTATTGTGGTAAACAGATCCATTGGGTAATACAACTGCCGTGGGTGCACCCTTTAATACAAGGACACAATGGTGGTTTACAGCAAAGTCTTTGGCTGCTTCTAACTGATCGTCTTCAAAAGGAATACTGCTCAATTGTTCAAATTCTCCCGGGTGGGGCGTCAGGATTGGCAATTGCTGCACAAAAGAAAGCCACGTTTTATTCTCGGCTAAAATACGCAGCGCATCGGCGTCAAATACTAAAGGCACGGAAGCCGAACGAATGATGTTTTGAACGAAACGCGCCGTGTCTTCGTGTGTTCCGATTCCGGGACCCACCCCAATTGCCGCGTAGGGATTTAATTTCGGGGGAGTCGATATATGCTTTTCCTGTTCATCTAATGAAACCATTGACTCGGGAACGCGATGCTGAAAAAGCATTTCCGCAGCATTGGGAATATGGCAGGTAAGCAAGCCCGTTCCACTTCTTAAACTCGAATTAGCCGCCATTAAGCCTGCGCCGTATTGGCCCTGAGAACCGACGCAGAGCAAGGAATGACCAAAATTGTTTTTGTAACCAAAGGCATTTCTTGGAGTGTACAATTCTCGAGCAAGCATCTCGTCGACCCAAAATTCGGTCGTTGGTACCGATTCAATGTACTTCGCGTCCAATCCGATGTCAAGGACTTCTAAAAATCCACAAAAGGGGGCCGTTAAAGGATGTAGTTGTGCACGTTTAGGAGCTTGAAAGGTGAAGGTAGCATCGGCCCGTAGGGCCAAAGAAAGATCGTTGTTGCCATTGTCATCAGCAAAAAGTCCGGTAGGCATATCGATCGCCAGCACAAAATGATTTAATGAATTGATTTCCTTTACAACTTGAGCCAAAAAACCTTCCAAAGGGCGTTTAAGCCCCGTTCCAAGTAGCGCATCGATGCAAACAGCATTCGCTTTTATGTTGGGCATAGCGCCGCCGGGGTTCCAGTAATCAATCTGTTCTACCTTCTTTACATTGCGTTCAAAATCAGGCGACCCCTGTGCACCGACATTCGCAATAATCACCTGAGCTTCAAAGCCCAAATGCATCAACTGGCGCGCAATGGCTAAGCCATCTCCACCGTTGTTTCCCTTTCCGCAAAAAATTACAAAGGAAATGTCATCTTCAAAAACAATTTGCAAGCGATCAACCACTGCTTTTGCAGCGCGCTCCATCAAGTCGATAGAGGCTATTGGCTCCGATTCGATCGTAACCCGATCTGCCTCACGAGTTTGATCTGCCGATAATATCTTCATGAATGCTGAGTATTTGAGGAACCATTAGTGAATGACCGTCGTTCATGATTTCGTATTGACTCTTTTCACGACGCTGTTCGTCTGTCCATTGCTTTTCAATTCGGGCCAATACATCCGCTTCACTTACACCGTCTCGCCTCATTACCCGATCAATTCGAACCTCCACGGGCGCAAAGACATGAATGACCACATCTAAGTCACGATGAGCTCCTGACTCAAATAAAATGGCAGCCTCTTTCATTAAATAAGGCGCATCAAAGTGCTTTTGCATCCACTCTTTAAAATTTCGGCCTACGGCCGGATGGACAAGTGCGTTCAACTTGCTAAGCGTCTCCTTATTTTGGAATACTTTTTCGGCAACCCAAGCTCTATTTAATCGACCTTCACTATATGCCTCTTCCCCCAGTAATTTAATGACTCCATTCTTCAAATCGGCATCGGAGTGATAAAGCTCTTTCGCATGATCATCGGCATTATATACGGGAACGCCTAAATGCTCAAAAACCTCCGAAGCAGTTGATTTACCGCTTCCAATGCCTCCGGTAATCCCAACTTTCATCATTTTTGAACCATTAAATATTCAAGCCTCTCTGGATCCAAGCGAATTCTTTTTGCCTGGTCGGGCCAAACCGTCCATTCGGGCCGAACTTTTTCTCCGTTCGCCTTTTCAATAGCAGAAAAATCGAGTGTAAGAGTGAAATCGTCCGACGAGAGTGTTTTATAACCCGAAAGCGGCACGCGGCAAAGAACCCGCACCTCTTTCGGAAACACTTTCAGTGAAAGGGAATCGGGGGTCCCTATTAATTGAACAGGAACAAGGTACTCAGCTTCTGTATACTGCTCCACAGGTAGCATTACGCGAACCTCGTTGGGATTAAAAAGCAAGGTGCTATCAATCGCTTCTAGTCCGATCGTTACCACGAGTGAATCTTCAATTTCACGCTCAGAAATGAGATGTGTTCTTATTCTTGTGAGCGTATCGATAAGGGCCTCTGGGCCGGATACTTGTATTTCATTCGGCAGAATATCCCATGCCTTGGTCGCTTCATATCCCGGTTTGAAATCGAGATCCGATTGGATTATTACGGGCACGGATTTATCGGCCCGAAGGGCGAAAGGAAAATAAAGGGTATCGGGACTCACAATGCGAACGATCGCGGAACCGTTTAAGCTTTCGGTAATTAGGGAACGTAAATCGTTTGTTGATAAATACGCCCGGTGGTTTTCATTTCGGCGTTGTTTAAGATCGATTTTGGAAAAATCAAGAGAAACAGATTTTCGATTTCTCCATTGATAGCCAATCAAATCAAAGCCGTAGGCCTCCACTTCCATATTTAGTCGTACGTCTTGAGAAACAAGCCACAGTCGATCATTTGGAAGGTTTTCAAAATGAACCGGAATAGCAACGAGCGTAGTATAGGGTCTGGAAAGTTTGCTCAACATCCAAAACACGGCGGACAAAGCAACGCAAATAATAAAAACACTCCGCTTACTGTCGTCTTGCAGCCAGCGGGTAATCGAAGATGTGCGTTTGGATAGAGCCATAGGCTAAAATAAAAAACGAGTCCGACAGTGGGACTCGTTTTCAGGAAAGCTTTAATAAAGGATCGCCTTATTTTTTGTCAGACTCCTCTTTAGACTCTTTATTCGAGGCAATTTTCTTGTCTGCCTTTTTGTCTTCAGTTTTTAAATACTGTGCGCTGAGTTCCTTTGAAATAGATCCGCGTTCCATTTTGATCTTAATTCCATTTTGGACCTCAAGAGTAATATGGGAATCGTTCATTTCAACGATTTTACCGTGCATCCCTCCATTCGTAACTACGCGCTGTCCTTTGCGAATATCCGAACGGAAACTCTTTTCATCTTTCTGCCGCTTCATTTGCGGGCGAATCATGAAAAAGTAAAAGACCACGATGATCAGAATAAACGGTAAAAAGCTACCTATTCCGCCACCCGCTACCTGTAAAAATATTTGTAACATCATTATTCTGCTGTTTCAGGTACCAATACCTCAGAAGTAATCTGAAGGATTTTGGTGTTTGGTGTCGTGTTAGCAACCAAAGTAACACTCTTAGATTGACGACCTTGACGTCCTGTACTGTTAAAGCTCACCTCAATTTCACCAGTTGCTCCAGGAGCAATTGGTTCTGCTGGCCATTTAGGTACAGTACACCCACAACTCCCTTTAGCAGAAGTAATGATCAAAGGCGCGTCACCTGTATTTGTGAAGGTAAATACCGTTTGAGGTTGGTCACCTTGTTGGATTTGACCAAAGTCGTGCATTTCGCGATCGAAGGTGAATGCCGGAGCGCCATTTGCGTCGACCACTTCAGGATTTGCGCTATTTGTTTCCACAACAGCCGGAGCTGCTTGTTGAGGCGTTTCAACGGTCCCTGTAACTGCGGGAGTTGCTACTGCGTTGTCATTTTTAATTTTGCTGCTTGCATCTTCCGCACAAGAAGCGAGGAATAAAGAAGCTGCGAAAAATACTGCTATACGATTCATTTTCATTGTTTTTAAATTATCCATTATTCTACTAAGCCGCGACCCATTTTATTAATACGGTCGCCTTTTTTTAATTCAATCACTAGTTTGTCGAGTACTCCGTTAATAAAGATTTTACTCTTAGGTGTACTGAAGTCCTTTGATAGTTCTATGTATTCATTCATACTCACTTTGACGGGAATTGTTTCAAAGTAAAGGAATTCTGCTAAAGCCATTTTCATTAAGAGCATGTCCATTTGGGCAATTCGCTCCATTTCCCAGTTTTGTGCCTTTTTTGATATCATTTCCTCAAAATCATCATTTTGAGTGAGCACTTTTCTCAGGAGTTTAATAGCGTATTCGCGATCGTCCAAATCGCGATAGAGGGGCTCAATAGCTTTAGAAGAGCCACTTGTTGATTTCATTGATTGGAGTGTTCGAATCACGGCTGAGTTTACCAAAGCCATATCTTCTACCCAATAGATACTCTTCTCTTCTAAGATTTCGTGAAGGTCTTCATCGGCGGCAATCATTTCCGCATACATTTCTACCAGAAAGCTTCTGTGATCTTTATACGTTACTTCCTCGGCCTCCATATATTGTTCAAAGAGTTCACTCTCGCGCACTCTCTTAAGTAAATTCTTGACGTACTCTTTGTGATCACCCCAACTTAGAGCATGCGATTCGCTGTATTGACGAACCTTATTACTTTCTTCAAGGTGAGCCAGCACAGGACTCTCAATAAATCGCATATTGGGAAGAAGATCGTCCTGCGTAGGCAACTTTTTTCTTTTGCCTTCCTCTATTCTATCTTCCGCTTGACGCTTCAACTGAAGAATCAACTCAAGCATCAACACGTATAAATCATAGATACGATCCATAGAACGCAGAAGTTCATTCTCAGTCCGTGCGAGGTCTTCACCTTCCTTATTATAGAAAGCATAAAGCGCTTGCAATACTCTTATTCTAATAAATCGCCTATTCAGCATAGTTACTAATTACGGTGGTCTTCAATTCTTTTCTGAGCAATTTCCAAAGCAGCTTGAGCCGTTGGGATTTCATTCTGCTCTGCAAAACCTAAGATCTCTAAGGTCACATTATATATTTCCTCTGTTCTTCTCAGAGCTTCTTGTTGATCAAAATGCTTTATTTCCGAGTAGACATTAATTAAACCACCAGCATTAATTAAAAAATCAGGTGCATAGATTATGCCTAACTCACGGAGCATTTCCCCGTGTTTTCTTTCTTCGGCCAATTGATTATTCGCGGCTCCCGCAATCACGGCACATTTCAAGCGATGAATCGTTCGATCGTTCACCGTTGCTCCCAAAGCACATGGAGCGTAAATATCCATATCAAGGTCATAAACATCGTCGCCCATTACAATTGACGAGCCGAACTCCTCCGCAACTTTGGCCAATTTATCTTCATGAATATCTGTAATGGTGACTTGGGCACCTTCATTGGTCAAATGCTTTACGACATTTCGACCAACTGCCCCAATTCCCTGAACTACAACCTTTTTTCCGCTGAGGTTATCCGTTCCCCACTTGAACTTCGCCGCAGCTTTAAGTCCCATAAAAACACCATAAGCTGTCACAGGTGATGGGTTTCCGCTTCCTCCCATTGATTCGGGAATTCCCGTAACATGGTCGGTAACGCTTTTCACTACTTCCATATCATGGGTTGTCATTCCCACGTCTTCAGCAGTGATATATTTCCCTCCGAGGCTATCTACAAATGATCCAAACTTGCGCATTAATGCATCCGTCTTATGTGAAGCCGCATCGCCAATAATCACTGCTTTTCCGCCTCCTAATTCCAATCCGGAAATAGCGGCCTTAAAGCTCATTCCTCTACTTAATCGAAGTACATCTTGCAATGCCTCTCCTTCGCTGTTATAATTCCACATGCGCGTACCTCCAAGTGCTGGACCCAATACAGTACTGTGAATTCCAATAATCGTTTTTAACCCGGTTTCTTCATCTCTTCCGAATACCACTTGTTCATGACCCATGCGGTCGATTCGGCCGAATACCAACTCACCATCGCGGTCAGTGACCACTTCTTGCGTTAAATTCTTCATACCTTTGATCTTTTTGTGTAGTATGCTGTTCCTTGTACCATAAACGTTTCTTTCGCGTTCATGATGTCGTAGAAAAGCCGTGCAAAACTAACCCTATTTTCAATCGATTACAAACCTTATGAAGGCACTCGCCTATCTCAATAAATACTTCCTCAAGTACAAGTGGCGATTCTTAATCGGTATTTGCTTTGTAATCGTAGCAAACATTTTCTCTCTAGTTCCTGCACGAATGGTTCGGAAAGGCTTTGACACGGTAGGCGAAGCCATCAAATCGTTCCAAGACAACGCACTCGTAACCGACTTAGGCACCCTTCAAAAGACGCTTTTAACCTATGGCTTAATTGTTATTGGAACGGCCCTGGCACAGGGGCTGTTTATGTTTTTTATGCGTCAGACCATCATCGTAATGTCGCGATTCATTGAATTCGATTTAAAGAATGAAATCTATAAGCAGTACCAGGCACTCTCCATTGCTTTTTACAAACGCAACAGCACTGGAGACTTAATGAACAGAATCAGTGAAGATGTCGGTCAAGTCCGCATGTACATTGGCCCTGCTGTTATGTATACAATTAATGTGGTATCTCAGCTAGTTCTTGTAATTGGCTCCATGCTCTTGGTGAATGTAGAGTTGACGATCTACGCCTTGTTACCCATGCCCATTCTTTCGGTGGCGATTTATTACGTATCGAAAGAAATTAACATCCGATCGGAACGTGTTCAACGGCAACTTTCGGCGCTTTCGACCTTTGTTCAAGAGAATTTTTCCGGCGTACGCGTATTGAAATCCTATGCACGCGAAAAGAACTCCGCCGCCAATTTCGATAAGGAAGCAATTGACTACAGAGATCGATCTTTAGAATTGGTTAAAGTCAACGCGCTCTTTTTTCCATTGATGATTCTACTCATTGGATTGAGCACACTTTTGACAATATACATTGGCGGACTACTCTCCATTGAAGGAAAGATCACAACAGGAAATATTGCGGAGTTTGTAATCTACGTCAATATGCTTACTTGGCCCGTAGCCTCCTTAGGTTGGGTCACCAGTATTGTTCAGCGCGCTGCTGCCTCTCAGGTTCGGATTAATGAATTCCTTCATATTGAACCCGAAATTCAGAATCCAACCGAAGAGCCGACGAAAATAAAGGGTGCTCTGGAGTTCGATAAAGTAAGTTTCACTTACCCAGACAGCGGTATTCGTGCACTGAACGATATCAGTTTTAAAATTGAACCGGGGCACTCATTGGCTATTGTCGGGAAAACAGGTTCGGGAAAATCCACGATTGCCAGTCTTATTGGGAGGCTATATGATCCGACCGAAGGTCGCGTTCTTGTAGATGATCACAATGCCCGTGAAATTAATTTGAACAACCTCCGAACCAGTATTGGTTATGTGCCGCAAGAGGGTTATTTATTTTCGGATACGCTGGCGAACAACATTGCCTTTGGGCTCAAGTCGGATGATAAGGCGAGTGTTGAACAAGCGGCAAAAGATGCCGATGTGTATCGCAATATCGTCGATTTCCCTAATGGTTTCGAGACTAAAGTGGGCGAACGTGGCGTCACCCTGTCGGGCGGACAAAAACAGCGCGTTTCAATTGCACGGGCCATTATAAAAAACCCGACTATTCTCATTTTTGATGACTGTCTTTCCGCAGTGGATACTCAGACGGAAGAGACGATTCTCAATAACTTAAAGAGAATCATGGACGGCAAAACCACCGTCATCATTTCGCACCGGGTAAGTAGTGTTCGGCACGTGGATAAAATCATAGTGCTTGATCAAGGCGCCATTATTGAAGAGGGTAGTCACGACGAATTACTTTCTAAAAAAGGCTATTATGCCGATCTGCACGAAAAGCAGCTCCTGGAAGAAGCGGAGATTCATTCGTGAAAATGAAAAATTGGGTTTTGAGTATTTTGTTATGTTTGTAATAGACCTAATTGATTTACCCAAACCGAATGGAAGGAAAGGAATACCGCGAGCAAGACGACATCTACTCTAAGGCGCTCCGCGCTGGTAGAAGAACCTATTTTTTTGACGTGCGCGCAACCCGTGCAAACGACTATTACTTGACGATTACCGAGAGTAAAAAGTTTACCAATGAGAACGGATCTTTCCATTATAAAAAGCACAAAATCTATTTGTACAAAGAAGATTTTGAGGGGTTCAAGGCATTATTGAACGAAACCACAGACTTCGTCGTTCAGGAAAAGGGTTCCGATATAATTGAAGGAAATGAACCTATTTCAGAATCTGAGAATATGGTTCCAATCGTTTCTAATACAAATGAAATGGAGGAAGAAGAAACGGGCGATAAATTCACCGATGTTCGATTCGAAGATATCTAGATACCCAAATTATTGAAATAGACCTTAAGTTGAAAGCCCCGGTAGATGAAATCTGTCGGGGCTTTCGCGTAAATCAAAACCTATTTAACCATGAGTATAGCTACTCGTGATCTCAAGAACTACTCGTTTTTAAAAAAGGTTCACAGGGTCAAAAAAAAAGTCCCACAAAATTGTGGGACTTTTTAATTCTATTGGTTCCGTTCAATTAATGAACAAATTTCGATTGAAGCACTTGCGTAGGCGTTACCCACTGTACATGGTAAATTCCTTTTGCCCAATCAGCTACATCAATAGCGATTTCGCTATCATTTAGAGTAATCTCACGCTCAAGAACTACTTGTCCGGCTGTATTAAAGACCATAAGTGTTTCGTTCCCATTGATCGTAGGCACATCGATGAATAAACGATCTGAGGCTGGGTTAGGATACACTTTGATACCCGTAGCCTCGAACGTGTTTTCGTCAACAGAAATCACACCATCAATACGTACATTATCAATGTACAAGTTGTTGCTGTTGTCATCCGATGTGAATTCAAACATTACCATTACGTTCGGCGTACCGCTTAAGAATGTTAGGTTAAATGATTCCGTTGCCCATTGTGAGTCCATGGTTGGAGCAAAATTAGAACCAGCGAAATTACCTGCAGATACTAAATCGGCCCCGTCAATGGTTTTACGTGTCGTCCATGTTTGACCACAGTTAGTTGAAACCTTCACACGAAGTGCAGCGCTCAAATCGTCCAATGTTGCTGCGTTCGTAGCATATGAATAATCAAACACAAATTCCCCTGATTGCATCAAAGACAAATCATAGGCTGGCGAAACCAACATATCTTCTCTTTCTCCCAATCGTACATTGTAAAATGCATCAGGATCCGGAAAACCACCGTTTCCATCTGTGTTTTTGTAATTCTTTAATACCATTGAATGAGTGCCATCACTCGCTCCTTTGAAGGTACGCTCAAATTCCTGCTCATTATCTAGAAAATTGAAAATCCTCCACCAGTATGCTTTTTCATCTTCAAAGCTTTCTACGTAGTTTGCGGCAAAAGGCGCCCAAGTCGGAGAAACGTGAATTTCATTTGTTTTCGTGATTGTGTTCGATCCCTGCGCATTCGTTACCGTTAAGGTGACTTCTTTCCATCCTGGAGAAGAAAAAGTAACGTTCGGATTCGCTGAAGTTGAAGTGGCTGGGTTTCCATCTTGGAAGGTCCAACTATAACTTGTTACTGCCGCACGGTAGCTATCGTCTGAAAAGGATACGCTATTCCCAACACAAGTGAAATTTTGATTTACGTGAAAATCTGGAACCGGAGCACATTCTGCTGGTCCAGAGCCGTCAATACCCGTCCAAGCCAAGTTACTAGCAGCCGAAAGCGAACGACGCGCTCCAATGGAGGTAACAGTACCTCTCATTAACTCTGTTTGGCCTTCTGTAAACATGTATCCACATCCACTACCGTAATCCATGATGTTCTGCGCATTCTCAGGAGTTCCTGGGTTACAATTATCTCTCTGCACGCAAGTAAAGGCCCCTGCTGTTTCAGGAGTATCTGTAATACCATCATCTCCACATTCTGTGGCTACTTGACCGCTACCCCAAGGGTGAGGAAGTCCTAGATAATGTCCGATCTCGTGATTAATGGTAGCGCCATCGTCAAAACTTCCACCGAAAATGGCATCTGCACGAGACATCACTCCGTCAAACCAAAAAACCGTTCCTGGGAAGGTGGCATATGCAAGGGTAAGACCTGGTTGTCCAGAAGAACCTCCTGCTATTTTTGCAGTGTGAATATTCAAATAGCGGTCGGCGGGCCATTGCTCTACTTTTGACCACGTATCTCCATTTTCCGCTTCGTTTGTAGGTACACGGTTGATACCATCCGTACAAGCTCCGGCCGGATCTTTTGAAGCTAATACAAACTCAATGTTTGCTCTTCCTATAATTTCCTGAAAAGCAGGAATCACTTGGCTCGTATCCGCGTTCAAGCGCGCATAATATTCATTCACACGATCCATTTCCGCTAAGATTCGAGCCTTTGAAATATTCTCCGATCCGTACGTATGGTTGATATGCCAAACCACAGGTATGCGAATAACGGTGTCACCCGTAGACGACAAGCGCAAATTATTGGCGAAAAGCTGATTGCGTTGTTCTACAAACTCAGGATAATTCTCTTTAAGAAACTCATGATGCTCATCGGTTCCACAACGGTGAACGGTTTGTGTGGATTGGGCCGATGCTAAAAATCCGCCCGCGAGGGCGACCAATAGTAATATTTTCTTCATAGTAGCAGTATAGTTTTTGTAGCCAGTTGGCCAAATATACAATTAACATTAAAATAATAAAGTGTGTTCATGAATGTAAAAATCACACCTCTGACTAATAATTTAAAAGGAACATTCCGACTAAGGTGAGTAGGAAATAGGTCGCTAATGTGGCCGCTCCCTTATAATCTTTGGCAATTCTTTGCCCGAAGAACAACATAATCAAGGCCAAAGCAGAAACTGCCGCCCCGTAGAAGGCGTACGTATTGTCGGCATAAAAAATTAGTTGAATGACACCCAAAGACGATAGGAGTCCGGCAGCCAATTCAACCAGCGCCACCACGCCTAATAAAAAGGGGACCAACTCTCGAAAGCCAGTTTCATCGAAATGACCTTTCAAGAATTCCATATTTCCTCTCCAGTCAAAAATTTTATCCGTTCCGGACTCCATAAAAAGAACCCCCAAAAAGGAAGCAACTAAGATTTGAATTATGATGGTTTCTTGAAAAAAAGCGGGAGCAGTACTTGCTCCGATATCTAAAATGAGTAAAGAATTGAGCATACACAGAGAGGTTAGGTTATTTAGGTAAGTTACCAAATAATATCCTGTTGATAAAAAAAAGGCAGTGATAAGGACAATTTGGGCCGAATTACGGTACTTTGAAGAGGGCTTAAAAGAGCCTAATTGAACGAGCTTATGGGTAAAATTGTCGCAGTAGCAAATCAAAAAGGAGGCGTGGGGAAAACCACAACTGCCGTTAACTTAGCGGCTTGTTTAGGGGTGCTCGAGCAAAAAGTACTCTTGGTAGATGCCGACCCACAAGCCAATGCCACTTCTGCCATGGGCTTTGATCCGAAGAATTCCCTCGTTGGCACTTATCAGGTCCTTGAGCACGAGGTAAGCGCCGCGGAAGCCATCATGACGACTACGAGTCCGAATGTTGATTTAATGGCGGCGCATCTTGATCTTGTAGGAGTCGAAATTGAGTTGGTCGATAAAATCGATCGAGAATCGATGCTGCGTGTTTCTTTGGATGCCATCAAAAAGAATTACGACTATATCATCGTCGATTGCGCCCCTTCTTTGGGCTTAATCACTTTGAACGCACTAACCGCTTCCAATTCCGTTTTAGTACCCATTCAGTGTGAGTATTTTGCTTTGGAAGGGCTAGGAAAATTATTGAATACGATTAAAAGTGTTCAAAGGCTTCATAATCCACGCCTCGATATTGAAGGCTTGTTGTTGACTATGTACGATTCTCGTCTTCGTTTGAGCAATCAAGTGGTGGAAGAAGTGAAAACGCACTTCCAAACAATGGTATTTGATACAATCATTCAGCGAAATGTGCGTTTGGGAGAGGCGCCGAGTTACGGAGAAACCATCATTACGTATGATGCGGGAAGTACCGGCGCAGTGAATTACTTAAACCTTGCCAGAGAATTCATTGAGAAAAATGAAGACTGGAAAGAACAACCCCTTGAGAAAACAGAAGGTTAATGGCCGCAAAAAAGCAAGCATTAGGCAGAGGTCTTTCTGCCCTTTTATCGGAACCCGAAAAGGAAATCCAAAGTAATACAGAGCATCAAAAAGAAATTCTAGGTGGTATTGCGGAAGTACCTTTGGATGAAATCCATCAAAACCCTTTTCAACCGCGAACGAATATCAACGCGGAGCAACTTGAAGAACTTGCCGCCTCCATTTTACAGCTCGGCGTCATTCAACCCGTCACCGTCCGCAGGGTAAAAAAAGGTCATTACGAACTAATCGCAGGTCAGAGAAGATATTTGGCGGCGCAAATGGCCGGACTCCAATCCGTGCCGGCCTATGTTCGTTTAGCCAATGATCAGGCCATGTTGGAACTTGCTCTCGTTGAAAATATTCAACGCCAAGAGATGGATCCAATTGAAATCGGTCTTTCCTATCAAAGACTCATTGAAGAATGTGATCTCACTCAAGAAGAAATGTCGGGCCGAGTTGGCAAAAAAAGATCGACGATCACCAACTATCTCCGGTTATTAAAGCTAAATGATCTTATTCAAGCGGGATTGCGCGACAATATGATTTCCATGGGTCATGCAAGAGCCCTATTAGGAATTGAAAATGAGGACGTTCAACTTTCCTTGTATGAAGAAACCATCGCTCAAAAATTATCTGTTCGCGAGGTCGAGGATCGAGTAAAGAACCTCAAGTCTGAAAAGCGTCCATCAAAAGGAAAAACGCCTCTTCCCTTTGCTTATCAGAGAATAAACGAGCAGCTCGCCAAAGAATTTAAGGCAAAGACCGAGATTCAAAGAAATCGCAGCGGAAAAGGGAAAATCATTTTTCATTTCGCCTCCGATGAAGAGTTAGATCGGCTCGCCGAGCTGTTAAATAGTCAATGAAACGACCGGCATACATAGCTCTGCTCTTTCTTTTTACCCTTTGCTCGTTGGTTGTTAAAGCGCAGCAAGATTCAGTATATCGCGCGCTTCCTGATGATTCGACCCGAATTATTTCATCGGATGAACTGATGAATTCGGATGTCACACAGCACTCCCCAAAAAAAGCACTTTTGCGGTCACTCCTGGTCCCTGGATTGGGTCAGGCATACAATAAAAAGTATTGGAAAATTCCAATAATCTATGCCGCCTTGGGAACCAGTGTTTACTTTATAGTAGACAACAACCGGCAGTACAACGAATTCAAAAATGCCTACATTATTCGCAATGACGGTGATTCGACGACTACCGATAGGTATCCACAATATTCCGACGATAATTTAATTACACTGACCGACTTCTACCGCCGTAATCGCGATCTTTCCGTCGTCCTAACGGCCGGAATTTACCTAATCAACGTATTGGACGCCATGGTCGACGCGCATTTATACGAATTTGATGTTTCTGATGAATTGTCCATCAGAGTTCGACCCGAAGTTTACTATACACGACAAACAGGATACACCCCCGCTGTTGGAATTCGCTTAAGATTTTAGCTTATGAAAATTGCCTTACTCGGATACGGAACTATGGGACGCGAAATTGAGCAAATTGCTTTAGAGCGCGGACATCATATTGTATATAAGTCGACAAGGAACACCTCAGCCGAAGAATTAAAAACAGGGCTCCTGGCGGCCGATGTAGCCATCGAATTCAGCACTCCTCAATCTGCCAATGAATTAATCAGTGCTGCACTTTTGAACGGAATTCCCGTGGTGTCCGGAACCACTGGATGGCTGGCTCATTGGGATGATGTGAATGCCCTCCGGGCCGATAAGAAGGGCGCATTATTTTACGCTTCCAACTTTTCACTCGGAGTCAACCTCTTCTTCGCTCTCAATAAAAAAATGGCCAACCTTATGAACGGTCAAAGCGAATATGATGTGCAGATGATTGAAACGCATCATACCCGAAAAAAAGACGCCCCTAGCGGCACGGCAATCACCTTAGCGGAACAGATCATTGAAAACATCGATGGAAAAGACGGATGGCTTTTAGGTAAACCAGAAGCAACAAATCAACTTTCTATTCGTTCTGAACGCATAGATGACGTGCCTGGGACGCACGAAATAATTTACGAAAGCAACATTGACATTATTAATTTGCGCCATGAAGCGAAAAGCAGAAAAGGCTTTGCTTTGGGGGCTGTTGTAGCCGCCGAATGGCTACCGGGAAAAACCGGTACCTTTGGCATGAATGATTTACTGAACTTATGACCTGGACTGGTTTTCTACTCGGATTTGCTCTTCTTCAAGGAGTGCGCTTTCTCTATTTCTTTCCTTTCTTCAAAAAACGCGACCAAGAGGTTTGGCCCTTAGTGGTGCCTGTTTATGGAGAAATCCAAATCCTAAAAATGATCGAGCGGCCCTCATGGTGGGTAATCTTACTTTACCTACCCATGGTTAGCTGGATTATGTGGATGGTTGTTTTTAGTGAAACCCTTCAAGTATTCGGTCGCCGATCAACAGCCGATCGGGCACTCGCCATATTTACCCTCGGAATTTATCTTCCTGTCATTGGAAACTCAAAAGATTCGAAATACGAAGGGGCTCGACTTCGCGGAAACAAATCGGGTAATCGCGAATGGATTGAAGCGGTGACCTTTGCCATAATTGCAGCAACAGTCATTCGAACATTTACCATCGAAGCGTATACGATCCCAACTTCATCGATGGAAAAATCCATGATGATCGGTGATTTTTTGTTTGTATCGAAAATAAACTACGGACCTCGTATGCCGATGACTCCGCTCTCTCTCCCCTTGATGCACAATGAAGTACCGCTTTTGGGATTTCCATCGTTTCTGAGTTGGGTAGAGTTTGACTATCATCGACTGCCCGGTTTTGCCAAGGTAAAAAACAACGATATCGTTGTATTTAATTACCCAATGGATTCAGATTTACCCGTAGATAAACGAACCAATTACATCAAACGCTGTGTGGCCATTCCAGGCGATTCCTTGTACATCGAAAACCGACAGTTGTTTATCAATGGCGACAGTGCCCATTTGCCCGACAGAGCGGAACCACAATTCAGTTACGTCGTCCGCACCAACGGCCAGGGATTCAATAAACGCACTTTGTTGGAACTCGACATCACAGAGGGAGGGCAAAGTTCACGAACCGATTACGTGTACCTTCTCACTCCCGAAAACGTTGAAAAGCTATCGAATTACTCTAATGTAGTCGCCATTGAGCCCTTGGTTGAAACGAAGGGAAATACTAGCGAACTTATTTTCCCGAACGATCCAGAGCGCTATCCTTGGAACGTAGATAATTTTGGTCCGCTCTATATTCCCGAAGAAGGCGCAACGGTAGATATTTCAGCCGATAACATTCGCTTGTTCGAGCGCATCATCTCGTTCTACGAAGGGCACGAACTCGAAGTAAAAGACAATCAAGTATTTATTGACGGTGCACTCGCTACGAGCTACACTTTCGAAATGGATTACTACTGGATGATGGGAGATAACCGCCATAATTCACTCGATTCGCGCTTTTGGGGTTATGTACCCGAAGATCACGTCGTAGGAAAGGCCTCTTTCATTTGGATGAGCTACAATAAATTCCAAGATGGAATCAAGAAAATCAGAAAAGATCGGGTCTTCACCTTTGTTCATGGGAAAGGAAAGCGGACTTCTTTGTTCCCGTATTTCTTAGTCCTTTTGGTTGGTTATTACGTGGTTCGCCGTATTTTAAAACGTCGTAAAAATGCCGCGTAAGCTATTTAGCTTAGCCTACTTCCCCCCTATTTCTTTTTGGACTGCCTGGCGGCAGGATGGCACCAATGTGCTTGATCTCGGCGAAAATTTTCAGAAGCAAAGCTACCGCAACCGGATGTGCATTGCCGACCCGAGCGGTCGCAAAAACCTAGTGGTCCCCGTTGCGCACCATCGAGGAATACGTTTGTCGACCGCCGAGATGGCGATAACCTATGCGGAAAACTGGCCAATTATACATTGGCGATCGATTGAATCGGCCTACCGTTCGTCTCCCTATTTCGAATACTACGAAGACTCTTTAAAACCCATTTTTGAAGCTCAATACACGACGCTGGGTGAATTAAACCTCGCCTCGATAAAATGGGTGATTGAAGAATTAGAAATAGAACCGAATTTCGAAATCACCGGAAAATATATCGAAGCCAACGAGCTTGATTGGGACCTGCGCGAGGGAATTCATCCAAAAAAAGGACTCGTATTAAAGTCAGAACACTACCACCAAGTATTTAGCGATCGAAATCCCTTTCTATCTGATTTGAGTATTCTCGATTTACTTTTCAATGTAGGTCCGGCCGCCTATTCTTTTCTCTTAGATTGCGAACTTAGTCAGGGTTAATTTGTCATCCTGCCGATAGGCAGGTATTTTTGATACACTGCTTAATTGCTTATCCTGCCGTGAGGCAGGTATTTTTGATACACTACACAAAAACTATGAACATAGAATTCAATCGCAACGAAGACAAACTGCAGCTTATGGTTTCCGACTTAGAGCAACGTCTTTCAAAAATATACGAGGGCGGAGGAAAAGCGAAGATCGCAAAGCAACATGCCCAAGGGAAATTGACCGCTCGTGAACGGATAGATTATTTAGTAGATAACGATCGCCCGGTTGTAGAAATCGGAGCCTTTGCCGGAGAGGGCATGTACGCTGAATACGGGGGATGTCCTAGCGGTGGCGTGGTGATTGTCATTGCCTATGTTCAGGGCCGCCAGTGTATTGTTGTTGCGAACGACGCTACCGTGAAAGCAGGCGCCTGGTTTCCAATAACGGGCAAAAAAAATCTTAGAGCCCAAGAAATAGCCATGGAAAATCGACTGCCGATTATCTATTTAGTGGATAGTGCTGGCGTTTTTCTTCCCCTACAAGACGAAATTTTTCCCGATAAAGAACACTTTGGGCGCATCTTCCGGAATAACGCCGTGATGTCGAGTATGGGAATTCCCCAAATTTCCGCGGTTATGGGCTCTTGCGTAGCGGGCGGTGCCTACCTTCCAATTATGAGCGATGAAGCATTAATCGTCGATAAAACAGGCACCATATTTTTAGCCGGATCCTATTTGGTAAAAGCGGCAATCGGCGAAGACATCGACAACGAAACCTTGGGTGGCGCCACAACGCATTGCGAAATTTCGGGCGTCACAGATTACAAGAGCAAAGACGACAAGGCCTGTTTGGATTCGATCAAAAACATAGTGGAGAAAATAGGTGATTTCGAAAAGGCCGGATTCAACAGAAAAGAAGCAAAAGAGCCAGCAAAACCGACCAGCGAGCTATTGGGCGTATTGCCCGAAAAGCGTGACAAGCCCTACGATGTACAGGAAATTATCGACCGAATAATCGATGCGGAATCTTGGGAAGAATACAAAGCCGGATACGGGCAAACCATATCTTGTGGGTACGGTCGTATTGATGGTTGGGCAGTGGGCCTCGTGGCGAACCAGCGAAAATTGGTCAAGAGTAAAAAAGGGGAAATGCAGTTTGGCGGCGTCATTTACAGTGACTCTGCCGACAAAGCCGCTCGCTTTATCATGAACTGCAACCAAAAGAAAATACCCTTGGTATTTCTGCAAGATGTAACGGGCTTTATGGTCGGTTCTCGAAGTGAACACGGCGGAATCATTAAAGACGGCGCAAAACTCGTCAGCGCAATGGCGAATTCGGTCGTTCCCAAGTTCACCATTGTCATGGGGAACTCGTACGGTGCCGGAAATTATGCCATGTGCGGAAAAGCGTACGACCCGCGACTCATCATGGGTTGGCCAACGGCGAACGTGGCAGTTATGGGAGGTTCACAAGCCGCGAAAGTGCTCTTGCAAATTGAGAAGAGTCGTTTGAAGGGACTCGGAGAGGAAATCACTCCAGAAAAGGAATCGGAGTTACTTGAAAAGATTGAAAAAAGATATGCCGATCAAACTTCTCCGTACTACGCGGCTTCCCGATTGTGGCTCGATGGGATTATTGATCCGCGCAAAACAAGGGAAGTTTTGAGCGTTGGCATTGAAATGGCCAATAATGCTCCGGCCACACGACCTTATAATACGGGTGTTTTACAGACTTAATTGAATAGCTCAGGGCCTCACGGCCCGATGTACTTGCCAGACTTTCCCTTCCAGAAAAGGAAGCCTTTGGATGATTCTATCTGAATTGGTTCCACTCTTATTCCCTGGGCAGTTCTGAAATCAAGCTCTTGAATTAATGTAGCGTCTGGTTCAACGGTAATGACCACCCCTTTAGCCACGGTGGTAGTTCCGTTCAATTCGAGTCGAGCCCCCTTTTTAACTCGCAAGCTCGCGTAAATAGTGCGGTTGGTCCATTTGGTGTCTTTCCGAATTTTAATTTCGGCCTGCTCGGCCGGAAGGTCCATTTCCCACAAACCGCGTCCGAAGGTAGCCGCTCTTAATTTTCGCGAAAGAGCTTGTAATTCTAACTCATTAATTTCACAGTGAGGAACGCCAAAATGAAGGGTCCATGGGTCATTCGCTCGATCTTTGGAAAACACACCTCGCGTCGTCCCGATGTAAATCCGCCCGGGAAGGGCGGGATCCGCTTCAATTTCAGTGACTTTAATATGGTTTAGAGACTGATCCCCTTCAAAAATACCGGTCCAGTCTTCATAGCTGCTGCCGTTGTAGTACACCACTTTGGGTTTTGGGTAATTCCCGCCATTTTCATAGCGCCCATAGGCGATCCAAAAGCTGCCTTCTGAAAACGGATCGGGTTCGATGTCTGAAATAACCAGTGAAATCGGTTTTCCATTATTAAATGACAGTAATGAAGGAAACAACTGCTCCCATTGCAATTGATTTTTGTTTTCAGCTCGCGCGTTATTGGTTCTCCACAGCTCGTTTTTACCCAGGGTACTTACATACAGCTGATTTGTATTGTATTCATTCAGAAAAGCTTCCCAATAGGTGTCGGAGGCGCCGTCTAATATCGATTCCCATTCTTTGCCGCCATTAAAGGAACGAAAGACGCCTTTTGGAGCTGCGAAATACAGGTTTTCTGGAGCCTCCGTATCCATTGCGTAGTGGATTTTCCATTGGCCTCCCGCTAAACTTCTATTCGGAGAAATTCTTTTGGTTTGCCCTTTCCCATTTATTCGAGCAAAGCCCGAGCTTGTTGACCCTAAAAGATAAAATGAGGTGTCCGCTTCTACAATAGAGCATTCAAATCCATCTCCGAAATATACTTGTCTCCAAACGCCGAGTGAATCGCGCCAAACGTTCCCCGTATCGAAACCGCCATAAATGAGGTCTTCGGATCTCCATCTACCCTGCCCCATGTTGTACATATTCGACACACCCAGGTTGTGGGTCAAATCGGTCCATGATTCTCCAAAATCGGCGCTTCTGTTGAGTCCTCCATCGGTTGCGATGTACAGTAACTTACCTGTCGGATCAAAGCTCATCCAATGTAAATCGTCATGAAAATCTTTGGTTTTTGCTTCGGCCGTAACTCCCCCGTCTGAGCTTTGATACACGTTCAAAACATTCCCCCAATAAAGTTCTTCGGCGTTCAGCGGATTAACGGTAAAAGACTGTGCTCTTCCCCGTCCCATTTGTTTTTGAGCACCTAAATCGCGTTCGAAACGCTTGACGTATTTCCATTGATCTGTTTCGGTATTATAGAAATACAACTCGGCATTAAACGACTTGCTCCGAGGTCCATTATCGGCCGTATAGGCCACCCATAATTTTTCGGGATTCTCTTCACTAAACCTCAATGTGAGTCTTTTTACGCTCAATGGGTCTTTTGCAATGGATGCATTCGAGGGCACCCTCACTTGAGCAAACGATATTCCCTTGTCGATGGACTTCCAAAGAGCATTGCTCGAGGCAAAAAGTATACTACTTCCGGTACCCGGCTGAAAACAGAGATCGTAAAATACTCCTGACGCTACTTTTCGCCATTGAACATTATCAGCCCGATCGAGAGCGTTCTGGGTTAAAAACAATCCTTTCGTCGTCGCGGCCCACAGTCGATTTCCATCACTAGGATCAATCAGAAGTTTTCGAATACGCACTTCTTCCCAGGTGGATTCCCACTTCGTTATCGGAAGTCCGGTCGCCCCACTTCCATTGATCCACTCCCAAGAAGCCCCCTCATTTTGAGTGCGCGCGATACCGATCGAAAAAGTAAAATCATTATCGCCATCTCCATGAGCTATAAACCATGTGTTGCTATTATTGGGATCTATTTGAACGTGGGACACACCCGTACTTTCGAGGTAATCGGTTCCTCCATTTCTCCATGTTGCTCCGCGATCATCCGAGATGAAAAGTCCGCCCGTTGGAGAACCCGTAAATATGCGTTCTGGTTTCTTTTCGTCAAATTCCACAAATATCAACCGGCCTGTCCCTTTGATCCGGGTATAGAGATAATCGGACATTCCCAAGTTTTCAGGACCTTGGGTTGGGCCGAGTTCACGCCAGGTAGAACCGGCATTCAATTCGTTTCTATTCTGAGCGGCAAGGCTCATTGATAAGAACACGAACATTAAAAAATAGAAGGGAAACGATTTCATACTAGATGTGAAAAAAGTATAAATAAAAAGAGCCGGGCGAACCCGACTCTCTTTTGAAACAGAAAAACTTAACACTTAAATCGATGACCTAATGGTCAGTTTTATTGGCTGGGTCATTGCACCATCCGTATCTTCAAAAGTCACAATGTATAAGCTTGGCGCCCATGACGAAGGAATATTGAAAACGAAATCCGTAGACGGTCCTACGGGGATCTGAGCAATCACCGCTCCTATTGTATTGTAAATGGTAATGGTACCTCCTTTCGCGGCAAGTTCACCCAAATGAAAGACTACTTGATCAACTGCGGGATTCGGGTAAGCTGTAATTGACTTATCCTCTCCTTCTGCCCAAAGGCTAAGAGAGCTCATGGTCAACAGCGCTACAAAGAACAATTTTTTCAACATAAAATACAGATTTGAAAAGTGTAGTTTCCCAACAGTTCTATCAAATATCGCACAAAATCATCTTTTTAACAAGAAATATGAGCAGAAATTCCAAGTCCGGACCGAGGTACTCCGCAACTGAAAAAAGTACCTTTGGGCCATGTCTGTGCTCTCTGTAAAACAACATTTACGACTTAATTTCAAGCTGGCTTATCCGGTGATGCTCTCCCAATTAGGGCATATCTTGGTCGGTGTTGCCGATAGTGTCATGGTTGGTCGGTTGGGCACGGAGCCGCTGGCCGCGGCGGCCTTGGGAAACAGTATCTGGGTAGTGATTTTTGTTATTGGCTACGGAATATCCCAGGCACTCACGCCTATTGTCGCACGGGCGCACAGTGAAAAAAAGAGTCGATTAATTGGTTCCATTTTCCGGCATTCTTTGGCGCTCAACCTCATAACCACTGTGGTTCTGGTCGCGCTCATGTTTATGCTGTGGCCCTATTTTGGATCGCTCGACCAAGAGCCTGAAGTACTCCGATTATCGTATCCGTATCTGAGTATAATTACGCTATCCATGCTGCCTTTGATGGTATTTCAGGCATTCCGACAATTTATGGAAGGTTTGTCGCACACCTTTCAGCCCATGTTGATTTCTCTATCGGCCAACGTGCTGAATATTGGTCTCAATTACCTTTTCATTTATGGAAAGTGGGGACTTCCAGCGATGGGATTAAACGGAGCTGGTTACGCTACGTTAATCAGTCGCTTTATTATGGTCGCTGCCATCGGCTACTATTTGTGGAAATCAAAGATATTCAGGCCGTTTAGGCCGTACTTCTTCGCGATGCCTTGGCGCCGCGATAACTTCGGAAGACTCTTACAGCTGGGTATACCCACCTCTCTTCAAATGCTTTTTGAAATCGGAGCCTTCGTTATTGCCGCCATTTGGATTGGCCAAATCAACGCCGGCTCTTTGGCCGCTCATCAGATCGCTCTCAACCTGGCATCTTTGAGCTATATGATGGCCAGTGGATTGGGGGCGGCGGCAACGATTCGGGTGGGAAATCAGCGCGGTTTTCAAGATCGAATAAATTTGAGGCGCGCTGCCTTTTCAGCCATTACATTATCCATGATCATGATGGCTGTCTCAGGTATTCTCTTCATGTCGCAAGGGAATTGGTTGGCGAACCTGTATATCGATGATCCGTTTGTGATTGATACGGCGGTCGGACTTCTACTCATCGCGGCAGCTTTTCAGTTAAGCGACGGAATTCAAGTGGTCGCTTTGGGCGCCTTAAGAGGCCTCGAAGATGTGCGCATACCCACGGTCATTACCCTGTTTGCTTATTGGGTCATTGGAATTCCCCTAGGGTACTATTTGGCGTTTGAATTGGGTTATCAGGCAAAAGGTGTTTGGTACGGCCTAGCGGCCGGATTAACCATTTCGGCCGTGCTATTAGTAGCGCGCTTTCAAACTTTGAGTAAAAAGATTCAGTTGTAAAAGAATCAGCGAATTAACGTAAAAGTTCCTTCTTCACGATGGTAATTGCCGTCCACATCAAAGACTTTTACCACCCACATATAGACGTCTTGTGGTGCCGCTCTTCCTTTGTCGTCCGAGCCATTCCAACCTTCATTTACGGAAGTAGTAGCAAAAAGTCGTTTTCCCCATCGGCTGTAAATTGTAAACTCGTAGTTTACTTCTCCAAATACTTTCGGCAAAAACCACTCGTTCATGCCGTCTCCGTTCGGCGTAAAAACATTTGGGACATATAATAAATACTCCGGTTTTACGACGACCGTCTTAATCAAGGTGTCCGTACAACCGTATTCATTTCCAACAACCTGCATAACCTCGTAATTACCGTCATCGAAATAACGATGCTCGAAATTATTGGTCGTATAATAAGAACTATCACCCATGTAGTATTCAACCCAGTAAGCCCCGAGGCTATTGTCATAGACGCTTACGACAGGATCAAAGAATGAGGTAATTGGCGGGTCTACAGTAAATCCGGCCGTTGGCGAAGGTTCCACGGTCACCATGTCTTCCATAACAAAGGTTAAGGTATCCACGCAACCTTCTAAAACAGTTAAAGTATAACGTACATCATAAACACCCGGGAAATTATACGTGTGAACAGGACTGGCTAAAGTACTGGCCTGACCGTCTCCAAACTCCCACAAGTGAGCTACATTAACCCATGTGTTTGTGGAGTCGACGAACTCATAGGTGAAGGGCGCACAGCCTACTACGGGCTCATTTCTAAATTGAGGTTCAATTAATGGAAATATGGTTACCGTATCGGTTAGCGTAGATACACAATTGTTCTCCGATATGGTGAGCGCCACAATATAATCATTGGCACTGGTAAACGATTTACTCGGGTTTTTATCGGTACTAACCGTTCCGTCTCCGAAATCCCAGTCATACACTGCATCCGGACTATGCTGTGATAGCACGGTAAAATCTATTTGATTCCCAACCACACAACTTACACCACCGAAAGTGAAGTCCATCGGAAGCGCTTCTGAAATCTCTACTTGAGCTGATATGGTATCCGCACAAGGCCAACCGGGATTCGCAATTAAAGTAACCGTATAAGTGCCCGTATCCGGATATACGTAACTCGGATTCGGTGCAGTACTTGAATCTGTAGTCGTGGTAGGGTCTCCAAAATCCCATAACCAATAACTTGTATACGTGCTCGCGTGCTGGAAATTAAACGTTAAGCCATTACAAAATTGACTTTGAGGAGCAATTCCCGCTTGGGTTGCCGACAAACAAATGGCCGTATTGAACTGAAAATCGCGTCTGTTCGAGGTTAATAAAACGCCATTACGATATTCTTTCGCCACCACAGTGAGCACATATTGCCCAATGGTTGTTGGTGATCCCGTTAGTAATCCTGTCAACGAATCAATGGTAAAAGCCGGATTCGCGTCGATGGGGTAATTAATAGAATAGGCTGGTTGCCAAATTATGAAAGGAAAAGGGGGCGGTGCCGGCGGATTAGGCGCAGGGTTCATTTGACTCCCTCCGTTGTATGGGGTTGCAAATTCATAATACAGTGAATCACCGTCGACATCCGTTGCACTATGGTCAAAATTTAAAGTATCGTTTGTACAGAGTACAATTGGTGGGAAATTCGTGAAAAAAGCCGAATTGTTACAATGATACGGTGGTCCCGGTATTTGAGTAGCGTAGGTCGCTCCTTGCTCAGAGGGCAAAAAGATATTGTTAATACTGGCGTTCCTACAACAGCGTTCATAAACCAAGGTGTATCCACCTGCGATTGGAGGTAAATTCACAATTTCCGCGTAAATACCTTCTTCCACGCATACGTTGGGAGGACTCGTAAGACAGGGATTATTGATGTAGGGCGGCACATTCGTAATCGCCGGAGAACTCATTAAAACGGTTGTAACCAGCGTTCCTAACGAGTCGTAAACGCCGACCGCTGCTGGGTTATCAAAAGGCGCTCCCTGCGAATTACAGTCGCGATAAACTTTTAGGGTAATGATATAATCATCGTTCCCAATGCACTCATAATAGATTTCTCCACCCACAATATGCCAGGCCGTCGTCACTTTTGGTAATGACAGCATGAGGATCCCTAAAAAGATGAGTTTCCATCGCATATTAAAAAGACGCTCGTTCAATGAAAGACGTTGGGTTTCGAGGTTAACAGGGGAAGGTAAAGAATTGTGCACGCCAGTACAAATGAATCCATTTCTATAAATCACAACTCTTACTCTACCACTATACTCTGCGTATAAGATTCACTTCCGATGTGAAAGCTTAAGATATAATTTCCAGTAGCATTGATCATCAACGGAATCATTATAGTGTGATTACCCGGCATAAAAGAGCCATGTTCCCCCGATTGAATCACTTTTCCTTTGATATCTAAAATTTGGTAATTCGCAATGCCTACTACTTTGGAATAGAATCGAACATTAACTTCTGTTCTCGCAGGGTTATGAAAAAGAACCAAAGAATTCAATTCGCTTTCATTGAGATCGATTACCCGGGTTCCTTTTAGCAGAGGGTTATCCAAGGAAATAAGGTTGTCGTCGTCACTGTCGTGCAAAAAAGCAATATGAACCGTATCGCAACCGTATTGAGCCAATGAAACTGAATGAGGCTACAAAACGCCTTTAAAATCTGTTGAATCGCCATCAAATTCAATATAGGTTCCATCTTAACCCTTTATAAACCCTTCACTGAAACGATAATTGTTAAAAGCAGGCACGGGGCTCGAAGAATCAGGCTCTGATAACGCACCTATATATTGAGCCACGCGAAACAACGTATCCGTAAAAGATGCTCTACGATTGTCCGTTGTTGAAAGTAAAACGGTCTAGCCATCCAAATCGACAGGAGTATGCCAACTCGCAGAGTACCATGATAACTCAGCGCTTGCGTCGGGCAAGTAGAATCCGGGAGAAATTAGGTAATTACGGTTTCCTAGCTGGAATAAATCTAGCCAACTGCTCGATGCCAAAACTTGATTGCTTGAATCGACATTGGCAAATCCGGGTTCTAAGTACGAGTTATTCGGGCGGTTATTCGCTGCAGGTATGGAGTCCAAAGAGTAATTCAACCAAGAACACACTTATAATGAATCGTCCGTTTCGGAGAAATAGGCCGGTCAATACTGGGCTGTCAAAACTATAAAAAACAAGGTGTCGTTTTGTGCCACGCACGAAAAGCACCGAGA
>CBFIAJ010000001.1:0-9611 GCA_965660515.1 Flavobacteriales bacterium | reverse complement strand
TAATCTGATTAACAGAACAAAAAAAAGCCTTCCCAAAATTATGGGAAGGCTTTTCAAGTTACGACAGAATATGTCTTGAATATCTTATTTAGACAAGATGAACTTGCTTGTTAAGCTATTTGCATAGTTTCCAGCAATTACTGAGTAATAGTATACGCCGTTAGACCAATTATCTATAGCTAATGGAAGCTCGTGTGATCCAGCTGTAAGCGTACCTAGATCCGTGTTCATCAAAACACGACCGGTAGCATCGTAAATCACGATTTGTACGTCTGAGCTATTCTGGATTTCAAACTTCAAGTTTGCCTGACTAACAGCAGGATTTGGATATACTTGAGCTTTTACCCCATTGATAAACTGCTGCTCTTCAATACTAACTACAGAAAGGTCAACGATTGGGAAGATTCCGAAGAAAATATCCAACGGCCATGCTTCAAACATACTGTGCCAGCTCGTGCCATCAGACCAAAGTTCATATGAGCTATTTAATCCTTGGTCATCGCCATCAGCAGAGTGAACCATTCCAATTGTATCACCCGCAAGCGCACCAGCAAATCCAACACCCAATGCGTAGTCGGTGTTTACTGTGACAGGAGCGGCAAATAAATGCACATGCGCTGAAGCCAATGAACCAGAAGTATCAATTGCACTCATTGACTCAGACTCCGTAGCAAGAATTGTTCCGGGTCCGAAATCCGTCATACTATTCGTTGTAGCCGCCGTTCCATCCATATCATATAAATTGAATGAAATGGTACCGTCGCCTCCAACTTGTTTCGCGCCAAACCAAAAGAGTCCGCCTTCTACATTGTAGGCATCTTGGACTAAAAAGTACTGTGCTTTCGCTAAATCACCGTATCCGTTAATTCCAACCACATATCCTCCGTTTACTGAACCTACAAGACTCCATGCAGAAGCTGTACCAGGAGCTAATGTGTCGGTAGGGACACGGGTGTTTAAAAAGGATGCGTCAAAAGTTTTGGTAGACGTGGTAAAGGCTCTGTTTTGTCCCATTACCATACTTGTGCTTGCAATAAAAACAAGACCTAACACTAAAGAGTAGAATCTTTTCATAGAAAGTTTATTAAAAAGTAAAAGAGTAATTAAGATGTAAAGTTAGTAAAATCAATCCGACGAAGTTATCGGCGTAATTATATTTTACAAAAATGGCCTCCCGAAAAATCGAGAGGCCTTGAGTTAAAAATACTTGTTTTATTCTTACTGCACTACGAACGAATTCGTAAAGGTTGTTCCAAGCGCTTCAATAGTGATGAAATAAGAGCCAGCGGCGTAATCCGAAACAGACTGCGTGAACGTATGCTCACCTGGAATCATATCACCATATGATTGTGTGTATAGGGTACGTCCTGTGATATCCGTAATGGATACGTTCACTTCTGAACTCACGGGTAATTCAAAAGATACATTCAATACATCTGTAGTTGGATTCGGGAACATTTGGATTGATCCTTTCAAGGCATCTTCTTCAATACTAGCGGCATTAGTTCCAGTGACTAGGATATTGTCAATGGATATCAAATTGTCGTCATCCGAATTGTGAATGAAAGCAATATGGATCGATTGATCAGAATACGCTGATAAATCAGCTGAATGCTGAACTAACTCACCAATAAACCGCGTTGAATCAGCCGCGTCATCTAGCTGAATCGAATTGCCATCAAAACCGTGAACCCATCCGGCCGAAAAATCATAATCGTTAAAGCTAGGCACTGGACTTACTGGACCACCGCCCGATGCACCACCAAGATATTGTGCCGCCCTGAACAAGGTATCAGTAAAACTCGATTCAAGATTATCAGTAGTTGAAACTACCACAGCATAACCATCAAGATACAACGGCGTTTGGCGCGGTGCAGATGCCCATGTCAATTCTGCGGGTCCAGAACCCAAATGTAATTGAGGAGATATGAAGTAGTTACGATTACCCGGGGCAAACCCAACTAACCAAGAGCTCGAGGCCAATACAATGTTCGACGAATCGGCGTCCGCATATCCCAAAGAAAGGAACCATTCTTGAGGTCGTCCATTTCCGTCTCCAATACCATCTTGATCCAAGTTAATCCAAAAAGGATCATCGTTTCCCGATGGAGCACCGACTTGAATGTCTAAAGTATCGTCATCATCGAAAGTCATGTGGATTAATGTGTCATTTTGCGCGTTCAAGGCAAAAGCCGCAAACAAGCTAAATAGAAGAGTGTAGAATTTTCTCATAGATAAAAGTTTTGGATTAAGGAATGAAATTACAAAAACTTAACTAAGAAAAAATACAAGTCAAAACTCTAATTTCGCTTTCTCCCAATCATTAATCCGTCCCGAAGAGGCAAAAGGATGTTTTCTACACGGTCATCGTTTTGAATTTTTTGGTTGAATTCAATTAAACCTATTGTATCGGCATCATCAGTCTTCACCTCTTGAATCACTTTTCCACTCCACAAAACGTTGTCGGCCATAATATATCCACCCGGCCGAATCTGCTCGATTACCAAATCGTAATAATTCGAATAATTGGCCTTATCCGCATCCAGAAAAACAAGGTCCCAAGGTCTTTTCAAATCTTTCAAAAGTTCTTTTGCCTCTCCCAAGTGAGCCTTAATTCGACCTCCATTAGAGGCTTCATCAAAATAGGCCTGGCTGCGATCGGCCAATTCTTCATCAACATCAATAGTGTGCAGTTCACCATCCGGCCGCAGGCCATCGAGCATGCACAAAGCACTATAACCCGTATACGTGCCCACTTCAAGTATGAACTTAGGTTGAACCATCATCGAAATCATACGCAACATTTGCCCCTGTAAATGACCGCTCAACATGCGCGGATTCAACACCTTCATGTGGGTTTCCCGATTTACTTTATAAAGCATTTCGCTTTCGGGACTGGTGTGTTTTTCGGCGTAAGCCTCAATCTTTGGGTCTAGAAAATCCATGTTACTTCGCTTGATAAATTAAGGTACTGAGTTGGTTGCGATCAAATACATCCCGAGCGATTTCTATGACATCCGAGGCGCTCACTTGTTCCACTCTCAAAGTGAGTTCTTCCAAACGTTCTACCTCATCGCGTTGAAGAACGCTTTTGCCCAATGCCAACATGAGGCTTCCATTGTTTTCGGTGGCGATGGCCAACTGCCCCAATAATTGCTTTTTCGCTTTGCTCAATTGCAAGATTCCCAATGGCTTTTCGGATAAGCCCTTCAATTCTTTTTCGACCAATTCAATCGAACGAGCCATCTGACCTTTATCGGTTCCCAGATAGATTCCAAAAACGCCGGAATCGGAATACGCCTGATAGTAACTTTCAATATGATAAGTAAATCCGTATCGTTCGCGAATATTTAGGTTGAGCCGCGAATTCATTCCTGGTCCGCCCAATAAATTGTTCAAGAGCGCCATAGCTGTGAGACGCTCATCAAAGGCGTTGTAGCAACGATTTCCAATGACGCAATGACTTTGAAAAGTTTTCTTTTTAACAAGTTTCTTTTCGGGCCGGTAGGCCGTTAAACTGGGCCTCATTTTCGGCCTAGCGGCCGGAAGTTCCCTTTCACCCAAATACTGCTCTAAATACTTCCGCAGCTTCGCTTCCGAGATGTTACCGACACTCGCAAATACGATTTCCGATGCGGCATAACGCCTTTGGCGAAATTCGTGCAACATGGGCCCTTTAAACGCTCTTACTTTTTTTGGCGTTCCCAATATATTCCGACCTATGGCGTCATCGGGAAACAAAAGCTCTTCAAAATCGTCGAAAATAAGTTCTCCCGGTGCATCCTTGTAGCTCTGAATTTCATCGATAACCACCGCTTTTTCTTTCTGAATCTCCTTTTCGGGGAAAGCCGGATTCAATAAAATATCACTCAAGAGTTCTATCGCTCTGGGAAAGTATTCATGTAAAAATGAAGCGTGGAGCGTCGTGTCTTCTTTCCCGGTGAACGCATTTAATTCGCCACCGACGTCTTCCATTCTACTCAGAATATGGTAGGCCTTTCTTTTCTGAGTTCCCTTGAACATCATATGCTCAATAAAATGTGCCATTCCTTGTTCGCGTTCCGATTCATCTCTACTTCCGGCGTTGATGAAAATACCGCAATGCGCAACAGGCCTATTCATCGGCAAATGAACTACCCTTATTCCGTTCTTCAAACTAAATCGAATCACCTCCATGGGGCGAAGATACATACTAATGCGGTGCAGTGCGAAAAGCAAAAGGAGTTGAAAAATAAACGCAAAAAAAAGTCCCGGACACTACACCGGGACTTTCGCAGAACCAAAACAAATGACCTCGCTTAAATAGAAAAGCAGTATTTGTTCTCGTCAATGAGCATATCCGCGATTTTTCTTCGGGTATCGCGAATATTTAAATTCATTGGTTTTGTAAACCTCTTCAGCCCCATCATTAATAATTGACGGTCGTCTCCTTCGGCAAAGCTACCAATGGCCTCACGTCCAGCACTCGCCACTTTATCGATGGCGTGGTAGGTATACAATTGTGTCATCGCGGCCTGACCTTGCACCTTTTCTGGCCCATCCTTTTCGGCCAGTTTCAATGTGCGTAGAATAGAGCTTTCAACGGCATAAGTTTCGATAATCATGTCCGCAATGTTCATCATTATTTGCTGCTCGTTTTCTATTTCCGTTCCAAGGGTTTCTACTGCCTTTCCGGCAACCATAAGAATAGACTTCTTCAATTTAGCGAGTACTTCAATTTCCGCTGCAAGCAGATCGCTATAATCGGGGGTGTCAAAACTCGGAATCGACATCAATTCATTGGCTACTTCCATAGCCGGAGTCATCAAATCCAATTCCCCTTTCAACGCCTTTTTGAGAATCATCCCAACGGTGAGCATCCGATTGATTTCATTGGTCCCCTCATAAATTCGTGCAATTCGAGCATCTCGGTATGCCGCATCCATTGGAGCATCTGCAGAGAATCCCATTCCGCCATAAATTTGAACCCCTTCGTCTGTAATAAAATCGATGGTTTCTGATCCGTGCACTTTTGCGATTGCACATTCAATTGCGTACTCCTCTACTCCTTTGAGCTTACTTTCTTGCGGTGAAGCTCCCTCCGCTAGGAGGCGATTGATATTGTCTTCAATATCTTGGCCAGCACGATAGGTCAACGACTCCGATGCATACGCCTTTGAAGCCATTTCGGCCAATTTCGATTTAATAGCACCGAACTGCGCAATGGGCTGACCAAATTGGTGGCGCTCATTCGCGTACTGAACAGACAAAGAAGTGACACGTCGGGCACTATCCATACAAGCTACACTTAGCTTGATACGCCCCACGTTTAACGCGTTCATTGCGATTTTAAATCCGTTCTCACGGTCGCTAAGCATATGACTAACGGGTACTTTTACGTCATTAAAGAACACTTGACGTGTACTCGAAGACTTAATTCCCATTTTCTCTTCTTCTTCGTTGAGTTGGAGTCCTTCCGTTCCCTTTTCAACGATGAAAGCAGTAATGTTTTTATCGTCTTCAATGCGTGCAAAAACGATGAAGAGATCCGCAAATCCTGCGTTTGAGATCCACATTTTTTGACCGTTAATGACGTAGTCTTTTCCGTCCTCGGTCAATTTCGCGGTGGTTTTTCCCGAGTTCGCATCAGAACCCGCTCCCGGTTCAGTAAGGCAGTAACAGCCCATCCATTCACCCGTTGCCAATTTGGGTAGGTATTTCATTTTCTGCTCTTCATTCCCATAGAGTAAAATCGGAAGGGTTCCAATTCCGGTATGAGCCCCATAGGCGGTTGAAAGTGATCCGCTAATTCCGCTTATACGGTCGCAGATTAACATGGTGGTGTTAAAGTCCATTCCGAGTCCGCCGTACTGATCGGGCACTCCGATACCCAAAAACCCCATTTCGCCGAGTTTTTTCATCAGCTCTTCGGTCCAAGCGTAATCCTTCTTTTCAAAGCGTTCGCGCTCTGGCATTACTTCTTTATCGATAAACTCCGTGGCGCTATCCGCCATCATGCGCTGCTCCTCATTAAAATCTTCGGGAATGAAGATCTCGTTTGGGCGTGCGTCTTTTATTAAAAATTCTCCTCCTCTAAGTGCCATGACTATTTGATCTATTAAATTCTGTTTATGCTAAATACTCGTAAATACCGGCGGCTCCTTGTCCTGTTCCTACACACATAGTAACCATCCCGTATTTGTTTTTTCTACGCTCCATTTCGTTGAATAACTGAACGCTTAACTTGGCTCCAGTGCATCCGAGCGGATGACCCAAAGCAATGGCTCCTCCGTTTACATTTACAATATTCGGATCAAGACCCACCTCCCGAATCACGGCCAGCGACTGAGATGCGAAGGCTTCATTAAGCTCGACAAGGTCGATATCGCCAAGTTTCATATTTGCTTGTTTCAGCGCAGCAGGTATTGCTTTAACCGGTCCAATTCCCATAATTCGCGGCTCTACACCCATAGCCGCGTAACTCACCAAGCGAGCAATAGGCTTTATGTTGAGTTCATTTACCATGCGCTCGCTCATAACAATTACAAAAGCTGCTCCATCTGATGTTTGAGAGGAATTTCCAGCGGTTACGCTGCCCCCTTGCGCAAATACAGGTCTTAGTTTGGCCAACGCTTCAATGCTTGTACCGGCTCGCGGCCCTTCATCTGTGTCTACCGTGTACTTCGTCGCTTGGCGTTTTTCGTTTTCATCGAGGAATACTTTTTCTACCTCAATCGGTAGGATATCGTCTTTAAAACGTCCTTCACTAATGGCAGATAAGGCTTTCATATGCGATTTGTACGCGAACTCATCTTGGTCCTCACGAGACACGTTGAATTCTTGTGCTACCGCTTCGGCCGTTAGCCCCATTGAAAAATACCAATCGGGATTATTTTGCGCCACGCCTAAATTCGGCGTGACTTTATAACCTCCCATAGGAATGTAGCTCATGCTTTCTACGCCACCAGCGATAATGCAATCGGCCATGCCATTTTTAATCTTGGCGGTTGCCAGAGCGATGGTTTCGATACCTGAACTGCAATAACGATTTACCGTCATTCCAGGAACATCTACCGTATCCAACGCCATGAGTGAAATCAAGCGCCCGACATTGAGCCCTTGTTCCGCTTCTGGCATTGCATTTCCTACTATCAAGTCATCGATCCGAGTAGGATCGAGTTCTGGAACTGCCTTCATTAAACCTTGAATGGTTTCAGCGGCCAATTCATCGGGACGTTTAAATTTAAACGAGCCTCTCGATGATTTTCCTACCGCTGTTCTATATCCTTTAACTATGTATGCTTCCATTTTATTCGAATTCAATCGTTCACTATTAATTGCGCAAAGGTTTTCCCGTTTTCAACATATGCTGGATACGCTCCAACGTTTTGCGTTCTCCACAAAGAGATAAGAAAGCCTCCCGTTCCAAATCGAGCAGGTATTGCTCCGTAACCATGGTTGGTTCACTCAAATCACCCCCAGCCATTACATAGGCCAACTTGCGCGAAATAAGTGCATCGTGCTCGCTGATGTAATGACCCGACTGCATGGCGTGTGCACCGATGTAGAACATCCCAAGAGCTTGCTTCCCGAGTACCTTTACCTTTCGAGCTGGCGGTTGGGTATACCCTAAATCAGCCAATTCAATGGCCGCTGCCTTGGCATCTGCAATTTGTCGGTCTTTATTCAGGGAAATTTGATCTTGTCCTTCTCTCAGAATATGGAGGTCAAATGCCTCACCGGCCGAAGTGGCTACTTTGGCCATTCCGATATTTAAGTAGTATTCGCGCAGGGCATTGAGCTCTACATCATCTTTCATATACCGATCGGCGGCTCTTAAGGTCATTTCTTTAGTACCTCCACCTCCGGGTATTACTCCTACTCCGAACTCGACAAGTCCGACATAGGTTTCCGCAGCCGCTTGCACTCGATCCGCATGTAAGGTGATTTCACAACCACCACCGAGGGTCATACCGTGAGGGGCTACCACCACAGGTATGCCCGAATATCGAACGCGCATTACGGTGTCCTGGAACGACTTAATAGCAAAATTCAATTCGTCGTAATCTTGCTCAATTGCCATCATAAACACCATGCCGAGGTTGGCTCCGACTGAAAAATTAGCCGCTTGGTTTCCTATGACCAATCCGCGGTATTCGCTTTCTGCAAGGTCAATCGCCTTGTTCATTCCCTGAATGACTCCGGCACCGAGTGTGTTCATTTTCGATCTGAACTCGAAATTCAGGATTCCGTCTCCCAAATCTTCAATGACGCTGTCGGCATTTTCCCATACCGTCGTACTCGGTCGAATTCGATCGAGAATAATAAAGCCTTCTTGACCTGGAACGGGCTTCAATCCTTTGTCAGGAATCGAATAGTATTCCAGTTTACTGTCTTTGACTTCGTAAAAAGAAGTACGTCCTGAAGCAACCATGTCATGAACCCACGGCGCTGCAGTATCTCCTTCCTGTTCAATTAAGTCCAACCCTTTTTGCAATCCGACTAAATCCCAGTATTCAAATGGGCCTAGTTCCCAACCAAAGCCGGCCTTCATTCCGTCATCGATTCGGAAAATATCGTCGGATATTTCGGGAATGCGGTGACTCACGTAGGAAAACAAACCGGCGAAGCTCTTTCTGTAGAACTCGCCTGCTTTATCTTTTCCATTCACAAGAATTGGAATACGCTCTTTGAGATCCGTAACCGTTTTGGTTAAATCAAGCGTAGCAAACTTCGCTCGTTGCTTCGGTCTGTATTCAAGTGATTCTAAATCGAGCGTTACAATTTCAGAGGATCCGTCTTCTTTCCGAACTTTCTTATAAAAGCCAGCACCCGTTTTCGAACCTAATAATTTATTTTCCACCATGTGGTTAATAAAATCGGGCAGCTCAAAAAGAGCGTTTTTCTCATCATTTGGAACCGCCGATTTTAATCCGTTCGCTACGTGAACTAAGGTATCGAGCCCGACAACATCGGAGGTACGGAAGGTCGCCGATTTTGGTCGACCCAAAACGGGGCCCGTTAGCTTATCGACCTCTTCAACGGTGAGTCCGAGCGATTTAATACTATGGAACAAACTCATTATTCCGTAAACGCCAATTCTGTTTGCAATAAATGCAGGTGTATCTTTCGCTAAAACCGTCGTTTTACCCAAAAATAGGTCGCCGTATTCTAAAAGAAAATCAACAATTTCCGGATCGGTTTCCGGAGTTGGGATAATCTCAAAAAGTCTTAAATAACGCGGTGGGTTAAAGAAGTGCGTTCCGCAAAAATGCTTTTTGAAATCGTCTGAGCGACCTTCGAGCATCAGATGAATCGGTATCCCGGACGTATTACTCGAAATAAGAGTTCCCGGTTTTCTATGTTGCTCTACTTTATCGAAGACTTGCTTTTTGATATCGAGTCGTTCCACAACGACTTCCATAATCCAGTCTACCTCTTTAATCCTGTGTAGATCATCATCAAAATTCCCCAGTGTTACTCGGCTTGCATGTGATTTGCGGTAAATTGGTGATGGGTTCGCATTCAGGGCCGACTGAAAAGAGTCGGTCACAATTCGGTTGCGCACCTCAGGATCTTCAAGCGTTTTCCCTTTTGCTTTTTCATTGTCGTTCAGCTCGAAAGGAACTATA